>JADYZV010000184.1 GCA_020852965.1 Pirellulaceae bacterium | reverse complement strand
TGATCCACACCGAGGCGACACCGACGGTAATGCGCGTGAATAGGTCACCCGCCTTGGTACCAAATGCGCTTTGGCCTCCTGCACCACCCAGCGCTCCGGTCAATCCGCCACCGCGACCGCGCTGAACCAAGACCAGCATCACCAGGAACAGTGAAGTAACGAAGATAGTGAAGCCGAAAAAGTATTGCGCGTAGACTGCAATCAACAACATGACCAATTCCTTAAAACAACTATCCTAAACAGCTTGACGACAGCGACTATTTCAACCAAGGTTCAACGGGCTGCAGCAACGATCGCTGCAAAGCTATCCGCTTTGAGCGCAGCGCCACCGACCAAGGCCCCATCAATATTCGGTTGCCCCATCAGTTCGGCGGCGTTATCCGGCTTGACGCTGCCACCGTATTGAATACGGATCGATTCTGAAACGCTTGCACCAAACAACTCGGCCAATAATTTCCGAATTTGAGCATGCACCTCCTCGGCTTGAGCCGGCGAGGCGGTCTTGCCGGTGCCGATGGCCCACACCGGTTCGTAAGCGATGACAATCTGCCCAGCGTGTTCGGGTGTTAGTCCGTTCAACGAGCCACGAACTTGCGCATCGATGACTTTCGCCGTGGTGCCCGCTTCGCGTTGTTCGAGCATTTCGCCCACACAGACGATGGGCGTTAGGCCGTAGCTCAGGGCGGCCTTGGTCTTGGCATTGACCGAAGCATCCGTCTCTCCGAAGAACTGGCGGCGTTCGCTGTGCCCCAAGATCACGCAGTGGCAGCCGACGTCCTTGAGCATCGATCCGCTCACTTCGCCAGTGAATGCACCCTCTTTTTCAGGCGACATGTTTTGCGCACCAAGCTCAATCGAAGAACCCTGCAATGCGGTGGCCACCTGTTGCAGGTAGACCGCCGGTGGGCATAGAGCCACTTGAACCGAGCTATCTCCTGCCAGCAGCGAGGTCAATCGTTGTGCCAAGTCGACACTCGATTCGCACAACAGATTCATCTTCCAGTTGCCAGCTATGAACGGCTTTCTCAACGTTTCTCTCCCGAGTTTGTACCGGTTTTACTTGAAATGATTTTGCCGAAGAGCTCTGCCAGCTTTCGCAATTGCCCCATCAGTTCGTCGTACTGTGCAGGGAGCAGAGCTTGCGGACCATCGCTCTTGGCCTCTTCGGGACAGTCGTGAACTTCGATATGCACGCCATCGGCACCGACGGCAAGACCAGCCAGAGCACAAGCTGGAATGAGATCGGGGCGGCCCGTAGCATGGCTGGGGTCGACGATGATTGGCAAGTGACTCAGACGCTGGACCAGGGCGACTGAGGCGACGTCGTAGAGGTTGCGAGTAGCATTGTCAAAGCCTTTGACACCCCGCTCACAGAGCACCACCGATGAATTGCCTTGGCTCAACACATACTCGGCGCTCATTAGCAGGTCGGTCACAGTGGCCGACATGCCGCGTTTGAGCAGCACGGGCCGCCGCGTCTTGCCCGCTTCGGTCAGCAGTACAAAGTTTTGCATGTTGCGCGCACCGATCTGCAACATGTCCGAGTACTCTGCTACAACTTCTACGTTGCGAGGGTCGGTAACTTCGGTGACCACAGGCATCGAGTGCTTGTGTCCCGCCTCGCGCAAGATCTTCAGCCCTTCGACTCCCAGGCCTTGAAAAGCGTACGGACTGGTGCGGGGTTTGTAGGCGCCACCACGGAAAATGTTCGCTCCGCTGGCTCGCACCGCTTGGGCGATACGATCCATGCGCTCAGGCTCTTCCACCGAGCACGGGCCAGCGATCATGGCTAGGTTTCCTCCCCCCACTTTGACCCCAGACACATCCACCACACTATCCTGCGGATGGGCGTCGCGACTGGCCAACTTGTACGGAGGCAGGACGGGAATGACATCAGCTACCCCAGCAATTGCTCGCAACGGGGTCTCACGCAGCTTGTCTTCGTCACCAATGATACCCACTATGGTGCGGAATGTTCCACGACTCAAGTGCGCGGTCAAGCCCATGGCTTCCACGCGCTCAATCACATGGTCCACTTCTTGGTCGGTAGCTCCATTGCGTAAAATCAGGATCAACAGCAGGGCCTTGGGGGGATGGAAGTCGTTGGGATCGCATAGTTTAACGCTGTCGCTCCAAGTCGTCGAGACGTTTTGTGCGGTATTGCGGCAGATGGTAGTCAACGAGGTTACGAGCCCTTGGCAGCAGGGAAGAAACGGACTCGTAACCTCGTCCACTACGGGTCGCGGCGCAGATCGCCCGCGGGGGGGGCATAGACACTCGCATACCAAGCGACCCAGGCCGCGCGGTCAAAGCCGAACGATTGCCCAGTCATTGCCGACAGCGTATTGAGCACTTCTTGGTTCTGAACTTCGACCTCGATCGGCTTGCTGGCGCCGGTCGAGAAGGTGCCGCTCGTGGGACTTGCATTGATCCCAGCTCCTCCCCCTCCCTGCAATTGTTTGGTCGTCAGCGCATTGAGCAACGGAAAGAAAATCCCCGTAGCCTGCAATTGTCGCAAGCCGTAAGCCGCACTATTGATTTGCGCAACGTCCTTGCCGCCGAGGTAACCGACATAGATCGGGATGGCCACTTCTCGACCAAAGCGTCCCAATGCTGACAGGCAAGCGTTTCTGACCGCCTCGCTCGCGTCTGTCATGCTCGCGCGCGCCAGGGCTTGAGCTACCGCCGGATTCTCGAAGCGAGAGAGGACGTCGACATACATTAGTTTCAATTCAGGGGGTGCCGCACGACGAGTGTCGAGCAAATAATCGATCAAAGTACCAGCCACTAGTGGATCGTTAATCTGGCTGATGCCATTCAATGCCGTCTGCAGGTGGGCACCGGTCGCGGTCCGAGCGGTAGCGTTCCAGCGAACCAAGTCTTTAGAGGCAGCCAAGGCTTTGTCTTTGGCAGCGCCCTTGCTCTGTTCGATCGCCAGCATTTCCGGGAACCACCAGCGCCCCTTGTGAAAGACTTTGCCACGGCTCTCGCCCATGACGACTTCTTTTTTTACCCAGCGCCGGTTCTCGTCCAACGCGTAGCCTGTGGCGACGCGCGCGGGGCTGTTCAAGGGGTCAATGTCCAAAATGCGTAAGAAATGCGCGCGGGCCAAATCGGGCATGCCTAGCTTCATGCACTCGCCAGCCAGCGCGGCATGCGTCTCAACCGTCTGCTCGACGCTCCCCACGTTGGCCGCATATTGAGTTCGCGCCTCCGAGAGCGGTTCGTAGCCATTGCGAACGAGCTCGGATTCAAGCACGCGAATAAAGACCCCCTTTTCGACTTCGACCGCCCACACCCTCACCGGAGCTTCATGGATCGTCATAGTCTTTTCGTCGGTGACTGTGCCTGATATCACTCGCCCGTCGCGATAGCGGAAGATGTCGCCCTGCGCAGTCGTCGACTGCGACAGTACGACCAGCATCGCAGTCAAGCTCATGGCACTTTGCACCAACACGCTTTTGGAAAAAATCAACACAGCCCCTGCCTTGAGAATAACCATAACCTGCACAACGCTTCATTATAAACAGACTTGCGACAGTCCTTAAGCCGGATTCTTCATGACTCGCTAACCGGATTATGCATGACTCGTCAAATAGTAGGATCCAGCCTCCCACGCGCTCTTTAGTACCACACATCTCGATTTTGCAACGGCCCCATGCCCGCTTGCCTGGCATGAGCCAAGTTTTATGAACAGAACGCGACGAAAACACCCCAGCCTTACCACTATTCCACCCGCCCGCCACCTCAGGCGGCGGGCGGGTGGAATAGTGGGGGCATTGGTGAGGGCCTCGACCTCTACATTCATTCTAGTCAATCCCCTGGAGCGTAAGCCCTTGCTAGAAATGATATTGAGCGGTAGCTTTGAACAGTCGATCCAATTTGCCCGTCTTGTACCAGAAAATCCCTGAAACGCCGGAAAACGAATCTTATGAGTGCTACGGACACGGCCGCCCGATTGCCCGACGAGCAGCGGATTGTCATGACTGCAGTTGGGCTGACCAGTCCCAATGGCAACGATTTGGAGACATTTCGCGCTAACCTGCTCGAGCAGCGTAGTGGCGTCCAGAATTACGAAATCCGGTACGTTGGCAAAACGTTGGCTGGGATTTGCGACTTTCCGTCCACGCAATACCAGTCCAAAAAGGACGTTCGACGAGGAACGCGAGCCGGGGCGGTCGGTATTTGGGCTGCCAACGAAGCCGTTCGGCGCTCGGGCTTAGAGTGGGATAACGTCGACAAGTCGCGCGTCGGCATCTACGTCGGCGTGACCGAACATGGCAACGTCGAAACCGAAAACGAAATCTACCAGATTAAAGGCTTCGACTACGACACCCAGTTCTGGTCGCATCACCACAATCCTCGCACCGTGGCCAACAACCCGGCGGGTGAAGTGGCCCTGAACATGGGCGTCACTGGGCCACACTACACCATCGGTGCCGCTTGTGCTGCGGGCAATGCCGGCATCGTGCAAGGGGTGCAGATGCTGCGCTTAAATGAGTGCGATATCGCCATCGCGGGTGGTGTTTCGGAAAGCATTCACACCTTCGGCATCTTCGCTAGCTTTAAAAGCCAAGGTGCCTTGGCGTCGCACGAAGATCCGACCAAGGCCTGCCGCCCGTTCGATCGCGATCGCAATGGTATCGTCGTCTCGGAGGGAGCTTGCCTGTACATCTTAGAGCGGCTGAGCGATGCCAAAGCCCGCAACGCACCGATCATTGCCGAGATCGTCTCCTACGCCATCAATACCGACGCCACCGATTTTGTATTGCCCAACCCCGAGCGACAGGCACAGTGTGTCGAGCTGGCGTTGAAACGCGCTGGACTTTCAGCTTCAGACATCGATATTGTCAGCACGCATGCCACGGGAACTTCCAGCGGCGATTCGCAAGAGTGCATAGCCTTGCGCAATGTATTTGCCGACTCGCCAAGCACACACTTCAACAACACCAAGAGCTTTATCGGTCATGCAATGGGTGCCGCCGGGGCCCTGGAACTGGCCGGCAATCTCCCCAGCTTTCAAGACAAAGTGGTGCATGCTACCATCAATTTGGATAATCTTGATCCCGATTGCGCGCTCCGTGGTTTGGTCAGCAATCAACCGCGCGAGGTCGATCGAGTGAAGTATATTCTCAACAATTCATTTGGTATGCTCGGTATCAATTCGGTTCTAATAGTCCGACCGGTTTGATGGAATTCTACCGTCTGGCGACGGTAGCTACAAAGTGATCATCATCCGCAATAAATTCGATTTCCGTTGTGGTGGGCTATTCCTATCATTCTGCTCGTCACTATTTTGCTTTGAGTCGACTTGGGGAGCAGGCAAAATGATGGCAGGCAGAATGATAAAGCGTGCTTCGGTGGAGGCGTCCGGCGAGAAGTGTCGGAATCTTGCGAGATATAAAACTTGCACTTGACTTTTTTAAGGCCGTGTGGGGGACATCATGAACGAAGATGGTCAGCTCGATCTTACTTCGGAAGCTTTGACTTCGGCGGCCGCTGGCACGCCACGACAAGCACAGGCTGCGAAACCGCCTCGCTTGCCAGAACAAAGCATGCGTGTCTTTTTCCACTGCTGCCGTGTCTACGCAACCGTACATGTGCCGCTGGGAGTAACCAATGGACGACTTTCGAGCTGGCGGTTCCACTGCCCTCGCTGCGGAAAGTTGAACGAGATCCCACTCGACGAATGACGGTTTCGTAGTTGATCTCGCGATAGTCGCTGACGGCTCCGCCGGTCAGTTGCTTATGTTTCGCAAGTGAAGTCGAATCTATCTATTTGTCAATAACGAAAATCATGGATCGGCGAAGCGATCCACGACTAATCGAGACCGTGAGTCACCATTGTCCAACGCCAGCTCAGATAGTCTGCAACCGCCTGCGTCTCTAACGTGGCCGCTTGACTTGCTGCGCCGCTGGACGGGATTGATGGCTGCGGTACTGATCGCTGCTACGTGGCCTCTTTGGTGGGGAGTCTCTGACTTCCCTGCAATTCCAGTGGCTGCACGGTTCGATCAAGTTCCCCTGTGGGGTGATCGCGTGTGCTGTGTTGCACTTCTGATCGGCACCATCGTACTCATCATGGGCAACCAGCGTGCGAGCAAGTGGGGCTGGCTATGTATTCTAGCCAGCGGCATCCTACTGGCCCTGCTCGATCAGCATCGCTGGCAACCGTGGTTCTATCAGTTATTATTGTACTCGTCGGTTTTCATCCTCGGCTCACCCAGAACCTTGGCGCGCTGCCTAACATGGTTGACGATCAGCATCTACTTCTTCTCGGCCTTGGGTAAGCTCGACGCCGAGTTCTTGCATACGGTCGGACAGCAATTCTGGCAGGAGATGCTTCAATGGGTCGGGCAGGTACATGCTGTCGACGAGCCTTGGCGGGAGCGTCCCATGGCGCTCATCGCGACGCTGCCCGCTGTCGAAATGTTGTTAGCTGCGGGTTTAGCTTGGCCGAAAACGCGGCGCATAGCCGGCGTGCTCGCAATTCTATTTCACCTCGGGCTGATGTGCCTGTTGGGGCCACTGGGGCTCGACCACTCTGCCGGTGTACTGTATTGGAATCTGCAGTTTGCTGGGCAAGCTCTGTGTTTGTTCGTGCTCTTGGCACCACAGAACGCACCGAATCCATCGGTGGATGCAGAAGAGACGGCCGGCAAACGCTGGAAAAACAGGCTGGCAATTACCATCACTGGATTGGCTATCGCGCTGCCGTTGGGAGAGCGTAGGGGGCTGTGGGATCACTGGACCAGTTGGGCTCTCTATGCTCCACATAGCAGTCGTACCGAAGTGTGGATCGCCTTCACCACAGTCGACTCACTTCCCGCCTCATTGCAACAAGTTATTGCCGAAGAACGAGCGTCCCGTGAGTCGTTGCCAGAGCAGCAGAGCGAGCGTGAGCTCGATGCTCCGGATGAAATGCCCGCGCTATGGTTGCGGGTACCGATCGAGCGTTGGTCGTTGGCAGAGACGCGAACTCCGATCTATCCTCAAGCTCGTTTTCAGTTGGGAGTGGCGCGGGCGTTGGCGGCGCAAATCGACTCGGAGTTTAAGGTCAAGTGCATCGTGCGCAGTGCGGCCGCGCGTTGGGATGGTCGCCGCAAGAGTCGCGAGTATCAGGGAAAGTCGAGTATTGATAGCGCCGCTAAAAACCATTGGCTTGGCACCACGCCTCGTTAAACTTGGATTATTCATGTTCACGGCTATCCAACCGTAAGCTACCCTACTGCGCGCACGCTCGTTGTACCACACATCTTCTTTGGACCCCTGCGAGCTTGTCTCACGAGTGAAAGAGTTTTGAATATAGATCGAGGTCCACTGCAATGCCCACTTCTCCGCCCGCCACCTGAGCTGGCGAGCGGGTGGGAAAGTGGTAAGGCTGGGGGTTTTCGCCGTGTTCAATTCATGAAATTTGGCTTGCGCCAGACAAGCGGGCATGGGGCCGATGCGAAGTCGAGATGAGTGGTACAACGAGCGCACGCGCGAGGGGACCTTGCAGCACGATTTAGGTGCTCATGAATACTCCGGGTTAAAGAATCAGCGGTTGGGACGACCGTGCTACGTTGTTGTATTTAGACGTGGGAGAAGCTGTCGGCTGAGGCGGCATTGCAGGCGCGGCGGTAGCTTTCTGGAAGCGGTTCGTGCAACAAGGCACCGTTTTTCAAATACTCGTACAGCTCGCCATAATGTTTTGTTTCCGTCGGCGAAATGCGGTGCATGATGTGCCACGGACGCAGCTCGGCTGGACTGGCGACTCCCGCTGCTGCGATCATCTCACATAGACTGGCGACCGTCAGCCGATGGAAATTGGCGACGCGCAGGCTCTTGTTCGAGGGGACTAATCCAGCCATCAACTGTTTGTCTTGAGTGGCAACACCCACGGGGCAGTGATTGCTATTGCACTTTAGCGCCTGAATGCAGCCAAGCGCCAGCATCATGCCTCGCGCCGCATAGCACGTGTCGGCACCGACGGCCAATAGCTTCAGCATGCTGAAACCGCTCGATACTCGGCCGCTGGCTATCACGCGCACTCGATCTCGCAGCGAATAGCCCACTAGCGCGTTGTGTACAAAGATCAAACCTTCGTACAGCGGCGCGCCGATGTGATTGGAGAACTCCAGCGGAGCGGCACCGGTACCTCCCTCGCCCCCATCGACGGCGATAAAGTCGGGTGTGATACCTGTTTGAAGCATCGCCTTGCAGACCGCTAGAAATTCACGACGCTTGCCCACACACAATTTGAAACCCACCGGCTTGCCGCCACTCAGCTCGCGCAGACTGGCAATGAACTGCAGTAATTCAATCGGTGTGCTGAAGGCGGAGTGGCCGGGCGGCGAGATCACGTCGGCACCGAGCGGAACGTGGCGAATGGCCGCAATTTCCTCGGTCAACTTGGCGGCCGGCAAAATGCCACCATGTCCCGGCTTGGCGCCCTGTGAGAGCTTGACTTCGATCATCTTCACATTGGCAAGCGTGGCGTGCTCGCGAAACAAGTCACGACAGAAGCGGCCATTGGACAAACGGCAACCGAAATAGCCGGTGCCGATCTGCCAAATCAAATCACCGCCACCCTCTAAGTGATATTTGCTAATACCTCCTTCGCCCGTGTTATGTGCGAAGCCCCCCATCTTCGCACCTTGGCTGAGCGCCAGAATCGCATTGCCGCTGAGCGAACCGTAACTCATCGCAGAGATGTTCAATAGACTCGACGAGTAAGGGAGCGCGCAGTGCTCGCCGCCAATCGTTACCCGCTGCTCAAAGGGATGGTGTTCCAGTGGTGCCATCGAGTGATTGACCCACTCGTAACCGGCCGCATAGACATCCTCCTTCGTGCCGAAAGGGACGGTATCGCGAACTTTTTTCGCACGTTGGTAGACCAGCGAACGTTGGTCTCGATCGAAAGGAACCCCTTCCGTGTCGTTCTCGATGAAATACTGATAGATTTCAGGTCGCACAAATTCCATCAGATATCGCATTCTTCCGATGAGGGGGAAATTGCGCGGGATGGAATGCGCGGTTTGGAAATAGTCGTAAACCCCCAAGCCCAGCAGTGGCCCCAACGCGACCCACGCCCACAGGAACCCGGGTGAAAAAATGGCGATAGCGATGCTCGCCACCAGGGCGGCGGCTACAATACCTAAGAAGACATGACGCATTTGGGCAATACTCTTGCTTGAAAAGGAAAGGTGGCGCGTGGTTCCGTACGTGATTCTTGGTGGGGACCACCGAGCTACTCGATGCTCATGGATTGTAAATTAGTTTTGCACAATCGGTAGTGCTGCGTACAATCGATGGCGCAGTTTACCGAACTCTAACTGGGATAGTTTGACGATGAAGCGAGTGTTATCTACTGGTCTCTTATTAACTTTGTTTGGAGTGGTCGTGTCACCTGTGGGGTACGCGCAAATGATAGTGGGGCATCGAGGTGCGTCGTTTGACGCACCTGAAAATACTTGCGCCGCGTTTGAAGAAGCCTGGCAACAGGGCGCTGACGGAGTTGAAGGAGACTTTTATATCACTGCGGATCAACAGATCGTGTGCATCCACGACAAAGATACCAAACGCACCGCAGGAAAAGACCTAGCGGTGCTATCCAGCCGTCTCGATCAATTGAAACAACTGGACTACGGCAGTTGGAAGGGAGCCAAGTTCAAGGGCGAACCGATCCCAACATTTGCCGAAGTAGCCGCCTGTATCCCGCCAGACAAAACGTTTGTGATCGAACTCAAGACCGGTCCCGAAATTGTGCCGTTATTGGTCGAACAATTGAAGCAGTCCGATCTGAAGCACGAACAACTGTTGATTATCGCGTTCGACAGCGAGACAATTGCCAAGTCTAAAGAGCTCCTGCCCGACGTTCGCGCTCACTGGCTGGTTGGCTATAAGCAAGACAAAAAGACTGGCCAGTGGGCTCCGACGCTCGATACCATTGCACAGACACTCGGCGATTGCCATGCCGACGGACTGGGCACGCAAGGCGAGCCCGCCGTGGTGACCGAGGAGTTCGTCAGTGAATTAAAGAAGCGCGGCCTGCGCGAATTCCATGTGTGGACCATTGATGATCCCGATCAAGCGCGCTACTTTCAGAAACTCGGAGCGATCGGCATTACGACCAACCGCCCCGCTTTGATTCGCGAAGCGATCGAGTAGGTTCCCACGCCGGCCATCGTCGCTGATCGGTTGTTACGCGCTATCGCTCCGCCGTCCGTTGCTTCGGCGGCGGCAGGGTGGCGCACGCTGCTAGGTGCAAAACTGATTCACCTGCGAGGCAAGCTCGCAGGGGTCTGAAGATTGGGCGGGCACGCAGCTACGCAAAACTGATTCACCTGCGAGGCAAGCTCGCGGGGGTCTCAAATTCACTTGGGCGTCGAGCTCGCGGGAGCTCGAGCTTCGCGAGCGAACAAGGGGAATATAGCTGACGGTGTCCGCACCTGAGTCATCTGCGCGGTGAGCTTTGCCACCAAATCGGGATGCTCGGCGGCCACGTCCTGGGACTCGCTAATGTCCTCGTCGATGTTATAGAGCTCGACCTCCATATTGCCCTTCTTTATCTCTTGTCGGACGGCCTTCCAAGGTCCCACCCGCAGCGATTGTTGGCCACCGTACCCTGCAAACTCACGATACAGATAAGGGCGCTGCGGCTGCGATTGCCCCAATAGCGTAGGGAGCAGACTCATGCCGTCGCAATCGTTGGGAATGGCCGACTTGTGGTCTACGCAATCGAGCAACGTGGGTAGCCAATCCTCGAAGCCGCTGATGAAATCACTGGTACTTCCGGCGGCAATTTGGCCCGGCCAACGGACGATCGCCGGTACCCGTACGCCACCTTCGTATAACGAACCCTTCAAGCCACGCAGTTCACCGACGCTCTTGAAAAAGTCTACGTCGACTTCATCACGCAGGTGGGTCGCCCCATTGTCGCTGGTAAAGATCACGATCGTATCGTCGCTCAATCCCAGTTCGTCGAGTTTCGATAACAGACTACCGACTTGGGTATCGAGCTTGGAAATCATCGCCGCGTAGGCCGCGCGTGGTGTGAAGTGAGGTGTGTAGCCGGAGTGGGAGCTGCGCGTAAAGGGAGGATCATTCCAAGCTAAACTCGTGTAGGGCTCGAGCTCCGCGTCGGGTATCTGCAGCGCTAAATGCGGAATGACCGATGGATAATACAGGAAGAAGGGTTGATCGCGATGGGCGTCGATAAACTCTAACGCCTGCTCGTGAATGCGATCCGGCGCATAGTCGGCTCCCTTGAATGCCGCATAGCTGGCTGGGTCGGCTGAGTCAGCATTGGGTGCCAAATCTCCATGGCCGGGAACGGGTGGATGGTTGTCCAATGGTGCCACCTCTTCGTCGCTCCACAGCGAGGCTGGGTAGTAGCTGTGCGCAACGGCCTGGCAATTGTAGCCGTAGAAGCGATCAAACCCTTGCTGCAGTGGCCGGCCCTCCGACTGCGGGCCTCCCAAGCCCCACTTGCCAAACGCGCCAGTGACGTAGCCATGCTGTTGAAGTAACTTGGCCACGGTCTTTTCCCCGGCGTTTAGCGGCCACTGCCCTTCCGGTTGCGTACTGCGGTTGTCGCGAACGGTTGCGTGCCCTGGATCCTTGCCGGTCATCAATACGCAACGCGACGGGGCGCAGACAGCGTTGCCACTATAGTGCTGCGTCAGTCGCACCCCTTGGCTGGCCAAGTCGTCCAGGTGTGGAGTTTGAATCAACTGCTGACCAAAACAGCCGAGTTCTCGATAGCCCAAGTCGTCTGCCAGAACGAAGACGATATTCGGCGGGCGCTCAGCCGCCTGACAAGGTCGAACGAGCGAAACCTGAACGAGTTGACACAACAACCCGACTCCCCAAAATAACCAGCGGTGGACCAGCATTGGTTTCATTCCTTACTTGTAACCGTTCACGAAATTTGGGGATTGGACGTAGTATTAACCACGAAACACACGAAAGACACGAAAGACACGAAAAAAGTCATTGCAGGTGTACTTGGTCGTACAGCAACTTCCATTCGCGAATGCGTTTCATTTGGTTCTTGCCCAGCAAAGCAACGTGCTAATCACCTTTATCACCCAGGATTTACACTAATTGCACTTTGGTCATTTACAAACAAGTTTTCGAAGAGCTTTCTACAAACTCGTTCGCGGCTCAACCGTCAGGAGCTGCCGATTTTACCACGCAGTTGGCTTGGAATGTCGGGTTGTTGCCAAACGCTCATGCCACCATCAACTAGTAGTGTTTGGCCGTGAATATGTTCGGCTTGATCGCTGAGTAGAAACAGAGCGGCTCCGCCGCACACCTCGGCTCCAGGCACCTTGCCGCTGGGAGTGTGCCACTGCATCCAGCGCAGGGCCTCGCTATCGGGCTCGACCACCGAAGCGGTCAGCGGCGTTACGACTAGCCCAGGGGCCATCGCATTGACGCGAATTCCAAGTGGGGCCAAGGCGACACATAGGCTGCGAACCATAGTGCGCACGGCTCCCTTGCTGGTGTCGTAGGCAGCATGGTCAGGTTCAGCCAATTCGCCGTTGATCGAGCCGGTAAAAAGTACACGCCCAGCGATACTCTGCGCTACCCAGCGCCGTGCGTAGGCTTGTGTAAGAAAAAAGCCCGCATAGACATTCAGCCGCATCGTCCGTTCGAAGCTCTCATGCGACATTTGCAAAAAAGGTTCTTCGGCATACGTCCCAGCATTATTGACCAACAGACTCACGTCTTTGGCCACGCGGTCAACCTGCTCGATTAGATTCTCGATGCAGGGCTGCGTGGGGCCACTCAAATCAGCAAACACCAACTCGGCTCGCACTCCATGTTGGCGACACGCGTCGCGCGTTTGATGGCTCAGTTCATCCTCGCGCAGCCCATGCAAAACAACCTGGCAACCGGCGGCTGCCAAAGCGATCGAAATAGCCGCCCCGACACCTTGCGTGCCGCCAGTGATCAACGCCGTTCTGCCATCAAGTCGCATATCGCTTTCTCATGTTCCACTGAATTGGTTTTACAGTATCTATTTGGTTTAAAGCCTATACTCAAGCTACCCCAGTCGCAAGCACTTGTTCCGCAGCTTCGATGGTTTGCTCGATCATTTGCGGAGTGTGTGCGGCCGAAATGAATAACGCTTCAAACTGACTGCACGGCATGTACACTCCGCGCTCGATCAAACCCCAGAAGTAGCGTCCGAAGCGTGCGCGATCGCACGTATCGGCTTGTTGCCATCCATGAACCGGTTGATCGCAAAAGAACAGCGTAAGCATACTCCCCACTCGCTGAACGCGGTGCGCGATACCCGCTCGGCTGGCCGCTTGCCCGAGTCCAGCGGCGAGTTGCTGCCCCAGTTGTTCGAGATGTTGGTAGGGTGATTCGTCAAGTAGACAGCGCAAGGTGGCTGCGCCTGCGGCGGTTGCCAGAGGATTGCCGCTGAGCGTCCCAGCCTGATAAACCTTGCCTGTTGGAATGACTTGATCCATCAAATCGGCTCGTCCCCCATACAGACCCAAAGGCAAACCACCGCCGACGATTTTTCCCATGGTGGTGAGGTCGGGCGTTATGCCAAAACGCTCTTGCGCGCCCCCCAGCGAAACGCGAAAGCCCGTCATCACTTCATCGAAGATCAACACGCTGCCATGTTTCGTACACAATTCGCGCGCCGCCTCCAAAAAGCCGGGCTGCGGTGGAACACACCCCATGTTGCCGACGACCGGTTCGAGAATGAGCCCGGCAAGCTCGGCCCCGTTCTGATCGAAGGCAGCCCGCAAGGCATCAACATCGTTGTACTCTAAGACGATCGTATCGCGGCTAGTCCCCTCGGTGACCCCCGGTGAGTCGGGAACACCCAAGCTCGCCGCTGCGCTGCCGGCACTGACGAGCAAGCTATCGACGTGGCCGTGGTAGTTTCCTGCGAACTTGATGATCTTATCACGCCCCGTCGCACCGCGGGCTAAGCGAATGGCGCTCATCGTCGCTTCCGTACCGCTATTCACCAGTCGCAGCTTCTCGATACTCGGCACGCACCGGACGACCAACTCAGCCAACTCCGACTCCGCCTCGGTGGGCGCACCGTAGCTCGTCCCACGCTCGGCCGCTTTGACGATGGCTTCAATCACCGCTGGGTGGGCGTGTCCCAAAATCATGGGGCCCCAGGAACCAATGTAGTCGATGAGTCGATTACCATCCAAGTCGTATAAATACGGGCCCGATGCACGCTCAATAAAAAGCGGTTTGCCACCGACGGCCCCAAAGGCTCGGGCTGGGCTGTTGACACCGCCGGGCATCAACTTGCAGGCGCGTTCGAACGCTGCCAGTGAACGTTTTTGTTGAAAGCTGGGTGGGGTAGACGTTGTCACGCGGTAAATCTCCGAAGTGGGCAAGTGTTGGAAAGACATGAGGTGCTCATCCATTGTCCCTCGCTTTCGTTTATTCCGCTACCGTCCTTGCCCTGTGCATAAATACGATATCGAACTCTTCGGCGGTTACTTGAAAACCAGCCTGTCGGGCTTCGGCTTCGACACGAGCGATCTGGTCGACAGTCTGTTGAAACCCCTCGCGGCGATCGAGGACAATCCAACGGTAGTAAGCGATGGGATTGCCCAAGCGATCGGACAAGCCTGCCAATTGGGGGCGACGCAATAGGTATTGTCCCACCGTTTCTACATCGCGATTGCCGACTAGGTGCGCGGCGATTCGCCCGGTTGCCAACGCGGCGGTTCCATCGCTGCGAACCTGCTCCAATTGTTCCGTCAGCCAACGCCCATCTGCATCGGTAGCCCGACGTTGTTCGTCGTGAGCCCCATAGGTTACCGCGATGACGTCCCACAGGGTTGGACTGCTATAGGGCAACTGTCCAACATATAGGCTGAGGATCAAGCATGTGGTCAGCGCGCCTGCTGCCATACCGACCGTTTTGAATTGCGTTCGCAAACGCGATAGCGTGTCGTCGGACGTCGGCTCACAAATCCGGCTTCCTCGAATCGTGGCGAGCCAGAACAGTGGTAATAAAGTACTGGCGTACTGAAATGCGAGCGAAGAGGCTGGGCGATGATCCCAGACTAAGAGCACCAGCAGAGCCGGAATGGTTGCAAGCAGCACGCGCCAGCCACGCAATAGTCCGGGAAGAAAACAGGGGAGCCATAAACTCAGCACAAAGAATAGTTTATCCCAACGCAATAGACTCCCCCAAAATGCCGTCGGTCGGAGTATGGGTGAGAGGAGCACTTCCCACGCGTTTCCACCTAGCGAAACAAAGCGGGCCGTTTGAAATTCGGCTAAGCCACTCCACCGAAAAACCAACACGAAAGTGATCCCGGCTGACACAGTAAGTATCAACCAAGCAAGCATTGAAAGCCCAAACACTGTGCGAGAATGGGGCAAATCGAGATTCCTTGGACGCAGCGGCCACAGACACTGCGCTGCGTTAGCCGCGCAGAATAGACCGACCACCACGATGACTCCCTCCTCCATCGACATGGCGAAGATCGCCAGAACTAGAGCGAGCCACGCACGTCGAGCCAGCAGAGCCCAAAGAGCAGCCAACATCAGCGGAATGGCCAAGCTGATCGGATGCCAGCCGTAGGTATAGGCCAAATTCATCTGTCCCAGCACCGGCTGAGTTAACCACGCCAGGCCGAAAAGCAATGCCGACAATCGCCCCAACCGTTGCTGTCGAGCAATCCCCCATACGAAAAACGCGCCCGATGCGAGTGACAATGCTTGCAGAATAAAAAATAATACAACGCTGGGAAACAACTTCCACAATGGCACTAACAACAGTAGACCTGGATTAAAATGATCCCAGAACATTGGCAACACCGGAGATTCAAGTAGAACTCCATTGCCATTGGCCGTATTGGCGACGCGCTGCGCGAAATGCCCAAAGTCGTTATAACCCAAAAGAAAATTGTTGTAGTACTCGACCGATTGCCAGGTCCAGCCTAAGGTTCCAACGCAGACGCCCGTCAGGATCAATCCAACGTCCCAGCCGCGTAGCGCCGCACCGCTTCGCTCGTCCGCCGGCCAGCCAGAGACCAGCCATGCGAAGCTCACACCGCTCCAGCCCGATAGCCACAGTGGCTCCCAGTAGTTGGGTGACGGCCCAATCTCAGCGGTTCGCAACGTCATTGCAGTCAGTGGCAAAACGAGGGCCAGCAGTAGGAATCCTACGCCCCAACCCAACTTAGCGCTTGCTTCCCACGGCACGGACAGTGCCAGCCCGCACCAAAGTGCCATCATGCATAAGGCAAAGGCCCACGCTGTATTGCTAGCCAGCAAGGGTTCGAGCTGCGGCGGTCCGGCGGCGAGCGTGCTATAGCCCATCACAAAATGGACGCGACTGGCGATCGAGGTCGCCGCAATGAACCACAATAATGCAATCCCGACGACTCCCAATCGGTACCACGACCTCGGAGTGGCTCTTAGTTGCGTTGACGCGGCGGCTCGCTCCAAGGCTCGCTTCGACTTCTTAGGCTTTGCATTCATAGGCAGTTGGCAGTATAGGAACCAAAGTTCGGTAGCCACCGTCGCCAGACGGTGGAACTCAGCGAACTGGCGACCGCAGCTAGTGCTTTGTCAATAAACAATTTTAGGGTAGTGGACGAGGTTACGAGTCCGTTTGATCCGTTGTACGTTTAGGGACTCGTAACCTCGTCCACTACTTCCAACCGTAATTCTTAACTTGGACAAAGCACTAGGGGGGGCCGCTCGCCCTGAAAGTCACCGTAATCGGCAAAGTTTAACTGATCCGCACCGCCGGCCGGCGACGATAAAATCGATATTCTGTAGCGTCTCCACGCCAATGACTTCCCGGGTGGGGTAGACCTTGCCCATTCGGCTTGGCCAAGTTTGAGGAACCAGGCATCATGCGCGTTATCTTACTGCTAACAATGAGTTTTGGCTTTGTGCTAGCGAGCGGTTGCTCGATGTGTGCGCCCGGTTTCCTGGATGACTATGCCACAGTGGGTGGCAAATGGCAACGCGGTGACCCAACGCAAGGCCGCGTGGGATCGATTTTTAGCGACCCAGGCTCGACCATCGCCGCTGGAGCGGACGGTGGGCGTGTGGTAGACTCCCACCCAGCAGGGATCGAGGGTGAGGTCTTCGGCGAGGCCTATACGGACGAATATCCGGGTGCCACTGACGAATTCTACCAGCTCAACGACGACATGGACGGGGAGTTGCACGGCCAAGAGTACCTACCCGAAGTGATCGATGGCTCAAGCCAAAATGCCCAATACGATGATGGGATTTTAATGCTTGGCGACGAGTGGTAGCTGAAAGATAGTCGCTGATCGCGTGAACGGTCTCCCAGAAGGGCGCAGCATGTCAACAGCACCATTGAACCAATTGGCGGAGGTCGACTATCGCCCCTCGACTCCGCGTAGCTACGCGCCGAAGATCGGTCTGATCGGCTGCGGTGGTATTACTCACCAGCATCTGCGCGCCTACCGAGCGGCTGGCTTTCACGTTGCGGCCCTATGCGATGTCCGCATCGAACGCGCACATGAGCGTGCTCAAGAGTTCTTTCCACAAGCTGTCGTGACCGACGACTACCAGCAGCTCTTGCGCGATGATTCGATCGAAGTTATCGACGTGGCCACGCACCCGGGCGAACGAGTTCCGTTGATCGAGTCGGCCATTCTGGCTGGCAAGCATGTACTCAGCCAAAAGCCTTTTGTGCTCGATTTGGATGCCGGTCAGCGACTGGTTGACTTGGCCGACAAGCACAGCACGGTTTTGGCTGTCAATCAAAACGGACGCTGGGCACCACATTTCAGTTTCGCGCGCGTAGCGGCTGAGAACGGCCTCTTGGGCGACGTCTTTGCAGCGCATCTCGGCTGTCACTGGGATCATTCGTGGGTCGCTGGTACGGAGTTCGAGAAGATCGAGCACCTGGTGCTTTACGACTACGCCATTCATTGGTTCGATATCGTGCGCTGCTTCTTTTCTCACCGACCGGTAAGACGTGTATTCGCATCGACGGCTCGCGTGCCGCGTCAAACGCTGATGCCACCATTGATGGCGCAGGCCTTAATCGAGTTCGACGAGGGACAAGCCACGCTGGCTTTTGATGCGGGGGTTGTTCACGGTCCATTCGACCAAACCTTTGTGGCTGGCACGGACGGTAGCCTGCTCAGCCAGGGCCCCAGCATCCAATCACAACAACTGACCGTAACGACTGCCGCAGGTGAGGTATCGCCTACGCTGGCCGGTTCGTGGTTTCCCGACGGTTTTCACGGCACCATGGGCGAACTGTTGTGTTCGATCGAAGAGCGGCGCCCCTGCACGATTGACGCACGCGACAATTTGGAGAGCTTGGCGTTGTGCTTTGCCGCCATCGCAAGTGCCGATTCAGGCCAACCCATCACACCTGGTTCGATTCGCAAATTGCCCGAGTGAACCGATTGGCGGTCTGCCTAAGTCAAGACTTAGGGTTGGTGGTAGTGGACGAGGCCCGCGAGTCCGTTTGAATCGTTTACCGTT
>JADYZV010000183.1 GCA_020852965.1 Pirellulaceae bacterium | reverse complement strand
CTTTTCACGATAGGGCCAACCTTTTAACAACCACGGTGACTGGACGATTCAACTTGTATTCTACTCGCTTCGGGCACCTGCATTAAGTCCAACCGTTTATGGCCTCAATTTCATTTTGAGGTTCCGTGTATTCTGCCTGGAATTGGTAGTCGGGATTCGCGTCTACTAGCGTTATTCGTGGGCAAAAACCTGTGGCCTACGACTATCAAAAATGGCGGTTCGATGGGCTACTGGATGACGGGGAAGGCGATGGCGGCGAGTTGCTGGTCTGAGTCGCGGATGGCTTCACTGAGTGCCTTAAAGGTACTGCTGAATTGTTCCGGTTGAATGCTGGCTGTGGCTCCTCGATTGACATCCTTGTCGACAAACACGGATTCCAACCGGCCGTGGTGGATTTTCCATACGCCGAGCGATCGATCTGGCTTCCAGGTGAGTTGCTCACCGATCGAGGCCTTCCATGTAGCAAAATCTTCTAGTGGTGCTTGGCTGGTTACTAGCGCAAAGGCTTGCTGCCCGACGCCGTCGCTGAGCGAAAAATAGGCGGTCTGCTCCGTTGGATAACTAAAGCTGGTCATACGCCTGGGGGCTTCATCCGGCGCGGCTGGATAGCAAAGCTGAATCTGCCACTCGGGATCTTCGGTGGGATTCAGGGCGAACAGGTAGCAATAGCTTGGCTCGGGTAGTTGGACGTGGATTTGTGCAAGCTGTCCTAAGTGGGCAGAGCTCAAATTGTCGCCGACAAAACCATGCCGCTCGATCAGCTTGTCGCTCTTCTCCGTGAATAGTTCGACCGACAAATCGAGTGGAACAAGTGGCTGTGATTTCCATACCGAGTAGCCAACTCCTAGCAGCGCGACACAACCAACCAAACTGCCCACCAACCATAAACGACGGCTGCCGGTGGTGCCTGCCACCGCTGCATTGGTTTGCGACGGAAGGCTACTGAGCGCATCGCCGAGTTCTGCGGCTGAAGCAAATCGATCTGCGGGCGAAGTCGACAGGGCGCGTAAACAGGCAGATTTCAGACTCGTAGGTATGTCAGCATGATCCAATGCGGCGGGGTCGAATCTATTCTCGGCGGCTTGCTGGAGGGCGGCGAGTTCATTACGGGCACCGGTGCGCAGCGGTTGCTTGGTCAGCAGCTCATAGAGAATAGCCCCCACCGCGTAGACGTCTGCGCGGGCATCGAGTGGTTGAGCGGAAGCGTTGAGTGCGGCGTCGGAGTGTAGAACGTCAGGGATTAAACGAGCGAGCATTTGTTGGGCCTGCTCGGGGGCCATGTAGCGATAAGTGCCGCCGTAGCTCGATGGTTCAACCGCGCCGTAGGCGGGACGGAGCTGAGCCAAACCAAAATCGATAATCTTGAGGACTTTGTCGCTGCTGCGCATGACAATGTTGGCGGGCTTGAGATCCAAATGGAAAATGCCCAAGTCGTGCGCATGCTGTATCCCCGCGCATATTGTGGATAGCATCGAGGCAGCTTCTGCGGGAGCGAACGAACGCTCTTTCATGACATCATCTAGATTGCGGCCGTCGATGAACTCCATTACCAAATATGGGCGTTGTTCCTCGTCGATTTGCAGATCGTAGACGGTGGCCACGTTGGGGTGATTGAGCTGGGCCAACACTTGAGCTTCGTCGAGTAAAACGCGAGGCGTCCCGGCCAGGACTCGCTCGTTGCTGACTTTGATAACAACTTGGCGATTCAGCGTCGGATGGTTCGCACGGTACACGACACCTTGCCCGTGCGCGGCAATCTTATTGAGAACGACGTAGGAACCGATCTTTTCTGGTATCGATTGACCGCCGCCGTTTACATGAATCGCCGGATCTGGCCGAGCGTTGGTCTCACTCGGATTGGTCGCCATCGACGCCGTATCGCGTTCGGTCTGTCTACTATCTGCTGCTGGATGGTAGGTCTGCGTCGGATCTAGATCATCGGAATCGGCGGCATCATACGCGGCCGTCGATGCGTTGAACGACTCGCGATGTTTAGCCGCAATCGGTTCGAGCAAATGGATCAATTGTTCACGATCACTCGGAGCGACCCGCTGTGCGAACTCCGCGATCTCAGGTTGTTTGCCGTCACGCCAACTCGATTCAAAATCGCTGATAATTATCTGAATATCTGAATGTTCAGGCGGCATGGGCGTTTCCTATTGTTTGGATGAGTACCTATAGAATTCCGACTAGGAACACTAATCTCCGCTAATCGCACACTAATCTACAGGATATTGCTCCATTTTCGTGCCCCCATTTTTGTGCCCCCATGTTCTTGCCAAATGGAAGCGACGGAGGTTCGGCATGGCTCGAATCATTTGGCGGGTGGTGGTGAATAGAGCTTGAGCAGTCGTTGGTCGGCGTCGCTGAGTTTGTGGATGGGTACTGCGAGTTCTTTGCCTCCTTCATCTTGCAATTTGACTTGTTTGGCATCCGAACTGAGGTACTTTGCCTTGACACTAAAATTCCCCGAGGTGTCTTTCCATGTGCGAACTCCGCCAAGTAGCCCCCGTTTCAGTTCGTCTTTAGTAACGGCTTGCAGCACGGTGACGGCCTGCGATGTTTCTTCAACTTGAACCGTTGCGGTGCCGTTGACAAATACAGGCCCAGGGAGCACTTCCTCACCGAGCGCCAAACCCGCAGTCGATTCAACCCACATGAGATAGATAGAGTCATCAATGACGACCAACAAATCGTGGGAATTGTAAGCGTGAATCACAATCGCTTCGTTGACGAAGCCGATCGAACCATCCTTGCGTATGTCGAGGGGTGGGCCGGCATTCCACAGCAATTCATAAAGCGACTCGGGGTCATCGGCACTCTTGATATCGGTTTTTAAGCGACTGATCTCGCGGAAACGCTCGTTGGACTTGGCAATCACGTCGCGTTTGACGTTCTCGCTTCGAAAGAACCATTGATTGTTTCCGCGTCGTCGAGTGTCGACCACGCGAACTACTTGGGAATTTGGTTTCGCCTGGCCAACGGCAGGTGGAATGAAAGGCTGGCCAGCTCGCATCTCCTTCATTTTGGCCGTCAAGCTGGCAGCCTCTCTTCTCAAGCCGAGGAGCAAATCACTGAAACTCGTCTTACCCTCGGCGATGTAGCCTTCCAGCGCACTTTCGGGCACTTCGCGGTGTGGAACGAGCCCCTCGCTCCCCGCAGCGCGATGAGATTCTTTCGACTTGATCTTGCCGACGCCATCGGCGAGCGAAGTCAGCGGTTTGCCACTCGCCTGCGAGACAGCCTGTTTGATGTCAGCGGCCGAAATGCCAAAGTTTAGATTCTGCGCCGCTCCGATCGAAGCCAGCGTGCTCATGGCCACCACTTCGCCTTTGGCATTGATCAGCGGTCCACCACTATTTCCTCCCGACAGAGCCGCGTCAACTTGGATCCACGTCCCGCGTCGTTCCGTGTCTCCTACTTCATCGGCCATCTCTTGCTGCGAGCGAACGGCACTGACGATCCCGGTGGTGGCGGTGAACGATAGTCCGCGCGGTGAGCCAAGCGCAGTCACTCGATCGCCTTTACGCGGTAGTTCCGTTGCCAGTTCAATTGCCGGTTGGCTAGTAACAGAAAGTTTGCCGATGACAATATCGCGAGACTGATCGATCAGGAAAGTGCCTAACACCTCGCCCGTCGTTTCGACACCGTCACGTTTCGGGAAAGTAACCCGAGCTGTCTTGGCACCTTCGAGCACGTGGCAATTGGTAACGAACGTACCATTGTCATCGACCACGAATCCACTCCCTAAGCTTCTGCCATCGTCTTCGGTAACTTCGATACGCACCACGCTTTGTTCGCAGCGTTCGATCGTGTCAGCCAAATCCTGAGCGTTTGTCTGGCTTATAAAACAACTGACCCAAAGCAGACTGAAAAGTACAGAGAGCCGGACGAACATGATTTGCTCCATGGGTTAGAAGTTGAAACAAGATGTGTGAAAAGGAGGTTGATTCTAATCTGCTATTGTAGAACCACTGTCTCAATGGTTCAGGGCTTCAGCTTTCATAACTCTGTCAAAATCCCAAACAATTGGGGACAATTGTTCTGCTATCCCAAACGATTGGGGACACTCGTTCTACATTTGAAACACACCCTCACAACTACTCGATGGAAGACGACTCGGCCCAGCGACAAGTCAACCACAAGTTTTTGTCAGATAGTCGCTGACCGCTCCGCCGGTCAGTCGCTCGTCGCTCGTCGCTCGCTGCCTCGGCACCATTCCCAATCATTCTAGCAACCATTCTGCCGACCATGATTCTACCTACTCTCGCTACCGAATCCAACCATGGAATTTAGGGCGCATTGTATTGATTACTGTGCGATTAGTGCGGATTAGTGTTCTCCCCATCTTCGGCGTCACGGTCATCGGGTTTTGGGAACACTAATCTCCGCTAATCGAACACTAATCTCCAGGATGTCAGGTCACCTAGCGCCAGTCCCCCGATAACACGAACGGGGCCCAATATCTTGGGGACAAACGTGCGTCAGCTTGTACCTCAGGAGCGTCTACAACCTCCGCATCGGGTCGGGAGACGAGTGGTCCACGGACGGCGAACGCCACGTCGGCTGGGTGTTTCAGTGCCCAGAGCTGCGCTTCACGCAGGGCATCGAGCGTACTCATCTTTTTCTCAAGCAGGTTTGTGTAAAACTCTTGCATGAAGCGACGTGTGGCCGCATCGTCGACCTTCCAGAGGCTCGCCACTACACTCTTCGCTCCGGCGATTTGAAAACCGCGCTGAATACCGAGCAGTCCCTCGCCACCGGCGACTTCGCCCAAGCCCGTTTCACAAGCGGACAACACAGCGAGTTGAACATTCTCCAGCGGTAGAAACGCGATCTCGTCGGCGGTCAGAATGCCATCGTCCGCATCGCCGGCAATTTGGGTAGCGTCGCGTCGTCGATTGGCACCGGCAAAGACAAGCCCCGACAACTGGCCGGGACTCAGCCCCACGACCGCGTCTCGATTCTGTCCCATCAGACCCGAGCGATTTCTTTCGGCCAGGGCGATCATCTCGCTCGACAATGCAGACTTTTTATCGGCAGCGGCGAAGAAGCCGTGGGTGGCCAAATGTAGGTAAACGCAGTTGGGTGCTTCATTGCGAAAAGCTGTTTCGGTGGCAGCCAAATTGCGCAAGTCGACTACTGCATCCGCCCGTGGCGAGTAGAGTCGTTGGTACAAGCCACCGATGTAATCTACTTCAGCGCCTGTTTGACCGAGCGCTCCCCAAGTCACTGTGCCTTGAGTCTGAGGGGTGGAGGCAGTGCCGTAGTCGACATCGCCTACCAGCAGAAGACTCTTGCCGGCTTCTCCGGTTCGAGTGATCTCTCTTTGCAGTTGTTGTTTGCCGAGTTCATTCACCATCGCGGGCAGCAATTGTGAAACAGGAATGAGGGCCAACCGATGATCTTCGAGGAGATAAGTGCCGGGTTCTTTACCTGGCAAGGCAGCTAGTGGCAATCGCCCCAGCACGCCATCCGTCGAGACCAGAACCGTCCGCGCATCACCGATGTGCTCGAGGAGCGGCTCCCAAATCTGTTTACGCAATTGCAATCCAGCCGCTTTGCCTTGTAGCGACATGCCAAATGTATCGCGCCACGCGTCAATCGCTTCGCTGGCTTCATTGGCCGAGCCCAAATTAATCATGACGGGTGCAGCGTTAGGTCGGACGATCGATGCCAACAAACTGCGGCCTTTTTTGCCGGTATACTCCAGATAATCAACCAGCACCCCATCTGCTGGTATCGCTTGTTGGATCTGTTCGAAGCTGATTTCCTGCATCGCGTCGCGGAATACCGCGCTTTCGCGACTCAATTCTGATTCGAGCGTTTCCTTTTCCGCCGTCAGTTCGCGGATCTGCTGCTTCCAGTTTTCAAGCTTTTCCGACGCAGGCGGAGCTTGAGCTAACTGCGATAGACGTCTGACCGCGACTTGCAACCTAGCAAACTGCCCTGCAATCGCCGAATCCTCAGCAGCCTTTCGCATCTGTCTCTGACGATGGAGAACACTCCCTTTCCACAGCATGATTTTGGAAACGGCATCCGGCGGAGTCGGGTTCATTTGAAGGCATGCCGTGATGTAACTGTCTAAGTAACCTCGTAGGCTTTGATTCATAGCCAATTGCTGCCGCTCCGAAAGCACAGCCGCCGTTGCGGTAAGATGTGTGCGCCAAAGCGACAGAGAATTCTCGTAGAGTGGGATCGCTAGGTTTGTACGATTAGAGAGACTGTACAGGGTAGCCAAGTTGTTCAGGCTCATCGCATAGTCAGGATGCGACTTGCCGAGCACCTTCTCGCGAATGGCTTTGGATTCTAAAAGGAGAGATTCGGCGCGCGCGGTGTCGCCCATCGATTCGTAGTGTAAAGCTAAGTTACTTAGGCTGGTAGCGTAGTAAGGGTGCTCTTTCCCGAGCACCTTCTCGTCAATCGCATTTGCTTCTAAGTAAAGCGACTCGGCACGCGCATTGTCGCCCATCGATTTGTAGATCGATGCCAAGTTATTTATGTTGGTCGCGTAATCGGGATGCTCTTTACCGAGTACACGCTCACGAATCTCTTTGGCTTCTAAGCAAAGCGGTTCGGCTAGCGCATATTCCGTCATCGATTCGTAGAGTAAAGCCAAGTTGTTTAAGCTGATGGCATAGCTAGGATGCTCCTTGCCGAGCACTCTCTCGCGAATTGCTCTTGATTCCAATAACAGATCTTCGGCGCGGGAGTAGTCGCCCATCGACTTGTAATGCAATGCCATGTTATTGAGGGTGGTGGCGTAGTCAGGATTGTTTTTTCCGAGGACCTTCTCTTGAATTGCTTTTGCCTCTAGGAAAAGCGGCTCGGCGCGCGCATGCTCACCCGTTGATGCGTACAGGTAAGCCAAACCGCTCAGGTTGATCGCGTAATCCGGGTGCTCCTCGCCCACTGTTATCCTCCAGACCGCATTTGCTTCTAAGTAAAGCGGTTCGGCACGCGCGTAGTCGCCCATCGAATCGTAAAGAACTGCCAAGCCGTCCAGGGTGGTGGCATAGGCAGGGTGCTTCTTGCCGAAGTTCCTCTCTCGGATGGCTAAGGCTTCTATGTAAAGGTTTTCGGCACGCGAGTAGTCACCCATCAAGGTGTAAAGAGTTGCCAAATTGTTAAGAGTGGAGGAATACGCCGGATGTCCTTTTCCCAGAACTCTCTCCATGATTGGGTGGGCCTGTTCGTAGAGCGGTTGAGCATGCGCAAAATCACCAATCGATTGATAATTTAAGGCCAACATTCCCAGATTTATTACATAGTCAGGATGCTCTTTGCCGAAAACTCTCTCGAAAATCGCCTGGGCTTCCAAGTAGAGCGGTTCTGCACGCGAGAACTCTCCCATCGAGTCGTAGAGTGTAGCCAAGCTATTCAAACTACTGGCGTAGTCGGGATGCTCCTTACCGAGTGCTTGCTCTCGAATCGCTCTGGCTTCCAAGTAAAGCGACTTGGCACGCGAATTATCCCCCATCAATCTGCAGATGCTCGCGAGGTTAAACTTATTTTCCGCACCCCTAAGAATAGCCAAAGGGGGGGGGTTGCGCTTTTTGGCCGACTTGTCAAACTTTGCGGCCATGCAAGACTTGAACTGGTACGGAAAGCAATCCGATGCGGAAGGCCTAACGCTTGGCTCGTTAGCCGTCACTGCGCCGATGATT
>JADYZV010000182.1 GCA_020852965.1 Pirellulaceae bacterium | reverse complement strand
TTCTTACAAGTTTTCCGCCGGTTTTTCGGAAATAGTTAGCCCGACACTGCCAATGCACCCGCATCGACCATGTTCCATTGCTAGCGGCGTCCAGTTAACTGCCACCCTTTGAAAGTAGAGTGTCCCCGTGCCACTTCCCTTCCGCGTCAATCAAATTGATGAAGCAATCAAAACGCATGGAACGCCGCAGGATACCCAACTCGCTCGATTAACACCCGCGCTCCACGTCAATGGCCACGAATCGGCCCTGACTACTGGACCTAGCCGGCGGGAATTCTAGCTGAACACCTACACCGAAACATGTCCATCATCGTGCCCCCATGATTGTGCCTGCTCACCACGCGACTCGAGGCAAAATAATGAGGGGCTGAATGATATGCTAATCCCACCACCAATGCTTGGAGTCCCCATCGAAGCGCGTCGACGACAGCGGTAGCTCGATGTCCGTGGAGACTGACTGCCAATGCTCCGGCGAAGCCAGCGACTTGGCATCGATCCGCACGCCACCACTCACTACTGCCACCACAGTCCCCTGCTTGAGCTTGTGCCATGCGGTCAAGCCAGTGACCGACTTGGGTTCCATCTGTGGATCACAGGCGGCCCGTCCGTATTGTTGCAAGTTGGGAAACCATGCGTGTAGGTTGCGTTGCCCATTGGATTCGAGCACAAGTTGCAATGCCAGCGCTGATTCAAACATAGCGCACAGGCGCGCATAGGCTGGCTGCACGTCGCGGAGCTTGTCCAGCGATTCGGTCATCCCCTTGGCGAACGCGTCAGCGGCCGCATCTTGCTCTCCTGTCGGCTTGAGACCAGCGAGGCTCATCCACTGTTGCTCGCTGAATAGGGCTACACACCGGTTGGGAAGTTGAAAGCGATCCTTGCCCTCATTGGCTCGAATCGGTTCATTGGCGAAAGCAAACCACCAGCGTACCAAACTCTGCGCCGGCACATCGGACTGCCGGTCGAGGTGTTCGAAATACGAATCGATGGCTACCGGAGTTTGGGCTGTCTCGAAGCCGACCTGCTTCATGTGCTCGTCCGCCAACACCAGCGCCATGGCGGCTGGCGAATTGGCCGGCATTCCGAACACGCGTACATGATGGGGGCCAATCTTGTCTTGCATTTGGCCCACGAACTTCTTGGGGTTGTGCGCCAAGCGTTTCAAAGCACCGACAGGCTTCAGCAACTCCTGCGCTGCCAAGATGCCCGCGTCGGTCGGATCGATCGAACAGCCAAATGGAGTGGTGCGCGAGCTGATTAGTTCGACAAAGAGCGCGAGGTCCGCCAGATAGAATCCCTGTGGCACACCAGTCCGACCAGCCGTAGCAGGCCCCGCCAGCAGCACATCTTCGTTGGCCACGTCGACTTGTACATACTCGATGCGCGACAGGCCAGCCAGGTGTTTGAGCTCGTGAGATGCGCGCAGCCCGCCAGCAGCGATTTCTCCGAGCGCCCTATCGAGCTTCCGCAGCGAAACGATGCGCAGGGGACTCTCCGTTCGCCACGGCAGCCGCAGCTCGCTTGCCGAAGTACTGAGCGCTAACCATAGCGCACGTGGGTCCGAACTGAGGTGTTTCAGCTGCCCTGCTGGATCAATATAAACACCATTGGGAAAGGGGCTCATGGTATTGCTATTGTCGATCCAATCATTGGGGTCAATGGTCTGCTGGATCAGCATCATCAATTGACTGAAGTTCGCACCAGCACCTCCCCCCGGATTGCCGTTCGCCGTGTTGTCCGACTCCGAAGCACTTGCGATCGAGTTGTTCGATTCGGTCGGCTGAGCGCTCGCTTTGGGTACCGACCAAGTGATGGAGATTAGAAAAATCCCAAGCAGCGATAAGGCAGCCTCCCGAACATGCACGCCTCTCATGGTTCAAGCTCCTGCAAAAAAGAAGAGATTCCAAACGAACACGATCAAAGAGAGCGGCCAAAGTCCCTTATGCCGTCCGCCGTACCATTCACTGAGCACTAAGCATGAAACGCTTGGTTTCAGCGAGCTTCGGCACGCGGGGTTTGCCCGCAGCTTTTATGATAAGTCACTAGCGTTAACTCCGAATTATGCGTGCACTCCCTGCGGGGGGAGGCCCTATGCTGCTTGCCCTAGCTGCCATGAATCATCCGGGTTAGCGGCCCTTCCCCCACAGCTCCAGCGCAACGCGATTGGAATGAAAGGCCATATTGTCCAAATGCTCGGCGGATGGGCGAGTCCATTCGTAGTGTTCGAGTTCGTCTTCAGCAAGGCTCAGTGGCCGGCTTGGATCGACGCGACACACGTAGAACAAGTCGACCACCGGTGCGATCACTCCATGATAACAATATGTGTTGGGGTGACTGGTCAAATAGTCGAGCTGGGTCACTCGCAACTGGGTTTCTTCTTCGATTTCGCGGCATAGTGCCTGTTCGATCGTCTCGCCCCGATCGACAAATCCGCCCGGCAGCCCCCACTTACCCTTTCCCGGGTCGCGCGCACGCCGAACCAACAAGACTTGCCCGGCAGAGTTGACGATCAGCCCCCCCACCGCCGCCACGGGGCCGAAGAAATTGGCGAAGCCACAAGCATTACAGCGAAACGGCGCATCCCCTACCGAGGGGTTGTCGATTCCACATTGTGGGCAAAAACGATAGTGGAATTCAATCGCCTGTTGAGCCATACAGAGTATCTTTGCAGTTGTGTCGTTGGCAAATCTCGCTACAATCCTCGATTCGATGTTCGAGAAGGTTCGTCGCTTTATTATTGTCGTCTGTGCTTGCCATGGATCGCTATCGGGCGTTCTGCAGCAGATAAATATAAGAAAATTACTGTAGGGAGCCAATTATGGCCCGTGAATGCGCCGTGTGTGGCAAACAAGCTTCGGTTGGAAACAGCGTAGAAATTCGTGGTAAAGCCAAGTATTTGGGAGGCGTAGGTACCAAGGTAACCGGTATCACGCGTCGCAAATTCAAGCCGAATCTGCAAAACGTCAAAGTCGAACTCCCCAGCGGCGAACACAAACGACTGAAGGTCTGCACGCAGTGCATTCGTAGCGGCGTGATTCGCAAAGTGGTCAAGCAAAAGCCGTTTGCCCTGCCGACCACCAAGTCGTAGTTACCCCCGTCGGGGCAGCCCGATTCGGCTGCCCGCTTGGCTCATCCCATCGGATACAATGCGCGGATGCTCACGACTGACGAAATCCGAAAAGTAGCTACGCTGGCGCGGCTCGAATTCTCCGAAGCCGAACTGGTTCAATTTACCGAGCAGCTTGGCAAGATCGTTAGCTTTGTCGAGCAATTGAGCGCTGTCGACACTACTGGCGTCGAGCCCATGGCACATCCGCTCGACGTCCATTCGGTCCTCCGCACCGACCAGCGACAGCCCGGCTTGTCTCGCGAGCAAGCCTTGGCCAATTCTCCGAGCCACGACGACGAATTCTTCTTGGTCCCCGCCGTCATGACGCGCTAAACGGGATATCATACCAGTGCGGGGATTCATCACCGCTTTGGCCCTCGCCACAGACCGTAGCACACTAACTACCAGTGCGAAGCTACGCTGCAAAGCAAACGAATTCCAGCTTTTTCACTAAGTCGCTGCAGCCGAGCTTAGCGCACCTGCTGTCCCGTCTGCAAGCAACCGAATCCAGCTTTTTCACTAAGTCGCTGGGCAGCGTTTAATTCCATCTGCTGCCAACCTTTCCCCAGACCAAAGCTGCGACAAGTCCCAGCACTGGCCCAAGGTTCCGCGTAGCCCGATCTCTCAGCCGATGCCTATTTTCTAGGCACTCCTGTGCTCGCAACGCAATCACATGCGCCATTTCTGAGCTCACTACCGGCTGCACGCGCGCAAAATATTCTCCCAAAGCGCATAAAACACGCTATCAAGGACGGGAAGCGAAAGTCTCACAGACGGGGTGACTAAGCGCAGCGGATCGGCATTGCCGCAACTGGGATAAGCTGCAGTAATTCACCGTTCGCTCAACATCAGAATACCTGTTCCGAGTTGGTACGTTTGTTGCGAAGTTCTAGCGGGTCGACCCAGTAAGAAAAGACGCAAACTCGCCCACTTAAGGCTACGCACTTTGAACCACTCAGACATTTTCACTGAAGAGCAAAAGGAGTACTTGGCTGGATTCGCAACGGGTTCTGGATTGTTTGCATCGAACGAAAAGGCAAGAGAACCCGTGCATACTGCTTCGCCAACGCTGAGCCAAGCCACCGTTGTTGGCCCTGATCGATTGCTGATGGAAGCGCAACAGGAGACGGTTTCTCGCGGTGGCAAGCTAGTCAACGAAGAATTGGCCAAGGGCGAAAAGCATCCACTGGATCGCTGGGACGAGCTCGAAGCACGAGCGAAGGCAGAGAAGTTCCCAAGCGGAGTCGACGTGTTTCTTGCGAAGACCTTTGGCATCTTTTATGTCGCGCCTGCTCAGAATAGCTACATGTGCCGCTTGCGTTTCGCCGGCGGAAGCATCACCAGCCACCAACTTGCAGGTATCGCAAACATTGCGGATGAATGCGCTGGGGGATACGCCCATGTGACGACTCGAGCCAATCTGCAACTACGTGAAATTCCAGTATCTAAACCGCCGGAGGTTCTGTCTCGATTGACCGATTTGGGTGTGTTAACCCGAGGATCGGGAGCAGACAACATTCGCAATATCACCGCATCGCCAACGGCAGGATTCGATGAGCAGGAATGGTACAACACGCTACCGTTGGCCAAGCAGATGCAGCAGTACATTTCGAACCATCGAGAGATGTATCACTTGCCGCGCAAGTTCAACATCGCATTTGATGGCGGTGGGATAATCACGACTCTAGCGGACACAAATGACATCGGTTTTCGAGTCGTTCGCGTAAGCGACCAGCGAGCCACAGAAGATGTAGCAGCGGGAACCTATTTTCGAATCCAACTTGCAGGGATCACTGGCCACAAACAATTCGCCAGTGATTGCGGCTGGGTCGTCGAGCCGCATCAATGTGTTCAAACTGCTGCAGCCATCATCCGAGTTTTTATCCGGTATGGCAACCGTACCGATCGGCGGAAGGCTCGATTGAAGTACCTGATAGACGATTGGGGAGTGGCCAGGTTCCTTCAGGCCGTGCGCGAAGAGCTACCCTTTGAGCCGGTGATCTTTCCATTGGTGCAATGTGAGCTTCCCCCCGCCCCGATCCCTGCCAGCCATATAGGCTTTCGCAACTATGGCGCAGACAAATGTTATGTCGGCATCGCAACACCCGTGGGCTATATGTCCTCGGCAGATATGCGGTTTATTGCTCATCTAGCAAATCGATATGGCGACGGACAACTGCGACTCACTTGTTGGCAAAACGTAATCATTCCCAGTATGGATCGCAGCGACATCGAACTAGTGAAAAAGGAACTGCAGGATGCTGGATTGTCATCGAATCCGCACCCCGTACGGGCAGGCTTGGTTGCGTGTACCGGCAATAGCGGGTGCAAGTTTGCTGCGTCTGATACGAAGCGACATGCGCTGCAAATTGCTGAGCGAGTTGAGCAACGGGTTGAATTGGATCAGCCGGTGAATATCCATGTCACAGGCTGCCATCATTCCTGCGCCCAGCACTACATCGGTGATATCGGTTTGATCGCTGCCAAAGTCGAAGTGCCGCTGGTGCAGATCCAAGGAACCAGTGCCGTCGTCACTCGCGGCGAGTCCCATGAAGAGCTCGACGAGACGCAAGAGGTTGAGGGTTACCATCTAATTGTCGGCGGTGGATTCGGGCATCGGCAGGGTATCGGACGTGAACTGCTGCATGAACTACCCGCATCGGAAGTACCACAAGTCGTCGAGCAAGTGCTCGCTGGCTACATGCAGCACCGAGGCGAAGGGGAATCGTTCGTGGAGTTCACCCGTCGGTTCGAAGTGCACGAACTGCGCGAGTTACTCGGTCTGGCTGAGCCGGCGGGCGCACCCTGATGCCACTGGTCGAGCCTGTTTACCACGCTCCAAGCAACTTTCTAGAAGTCCTTGTATAGATCGACTTGAATTATGAGCACAATCAGCGTACCCAACCTACCCGAATCTGCCCCGTTTACTCCGAGGCAGCGAGCATGGCTGAACGGTTTTTTCGCCGGATTGGTATCCACAAGCCGAGTTCCTGTCGCGGCACTTCCCAGCGAGCAGGACAGCACCAGCAGTTCTCTCGCCATGCACAACGTGGGCACCAATTCGGCTGCCACCCCTACGGCCTCTGCCGTAATCCAAACTGCGAATTCTTTGACGGCTACCGAGCAGTTCGTGGCGTCATGGCGTGATGTTGAGTCAGACGATGTTACTCAGTACGCCTGGCACAATCCGGAGATTTCACTTGATGAACGCATGAAGTTGGCCGAGGGCAAGCCTCTCGATCTACGACTGATGGCTGCCATGGCTCAGCTTAACTGCGGACAATGCGGATACCTCTGCCGAACTTACGCTAAAGCGATTGAGACTGGCGAGGAGTCCGACTTGAAAAAATGCGCGCCCGGCGGGAAGAAGACATCACGGTTGCTGGCAAGACTCGGGGCCGAACTCCCCTCGCGGGCCATGCCACCAGCCGGAATCACGGCGGCGAAACTTGCCGGCGATTATGCCTCCCCTGCCCCTGCCCCATTTCCAACGACGGCTGAAAACACCAGCGCCACGACGTCCACATCACGGCTGGCCTACAGTCGTCAGAATCCATTCTCCGCGCCCGCGACTCACGTTCAAAACCTGTCAGGAAAAGCGTCTAGTAAAGACGTCAGGCTCATTTCACTATCGTTGGCCGGCAGCGAGTTGCAGTACAAAGTCGGCGACGCACTGGGAGTCTTTCCCAAGAATAGCAAAGAGCAGGTTGAATCCATTTTGCGTTTCATCGGTGCCGATGGTTCTCAAGCCGTTCGCACACCCGACGGGTTCAGCACCACGTTGCGTGGCGCACTAGCCGAGAATTGCGACATCAAGACGGCTTCTGACGAATTATGGCAGTGCTTGCTGAACAAAGCTGATGATAGGCAAGATCGCAAACTGCTTCAGCAGTGCATGGAAGATCAACCAGTCGAAGGTCTAGTGAAGGAGCCTCGAGTTATCGATGTCATCGCTCGCTTCCGTTCTATTCCTATTACCGGCGAGGAATTGGTCCGAACGCTCGACACGCTCAAGCCACGGCTATACTCGATCGCATCATCCCCGTTGGTGGATCCCAACCGAGTCGACTTAATTGTTGGCGTCGTTCGCTACGTACTCGACGGTCAGCAGCGTAACGGAATCGCATCAACATTCTTGGCCAATCGCATGTTGGGTTACGAACCGGTTCCGGTATTCGTGCAACCCTGTCATCACTTCGGTCTGCCAGCGGATCCTGATACTCCAATCATCATGATTGGCCCAGGAACCGGCATTGCTCCTTTTCGTGCATTTTTGCACGAACGCCGTCAAACTCAGGCAACTGGGGACAACTGGCTGTTCTTTGGTGATCAGCACCAGGCAACGGACTTCTTACTTCACGATGAATTGCAAGAGATGCAGCAGTCGGGTGTGCTAACGCGACTGAGCACAGCTTTCTCTCGTGATCAAGACGAACGCATTTACGTGCAGCATCGCTTGCTGCAAGACTCCGAAGCGGTTTGGCAGTGGCTCGAACGCGGCGCGCACTTCTACGTATGTGGTGACGCCACCAAAATGGCGGGTGACATTGATCGCGCTTTGCACGAAGTCATTCACTGCGCGAGTGGTTTATCTCATGAAGCTGCAGCCCAATACGTCCGCGACATGTCGAAGTCAGGCCGATATCAGCGAGACGTGTACTAGGTAGCTGCGGTCGCCAGACCGCAGAAATCGACCGTCTGGCGACGGTGGCTACAAAGTTTTGAGTTTGAGTGTCGACGCATCGAAGAGGAAACCACATGGAAGAATTGCAGAAATCGACAACGTTATGGAAGGATTTCTTCAAATTCTCCAAACCACAAATCCGTGCATTCCACATGTCTTGGTTTGCGTTCTTTCTATGCTTCTTTGCTTGGTTTGGGATCGCCCCACTGATGGCAGTGGTGCGCGATGAATTCCATTTGACCAAAGAGCAGATCGCCTGGAGCATCATCGCTTCGGTTTCAATTACAATCCTCGCGCGACTATGTGTTGGTTGGATCTGCGATCGATGGGGGCCACGAATTACCTATACGTGGCTATTGATCGTTGGTTCGATTCCTGTCATCTGTATCGGATTATCGTACGACGCGCAGTCCTTCATATTCTTCCGACTCCTGATCGGTATCATCGGAGCATCATTTGTTGTCACGCAGGTCCACACTTCCCTGATGTTTGCGCCGAACATTGTCGGCACTGCCAATGCGACCAGTGCAGGCTGGGGAAATCTAGGAGGGGGAGTGACACAATGGGTCATGCCTCTCTTGTTCGGATTTCTGTTTACGACGGTTGGCTTCTCTGCCGGGGCAAGTTGGCGAATCGCCATGGTTGCGGCGGGGTTGGTTTGTTTTATGACCGGCGTTGCCTATTACTTTCTGACCCAAGACGCGCCGAACGGCAATTACCACCAACGGAAGAAACACTCGGAGCCGTTGCAAAGCGGAGTGGTTCGGCAAAAGTTCTGGGTTGCGCTCGTGGACCATCGTGTGTGGGCGTTGTTTGCGGTCTATGGTGCCTGCTTTGGAATAGAACTGACGGTAAACAACGTCGCAGCGCTCTATTTCATCGACAATTTTGACTATTTTCGATCGCTTGATTCTATGGATGCCATGAAAACTGCCGGGCTTATTGCGGGGCTTTTTGGAATGACCAATCTGTTTGCGCGCACCTTGGGAGGGGTCTCTGGAGACTATTTCGGGTTGCGCTGGGGACTAAAAGGGCGAGTGATGCTGTTGTTCATGGTCCTGTTTTTTGAAGGCATTGCGTTGATGCTCTTTTCTCAGATGACGACATTAATTCTAGCCATTCCCGCATTACTGGTCTTCAGCCTGATGGTGCAAATGTCTGAAGGTGCCACGTTTTCTGTGGTGCCTTTCGTGAACAAGCAGGCGATTGGCAGTGTATCGGGAATTGTCGGCGCGGGCGGGAACGTGGGAGCCGTGCTCGCAGGTTTTCTATTCAAAGGGGCGCTTCCTTGGTCCACTGGCTTGCTACTTCTTGGAGGCTTAGTGACTCTCGTCTCGTTTTGCGCTTTTGGCGTAACGTTTTCCAGTGAGGCGGAATCTGTGGCCAGACGCGATTTGGCTACTGCGCTGGCGCGTCAGCGTCGAGGCGATGACGCTCCGGCGCTCGAAACGGAACCAGCTGTGGATTTGCAGCCTGCTTAATCTTCCGACCACGATTGCGATTCTCCACTAACCCAAAAAAGCACCCAGAGAATGCTCGATTCGCTCCTTGAAACAGGGCCCTTTGCCCAACCAACTTCTACGGCCGTGGACGAGTTTTCTCGTAGACATGAAATAGGGGAATTGAGTGAGGGGACAAAACTCTACCGTGATCTTATTCCGATTTCGTTACCCAACGAGTCTCAGCAGTATGCATTTGAAGTCGATCTCGATGCGTGTTCCGGCTGCAAGGCTTGCGTCACAGCTTGCCATAGTTTCAATGGATTAGAGGACACGGAAACATGGCGTTCCGTGGGTCAACTCGCAGGTGGTTCGCAATCGCTACCAATCATTCAGCACGTCACCACTGCATGCCACCATTGCCTCGAACCAGCCTGCCTGGCTGGCTGTCCAGCAAAGGCTTACGAGAAAGATCCCGTGACAGGTATTGTTCGCCACTTGGACGATCAATGTATCGGTTGTCAGTATTGCACTTTGACCTGTCCTTACGAAGTTCCCGTTTACAGTCCTGCCAAGGGAATCGTACGCAAGTGCGACATGTGCCACCAACGATTGACTGCGGGAGAGGCGCCGGCATGTGTGCAGGCTTGTCCGAATCAAGCGATACGAATTCGGATTGTCGATCTTGATCAAGTACGAGAGGACTGCGAGGTTCACAATTTCCTTCCAGGTGCTCCTGACCCTACTCTCACCTACCCCACAACCTCCTATAAAACTTCGCGATCGTTGCCAAAGAACTTATTGCCGGCCGACTATTATCGTGTCCATACACAACACGGTCACCTGCCGCTTGTGTGGATGCTGGTGCTAACACAAATGTCGGTAGGGGCGTTTGTAGTAGAAAGGCTGCTGAACGGTCACATGCTGACCCCCGTAAGCGGCAGTCCAATCGTGGCTTCTGGGGTGACGCGATTGATCCATTTGGGAGCTGCATTCGCGCTTGGCGTATTGGGCTTGGCCGCAGGTACGTTGCACTTGGGTCGCCCGCTGTATGCTTTTCGTGCAATTTTGGGACTGCGAACTTCATGGCTTAGTCGGGAGATTCTTGGTTTTGGGCTCTTCGCGACAACCTCTGCGATCTATGTCGCCGCTTCCGTCTTAGTCAGTTTTCAACTCGACTCGTCATTTGGATTCTCGATGCCAAGCTGGCTGCCATCGGCGTTTGGTAATTTGGCGATGTCCCTGGGTTTGGTCGCCGTGATGACCTCGGTAATGATTTACGTAGCCACGCGCCGTCCGATGTGGACGCTCGGGTCAACTACGGCGAAGTTCCTGTCGACCGCGATACTCCTCGGGTTGCCACTATCGCTGTTGATCTCGCTAGTTGCGACGTATTTGGACGCTCATCAAACCATCGCCTCACTGATGCGTTCGAGCGGCCAAGTCTTGTGCCGCGCGGTGATCGCAATGACAGCGATCAAGCTAATGAGCGAACTGCTGTTTGTGTTGCACTTGCGCGATCCGCAAATGACAGCCCGCAAACGTTCGGCTCAACTCTTGGTTGGCGTATTGAGTCTTCTGGTTTTGAGGCGATTCTTCTTTGGAATTGTGGGTGGTATCGCCCTACCTGCGTTGTTGCTAGGTGAATCGTTGATCGCCAGCGAACGTTACCATCCCTTGTTTGTGGTTGCGGCGGCTGCCCTTTCGGTGACTTTGCTGTTCATTGGAGAGTTGCATGAACGCTACCTTTTCTTCACCGCGAATGTCACACCGCGAATGCCCGGAGCGCCAACATAAGTATGTCTGAAAATCACTCATTTTTGAATTGGTTGCCCACTTGGTTCGATCGAACGGGCGCACTGACACAAGACCTTGTGCAGCAGTCGGCCGAGTTCGGATTGGGTAAGGTCCCAGCGCGGCTTGCTCCAGATGGCGTGACCAACATGACATGCGGCTATTGTTCAACAGGCTGTTCTTTGCGTGTTCATCTGCGCGGGCAGCAGGCAGTCAACCTTTCTCCCGATCCGCAGCATCCCGTCAATCGCGGCATGGCCTGTCCGAAGGGATGGGAGGCGCTGACTCCCCTGCGCGCGCCGGACCGTGGTACTGAACCGTTGTTCCGAAACAAAGCAGGAGTTTTCAAAGCCGTTAGTTGGGAGCAGGCACTCCATGAATTCACATCGCGATTCAAATCCATCCAACAGCAATTTGGGCCCGCGTCGGTTGCATTTCTCAGCACGGGACAAATTGCCAGTGAGGAAATGGCCATGCTGGGAGCTCTCGCTAAATTCGGTATGGGAATCGTGCATGGAGATGGAAATACGCGGCAATGCATGGCAACTGCGGTAACCGCGTACAAACAATCTTTCGGGTTTGACGCCCCTCCCTACACCTATCAAGACTTCGAAGAGTCTGACGTCTTGATTCTGGTGGGGTCGAATCTATGCGTTGCGCATCCGATCATGTGGCAACGCGTTCTAGCGAATCCCTATCACCCGCACCTGATTGTTATCGATCCACGTAAGACCGAAACCGCCATGGCCGCTACCGAACACGTGGCCAATAAACCCAAGTCCGATTTAACATTGCTGTACGGCATTGCCAACCTGTTGATCGAACGTGGTTGGATCAATCGGGAGTACATCGATGCTCATACAAACGAGTTTGACGCTTTTGCACAGCATGTGCAGAGCTTTACGGAAGACCTAGTTGAGAAACAAACTGGAATTGATCCCAAACAATTGGAGCGTATCACGCGGTTTATCCACGAGGGCAAGCGTGTTTCGTTCTGGTGGACGATGGGAGTGAACCAGAGCTATCAAGGGACGCGCACCGCCCAAGCTATTATCAATTTGGCATTGATGACTGGAAACATGGGACGACCTGGTACCGGTGCCAACTCGATAACCGGTCAATGCAATGCAATGGGTTCGCGGCTATTCAGCAATACGACCAACCTGCTCGGAGGCCACGACTTTCTGAATCCAACGCATCGTGATAAGGTTTCGCAGATATTGCAGGTTCCGGTCGAGTGCATTCCCAGTGAAGCCAGTCTTCCCTATCACCAGATTGTCGAGGGAATCTTGCGCGACAAAATCAAAGGTCTATGGATCATTGGCACAAACCCCGCCCATTCATGGATCAACCAAAACGTCTATCGGGAGATTCTCGGCCGACTTGAGTTTTTGGTGGTTCAGGACATGTACCCAACCACGGAAACAGCCAAGATGGCGAATCTGTATTTCCCGGCTGCGGCTTGGGGGGAGAAGGATGGAACGTTCATCAATTCCGAACGTAGGATCGGTTTGATCAAAAAAGTTGCCGACCCTCCAGGACAAGCTCTTACCGACTTTCAAATATTTTGTGACATCGCTGAGTCCTGGGGATGCGGCAAGATGTTTCGACAGTGGAATTCACCCCAGGCAGTTTTTGACATATTGAAGTTAGTGACCGAAGGCCAACCCTGCGACATTACCGGCATTCGCGACTACGCCATGATCGAAGCGCGAGGCGGCATCCAATGGCCGTTCACGCAGTTGGAAGCTTCCCATGCATCAGGCTGTTCGCAACAGCGACGCTTGTTCGAAAACGGCCGTTTTTACACCCAAGATGGCCGAGCCCTGTTTCACTTTGAAGCGATTCGCCCTCAACCAGAGCCACCCACCGAGCGATTTCCGTTCACGTTGTTGACCGGACGCGGTTCCGCAGCAGAGTGGCACACGCAGACACGCACCGGGAAATCTGCCATACTCCGCAAGCTTTCGCCTCAGAGCATTTACGTTGAGATGAATCCACAAGATGCAAAACAACGTGGCATTCGGCCAGCAGCGGAAGTGGTGGTGGAATCCCAGCGTGGAAAAATACGAGCTAAAGTCTTCCTGACGCCAACAATACAGCCGGGCCACGTATTCATCCCGATGCACTTTGACACGACAAATCAGCTGACGCTTTCCCACTTCGATCCTTACTCTCATCAACCCTCCTACAAAAACTGCTCAGTTGACGTTCGCTTGGCCGAAGCATGGGACATCCCCTGATAGAACCAAATTAATACAATGGCCCCTGTGGCTCATCCAACTGATTTGGAGTGCGGGGATTTATCCCCGCTTTGGCCCGGAGTTGGGTCTGGAGCAAGTGAAATCGAACGCTGCTAGATGAGATTGAATCGAGCTGGTCGCAGCTTACATCAATTCGAACTGCCGGGCGCCTTTTGAATCACACTGCTTGCTTTCCGTGCTATTCAGCTCTTCTGCCAGCTACTGGGCGGACCAAAGCGGTGATAAATCCCCGCGCCCCCAATATTGACCAAAGGTGCGATCAACATCCACACTCCGAGGTTCGAGCTCGATGCGACCGTTTGCCCCAGGCGATTTCGCGTTGCGGGAACCGGCGGCGGCAGGTTCACTAGTGTATCTAGCCGGATCGCACCCGAATTTCATAACACCATTGCTCCTAATCGATCATATCATCGCATGTTGCGGTTGCCGCCCAAACGAAATCAAAACTCATCATTCACGCGTAGTGCTCGGCGTTGGATCAAGCTGGCGGCAGGTTTATTCGCGTTAAGCCAAGTTACTGGCTGCGACGTCCCCATTGATGCCTTCGAAGACAATCGCATCTTCGCCAAGCGTCTCGAGCTGACCGATAGCGTCGAGCTCGAGCTGGTGCGCAGCGATGTCGACTCCATCCTGATCGAGCTGTTCGGGACGCCCGACCAGCCACTCTGGCCCGAGTTCTTGCAGTCCAACGAGCAGACATCGAGCCTGGTTTCGATCGATCGACTGCAACGCGCTGCGGGTGCGGTCCGCAGCGATGAAGAGGATGTGCACTACGGTTTGTACCGCGAGCACTGCATCCTGTGCCACGGCATCGCTGGCAACGGCCTGGGCGCCACTTCACGTCTACTCAACCCCTATCCACGAGATTTTCGACTGGGCAAATTCAAATTCAAAAGTACGCCCATTGGCAGTCGACCGACGCGCGACGACTTGCGCAGTTTACTGCGGCACGGTATTGCGGGGACGAGCATGCCATCCTTTGCTCGGCTACCGGAAGATGACATCGAGGCTTTGATCGATTATGTCATCTATCTAACTATCCGTGGAGAAGTCGAACGTGGTCTGCTAATGCGAGCCACCTATGAACTCGATCTGGATGCTGGAGAGCGGCTCACCGACTCGGACCAGCCCGAATCAGCGGACGTCGCGCTGAACCAAGCGGACGTGAAGAGCAATACCATTAATCACCATACCATTGAGCTAGTCTCCGCCGTAGCTCGCAAGTGGCTCATGGCTAAGGCACATGTTCTGTCCGTCCCAGCACCACCTGACGATCTTCCAATTTACGGTAGCGAACCGACCACGGGCGCGGCGCGCGAGCGTTTGGCCGAGTCGATCGCACACGGGCGCGAGCTATTCCAAGGCAAAGTAGCCAACTGCGCCAGTTGTCATGGGCCGCTCGGAGCCGGCGATGGCACCGTCACTGACTACGATGATTGGACCAAGGATTGGACGACGCAAGCCGGCCTCGATCCACTGGATAAACAACAACTGCGCCCCATGCTCAAGCTCGGAGCGCTCAAGCCCAGGCATATATTACCTCGCAACTTGCAGTTGGGCGTCTATCGTGGCGGCTCACGTCCCGAAGATCTGTACACGCGCATCGCGCTCGGTATTGATGGGACTCCGATGCCTGCAATACCGATGCAACCAACCAACCCACTTGGGCTAACCGAATCGGACGTGTGGGATCTGGTCAACTTCTTGCTGAGCTTGCCCGAACAGACAGACGGAGAGTCGAACCAATGAGCGAGCTCACCTATAGTCGCGCAGTCCACGCTCTGGCCGTCTTGCTGACCATCGCCGTCTTTCCATTGATCTGGGTTGGCGGGTTGGTGACAACCTATGACGCGGGCATGGCGGTTCCCGATTGGCCCGGCACCTACGGTTGGAACATGTTTGCTTACCCTGCATCGACATGGCTATTCGGCCCGTTTGATCTATTGGTCGAGCACAGCCATCGGCTGCTTGGCACGCTGGCGGGCTTTCTGTCGATCGGTTTGGTCATCGCCGCCTTTCGTTGCGACGATCGTAGATGGTTTCGCTGGTGGTGCGTGGGTGTCCTACTGGCTGTGATTGCCCAAGGAGCCTTGGGGGGGGCGCGTGTCGTTCTCGACCAGCGGACCTTTGCCATGATTCACGGCTGCACGGGGCCACTCTTTTTTGCGATCGCGACAGCCACCGCCGTCATGAGTTCACGTTGGTGGCTAAGATCTCAGTCGATGGTCGGTGCCACGCGAGGAGTGGCTTGGCTAGCCACCCTTTTGGCGGCCACCAGCTATTGTCAGCTCATTCTAGGAGCACAATTACGGCACGTGACTGCGGCAGTTAGCCACACCTCCTTCATGGCCTTTGTGCATACACACCTAACCCTCGCTGGACTCGTGACGCTGCTGACCCTATGTTTAGTTGGATTGGCGCTGGCCAGTCGCGTTTGCGAGCCACGCATTCGTCGCCCGGCGGGTCTGCTATTGCTGGTGGTGGTGCTACAAATCGGTTTGGGAATTGGCACTTGGATAGTAAACTATGCGCTACCCTGGTCAGAAACGACCTCAAGCTTAGCGGGCTATACGATTGCTGCCAAAGGCTTTTGGGAGAGCTTGATCGTCACGGCTCACATGGCCACCGGCTCATTGATCATCAGCCTAGCCTGCGTGGTAGCCCTACGAGCTTGGCATACTATACCAGCTCGACACGTCAACGAGTGATTGACGTACCCCTATTGATTCCACGGAACGCGCCATGCACTCTACCGTCGCACCTCGGTTCACTGCCCAATTGGCCTATTATCTGGAACTGACCAAGCCGCGGATCTTGCTCATGATCCTGGTGATTGCGGTGATGGGGGTAGTGGTCGCTGGTGGATCGACAAGTCTACTGGTCGTCTTCAATACATGCGTGGGAACCGTCCTGGTGGCTGCCAGCGCGAGTGTCATGAATCAGTGGATTGAAAAGGACCGCGACGCGGTGATGGCGCGCACTTGCAAGCGGCCTCTGCCCAGTGGTCGGATCGCATCGAGCCAAGCGGCATGGATGGGTTGGTTATTGGTAATCTTCGGCAGTTTGTACTTGCTCCTCTTCGTCAACGCCGCCACCATGTGGTGCGGACTGGCGACATGGGCACTCTACTCGTGGGTCTACACACCGCTGAAAATGATCAGTTGGACCAATACGCTCGTTGGTACACTTCCCGGGGCGCTACCGGTATGGATGGGTTGGACCGCTGCGGAAGGATCGCTGCTCGATCCGCGTGCATGGGTTTTGCTCGGCATCGTCGTCGCTTGGCAACTGCCGCACTTCATGGCCATCGCCTACATGTATCGCGAGCAATACGAAGCAGCCGGTTACAAGATGATCACCATCACGGATCGATCGGGTTGGGGAACCGCTTTGCACGCTATGCTCGGCTCATTCGCGCTCATTGTGCTAGCCGTATTGGCAATTCCGCCCATCAGCCTGGTCGGGACACTATTGATGGTGTGCGCAGTGGCGGTTGCCTGGTGGCAAACCCTGGCCGCTTGGCGTTTCGTCATCGATCCGACCAAAGGGACCGCGCGCACCATGTTGCGTGTCAGCCTACTCCACTTGCCGCTGACGATGCTGCTCGTCCTGCTTTCCACGTGGTTCGCGTAGAACAGCCGACCCCCGCGAGCTTGCCTCGCCGGTGAATCAGTTTTGGTGCTAAGCTGAGCATGGGGCCGAGCCATTTCTACCACCAAAACTTTGGCTCATACCAGTCAAGCTGAGCATGGGGCCGAGCCGTTTCTACCACCAAAACTTTGGCTCGCGTCAATGCAATTTGAAGTCTTGGCGACTGCGGCTGCACATGTCACAATGGGCGGCTAGTCAACTGGTCGAAGCCCACCCATCAAGAAAGAAACCCATCCATGACTATACCCCAGTCGCTGAAAGGTAGAATTGCCGTCGTCACCGGGGCCGCACGCGGCATCGGAGCTGCAGCCGCAGTGGAACTGGCCCGAGCTGGTGCGCACGTGCTGGTCAACGATATTTTGCCTCCCGACGATGTGCTGCACAAAATCGCGTCAGTCGGTGGCAGCGCTGAAGCCGCTTTGGCCGATGTAACCGATCGAGATGCCGTGGACCAATTGATCGATTCCGCCAATCAGCGTCACGGAGGGATCGATATCGTCGTTACCAATGCGGCCTATAGCGATCGTGATCTGTTTTATTTGGCAGAATTGGACGGCTTTCAAAGAACGATTGACGTCTGCATGTGGGGACCGTTTAACTTCGTGCGGGCGGCCGCCAAAGTAATGATTGCCAACAAGCGTGGAGGCGCGATGGTCTGCATCAGCTCGCCACACGCCTACCTAGCGATCCCCGGTTCGATGGCTTACAACATGGCCAAGGCGGCCGTCGATCAAATGGCGCGCACGGCTGCCTGTGAATTGGCCGAGCATCGCATTCGCGTGAACATTCTGCACCCTGGCTGGACCGACACACCCGGTGAACGCAAGTTCTTCGACGATAGCGAACTATTAGAGAAGGGGAGCGAGCTGCCTTGGGGACGCTTGGCTAGGCCCGATGAGATCGCCCGCGGCGTCGTCTTCCTATGTGATCCTGCCAGCGAATATATCAACGGCACCACGCTCTCGATCGACGGAGGCTCATTGCTTCCCCACGAACAAATGTTCCGCGTCGCCGGACGAACCTAAACCGCCTACCTGGGAAACGCGAGTTTGCAACGCGAGAGGTGTGCGGGAGCACGGCAACTGCAAAACGGATTTGCCCGCGAGGCAAGCTCGTCGGGGTCCGGAAAACGAATTGACCTGCGCGGACGAACTCGCTGGGGTCTACGCTCAACCTCTCTATTCTATTCTATAGGCTTCTGCTACTATGACCGATCCAACCAATCCAGCTTCAGACAAACTTCCTCCCAAGCCGCTCCCTTTTCGACAACGCCGCATCTTGGGAGTGCTCATGGAAAAAGCGCGTACGACTCCCGACGTCTATCCGCTGTCGCTCAATGGACTGGTCAGCGGCTGCAATCAAAAGAGCAATCGCCATCCGACGATGGAGCTGACCCCGGAACAGGTCGAAGACGAACTCGAGAAGATGCGCGCCGCCGGAGTCGTAGCGGAAGTTCAAGGGGGCAGCCGAGTCGCCAAGTATCGTCACTTTGGATACGACTACATGCAAGTCAAAGGTGCTGAGGCGGCCGTGATGACCGAACTGCTGTTGCGCGGCGAACAGACCGTCGGAGAACTGCGCACCCGAGCCAGTCGTTTTGAACCGATCGCCGATCTGCCGACGCTTCAGGGCATCCTCGATTCGTTGATTGAGCGAGGCCTGGTCGTGCCGCTAACGCCCAGCGGTCGCGGCCAGTTGATCACGCACAACTTGTACCTGCCCGAAGAATTGTCTCGGCTCAAGCAGTTGACTGGTAACGCCGCTGCAACGTCCGCTTCACCGACCACGCAACCCCGACCCTCTCAACATGATTCCACGCAATCCCCATTGCCTAGCTTGCAGCCCAGCCCTACAGCCGCTGGCCGAACGACTGAGCCCCTCGCTCCAGCCCCTTGGGCCGAAGAGCTCGAGTTCTTGCGTGAGGAGGTGAGCGACCTACGGCAATTGGTCGAAAAGATCAGCGACCGACTCGACCGACTCGAAGGTTAGTACAGACTGTTACACAACTTGCAGATAGCTTCCATTAGAATTACTATCAAAGCACCTTTACCCTCCTCTAACTCCCGCATTGGAACCAGCTCTTATGCAACTGTCGCGCATCTTATGTTATTCACTCTTGATCGGAATCCTGTGGCAGGTAGCGCCGGTAGCCGCTCAAGCTCTGCCGTCGGAAACGCCTTTTGATCAGTACTTGAAAAAGCCAGACAACTCTTACACTTGGAAGATAATTTCTGAAAAGTCCGTCGATGGCAACCGCCTTATCGTCGTCGACATGATCTCGCAAACTTGGCGTTCTAAAGAAGAAGTCGACCGGACGCAGTGGCAGCACTGGTTGACTTTGTGCATACCTGACAAGGTCGCTTCGTCGATCGCTTTGTTATTCATCGGTGGTGGTGCCAATGGCCGCGAGCCACCGGCCGGTCCCTCGGATCGAGTGCTGCAAATTTCGAAAGCCACCGGTGCGATGGTCGCCGAATTGCACATGATTCCCAATCAACCATTAGTGTTCCACAACGATGGTAAGATGCGGACCGAAGATGACTTGATCGGTTACACCTGGAATCAGTACTTGGAGACGGGTGATCCGACTTGGCCTGCGCGCAATCCGATGGTCAAAGCCGCGATGCGCGCGATGGATACGATGACTACCGTTGCCGCCTCGAAGGAAGGTGGCCAACAGACCGTCGATAAATTCGTGATCGCTGGTGGCTCGAAGCGCGGCTGGACCACATGGCTCACCGGACTCGACCCGCGTGTAGTGGCGATCATGCCGCTGGTTATCGACGTAGTCAACGTCAAACCGTCCATGGAGCATCACTTTGCCGCCTACGGATTTTGGGCACCCTCCGTTGGCAATTATGTTCAACATCGCATCATGCAGCGGTTGGAGCACCCACGCATGGAAAGTCTATATAAATTGGTCGACCCGTATTACTACCGTCATCGTTTGACGATGCCAAAATTTATTGTCAACGCTTCGGGAGACCAATTCTTCTGCCCCGACTCGTCGCGGTTCTATTTTGACGATCTCGAAGGCGAAAAGTACTTGCGTTACGTACCCAACGCCGATCACGGTTTGGATGGTTCCGACGCCGTCGAGAGCCTCGTCGCCTTCATGACTTTGATCATGAGCGACAAACCACGGCCAAAATTCAGTTGGACCCAAGAGGCCGACGGTTCGTTCATCGTCACTACCGAAGACGCTCCCAAAGAAGTGCGATTGTGGCAAGCCACCAATCCGGAGGCGCGCGACTTCCGCGTCGAAACACTCGGGAGAAAATATACCAGCACGTTGGTCGAAGCGGACCGAAAGGGAACTTACGTGGCTGGCGTCGAACAACCCGACAAGGGCTGGACCGCCTACTTTGTCGAACTCACCTACGATGTGGGAGCGGCGACTGAGCTGAAAGTCACGACCAACGTCCGCATTGTTCCCGATACGCTCCCCTATGCCGACAAGAACCCCAGCTTGCCAACCACGGTATCGCTCGTCTGCACAGCTAAGGACGAAGCGGCCGCAGCGGCTATTGTGGCCTCGAAGTCCGAATTGGCCAAACAAATGCAGCTCGAAGATTTCACGACCAGCCACTCTGGTGCGCGGTGTTACTTCAACTGGAAACCCCTCGATACCGACAGCGATGATCAGTTTGAAGGCCCCGCCAAGAAACTGGCCGGATACCTGAAAGGGAAAGGCTGCGACGGTTTTCAATTCCAACTCGAATCGGGCCCCGGCGTTACCGGTGCCAAGTAGGAAACGCTCGGACTGATGCCCTTTGACCGCCTCAACGCGCTGATGCTATTGAGTGAATGCTCGGGTGACGACATCTGGTCTCCCGAGCACTGCCGCCAGCGTGGCGTTCCGCTTGGCTGGATTGAAGAATTGAGCGACAGTTACGAATCGGGCTTCGGGCGCAATACAGAAACCATCTACCTGGAAGATCGCGTCATCAACCAGTATCACGGCCTGCGCGACGTCGACTTGGCCATCAAGCTCGGAGAGTATTTAGGCGTCGACGTGCAGGCTGTCATCTCTCGCGCCGCTTCTCGCCGGCACCTCGTGCGACTCATCCACGAAGCCATCGAGGAAGAATAGTTCTTGGTTCTTGGTTCTTGGTTCTTGGTTCTTGGTTCTTGGTTCTTGGTTCTTGGTTCTTAGTTCTTGGTGCTTGGTTCTTGGTTCTTGGTGCTTGGTTCTTGGTTCTTGGTGCTTGGTTCTTGGTGCTTGGTTCTTGGTGCTTGGTTCTTGGTTCTTGGTGCTTGGTTCTTGGTTCTTGGTGCTTGGTGCTTGGTTCTTGGTTCTTGGTTCTTGGTGCTTGGTGCTTGGTGCTTGGTGCTTGGTGCTTGGGGAAAGTTGATGCGAACGGAGGCAACTACTACTTTTTAAATAGAACCAAATAAATTTGCATTCATTTGGACAGCGCACTTCATTCACGTTCGGTGGAAGCTTTTCGCAAGCTCTGCAACCATTCACGGCTTCCGAAGATCGGCACTACTGTCAATCCTGCGATCAGTTATAGCCACCCGCTCCAGCGCTGCGCAATTAAACAGTTTTGCGCTCCGAGCGCATGTTATCGCTGCCGAAGAAGATCTCCGTCTATCCGCTCAGCGCGCAGGAGTGACGTCAGAGCCGCGAGTATAGACGTCTACTATTCCAGCAATTTGCGCCCGACATTCTTCAGTAGTCCGTGAAGCTGCTTCGACAGTTTTTGGAAGCGTTGCTGACTCAACTGCGAATAAAATGCTTTGAGCACGGCCGAAGCATGCCCCTGGTCCAAGTGGGAGACTAATAGCGGTATCAGCTCATCTCCAACGCTCGTATCGTTCGATGCCAATTCTCCAGTATAGACACAGGCGTAGGCTGAGATCGAGTGACCGAACAACTCCCGCGCATAACCGACGGCATTGGCCATCGAATGCTCCTTGGATGAAGATGGCGTGCGCCAATTGTAGGGAGGAGTCCACTCGCGAACTGGACGCAGGAGATCGATGTGCGTAAACACGCCGATTATCGGCGAAGGCCTCAAGTGAGGACGCGTCTGATAGTGTTGCTGGAGGTCGCGCACCAGCTCAACATCACTCTGGCGAGCAGGTACGTTGGCAGCCATCACCAATAGAATGATGTCGGCGACTTCTGCGGCGGACCTGGTCTCAGCGCGTTGGCGCTTGGAAATGTCCGCTTCGCTGTAACCGGGCGTATCGAGAAGACGAATTACGCTGGTCGACTCAGGCAACGCAAACTCGAAACATTGCACCTGACGTGTTTCTGGCAGTATGCTCGTCGTCGCCACGCTGTCTTTCATCAGTGCATTGATCAAACTCGACTTGCCCGCTTTGACCTGCCCGACAATTGCAATGGTGGTATTGGAATCGGCGAGATTGGCCAATTGCGCAACATCTCCGCCAGCCGTATGAACGGCAGCGGCGATATGGCCAAACCGCTGCCGATAGACTCGCGATCCTCCCTTCAGCCGCCCGCTGTACATCTCGATCAGGTAGTAGCCAATGTGGCTCAAGTACTGCTGGTAAAATGCGCGTATCACTTCGTTTTGTAGCTCGACGGTCACGCGCCCCGTACTTCGCCACAGGGGATAGGTCAACAATCGGCTGGGGTTGGCGATGGAGGTCGCGATGAAGAAAATGGATTGGCCGATATCCCAGGCTTTGGCCAGCCGCGGCAACTGCCCGAGTTGTCCAACGGTTGCCAAGTTGCTACCCGGCACGTTTTCCAGCATCCAGTTTTCGAGATCCTCGACGGCTAAGTGAATTACCGACAGGATCTCGACGAGCGTGAGTGGATTCAATACATGCAGTGGCTCCAGGGTACTCAGGTTCGCATGGGGATGAAAATGTACGGCCAATTTTTGTGTTAGCTCTTGCGCGTCCTGGATATAACGATTGGGATCTACAATGGTAAGTTGGTTCACATCGGCGACTTGCCGTCGAAATGCTTCGACGACTTCGATAGCCGCTACATCTTGAGGCGTCCAGAAATCCGATGCGCGAAGTGGCGTCCAGTGGGCTGACCGATTGAGCTTCGGCGGAGGCCAACATCTACTGACCAGCCAGGCCACCATCCAGGCCAGTGGGAGCACACCAGCGATGACGACTAGCCAACCGGTTTGGTAGAGTGCGATCACACTGATTGCGATGCACAGCACCACCGGTAGTGACCACAGCCCCAGTAGCACGACAACACGTGGTCGCAATAATTGAGTCAGCTTCATGTGGCTCGCCAAAGCTCGTTCCCTCGCTTGAGTTGTTCGGCAAAGACTTGCTTGAGGCTCGCCGCACTGGGCACGCTTCCGCCTCGCTTGCTGGCGAAGTACCAATCCCATGTCATCCCTAGAGCGTAGGTAAATGCAAAGGACGATGCCGCCCCGACCGCCATGCCAACCATGGGGATGAACTTTAACGCTTCGCGGAGCGCCATACGCAGTGCGATCCGAGAGCCAGCCGCGCTGCTGAGCATAGTCCAATCGGCTGTTGTAATTTCCTGGTCGTAGATTCTTGAAATCCTGACCGCCAAGTGGGCTTGGATTCCCAATACGGCAGGTATATCGACCCACGGCAGCGGCACCGCTCCGGCCGTAGCCGCTAGGGCACTGGAAGCGAGTACTTGCCACCGCGCCCGCTTTTGTCGCGACGACAGCGGGCGTGCTGATTCGTTGAGCGTCAACAGGGACTGTCGGTAGGCTAGTGGCAAGAACTCCAAGATGGTGTGCTTCAATCGCTGGCCTCCGAAATTGGGTTCCGCGAATCCATCTTCGGGCCGAGTGAGATCAATCGGGACCACCACATCATGCAGACCAGCGAACTGCGCAACTTTTTCATCGATCAATGTTTGCAGCTTTTCAGGAACGCTTGGGCGTCGCTCATCCGGCCTGTACGCCTGTACGCTTGTCGTAGCAGCAAGTGGCGGCGTTTCAAAGGGATCTTCACCTTCCGAAATGTCGATAGCATCGGAGACTTCGTGAAGACAGGACAACACCAGCAATACGGGGCGCTGCGGAGCTTTTTTGCGAATTCTCCGCAACGGCTGCAACAGGCATTCGAGTGCGTGATCCGCCACGCGAACCGTCACTACCATCAATTCGGATGTTTTGCTGAAGCGGGCGATGTCCTCATCGGGCTGGTAGTCGACTTCCCCCAGTCCGCGCGTGTCGACAAAAGTCAGTAGAGGATCGAGCGAATCGGGGAAATCGTATCGCTTGGAAGCTTTGGTCTCTGGCCGAAACCCCTCGCCAACCGTCGCCGATTCTGCACCGGTCAGGTAGCGTACGATCGAGCTCTTGCCGCTCCCTGTCTTCCCAAACATCCAAATCGTAGGGACTGGAGTTTTCTCGCGTAACTGCTGAATTCCTACTTCGAGCTCACTATCAGTCGGCACGACAGGTTGCTTCCAGCTCTTCCACCAGGCTGCCATAGATACTTAATTCGACTAAGTGTGAAACGCGTGCAGGTGCCTAACTCGTGCGGAGTCCGGAACTATGAATGTCCATCTATCGTAGCCTAAATCGTCAAGAATTTGGCGTGGCACTAACTCGGATCGCGGAACTGCGACCGCTACTTGAACTTGCCATCTACCAAGAACGCTAGCGTAGCGGCCTGAACTGCGGGATATTGCGGTATAAACTGATGCAAGCCCTTAATTTGCTTAAAGTCGGCAGCACCCTCGAGCCGCTGGGTCTCGATCGATAGCAGCCCATCATCATCACCTGGAATACGGGGCAAATAGCCCATGTCGCCGCCGCGACCACCAACCAGGATACCGAATTCGAAATTGGGAACGGCCAACTGTTTTTCAAGTGCTGGCCATCCGTCCTGCGGCGCAAGCTGTTCGACGGCTACACCGAGCGTCAGTCGCAGCAGACGGCGATCCATGACGCGATCAGCCAATTGGGCACCATGATTGGGCGGAGACATCATCACCATCCGTTCGAATGCCAGTGGCGGCGGATTCCCCTGCACCTGCAATTTGTAGAGTAGGTTTCGTACGACGATGTTCCCCAAACTATGGGCTACAAAACTTACATGGCGCACACCGCGCAAATTGCGAACAACACTTTCCAACTCGTAGGCTTGCTTCTGAACGGTGCCATGTACCGACGCGTAACCGAAGTTGATCACACACAGGCCCCCCTGCTCTGTCAAGTAATGATTCAACGGCTGCATACTAGCTCGGCTGCCTCGCCAGCCATGCAAGCAGATCACGACGTGCGACTCCATGCGCGGAATCTCACCACAAGCGCGCCAACGCTGAAGCTCACCATAACACTGACTCATATCGCCAAAAGCCAAACGTCGCTCCTGTGGATCGAGTAATCGCACGTAGCCCAAAATAGCATGGCGCTGAATGCGCCACTCGCCATCGATGATCACATCGGTCCACACGCCGTCGGAGCTAACCTGAGGTGCATCGATCCGATCCACATGCAGGCGATCCAATATGCCTTCGGCGACAACACCAGGCGCATTAAGAATCGAAAGCAATAGGAATGCCATCGCGACGGCTGTCGCCTGACGTCGGAGTCCAACCGTCGGGCGAGGGTAGCTAACGGGGAATCCCAATGTTGGAAGCGCGATCATACTATTCATCCGACTCGGTCGCCTCCAAATCATAGTCCTTAAGCTTTTTGTGAAGCGTGTTGCGATTGATCCCCAATTTGGCGGCCGTTTTGGTTTGTACATGATTACAATTGGCCAGCACTTGCGCAATCAATTCCTTTTCAACTCGATTGACAACGAAGCTGTGAATATCTGCTTTTTCATTCTCGGCAGCCCGTACACCCTGCTCGACCACTTCTCTAACCAGCGTTTCCAAATCGACACCACGTACGCTCACAGTACTCGAACTTGGTGCGCCGTATCGCACATCATCGGGGAGTAGCTCCGGAGTGAATTCATCCCCTTCCGCCATGACGACCGCTCGCTCGACGTAGTTTTGCAGTTCGCGTACATTACCGGGCCAGTGATAACGCTGCATGGCTTCGATCGTTTCCTCGTGTACGTGTACCACATCACGATTATTGGCGGCGCTATAGACATTGAGAAAATGAACTATCAATTCGGGGATGTCTTCGGGGCGTTTTCGTAGCGGAGGAAGCTGAATGGGAACGACGTTCAGCCGCCAGTAGAGGTCTTCGCGAAAACGCTCTTCTTGCACTTCCTTGGTCAAGTCTCGATTGCTGGCAGCGATAACTCGCGTATCCACAGCAATAGTCCCCCCGTCGCCGACGCGTTCGAGCTCGCGTTCTTGCAACACACGTAGCAGTTTGACTTGGAGAATTTGCGAAGTGCTATTGATTTCGTCCAAGAAGATTGTTCCGCTATGGGCCGCTTCGAAGCGACCTGTTCGATTGGCAACGGCGCTGGTAAATGCTCCGCGCACATGCCCAAATAACTCACTTTCTAACAGACTCTCGCTCAGCGCACCGCAGTTCACTTTGACAAAAGGTCCTGAGGCACGGCTACTGAGGGCGTGAATTGCACCGGCGATCAACTCTTTCCCCGTCCCTGTTTCACCGAGTAGTAGTACCGAGGCGTTGCTGGGAGCCACGCGGCGCGTTATGGCGTAGACCGATTGCATCGCAGGGCTGGAGCCGATGATGCCGTCCACAGGCAGCGATTCCTGGGAAGCCGAGTCGGCAAATCGATTTTGGATTCCATACCTAGACATAGCTAACCAGCTTAAGAGCCAATCATTCGCCGAACAAACCGTGCCGCAATTCTAGCCGACGTCCCCAAGCCACAATTGTAGCGATTGCGTCTAGCGGATGTTCCCGCTATCGCGCTCGACCTTCGATGGTGTCGAGCACTGCCCCTAAGCTCTTGGCTGTTGCCGGATCGCTGGGCCCCAACGAATTGTAGACGTGGTACACATGTAGCACCGATTCGCGTCCCAGGTTCATCCCAAAGCGATCGACCGAAGCAGCAAATTTCTGAGCCGCGTCCAATCGCTCAGGGCCGGTTAAACTAGAGCTGCTAGCCAGCGTGACCAATTGTAGTTGACTGTCCGTCGAGCCCAATGCGGCCAGTAGAGTTAGCCGCGAGCCGATAGGCAGACCACGACCAACTTCCCCTAATTCTGAATGCCAATCGGACAGGTGATAAAAAGCGTAACGGTCGTGATCACTGGCTATTTGTGTTAAAAAATCACCCGCGATTTCTGCGAAGTTGTGGCGATCTTCGACTGAGAAGGGTTCGGTATCGAGCCGCCGAGTCATCTGGACGACCACTTCGTGCATGTGATTGGGATTGCGCGACAACTGCGAAGCGACGACACCTGGCAATTCACTGATCAGCCGACGTTCGTGTTGATAGAGCTCGTCGGTCATCACGGCAATTGGCAGCGCCCGGCTCCGCTCGGCCCCGCGCAAGCGCTGAAGCAACTCATAGATGCTTTCATCGGATACTCGATCGACGACCAGTACCAGTTCGACCGGCAAATCGCCGTCCAGGGCCAGCAGGGCACGGCGCGCCGAATCGGCCGTGGTCACGCGCGCGTTCGCTTGCTGTTCCAATTGCTGCTGAGCCGCCTGTCGCAGGTCGGAACTACGTCCGATGACGAGCGCATGGGGTCCGCTGGCCAGTCGAGCCATCTCCAGCGCGACCTGCAAGGCCTTCTCGGCTCCACCAAAGGGCTGTTGCGGATTGCTGGCCGCTATTTGCTGCAACGCCAGGTAACGCACTACCGGTCGTGAGTCGCCGAGCAACCGAGTGAGGAAATCGATCGGTATCAAGTAGTGCCCCGCCGCCGCTTGACTCAGCTTCTGTATCGCTCGCACCGCACCACCGTGCATCTGCAAGTCGCTTGCGCGGTCGAATACGCGAATCCAGTAGTTCGCATCTGTGGCAACCGCGTGATCGTTCTTAGCTAAAACCTCATGCTGCTTCTCTGCCGGATGCAGCATCGGTTGAACACGATAGGCGCGTTGCAAGGCGACCGCAGTGCAATCGACTAGATCGTCGGTGGTAGCCAACGTAAGATTCAGACGATGAGCTGCCAAGCGGGCCAGCCCTTCGAGCTTATGCTCCTCCGGCGAACCTTTCACGGGCGCAACGGATTTCCCATCTGCGGTCGGACGCCAAATCACCTCTTCCACCAGCGCTGCAGATGGAGTGCGAGACTGTTGATAGTCAGCCAATTTAGTCGCAAACCGCGCGGCCAAGAATTGCTCAATCGCTTCCGGTGTCGGTATCTTGGAATATCGGCGCGAAACGATTTTCGCTAATTCCGAACGCTGTTCGGATGTTAATACGGAACTGGCCAAGCCAGCTCCCACTTCGGCAGAAAAATCTTGGCCTGGAATCTCAGCAATCCCATAGTAAACACGTGCGGCCCGCTGTGGATCAGCTACCAAGCAGGCAGCTTGGAGCGCTTCCACACCTTCGTTACCCAACTCGGCAATCGTTCCCGCCAGCATACCTCCGCCAACTTTGGAATCCGTTGCCATGTCGCTACCCAACAAACGCTCCATCAAACGCGTGATGGCTGCCGTACCACCGGCACGCAAACGGAGTTGTGCCAAGCGACGTTCGCCCGGCTGTGGATCAGTAAGTTTTTCAATCCAACCATCGAGCCAAGCGGGGTCGCGGGCCTGTGTGGCTTTTGCAGTGGCGATAGTATTGAGTAGCTTGCGTTGCTCATCGCTCAGCGCCGCTTCATCAACCGACAATCGAAACCACAACGCTTCGCCTCCTGCGTCTGCCAGATCGGCCAACTGCGCAAGCGACCATTGCTTGGCGGAAATCGCATCGAACAATCGGCGCACTTCATCCCAGCGCTTCATGCGTACGACCCAAGTCAATCCATCGGCCATCTCTGCGGGCGTTTGTGGAGGCGACTCGCGCAACAAGCGAATGATCGGATCGGGATCGGACTCAGGAACATCGGTACCACCGCTGCTCGCCGCCGCCACAGTCGCCTCGGGCTGCGCGGGCTGGCCGAAGCCACCAAAAGGCGATGCTGGTTCGGCTCCAGGATCGGGCGCGCCAAATGGATTGTCCCCCATAGAGCTGTCGCCAAATGGGTCTTGAGCGCTCAACGAAGGGGTCAAGAATGCGAGCAACGCCGTCCACACCACCGCACTCAATAGCCCTAGAGTCGCTCGGCGGACAAGCCACCCGTTCAAATTGGGTGTTCTTTTTCGAGCGACAAGGCGCATCGTCGGGACCATATTTGAAAAACCAATCATCGGTACTCGCAGGCTGCTTTGCTAGGGACCAGATTGCCGCAGAAGCTAATCTTTTATTGTAATTGCTCGCGCCAACGATTCACCTGCTCGCGCACGCGTTCTGGATTGCTCGAACCATAACTCTGGTACGCCTTTACCGCTTGCTCCGTTCCTAACACCTCTCTAAGCGAGCCGTCGAGGTCTGAGTGAGCCGATTTTAATTGGGAATCGGTCAATTCGCTCAAACAAACCCCACTCTCTTGGGCCATAGCGACCAATTTCCCGACCAAATGGTGGGCTGTTCGCTGAGGAATGCCCTTCAATATCAAGTGTTCCATTAAAGTGGTAGCATCCAAATAGCCTTTGTCCAGCCGCGAGGCGATCGAATCACGCTGAAGTTCGGCCCCTTCGACAATCGGAATTGCCAATTCCAAGCAGGCTCGAACCGTTTCGACCGAATCGAACAAGGGTGGCTTATCCTCTTGCAAATCGCGGTTGTAGGCCAGCGGCAACCCCTTTACCAGCACCATCAACGTCTGCAAATTCCCGAGCACACGAGCCGACTTGCCACGCGTCAATTCTAGCGTATCGGGGTTGATCTTCTGCGGCATGATCGATGAGCCGGTGCAGAACTGATGCGGGAGTTTGATGAAATTGAATTCCACCGTCGACCACAAGATCCACTCCTCAGCCCAGCCGCTCAGGTGCTCAGCGATCATGGCAAGTACAAACGCCGCTTCGAGCACAAAGTCGCGGTCGCTACTGACGTCGAGACTGTTGGCCGCTACGCGCTCGAATCCCAGCTCTCGAGCCGTCGCCTCACGGTCGATCGGCAGCGTCGTCCCGGCGCATGCAGCCGCGCCCAAGCCACACACATTAACTCGGCGTCGGCAATCGGCCAAACGCTCGCGATCACGCTGGTACTTTTCGATGTAACACAACCAATAGTGCGGTGCCAACACAGGCTGCGCACGCTGCATGTGGGTATAGGCGGGTAGGATGACATCTCCATCGCGATCGCACCGCGACAGGAAGGCTCGTTGAAGCTCCTGCAACAATGCATCGATCCCATCGATCGCATCGCGTAGCCACAGACGCAGATCGGTATTGACTTGGTCGTTCCTGCTACGGGCTGTGTGAAGTTTGCGTCCCACATCGCCCAAGCGTTCGATCAGTGCGCTTTCGATGTGCATATGAATGTCTTCGAGCTCCGGGCGGAAAGGCATTTTGCCTTGCTCGATCTCATGTTCAATTTCTCGCAGAGCCGTTTCGATTTGCGCGAACTCCTGCTCTTCGATCAGTCCTTGCTTGGCCAACATCCGCGCATGGGCGATCGAGCCACGAATGTCATGGCGATACAGGCGATAGTCAAAACTAATACTCTCGCTAAAAGCCTCTAAGCGTTTGTCCGTCGAAGCCGAAAACACACCGCTACGTGATGGTGAAGCCGTCAAGAATATTTACCTAAAATAAAATAATAGTGTTGAAGAAAGAAAGACACTCTCCATTGACCGTCACGCAGCCGCTCTGTGTTCTCTGTGCCTCTGTGTTTCCATTTCTTGTCGAACAATGCTAAACAATCCACACTGCGCTTATTGGAAACACAGAGACCACAGAGGTTTCGTCACCTAGTTACTTAACAAAACGCAGCAGGTAGTTCTCTTGGAAGCCGTCGATGTTTACTTCTTCTACAAATTTGAAACCAGCGTCGATGACCTCTTGCTTGAAAATATTTTTTGGCGCGCGAACGTGGTTCTTAAGCCACTCGCCGCGCTCCCCCGCCCCGTCGTTGTTGAAGTCGACCAGAATGAGCTGTCCACCTGCGCGCAAGGCCGCATAAATCGATGCGAGCGAACTATCAGGATACTCGAAGTGATGATACACATCGCAAATAAAAACTCGGTCGACACTGTTCGGCTTGAGATTCACGTCGTGATCGGAGCAGAGTACCACTTCCACATTTCCGAGCTTCTCTTGCTTGGCCCGCTCGCGCAAGTGCTTGACGAAGTTCGGGGAGATATCGATCGCGTAGACCTTACCGTCGTTGCCAACAGCATTAGCAAATGCCGCCATATACAGGCCAGTCCCTGCGCCTACGTCGGCCACGGCCATGCCCGGTTCCAATTGCACGGCGGCCAAGATCTGTTTCCGACATGAAAACACTTCCCGACTCTCGGTCTCGAAGCGTTTAATGAAGTCTTCGACTTTCATTTCAGGATCGAGGAAACTATCGTTGATACCTGAGGGCAAGTCCACCGCGCGACCGGGCTCCTCGTTCTGAGTAGCATTTTCGAGTTGCGCTGGCTGGCTGACTTCGAGCGTAGTGGTTTGGGCTGTTAACCAGGAACCTGCTAAACTCAAACAGATGGCACCGACGAGCCGTAGGACTTTGGTAAACTGGGGTTTTCGCACAACATTCCCTTTCTATTGACTTCATTAGGCTTGGTCTCAAAAACTCGCTCGCGAGCGTAGCTGCGGTCGCCAGACCGCAGAATCCTAGCTTCTGGCGACGTTAGCTCCAAAGTTTGCGACTAAGTCTGGCGTTATTCTGAACCTCCCCAAGGATACTCGATGAAACTCATTCCACCCACCAGCCGCCGCGTTTTTCTGCGCGATCTTTCACGTTCCTCACTGGCCATGTCGGTAGCGGCGAGTGTGTTTACTTATCCCGCCAAGGGCCAAGATTCAACGACGGTCAAAGATCCAAACCGCTTAGACACCAACTCTCGAGTTGCCACAGGCGAGCTGGGGGTGGTGGCGACCGTGAATCCGCTAGCCAGCCAAGCGGCTATGCAAGCCTACCAGCGCGGCGGCAATGCCATCGATGCGGCCGTCGCAGCGTCGCTGATGTTGTCGGTCGTCGATGGCCACAATTCAGGCATTGGCGGGGGCTGCCTAGCGCTGGTTTATCAAGCGGACGGTCGTGTCGTAGCGCTGGACGGGCGCGAGATGGCACCCGGCAGCGCGTCTCCCGAGATGTTTTTTCGCGCAGGCCAACCAGCACCGGAACTCAGCCAGCTTGGCCCGCTGGCCGCTGGAGTGCCAGGGCTATTGGCGACGCTCGAGCGACTCTCGCGAGAGCACGGCCAGATCGACTGGAACGAAGCGCTGCTGGGAGCTGCCGAAGTCGCCGAAGCGGGCTTTGTGATCAGCGAACATTTCGCGCGGGTGCTCCGCAATTCTGCGGAGGATCTAAAGCGCTTCCCTGCCTCCGCGCGCGTACTGCTCGATCCATCGGGCCAGCCTTGGAGCAGCGGTCATCTGCTGCGACAACCCGACCTGGCTCAAACGCTGCGCCAGATCGCCGAACAAGGTATCGCGTGGTTCTATCACGGAGAGTTTGCCGAGCTGGCGGCTGCCCACCTGCGTGAGGCGGGTGGCGTGATGGCAGCCAGCGATTTTGCCAACTATGAAACACTTGTTCGTCGAGCCATTCAGACTCAGTATCGTGGGGACTCAGTCATTGGCTTTCCACCACCCAGCTCCGGCGGCATCCATGATGCACAGATGCTAGGTATGCTCGCCGAGTTCGATGTGGCCGGTATTTTTGCCGAGTCCGAAGCGCGCGGCTTGCACTTGCTACTCGAAGTGATGAAGCGGGCGATGGCCGATCGCGCCTACTGGTTGGGCGATGCCGACTTTGCCAAAGTTCCCAGGGGGCTGCTCGACCAGGACTACCTGCGCCAGCTTGCCAGCTCGGTCGACTTGAGTCGCGCGACCGAAGTAAAAAGCCACGGGCAGCCGCCGCGGGCCGACGTCGATCTTTTTGGTCAGCGGAAACACACTACTCACTTGACTACCGCCGACGCTCGCGGCAATGTGGTAGCCATTACGCAAACCGTCAATACTTCATTCGGCTGCAAGATGATCGTGCCTGGTACGGGTGTCGTGCTCAACAACGAGATGGACGACTTTAGCATCGCCCCCGGAGTACGAAATGCCTTCGGGCTGCTCGGCTCGGAAGCCAACGTCATCGCTCCCGGCAAACGTCCACTTTCGAGCATGAGCCCCACGATCGTACTCGACGACGACCGAAAACCAATCTTGAGCTGCGGTGCTGCGGGCGGACCGAAGATCATTACCACCGTTCTGCAAGTGCTGGTGCGCGTACTCGATTTGGGCGAGTCGATCCAGCAGGCGATCGCTGCACCGCGCGTTCATCACCAATGGTCTCCCGATGTGGCTGTGTGTGAGAATGCCCTAGACGATCAGACGGCCCAACAACTTGCCAACATGGGACATAAGATCCAACGCATCAGCTCTGCGGCCGTAGCTCAAGGAATTTCTCTACATGACTCCCAACTCACCGCCGCCGCCGATCCTCGTGTGGCCAGTTCCGCGCTCGGCTATTAGCGCTGGACGTCTACTGCACCTCATCGGACCCCTGCGAGATCGCCTCGCGGGTGAACCAGTTTTGTAAATAGTCGACGCGATACGAACCAGCCGCCCGTAACTTTTAGCAGTCTTCGCAAAGCGGCCATCAAACTGATAGAATACATGGCCCGAAGAATTAGATCTATGATCGCCAGTCGACTTGGCGCTACGGATCATTTTCCACCATTCTCGTTACCAACTATGAGAGAGTTATGAAAAAGTTGTCATTAGTATGCGTGTTAGGACTCTTACTTGGCTTGAACCACGACACCTGTGGCTTGGCTCAAGAGTCGAGCTTAGCTAAAGCGATCCTGTTCCATGCCCCCTTCGATGGCACGACTCAAGCCGCTACCTCACAGGGTGAAGGAAAGCTGCTTACGGCCGATGCCATCGAACGCAATAAGATTCTCGGCACCGATACACCGTCGGACGTCACCATCGCCAAGGGGGAAGGACGCTATGGTGACGCATTGCGCTTCGCGGCCAAGACCAGTCAGGTCGTCTTCTACGAAGGGATTGAATGCGGCTACCAACCTCACAATTGGTCCGGGAGCGTTTCTGTGTGGCTCAAGCTCGATCCCAACAAAGATTTGGAGCCAGGCTACTGCGATCCTATTCAGATTACCGAACGAGCTTGGAATGACGGGGCATTCTTCATCGACTTCGACAAGTTCCTGCCGCGTGATTTCCGCTTGGGTGTCTTCGCCGACCTGAAAAGCTGGAATCCCCAAGACATCGCCTGGGATGATCTACCGGTCGCTGATCGCCCAATGATCGTCGTAAAGCAACCACCGTTTTCTGCCGATCAATGGACGCATGTCTGCTTTACCTGGAAACACATCAATGCCACCGACAAAAACGCCCCTCAAGCCGATTTGTATCTCAATGGCAAACACCAAGGGACCTATTCTCCTCCGGCCCAATTCACGTGGGACCCACAAAAAGCAGCCATCATGCTGGGCCTCAACTACATCGGCTTGATGGATGACCTGATCGTGTTTAGCCAAGAGTTGACCGCCGACCAAGTCTCTCAGCTCTACCAACATCCCGTTAGCGATTTGAAATAAGCTGTCCAATTGTCGTCGATGGCTGAAACGAATTGCTCTATCGAAACTAGTACTTCTCCTCTGTCGCTTCTACTACTTTTCGGGATCCTAACCCTCATGTCACGATTTGCCACCCCGCATGGTTCACCTTTCGCTTCACTTATACTGCTTGGAGTATCACTGTTCGGCTTGACCGCGTGCCAGCCGACGGGCAACTCGACCGGTGGCAAGTCCGCTCAGGCTAAGGCTGGCCACCTGCGCATCGCAGTGATTCCCAAGGGGACGAGCCATCAGTTTTGGCTGTCGGTTTGGGCGGGGGCTGAGGCTGCCGCCAAGGAGGTCGGCGACGTCGAGATCCTGTGGAAAGGTCCCGAGACCGAGGCGGACACCGCCGGCCAGATCGCCGTCGTGAAGAACTTCATCACCAGCCAAGTGGACGGCATCTGCCTTGCCCCCAACCATTCGCAAGCGCTAATTGACGTCGTCGCAGAAGCCAATGCCGAGAACATTCCAGTCGTCATCTACGACAGTGGCTTGGGGGCTGGTGCTAGTTACGTGAGCTATGTAGCTACCGACAACTATCGCGGCGGACAATTGGCCGGCGAGCGTATGGCCGAAGTCCTCGGTCACAAGGGCAAAGTCATCTTATTGCGATACAAGGAAGGCAGTGAGAGCACCGAGCAACGCGAGCGAGGCTTCCTCGAGGCATTGGCCAAAGAACCGGACATCGAGGTCATATCGTCCGATCAGTACGCCGGCACGAGCACTCAAGAGGCTATGGAGAAAGCCACGCAATTGCTCAACAAATATCGCGATCAAGCCAACGGAATCTTTGCCGTATGCGAGCCGAATTGCAATGGTACTCTCGAGGCACTGGTGCAAACCGGGCTAAGCGGCAAAGTCAAATTTGTCGCCTTCGACCCCAGCGATCGACTCATCGCAGGCTTGGAGGACGGAAGTGTATCCGGCATCTTACTCCAAGACCCATTTGAAATGGGGCGACAATCCGTGTTGGCTGTAGTGAAACATATCCGTGGCGAAGCGACCGACAAGGTAATCAACACAGGCGAGTATGTCGCCACCAAGGAAAACCAAACAACTCCCCCATTCGATCGCCTGCTGCGTCCCGAGTCCGCCGCGCAGGGACAGTCACACTAGCGCGTTGTAATGTAGCCCGACGCTCCGCGTCGGAAGAGGAAGGTGGCCCGACGCTCCGCGTCGGAAGAGATAAACACCAGATGACCACAGAAGCAATGTCCCACTCGTCGAACACTCCCGAGCAACCGCGACTGTCGATGCGCCGCATCTGCAAGCGGTTTGGCGCTACCCAGGCGTTACAGGACGTATCGCTGGAAGCGTACGCCGGACAAGTGGTCGCATTGATCGGCGAGAATGGTGCTGGCAAAAGCACGTTGATGAAAGTCCTCAGCGGTGCCCATGCACCCGACTCTGGGACGATGCTCCTGCGCGACCAGCCCTACCACCCCAGAGGTCCACACGACGCGCGACGCGCGGGGGTGGCGATCGTCTATCAAGAACTGAATCTGGCCCCAGAGCTGTCGGTCGAAGACAACATCATGCTTGGCGTTGAAGAGCGGCGACTGGGCTTCGTCGCTCGCCGAAAACAACGACAGCGAGTGCTTCAAGCACTCGAACTGTTGGAACATCCCGAGCTGACGCCCGACCGCATCGTAGGCAGCCTATCGATCGGTGCTCAGCAATTGGTGGAGATTGCGCGAGCACTGGTTTCCCAAGCGGAAGTGGTCGTGTTCGACGAGCCGACGAGCTCGCTCCCAGCCCACGATGTCGAGCGACTGTTTACCATCATCCGCCGCATGCAGGGGCAAGGCATAGCCATCATCTACATCAGCCACTTTTTGGAAGAGATCCGCGAAGTCGCCAACCGTTATGTCGTGCTGCGCGATGGGCGCCCTGCCGGTGCTGGACTTCTGACCGATACCTCCGATGAAGCTATCGTAACATTGATGGTGGGTCGTACCGTCGATACGCTGTTTCCTGAAGTACCACACGACTTGGAAGAACGTGTGCTCGAAGTCCAACAACTTAGCGGCACCCCTCTGCCCCGACAGGTTAGCTTCGAATTGCATCGTGGCGAGATCTTCGGCCTGTTTGGTTTGGTCGGTGCCGGTCGCACAGAAACGCTACGACAACTCTTTGGACTCGACCAACCAAGTTCGGGTTGCATCACCATTGACGAGCGGCGGACCGCAGCCACGCCGGCTGCTCGCATCCGTGCTGGGCTGGGCTTTGTCTCGGAGGATCGCAAAGGGGAGGGTCTCGCACAATCGATGTCGATCACAGACAATCTCACCCTCAGTAACCTTCGCAGTTACACGCGCGGCGGGCTGTTGCAATTGAAAAAACGTCGCCAAGCCACGTTGCACTGGATGGAACGCCTGAACGTCAAAGCCCGCGATCCCGAACAAACCATCAGCCACTTGTCCGGCGGAAACCAACAAAAGGTTGCCATCGCAAGGGTGTTACATCAACAAGCGGATATTTTTCTATTGGATGAACCGACACGCGGTATCGACGTCGGGACCAAAGCGGAAATCTATCGGCTGATTGGCGAGCTGGCGGCCGCCGGACGTTCCATCGTATTTGTCAGTTCCTACCTCCCTGAGCTGATGGCCGTATGCGATACGATCGGCGTCATGTCGCGCGGTCGCTTGCTCGACGCACGCCCTGTTTTGAACTGGACCGAACCTGAGATCCTGAAAGTAGCGATTAGTAGTTAGTATTGCCCCCTGCCAGCTTGCCTGGAATAAGCGTGAGCTCGACTGCCCCCTGCCAGCTTGCCTGGAATAAGCGTGAGCTCGACTGCCCCCTGCCAGCTTGCCTGGCAGGAGCAAGAGTTTTGCAACTAGAGCGGACGAGGCCCGTACCACCGCGCCCGCAGTGCGGGTGAGAGAACAGAAGTGACGGAACAGAAGTGACGGAAGAGAGTGACGGAAGAGAGTGACGGAAGAAACGACGCGGAGCGTCGTGCCACATTGATACGTGCCACATGAATAACTGGAAAGCGGTGGGAATGGCGAGCGTTGATACGACTCAAAAGAATTCGCGTGACCGACTGTGGCAGGCTCTGCAGTCGCTCGAGCCGCTTTTCGCGCTGCTCATGGTGACGCTGGGCTTTGCCCTGGCCGATCAAGTCTGGGGACAGGGCCGCTTTAGCGAGCTGCGCAATTTTCGCGTGGTGTTGGTACAAGCCGCCCCAGTCGCGGTCGCCGCTCTGGGAATGACACTTATCATCATCTCAGGTGGAATTGACCTTTCGGCTGGCACCGCATCGATGCTCTGTGCGACGGTACTGGCCGCCATGCTCAGCAGTGATTACTCGATCACTGCCGCAGTGACTTGCGCACTGCTTACCGGCGCTGTGTGTGGTTTGGTCAATGGTCTGTTGATCGGCCTACTGCGCATTCCGCCGTTTATTGTGACGCTGGGAACCATGACCATTTTCTTAGGGGTCGCCAAGCGCGTGGCCGGTGGCTCGACCGTCTTTGTCGATCGCCAACGTATGCCACAGTGGCTGAACGATTTGAGCTCGACCATGCCGCCCGATTGGCAAGGCTGGCTGCCGCGTATCGCCAGCGGCGTGTGGCTGGCCGCAGCCATCGCATTGCTCGTCGCCGTGATACTGCGTTATTCAGTCTTTGGTCGACATCTGTTTGCCATTGGCTCCAACGAATCGACGGCTCGCTTGTGTGGCATCAACATTTTGACTACCAAAGTTTTGGTCTATGTCCTGGGTGGCTTGCTCATTGGCATCGCCGGACTCTATTCATTTTCTCTGGTTAAGATGGCCAATCCGGTGGAAGGGATCGGGCGTGAACTAAAATTCATCGCCGCAGTAGTCATCGGTGGCGGCAGCCTCAATGGTGGACGCGGTTCGGTACTCGGCACATTGGCCGGAGCTGCCATCATGGGTGTGATCGCCAGCGGCTGTGCGCAGCTCGAGATCCAGAATTCGACCCAAGACATCATGATCGGCGTCATTATCATCGCTGCCGTCACCCTGGATCAATTCCGCACGCGTCGTCAAGAAAACGCATAGAGCCCACCGAATGGCAAAGCACTCAAAATTCACGTTTCCTTTGTCCGCTCTATTCTTGGCGATAGCCCCAATCGCCTTGCTCTTCTCACGCGGCCTCAGCTTTTGGTTCGTGTTGCTCATCGCTGAATTATTTGCAATCTATGCTTGCGTTGAGTTGTTAACCAAACGTATGCCCGCGGCCTTGCGCACGCAATCGAAGGCCAACTGTTATCGTCTGGATGGAACTCGCTCCCATCGACGGTCTTCCCGTGAACGCAGGTCGTTGCGCAAAATTCGCAGCGACTTGTGGGCAGTATTTCTGATCGTGGCCTTCATCGAAACCGGTGGCGTGTTTTTTATCCATACTCAAGTCTTTCCGCTCTCCTTGGCCACTGAAGTGGTATCGGCCCTGCGAGACGACCCGGCCGATTTCAAAGGAGCACTACGGCAGCGAAACATCGACGACAAGTTCTTCCGCTGGTCGCGCAGTTCATCCACCAGCAGCATCCATGACATAGACCAACAAGCACGGCTACTCTGGATGGTCTGGCCGGTGATTCTCCTGCTGGTGATTGCCACCCTGGTGGCTTGTGTGGCGCTGATACGCTACGCCTACTTGCGTACCCTGCGCGAGTTTCACCAAGCGGTGACCAAGCGCGCGACCGAATACCTCAACCTGGACACCAGCCGCTTACAGGAATAAGTTGTCCACAGTTGGCATACAACTCGCTTGGACTGGACGATCGCTTCGCTGGCAGAAGCCTACCGTCTAGCGACGGTAGCTACTGAGTTTTGAGTCGATGTTAGGTCAGGCCTGGAATGGGTTCGCCGCAATAGATCGGATGAGGACGTTCGGTCGCATCGTGCCACACGGCTGTGGCTGGAATCCCCAGGGCGTGATAGATCGTTGCGGCAAAGTTCTCTGGCTTGACCGGCGTGTCCGCCGGATAGGCAGCGTGTGCATCCGTTTTACCCACGACATTGCCGCCACGGACGCCGCCCCCTGCAAACAGTACGGACTGCACCGCTCCCCAGTGATCGCGTCCCGGCAGTTTGTACGCATTTTCGAGCAGTGTGATGTGTGGAGAGCGACCAAACTCACCGGCCACCACAATCAGCGTCTCGTCCAATTCGCCACTGGCGTGGAGATCATCAAGCAATGCGGATAGGCCCCGATCCGTAGGTGGCAGCAAGGCATCCTTCAAATGCGGAAATGCGTTGCCATGGGTATCCCACGCTTCATCATTTCCAAGATTGACTTGAACAAGATTGACACCAGCGGCAACCAAGCGCCGAGCCATCAGCAATGACCAACCGAACGAATTGCGACCATACCTATCTAGCGTGCGATCGTCGGCACGTGTCACGTCCAGAGCTTGTTGTATCGACTGCTCAGTCAATAGCGAAATCGCACCTTGCCGCAGACGATCGAAGGCCTGTGTTTCGGCGAAACCTGCCAGTGCTGCCCGCTGTTGCTTCAGCGACTCAAGCAAGGCCAGCCGTCCTGCGATCTGTTTCATTCCCAGTCCTGGTGGCAGGTTTAGCTGAGGTGCTTGAAACACTCGTTCGTCGGGATGACCGCGTTCCTGGTGATCGAATGCATATTCTGGATAAGCTCCGTATGAGGTGCTGTGAAAAGGAGAGGCTTCGATCAGCCAGGGATCGTGTGCAGCGCCCATCTCGCCGGCGTGTTGACCTGGGATAATGCGCCCCGTCGAGTGAACCAGCCGCTCGGGAAGCATCACGGCCGGCGGAAGGTTATTCCTCATCGTTGTCGCTCTGCCAACCACGGAAGCGATAGAAGGTCTATCCGTTCGGCTGGATTCGTTCGGGCTAAAGCCCGGTGGCAACTGCGAATGGCCAGTCAACATGATGTGGTGCGCGGCCGAGTGGTCATTGGAAGAGTGTGTGAGCGAGCGACATAGCGACCATAGCTGGCTACGCACTGCCAACATCGGCAGGTGTTCACATATTTGCAAACCCGGCGTTCGTGTCGCGATGGGTTTAAACTCACCCCGAATATTCTCCGGTGCCTCGGGTTTCATATCGAAACTCTCGTGCTGAGCTAAGCCGCCCGAGAGAAACACGAAAATGCAAGATTTGGCGCGACCGGCGGGGAGAATGCCATCTGCGGCAGTAGCTTGCCGCAAGCCGGCCAAGTGGTTGAGCCCTAAACCCAACAGGCCAATCGCACCAGCTTGAATTGCCGACCGTCGTGGCATCGGCGGATGCATCCAAGACGGGTGTTTCATGGGCTGGTTCCTTCTCAAATTTAAAAGTGACACGAATCGTATTCTAGTTTGTAACGGTTCTCACAAACAACCTATGGTGATGGTGCTGACCACGAATCATGCAAATGGGCGCGAATTTTTTGAGTCAAACTGCCCGACAGAGCGATTGCCGGCTATCGCAATAAAAGCCACTAGGGGTAGCAGTTTGGTCAAATCCACAGAAACCGGTCGACTTACAAGCATTGAGAACGGCAAGGGTTGTCGTTAAGATGAGTACCTAAGTGTGTGATTCAGAGATTTGGAATTCGTACTAGGAAAGCGGTCCCGGCCATGTCAGACTCCAACAATCCGCTCGAAAGCTTAGACAACTGGGAAGACGATCTACTGCGGCGCTATCCGCAGCCAGAGTCGCAGATGACCGCCACCATGCAAGCCGCCTCGCAGACTGCCGACTTTCGCAATTATGATGCGGAAGCGCGCCCCTGTGTGAAGGAGTTCTATCGGCTCAATCACCAGTATCAGACGCTGGAGTTCAATCGTCAGAAGCGCGCCGAGTACTTGACGCTCGATCGCCGCAGCATGGGGATCTGGGAAGCGATGCAGTTCCTCAACGAGTTGGTGGACGACAGCGACCCCGACATCGACTTGCCACAGATCGAGCATTTACTGCAAACCGCCGAAGCCATCCGCGCCGATGGACGTCCACGTTGGTTCATCCTGGCGGGTTTGGTGCATGACTTGGGGAAAATACTGTGCTTGTGGGGCGAGCCCCAATGGGCCGTGGTCGGCGATACCTTCCCTGTCGGCTGTCGCTATTCCGAACGGATCGTGTTTTACGATGCCTTCGAAGCCAATCCAGACAAGCAAGTTGCCGAGTACCAGACCGAATGTGGAATCTATCAGCCACACTGCGGTCTCGACAATTTGCTGCTCTCATGGGGACATGATGAATACTTGTACCATGTGGTGAAAGATTACCTTCCCGCTCCGGCACTGGCGATGATCCGCTACCACTCGTGTTACCCAATCCACCGAGAGCATGCGTATCAACCACTGCTCAAAGACGGCGATGCGGAATTGCTTAAGTGGGTCACCGACTTCAATCAATACGACTTGTACACCAAACGCGACGAGCGCATGGACGTCGAGGGATTGCGACCGTTCTACGAAGAACTGATTGGCGAGTACTTCCCTGAGAAACTAGCCTGGTAGGTCACAGTCAATGTTTGATAAGCTGCTGTTTCCTCGCAACATTGGCCTAACTCCCAGCCAGTATCGCAAGCGCGCTCAATGCTGGTACAATTCGGGTTTTAGGGGAAGGATTCGCAATGTCAGACACGTCAGCCCTAGCTCCCTTTGGGCCGCTCGCAACCGATTTCTCAAAATTGCTGCCCGAGTGGGCACTTGAAATCACTGATCTCCAAACAGCGATTCCCGAATTGGCGAAGAATTCGCAGCGACTCGCCGAATTGGAGTGCGCCGTTGCCGACGTCGTGACGCTTCACCGCTCCGTTCGAGGAGACGCGCGAGCGCTCGAAGGTGTCGAACCCAATTCCGTACACCTTGTCTTGACTTCGCCCCCGTACTGGACTCTGAAGGAGTATCGTGATTCTGATGGTCAAATGGGCCACTTTGAAGACTACGATTTCTTTTTGGAAGAGCTCGATCGTGTCTGGCAGCGATGTTTCGATGTCTTGGTTCCAGGGGGCCGATTAGTTTGTGTGGTTGGTGACGTTTGTTTATCACGTCGCAAAAATAATGGTCGGCATACAGTCGTCCCGCTGCACGCATCCATTCAAGAGCATTGCCGAAAAATTGGATTCGACAATTTGTCACCAATCATTTGGAGCAAGATTGCAAATGTCGTCCATGAAGTAGATACCGGTGGCGGCGGATTTCTGGGGAAACCGTACGAACCGAATGCAGTGATCAAGAATGATATTGAATTCATTTTGATGGAAAGAAAACCCGGAGGTTATCGAAGTCCAAGTAGCGCAGCCCGCTTACTGAGTATTATCTCGGATGAGAATCACAAAACTTGGTTTACTCAGATTTGGTCGGGAATCACAGGTGCGTCGACGCGTAATCACCCCGCCCCCTACCCAGAGTCACTCGCCAATCGCTTGATCAGGATGTTCAGTTTCGTCGGCGATACGATATTAGATCCCTTTAGCGGTACTGGCACGACCACGATTGCAGCCATCGGATGTGGACGAAACAGCATCGGTTATGAGATCGACGAACATTACATTACACGAGCCCGAAGTAGAATTACTGATGCTGCCGGCGGGCTGTTGTCACGTGCGCGAATTGAGACTATCGACTAGCTCTTTCTCTTACGAGTCGAGTCACTGCACACTTGAATGCGAAATCAGAGCGCAAAAGATGATCAATCGGTGCCCCTGTCCACTTATAGCTACTATCGCCTGCTTCGTACTCGCATCTCACTGCCATGCTCAGCAACCACCCCAGGACGACGCGGCGACCGAAGCCAACCCACAGACTATCGATGAAGCCCTGCTGTTCTTGCCTACTAAGTTTCCGAAAGGAGACTGGGAACCGAAGGACTTGCGGTTCGAAGACATCTACTTCAAGTCGAAAGACGGCACCCAATTACATGGCTGGTATTGCCCATGCGACAATCCGCGCGGCGTACTGCTGATCGCGCACGGCAATGCAGGACACGTAGCGTCCCGCGCTCCATGGTTGAGATATCTCCAGTCTCAAGCCAAACTTTCCGTGTTCATGTTCGACTACCGCGGCTATGGTCGCAGCGAAGGGATACCGACGGTGGAAGGGGCCATCGCAGATGCCACAGCGGCTCGGGAAAAGCTACGCGAGCTGGCCAGCGTCGACGACTCACAAATGTTGTTGATGGGCGAGTCGCTGGGGGGTGCCATTGTCACACAGTTAGCCGCTGACTCTGCGCCCTGCGGTCTGATATTACAAAGCACCTTCTCCTCGTTGCGCGATGTGGCCGATGTACACTTTCCGAAGCTATCGTGGATGGTTCCTCGCAATAAACTCGACTCGGCGGCCGTCATCGCAGAGTATCACGGCCCACTGCTGCAGAGTCACGGAAACCGAGACCGCACGATTCCCTTTTCGTCGGGCGAAAAACTTTTTCGTTCCGCCAACGAACCCAAGCAATTGGTTACCATTGAAGGAGCCGACCACAACAATTGGCTGACCCACGCCTACTTAGAGCAGCTCGATGCATTCATAGCTGGCGTTACCCCACCGTCCAAGTGAGCTCCTGCATTTTAATGTGGCCCGACGCTCCGCGTCGGATCCTTCTCCCACCAACCTTCTCCCACATATCCTTCTCCCACATATCCTTCTCCCACATATCCTTCTCCCACATATCCTTGTACACTTCTCCACTCAAACCACCTCCGAGCTACTCAACATCAGCTTCGTTCGCTAGCAAATTGTCAGCAAAACGCACCTCACGCAAAGTCGCGAAGCCCGCTGAGAATTCGCCTGAGCCTACTCTGCGACTTCCGCTTCGAACCGCTCGGCGCGTATAATAGACACCGATCTACTGGTTCCCCTGAAAGTTTCACGGAGCGTGCCTTTGAACGTTACCAATCGTCGACAATGGCTTGGCAGCTCGGCCGCGTTAGCGGCTAGCCTGAGCCTCAGACCACGCACGGTCGCTGCACAAGCTGGCTCGCGCATGAATCCAGCCTGGGAACAGTCCATCCGCTCGGGGCTCGATTTCCTGGCGCGCGAACAATCCTCGCGAGGACAATGGAACACCCCAGCCTACCCCACTGCCCTGGCCGCCTTGGCTGGGACAGCCCTGATCTGCTCGGGCTCGACCACCACTCAAGGTCCTTACGCCAAACAGATCGCACGCTGCACCGACTTTTTGATTAGCAAATGTCGCCCCAATGGCCTGATCGGTGATCCCAACTCCGACAATCGATACACCTACGGCCATGGTTTTTCTATGCTCATGCTCAGCCAAGTGCTGGGAGAAGAGGGCTACGAAGACCGGCGTATCGAGCTGATCGACGTACTGAACCGAGCTGTCGATTTTTGTGCAAGTGCCCAAACCACTGCGGGGGGCTGGGGATACATCAGCGCCAAAGATGGAGCCGACTACGACGAAGGCTCGACCACCATTACTCAAGTTCAAGGGCTGCGTGGTTGTCGCAATGCCGGCATAGCCGTCCCGGCAGAGGTGATCGACCGCGCGAAGAAATACATCTACACCTGTAAGAATCCCGACGGCGGCATCAGTTATTCGAGCAAACAGATGGGAACGTCGCGCCCCGCCATCACGGCGGCGGCCCTGGCCGCCTTGTACAACGCGGGGGACTACGAAGGAGAGCATGTCCCCGAGATGCTCAAATATTCGCGCGAGGCACTGCATGAAAACTTGGCAGACGAAGGTGTCGCGTTCGGCCACTGGCACTATACCTATCTCTATTACAGCCAAGTCGTCTACCGTCAGGGGGATCAGCAGTGGCTCCCCTTCCGCGATCGGCTGTATGACCGCATTGTCAGCGAACAGCAGAACGGGGGCCTATGGAACGGCCAAATCAGCCCAATCTACATCACCGCCTGCAACCTCATTATGCTGCAGCTCGATCGCGGCTTACTCCCCATCTACCAACGCTAATCTAGTTCACCGCGCTGCCCTTCAGACCCCAGCGAGCTTGCCTCGCTCGGTGAATCAGTTTTTTAACTAGCTCAGCAGCCTCCCAGCCTTGCCCGTGGCTCCCAGCCTATTGCCGCCTGTGCGGCAATAGGCTGGGAGGCTGGATAGCGTTACGGCTTGCAGAGGGTGTTTATGTGCAAAACTTTGACTCATACCAGGCCAGCTAGCATGGGGCCGCGAAGCAATTCAAATACTTTTTTCACAAAAATCTGGCCTTTCCCTTGCATCGCGATTTTCGATAAAGTCCGGGTAGACTTCGTCCCCCTCAACCCCGCATGGAAGCGTCGAAATGTCTACAACCTACCCCACCGCAGCCATCTCTGACTTGACCAGTATCGGCACGTCGTTCGGCAGCAGCTATGTATTCCCACACCTGCATACGACTAGCCGCATTGTTATCCCCGCCCGCTTGGCATCGACACGACTGCCCGAAAAGCTATTGCTTCGCGAGACAGGTAAGTCGGTATTGCAGCACACTTTCGAAGCCGCTTCGGCTGCTCAGCGTCCGGCAGGAATCACCATTGCGGTCGACTGCGAGCGCCTACTCAGAGAAGCGCATAGCTTCGGTGGCGAGTGCATGATGACCGACGCGAATTTGCAGAGTGGCACTGATCGCGTCGCTGCGGTAGCCGCGCAAACTCCCGGCGTCGACATCTTTGTCAATGTCCAAGGGGACGAGCCGGAGATTTCGGCCGAAGCAATCGACTTGGTCACGGAACTACTCGAAAGTCGGCCTGGCGCCCAAGTGGCAACGCTAGCCGCCCCCATCCGCCAGCGCGAGCGCCTTGAAGACCCTGCCTGTGTAAAAGTTGTTCGCGATTCACACCAGCGGGCACTCTACTTCAGTCGCTGCCCGATCCCTCATGCGCGCAGTTGGGACAGCGCGCTGCTTGAGAGCAATCCGCCGGTTTTCCTGCAGCACATTGGGCTGTACGCCTACCGCCGCGACTTCCTGTTGCAGTTGCCATCACTTCCCGCCAGCCCCTTGGAGCAAATCGAAAAGCTAGAACAACTGCGATTCTTGCAGGCGGGTTGCGAAGTGCTCGTCGGTTTGATCGAACACGCGCCGAAGGGAATCGACACTCCCGCCGATTACCGTAGTTTCGTACAGCGACAATCGCTAGCCCGTGCGGGCCAGATTCCAATTGCGCGACATTTGCTTGCAAAAACCAGACAGGATTAGGGTTCCATCCGGTTTGATTTCCAAGACCGAGTAGCCGCTGTTTTCAGCCCCTTCCCCTTCGACCATGGCAACGAGCGTGCAATAGTGAATGCCGCCGATCTCCTTGAGATCGTTCTGGTGGCTGTGCCCTTGAAACACAGCTTGCACTCGGCCAGAAGCTTCGAGAATCTGCCGCACCGTGGCATTGTTCTTCACTCCGTGGTTATTGCTAACGTCCAATCGCTGGTGAGCAAATACGACCACCGGTGTGTCTGACGCTGCTAGATCGGCTTTCAGCCACTCGAGTTCAGCGGCGGGAATATTGGCATCTGTCCATTGAGAGTTGTTCCGGCCATAGGGTACACCATCACTGCGATAACACGAGTCAAGAACAATAAAGTGCGTTCCACCTCGGTCGAAAGAATAGTACGGCCTCTCCTGTGCCACCGCATTCAAGAATTCTTCCTTCGTGAGCGTTTCCACGCAATGATTCCCCAGCACGTAATGTCGATCCTGACAGATCGTGGAGAACTGGCCATCGATGGTCTTCAAATAGCTCAAATCCAAGTCGACCGTTTTGACAGAATCGATCAAATCGCCCAGTTCGACCGCAAATGTCAAATCAGCCTGTTGGAATTGCTCCGCCGCAGTTTCGAGCTTTTCGAGCGACTGGCGATAGTATCGGGTTCCCGCTGAGGCTTTGTCAGCGTAGTGCATATCCGTAACCAGTCCTACGCGCACCACGTCTCGAAGGTCATCCGCACCGAGCACGATTCGTGAGCTCAGCGAAGTTGCCGCGAGCACCAACGTGCCCTGCTTCAGAAATGCTCTGCGTCCCAGCCTATTCCAATTCACATTATCGTTCATTTTCAAGCCTCTGTTAGAGGATTAGTCTCATACAGTCCAATTATAGCTAGTACCCAAACGTCCACGCGTTAGATTCGTATGTTGACCACGAAAAACACGAAGGACACGAAAAGCTGGCTCTGTTCTTCCTTAGCATCGCGAGGGAAATAAGTGGGAAGACTTCCAGTCTGTCGAGTCGAGAATCACAGGCTGGAAGCCTATGCCACATTCCACATCCGACCGCTATTTGCCGCTCGTTGCTTAACTGTTTGGCGCACCCACGATTTCATCCCCAAAATTCTTTTGGGGACGATTCGTGCATACTGATCTTTGTAAACCTCGAACATCCCTCCATGATTTTACAACTTACATCTTTGAACCGTATTTCAGAATTGCTCATTACGTCGCTGCTATACCGCAAGAACACCAGCAGCGAGTTTTTCGCGTCCTTCGTGTGTTTCGTGGTTAACAAAACTCCCAACCCGCCAAGTCCATGAACGCTTACAAAGAAATTTTATCGGTGACAGACCACTAGGGCTGTGCGGGAGCCAAGGCGGGCTCTACGGAATCAGCATTTGCAGTCGGCGCATCGTCGACTGCTAAATCGCCCATGGCATACTGAATACCATCCAGTAGATGTTGCAAAATTGTCGGATTTTCGTACGTCGATTCGTTGTGACCAAAGTTGGTGTAGAAGACGCGTCCCTCACCTGCCCTACGGACCCATGACACGGGAACTTCGCGCGGGCCATCATCGATTCGCTCGGCCACTTTGGCTTGTCCCATATCCAAGCTGACCAACACTCGCAGCACGTCGGTGCCAACATAGGTCGCGGGGTTGTACTGGTAGATTTCATCTTTGTGCCAAAAGCCTTTGCCGTCGAAAGCCTGATTCAGCGCGTGGTTCGGTTCATTCAATTTGAATGCCCACGTTCCGCCTGCACCCCAAGGATGGCCGCCAAATTCACCACCGATCATTGCGCGAGCTTCTGGATGGCGACCGAAATTATCGCTCGCCGCGTGGATACCGACCAATCCCTTTCCATCAATCACAAAATCCATAAATGCATTCAACTGCGACGCTTCAGGGAACTCCATGTTGGTCGTGTTGTTCAAGATGATGCAGTCGAATTGCTGCAGATTCTCCGGGGTGAAAACACTGTAGTCGTCCGTGACGTCGACGCTGAACGCTTTGGTCCCTGAGCCGAGTGCTTCCAACGCAGCATTGCAGGAGGAAATGGAACTGTGGACGAATCCGCCGCAGCGGCAAAAACAGAGGGCTCGTCGAGCCTTCTTCGGCACTGCCGTGGACGACTGTGGCACGGCCTCCGCGATCGCAGCCAGACGCTCTCCGCTAAGCGGATTGCCGAACTGTCTCTTTTCAGCCTGGGACGTTTTATCCTGAGCGCTGGCAGGGTGGTATGCAGATGGTGAAGCGATGAGCGTGGCCAGCAGCCACATAGATAGAGTGTTGCGCATTGCGAATTCCAAATAGTTGATTGAATGATAGTCGCTGAACGGATGCAGGTAAGTTAATTAGTAATCGGCTGCGAGATTCTAAGATAGGCAAAGAAATCTCGGAGTTGCTGGTCGGTCATCCCGTCGAGCACACCGTCCGGCATGAGACTGCGACCAACGGGTGCAATATCTTCAACGTCCTTGCGCTCGATGCGAATATCTTCGCCCGCTTTGACTCGCAGGGTAATGATCTGATTATCCTGGTCAACCACAAAGCCTGTGAGAATACGACCATCTACCGTGATCAGTGTCATGTACTCAAAGCCTTCGCGGATCTCTAGGCTGGGTGAGATCACACTGACCAATAGCGTGTCGAGATTGCCGCGTTGATAGGGAGTCAGGTCAGGCCCAACGTTCCCTCCCTTAAAAAACAGTTTGTGGCAAGCAGCACAACGCTCCATGAATAATGCTTCACCCGCATAGGGATTGCCCGTGCCCTCCCCCAGTACATCGCGCACCTGTTCAATTCTCTGCTGGGCATCGGCCGGCTTCAGTTTAGCCCCTTCTCCCAAGTGCTGTACCGCCAGACTGGCGATGGCGGAATCGGAATGCGTGCGCAACTGCTGAGCAACGTCGTTGGGAACATCCGCCGAGGCGATGGCGCCATTGGCAATCGCGTCGACCAACTCGCGAGCCCAGTCAGATCGGCTGAGCAGCATGTCAAAAAACGCCGGACGCACGTCTACTGGAAACTGTGCGAAGTGGCCTAACACCCGCTGAGCAATGGTAGGTTCGTCGAATGCAGAGACGGCCGTCAGACTGGCGCGCTGAAGCCGAGAGTCCTCGGACGTTAAAGCTGCCACTATCAAGGGTTCCAGACTATCGGCCGCCTTGACCTCGCCCAGCATTCGTGCCACCGCGATTCGCTCGTCGACGGCAGCGCTGCCGTTAGCCAGCAGCGCAATCGCGTCGGCTGCGGCCGCTGCATCCCCCAAGCGAACTCGCAATTCCAGCGACGAGCGCCCGCTATCCACCAGTGCTTGCGCCAGATTTTCCGGCAATCCGACCATGCGGCGTCCTGCAAAAGCAAGCTCAAAACCTGACAACAACGGATCCACCTGTTCCTGGCTGTCGGCGAGCTCCAGAAGTTTAGCGCACTGTTGCAAGTCGTGATGACCTCCCTTGAGCGCCAGCCCCCGCATAATCTTTTCCAAGATATGCTTGACGACCATCGGCTCACTGCGAAACTGCGAATCTTCAAACAATGCCATGACTGCTTCGCGATCGCTATCGAGTTTGATTTCAAGAGCCCACCAGCACAACAGCGGTACATACGGATCGTCGATGTCTTCGCCATGTTTCAGCACTGCAGTCACCAGTGGCAACGCTTGGTCTACCGGTAGCCGACGCGCAGAGCCGGCGATTTGGGATCGCACTTCGACATTGTCCTCACGGCCCGTCAGCTCGATAATGGCCCCAAACAGTTTGTCGGAAACTCGAGTCGGTCCATCTTTGAGTTCTCCTAGACTATCGGCAAGCTCGATCGATTTGCGTTTGTGTGCGAAGCCAACATCGTCACCAATCAGACGCACGGCCCAGTAGCGAACCATCGGATACTCGTGTTTCAACGCGATCATGGCTGTCTGTTCGTCCAGACCGAACGCCTGGTACAAGGCCCATAGCGCATTGAGTGATTCTAGGTCGGTGCCGTCACGGACCAATCGTTGCAGTTTGGACTTCGAACTGCCCTCTTGCCGCTCGCCCAGCAGCCGCACCGCGGTGTGCCGGTGCCAACGATTGGGGTGGTTTAACAACGCCAGCAACTCATCCGTCGTCTTATCGAACAGGTTCAGATCCTGCTCCAAGCTCTCCTGTTTTCCGCGCAGGCGAAAGATGCGCCCGGTGGTGGGATCAATTTGGCTCTGATAGTGCTGACCGTGTGCGATGTAGTGCTCGTAGAAATCAGCCACTAGGATCGATCCATCGGGCGCGTTGCCGATATAGACGGGGCGAAAGGCGCTGTCCTCCGAGGTCAGCACCTTGCCGATATCGGTTGTCTTAAACGTCGCTCCGTCTACGAGGCGCTGGCTGGCTATGACGAAGTTGTGCAGCGGCTCTACACTAAAAAACGAATTTTGGTACTTCTGTGGGATCGCCGTCGACTCGACCAGCGTTGCGAAATGTGTGAAGCGTGGGACGGCCTGTTCAGTAGCCATAAATGGCAAGTCCCCAAAGGCAAAGGGATTGCGCACCGGGCCGAATTTGTTGGGTGTGACCCCCTGCATCAGGTGCAACCCTCCCTGCATGTAGTGCCAGCCTCGCGTCTGTCCGCCGTTGTTGCCGGTAAACAGCCGGCCACCGGCATCTAACTCTAGGCCAAAATTGTTGCCGCCTCCTTCCGAAAAGATCTCGAAGCGATGGCTCTCGGGGTGATAGCGCCACACCATACACCCTTGAAAGTAAACACCAGGCGACGTCGGCGGATCGATGTTCGGACGCGTCACATGGCAGCTCGTGGTGCTCCCCTGCGCACCGTACAGCCAACCATCCATACCCCACACCAGCCCATTGGCCACCGAGTGCGTATCTTCCATCCCGAAGCCTTGTAGATGAACGACGGGGGGACCATCGGGTACATCGTCAAAATCTTGGTCGGGATAGAACAACAGATAGGGAGTGTGCATAATCCATACGCCGCCGCGACCACGGATTGCGGCGTTGGCCATGTTGAGCCCGTCTTGGAACACTTCGTGCTTGTCATATTTGCCATCCCCGTCGGTATCTTCGTGAATCGAGATAAGGTCGCGACCATGGTCATGATTGGGCGGCGCGGGCGGGACTTTGTCGTAGTGCGATCGATAGTAATGGTCACGGCTGATCATCTTCAGGCCAGCAGGGTAGGGATACTGTCGGTACTGTGAGACCCACAAGCGACCGCGTGAATCGAAACTGAAATGGGTCGGTTGCGCGACTAAGGGTTCGGCCAACATCAATTCGACGATCAAATCGTCCGCTGCCTTCATCTTCGCAAACGATTCTTCTGGTGGCAGTCGATCGCCGTGAAACAATTGTTCTGCCTCGCCAAGCACACGATTGGATTCGTGAAATTCATCAAACGCCGATATAGTTGGTTTGGTCTCCAGAACGACGCCGTCGGACGCTTCATCTCCCCGACGGAATTCCCACGCGCCTGCGAGAACGCATTCATAGAAGTAATCCATCACGAACGGTGCTTCGGTCAGAAAGCCTCCTTTGCCTTCTGGCGAGTAGACTCGAAACGCGATCTCGTTCCATTGATCTGGCACAAAAGTTCCAGAAGGAATCTTGTGCCGGTGATTTCCCTCGCGACCGTCGACATACTCAGGCGGAAAACTCCCACCGCTGCCGATCTTCTTACCGTTGATGTATAGCTCATGCGCACCGGTCAGTCCGCGCACGTTCAGAATAACCGACTCACCAAACAAGTCGCGTTCGTGCTTACTGAAGAACGTGGCGTGCGGCTTGAGCCATGTCCGGTACCAAGCGTAGTCCGAGAAGCTCTGCTCGCCCGGAACGGAAACGCTTTCCCATTCCGCTGCAGAAACTGGAGTCGCACAGGCAACCAACGCGATAACTAGTGCGAAAACAAATCGGGTCATATAAAATAAATCCCTAGGATTGGATGATTGTTGGCTTGCGTGCTCGTGCTCGTGCTCGAAGCCATGCTGGAATCGAGCACGAGTACCATTTCATTGAGCACGAGCACGAGCATGACAATTTGAAAAAGCTGGTGGTGATCAGCGGAAGTGTACTAATCACGCACAGATTCTCTACTCCGCTGCGGCCTGTTTCAATGCCTTCTGCATAACGCTGTCGAGCGTGACGGGGCATCCGCCGAGGCGTTTGCTTTCGTCGGCGGCTTCCATGAAGGCGAAAATCTCCAGCGTTTGCTCCGCACTTACCGGAGACTTCCCGGACTTGAAGTAGCGTATGATTTCGACGATCAGTGGTTCGTATCCGTCGAAGCCGCCGCTGGGCAGGATTGCCTTGGTTCCGAAAACTGTAGAGCCGTATCCAAGCTGCCCTTCGCGGATACCTCGGAAGGTACCGATCTTTCCACCCTCCCAGACACCGACGGCCATATCGGTTCCTTCGGTGTGAACGCGCGTCACCGACACGCAGCCAGACCCCATGATGGTGAACAGCGGTTCGACTCCATGGATGCCGTACCAAAAGAAGTCGGGATGGTGTGGCTCCAGGGCACAGGGGGCATACTGATCGCAGCCGATCAACTCGCCCAAACGCGGATCGTTGCGAACACTGGCCGTCTGCTTGGAGTAGCGCAGCGATGAGCTGGAGAAACAAGGCACTTTATACTCTTCTGCAAGCTGGAAAATCTTGATCGCGTCGACCAACGAGCCCGCGATCGGCTTATCGACGAAGACCGGTTTACCGGCGGCAAAGACTGGCCGTACCTGTTCGAGGTGAGCTCGCCCGTCGATGCTGAGAATCATGACCACATCGACCTTTTGAATGAGTTCATCGATCGAGTCGACGATCTCCACCCCCATGGCAGCCACCGGTTCGACATGCGCTTTGAGCAGCTCCATGCTCTGTGGTATATCCGGGCTACCTCCTGGGTAAGCCGCTACCACGATCATTTCGGCAAGCTCTCCGGAAACTTGTGGATCGTTCAAGATCTTGGTCCATGCTAGCGCATGCGCATCCATGCCGATGATGCCCGCTTTCAACCGCGCTGCAGGCTCGTCAGCGCGTGACGGTGCGGCAAGGATACTGAGCGCGCAACCTGCTACGAAAGCAAATCGAATAAACTTGGAAAACATAGTTGATTATCTCCGATTGATTTTGACTACCTTCAGCCATTCTATATCCCATGACTCTTCCAGACCTCCCTGCGAGCTTGCCTCGAGCCATTTAATACACCACAACTCTTGCAGACCCCTGCGAGCTTGCCTCGAGCCATTTAATTCACCACAACTCTTGCAGACCCCTGCGAGCTTGCCTCGAGC
>JADYZV010000181.1 GCA_020852965.1 Pirellulaceae bacterium | reverse complement strand
CAAGAACCAAGCACCAAGCACCAAGCACCAAGCACCAAGCACCAAGCACCAAGCACCAAGAACCAAGAACCAAGAACCAAGAACCAAGAACCAAGCACCAAGCACCAAGCACCAAGCACCAAGCACCAAGCACCAAGCACCAAGAACTAAGAACCAAGAACTAAGAACTAAGAACTAAGAACTAAGAACTAAGAACCAAGAACCAAGCACCAAGCACCAAGCACCAAGCACCAAGCACCAAGAACCAAGAACCAAGAACCAAGAACCAAGCCCCCTCACTGTGCTGCTAGGTAGCCGAGGATGGCACCTAGCAGCAGGGTAGGGGGGACAGCGATGGCGATGGTCAAGGCGATGATCATGCCGCTACTCAACTTGTTGCCGCTGGTCTCTGTGGACGGACGCAGCGGGGGAGGCTTGGGCGATAGTATCGAGCTGGCGCTACCGGTCGAGTTGAACTCGGGCAAGGGTTGCGGCGGGTCGGTTGTCAGCACTGGCGCGGAGTCATTGTCGTTGTTCGATTGCCAGGCTTGTTCTTCACTGTCGTTGGATTGGCTCCAAGTCGCTTGAGCCAGGGCTAGGGATTGTGTGTCGGTTGCGGCTTCTTCATTGTCGCGTTTGTCTTGGTCGTGCGACGGGGGAGGTGGGGCCATCCAAGGCGAGCGCGACAGTCCCAAGCTGCCAACGCTGAGTTCGGCGGTGGCCCACGGCTCCAACCTCGCGGCCACTTCGGCCGCATTGGCAATCCGCTTGCTGATATCCTTCTCCATCATGTCGGCGATGATATCGACAAAATCTTCGGTGATGTCGATTGCAAAGCGGCGTGGATGCCAAGGGGTCTCCTCTAGGTGTCGCCGGAGTTTGGAGGTCGTATCGCCGCCGGGAAAGGGGACTTTGCCACACACGGCGTAGTAGAGCGTGCAGCCCAGGGAATAGATATCGGAGGCGGCGTGGATTTCGAGTGGCGTGCGAATCTGTTCGGGAGAGATGTAGTCGGTCGTCCCGACGATTTTGCCTGCGCGTGGGTCGTTGATAAAGTCCTTGGCAAAGCCCGCTAGGCCGACGTCGGAAACTTTGGCTTCACCGGTTGGCGTCACCAAGATATTCCCCGGTTTGACATCGCGGTGGACCATCCCTTGGCGATGTGCGTAGTCGAGTCCCAGAGCGGCTTGCATAATGATCTTGGAGGCTTGTTGAACGGGCAGCGCACCGTGCGATTTGACCAGGCGCCGCAAGTCCATGCCCGGGACATATTCAGTGACCAGGAAGTGTACCTTGCCGTCTTGGCCAGCATCGAAGGCGCGGACCAAATAGGGGCAGTCCAAGCCGGCTTGCATGCGGATCTCGCGGCGGAAGTTTTCGAGCGAATCGGCGGTGGCCCGCGCGCGCGGCAAGACCTTCACGGCACACTCGCGTCCCATCAAGCGATGCACGCCCTTGAAGACTTGTCCCATGCCCCCTTGACCGATCCAGTCGGTGATCAGGTAGGGGCCGAGCGTGAGAATCGTTCGCCCTTCGAGCAACTGGTCGGCTTGATAGGGGGTCAACGCCTCCTGCTCGACCAGCAGATCGGCTAGCAGGCGATCGGGCAGCGGGGCGTCGGCCGAAAGCCCCTGTTGGGTTTGCCGATGCCTGGCCACGCGCACCGCGTAATCGAGCTGCTGTGGGGTGACCAGTCCGCTGGCGGTCGCCGAAGCGCAGAACAGGGACTCATTGCCAGGTGTCATCGGGATGTTCGCAAGGGGTGCGTGGTGGAAAAAGTAGTGGAAGTAAGCGGTGGAAGTAGGAAGTAGTACGTCGGGATCAAGCAACGGCGGACCGGCAAATACTCAGGGGCTGGGCGCCACTCTTGCCCAATTGCCAGCTCGCGACAACAATCGTAACTAAAGCTGACTACAAGTACCACACTCAAACCTCAATTGACCTGCAGCGTATGAGCGGACGTCTGATCGCCATCGGAGACATCCACGGATGCACCCAGGCCCTAGATACCATTTTAGCAACGATAGGCCTTGAGTCGGACGATACCTTCGTGGCTTTGGGGGATTACGTCGATCGCGGCCCAGACAGCAAGGGGGTCATCGATCGGCTCATCGCACTCAGGTCCCAATGCAATTTAGTACCGCTGTTTGGCAATCACGAAGAGATGATGCTCGATGTGGTGCGCGACGGCCAGCCCCCCTATCGCTGGTTGCAGTACGGCGGAGTGGAAACGCTCGATTCCTACCGGTTTGCGGGGGACATGGATGTCATTTCTAAGGAGCATCGCGATTTCTTCGCTTCGTTGCTCGACTACTACGAGACCGACGAACATTTCTTCGTACATGCCAATTACGATCCCCAGCTTGCGCTTGCCGAACAACCTCGGCAACTGCTACGTTGGCAGAAGTTGACCGATTCTACTCCAGCACCACATGTCAGCGGCAAGCGGGCTGTCGTCGGGCACACGCACGATCAGGATGGAGAGATATTTGATATTGGGCATTTGATCTGTTTGGATACTTATTGCTACGGCGGCGGATGGCTCACCGCCCTCGATATGAACTCTGGCGAGATTTGGCAAAGCAATATGGCCGGTGAGCTACGCTAATGAAGTTTTGCGTGGGTAGGATACCATGGCAAGGAAATGGGGCACGAAAATGTGTGCGGGTTTGAGACGGCGTTTCCTATATTTGTAAACCTGGGCATATTGAGTCCCTTGGACGGCAAATTCGCGTGCTGCCCGTAAATTCTGGCTAATCGGAAAATCTTACCAGCTCTACTCAACAACCCTGACCGGCACAGCCGATTTCAGTAAAAGGGGAAGCTACGCCGTTGGTGGCCTGCTCCTGTTATTGCTTTCAAAAGCCTTGCTCAGGGGGGCGAGTCATGATGATGGGCTATTGCGATCTGTTACGAGTGGTCGAGAGGGCTACCAGCCAAACCATGTCGTTTACAGAAAAATTGGCTGCTACCAATTTGCTGGCATTGAAGGAAGCTGCTCTGCGGTTTCGTTTCGTTCCATGCAATCTGCCAATCGTGCTCACTGCGTTATGTCTCTGTGGCTGGCTAAGTAGTACTGCCACGGGGCAATTGCGCAGTGGACGGACGACGCGAAGTCTCTATGTTGACGAAGCTCCCCTGCGTTCGCAGGGTAGTCGTCCGGCTGTGGTTCAATCCTCTTCGGGGCAGCGTTCGTCAGGCCGAAATCGTGCGGGCCACGTGGTTGCGGCCTCGTATAACGACTCCTATCCTGACTCTTACTCGGATTCGTATTCTGGGGTGGAAACTGCTCCCTGCGATTCCTGTGGCGACACCTCGTTCGCTTCCGAAGTAGGCGCTGAACCGTACTACGAATCCGACGGCTATTCCGAATGTGGTCTGCTGGGCTGTTACAGTGCAGGTTGTTCGTCGTGTGGTGGCTATTCGGAACTGGCACCTACCTGCACCTCGATGGCATGTGTGCCCGGCAGGGGCCCTCTGCTGTCGCTGTGGTGTCGCATGAGCGTCCGCGCCGAAGTGCCGCTGTATTGGCGACGCGCTATGGGCCCACCGCCGCTGGTCACTACCTCTCCGGACGGCACCGACGCCGATCTAGCTGGTGAACTCGGGCGGAGTACAACGCGGACCTTGCTGGGGGGCGTCGACAAGCTCGATGATCAGTCCCGCGCCGGCTTGCGGTTAACCTTTTCGACTTGGCTCGTTGCCGATCAGCGGTACGGGCTGATGTTTCGCTATTGGAATGCCGGCACCCAGGACGACACGTTCAACTTCAGTTCGAATCAATTTCCGATTCTCGCGCGTCCTTTCCTAGACACTTCGGGGACCGCGTCTGTGCAGAACACGCAGTTGGTCGCGTTCCCTGGAGACACCATTGGGAATATATCTGTGGCAACGGAATCGAAGCTTGATGGTTTGGAGCTGACGCTCAAACGGTTGATCTATCAAGACCGATTCACTCGTGTCGACTGGTTGTACGGTTATCAACACGTGTCGATCGATGAAAGCCTTAGTATCTTCAGCAATACGACAGTCACCGGCAATGTGCCTGGTTTGCAAGGCAATTCGATTGCGGTCCGCGACACCTTTCGCACGGCTAACGATTTCAATGGTATGTCCTATGGTTTGATGAGCTCGCGACAAATCAATTGTTGGAAATTGGAAACGCTTGTCCGGCTCGGATTGGGGAATCTGCGGCGCAAGGTCAACATCAACGGTACCACTACCACCACGGCCAATGGAACGTCGCAAAGCACTACTCAAGGTCTGTTGGCACGCAATACCAACGATCAGCCCTTCGTCGACGATACCTTTGTCGTTGTCCCAGAAGTGGGAATCAATCTCGCTTGTCAGCTTCGACCTGGTCTCGATTTCACGGTGGGTTACAACTACATGATGGTTCCCAAAGTGGCCCAGGCCAGCCAGCAGATCAACGACAACTTGGCGGTCAACTTGTCCGATCCTCGCGTCGGTTCGCTCGACCCGACGCTGCGTTTGAATGAGCGAAATTACTGGATCAACTCGCTGGGGCTAGGCTTGCAACTTCGCTATTAGCGCGGCGTCGAATCCCGGAGTAGAGAACCCCCGCAGCCACCGTCGCCAGGCGATAAAGAACTCGGCAGCGATCTTGATAATTCGGCAGTCCCCTGCGGTCTGGCGTCCACAGCACGTAGAGTTTGTCTGAAAAAAAGCACCACATTTTCTATGAACAACGATCCACTTGCCTGGGCACCGATCGGTCGCTTGATCGGCTTGGAGGTTCAGCCCGCCAGCGGCAGTGAGACGGAAGTCTTTTTGGAAGTGGACGAACGGATGCACAATCCGATGGGTTTTGTGCATGGAGGTGTATTGGCGTTGTTGGCCGATGCCACTATGGGACTCGCCTTTGGTCGAACGCTCGACGATCAGCACAGCTTTGCCACCATCGAGTTGAAAACCAATTTTATCCGTCCTGTCAAGAAATCTCGTCTGCGCGCCACAGCTCGGATCGTCGCGCGAGGTCTGCGAATCGGTTTCGTCGAAGCCACCATCTTCGACCAGCAGCAAAAGCTGATCGCCACCGCCAGTTGCACGTGCACGATCAACTCTCTGCAGTAGTCAACCTCGATGAGTTTCGAACTCAACGGTCCAGGCCAACCTTCTGCTGGTTTCGGCTGGCGATTAGGCCGGCCACATAGCCACCTTTAAAACCAGCATCGATATTGACGACCGTCACACCCGCAGCACAACTGCTGATCATGCTTAGCAGCGTAGTGATGCCTTGTAGGTTCGCACCGTAGCCAACGCTGGTAGGCACGGCGATGATGGGGGCGGCGACCAAGCCACCGACGACACTCGCCAAAGCGCCCTCCATGCCGGCTACGACCACCACGCAAACGCAGGCACGCAGTCGTTGCAGATGGGGGAGTAGCCGGTAGGGCCCCGCCACCCCCACGTCACAAATCAGCTCGGTGGCGATTCCCATCCACTGCAACGTAACGAGTGCTTCGCGGGCGACAGGCAAATCGGTACTGCCAGCGGTCAGAACAATCACGCTGGGCGACGGTGCGGAGGCTGTTCGGGAGGGCTGGCCGCCTGCATCGACGCCAACGATCGGCTGTCGCGCAAGGCGCAAGGTTCTGGCCACTGTATCGAAGTGGCTGTGCGGGAATTTGAGTTGAAGTTGCTTCGCGATATCTGGCTCGACGCGTGTCGCCAAGACTTCCGTCTGACCGTGTTCCAGCAGTCGTCTTGCGATCGAGTCGATGTCTTCGGCCGATTTGCCACTACCAAAAATCACCTCGCCAAAACCGCAGCGTCTACCGCGATCGATGTCGGGCCGATGAGCGGACCCGGCGGTATATTCGAGCTGCAACAAGCGTTCGGCCAACTCGCTCCACGACAGTTCGCCCGCGCAGGCTAGAGCCAGCCATTGCTGTAACTCTGCGTCGTTTGGCTTCGGTATCATATGCTGCTTTCAATTCGATCGGAATTGAGATTTATAGGTAATGGTGTACAGAGCGTGATCTGTCTTGACCTGAGCAAATGTCGGTGAAGGAAGCTCTGGTTGGTCAGCCCGGAGATAATCAACCTACAAATCTCCCATTCCTCCAGAATAATCCTTGGCGGTGTTGAAAGAAGGCCCGTTGTCAATTCGGCTTGGGGCAGGGACAATTGCTGACCATTCCGCAAGTGTTTACGACAATTTTCCATTTTGAGTGCATAAAGGTTTTTGAGCTATGGCTGTCTGCGTGCTGGCTTACTCTGGGGGACTCGATACATCCTGCATGCTGGGTTGGCTGATCGACCGTGGCTACGAAGTTCACGCCGTCTATGTCGACTTGGGGCAACCGGGCGAAGATCGACAGCTTATCAAAGATAAGGCGCTGAAGGTTGGTGCCAGGAGCGTGCGCATGATCGATGCCCGTGAGGAGCTATGCCGCGATTTTGCCTTTCCCGTCTTGATGTGGCAAGCCAAGTACGAAGGGCCCTATCTGCTGGGAACTAGCATTGCGCGGCCATTGATCTCCAAGGCTATTCTCGATGTGGCGGCTGAAGTGGGGGCGGAGGTCTATGTTCACGGTGCGACCGGCAAAGGCAATGATCAGTGCCGCTTCCAACTGGCCGCTGAAGCCTTGCGTCCCGACATCAAAGTCTACGCCCCCTGGCGCACCCCCGAGTGGCGCGAGTCGTTCCCAGGCCGAACCGAGATGATCGCTTTCTGCGAGGCGAAAGGAATTCCAGTAAAGGCCACCGCCAAGAAGCCCTATAGCTCCGATGAAAATGTATTGCACATCAGTTACGAAGCGGGCGATCTTGAACAGCTCGATGTGTGCGGAGTCGATATCGTCGAATTCACCATGACCTGCAGTCCCGCGGAAGCTCCCGATAAACCCGAAGAGGTCAGCATCGGTTTCGAAGCGGGGCGCCCCGTCAGCGTCAATGGCAAGAAGTGTTCCGCGCTGGAGATCGTCACCCAACTCAATGACATCGGCGGCCGCAATGGAGTGGGGCGCATCGATGTGATCGAGAACCGCTTCGTTGGCATGAAGAGCCGCGGAGTGTATGAAGCTCCCGGCATGACGCTACTCTACGAAGCCGCCTCGCATATTGAACAGCTCACTCTCGATCGCGATCTGGTGCATCTGCGCAATACGCTCTCGCCGGTCGTTTCCGAAATGGTCTACTACGGCTTCTGGTACGCCGCCAAGATGCAAGCCCTGATGGCCTTTATCGAACAATCTCACCAAGTCGTTACCGGCGAAGTCAAATTGCGATTGTACAAAGGTAACGTTACCGTGATGGAGCGCAGTAGCCCGAACAGTCTGTATGACGAAGGGATCGCTACCATGGAAGCGGGCGGAACCTACAATCAGGACGACGCCGAAGGCTTCATTCGCATTCAAGGCTTGCCCTATCGCGTGCAAGGCAAAACGCGAAAGTTCTTGTAGCGCATTAATAGTGTTTAGAACCAGTGGGCGACATTGCATTCGTAACCCGCTGCGTCTGCAAGGAAAGTCTCACGCTAAGGCGCAAAGCAATTCAATTCTCTGTCACGCATCTATTGGCGGTAACGACGTGCGTTGCCGTCGCATTTATTGCATTGGTCTACGCGTCACACGGTTGGGCAACGCTGGCATTTACACTGTCGATCTTTCTGCTGCTGGCATCACTCGTCCTGAGCTATACTGATAGCGCCCAGCGTCGACCGTTGTGGATTGGTTTTGCCGTTTTCGGATGGGGTTTCGGCGGGAATCGTCCGTCCAAGTGCAAAACCTGCCGTTCCAATACTCTATCAACTTGGTTGAATTGAAGTATTGCAAGCATCACCTCACCAATTGGTGTTAGCGAAGCGATTTGAAATTGATCGAAGCGAAAATGCTCGTTCCAGCGATCCGTTCGCGGATTGAAAAATCGCGTAAATTCACGAGTGGAAACAGCAATTGATCCGATGTCAGTCCCTTTGAATCGGTTGCAGAAAGCGCATGCCATTGCCAGATTGTCGGTATTGGTCACGCCGAAATGGTTCTCCGAAATTATGTGATCAACCTGGCATCCAAAAATCGTGTCGTCAGAATGAATCAGGCAGTATTCGCATCGGTTGCCAGAGCGTTCCAGAACAAGTCGGCGAAACTCCGCCGAAACATAAGATGTCATTCGCTCGTCAACGTCCGCGCTTTTGCCTTGGCTAATCGCATGATATGTTCAAGTTGCATAAAATGCTCAAGCTCAGACGATTCCTCGGGGGACAATCCAGTCGTCTTCTCACGTCGTATTAGATCAGCAACGTATTCCTTCGTCGCATTCGATGGCGTGAAGTTCACAACCGCTTCGGATGTCGAACCGGCGGCGATGAAGTCAACGAACTCGTTATAGGCTTTGATCATTTCTCAATTGTAAGCCGTTAATTCACCAGAAACAATAGTCAGCCAGTTATTGCGTTGGGTAAGGTTTGGACTACAGGCAAGTAACGAAGGTCGAGGTGCTTAGTGGGTATTTCCGTGGTAATCCATCGTTTCGCTTGCCCTTCCCAATGCCTGCGCGATGACGCCCCATCCCTGGCATGCGTTCAATCGACCTGCATGAACTTCGATCAGCTTGCGCTTTGCAACTTAAAAAAAGTTGCGCTCGCCGGCAATGGAACGTTATTCCGCCAAAAATGCAGACAACGGCGTTCTCTTCGATCTAGGCTGCAAAAACTCCCAAGCGAAACTGGCCCAAAAGCATCTGGCTTTCAATCTGGTACGGTTTATGCGTCTGTGTTCCATCTATCAACGATGGGGTGGATGAATCAATAGCTCCGATGGAGGAGCGGCTCATTCCATCGAACTCATGGACAATCGGGAGAATCAAAACATGCGCAAGATGAATCTACTTGCCGCAATCATAGCGATCGCCTGCGCTATTCAGGGAATCGTATCGGCTCAGGTCAATACGGATGCCCAGGCAACGGTAAAGGCCAATGTTCAGAATGAAGTGGCGCAAAAGGTCGAAGCCGGCAAGGCGGACGCGACGGCTCAGGTAGAGTCGGGAGTCAATGCGGCTGCTTCCAATGCAAATGCCCAAAACGGCAGCGAGGCGAACCTCAGCGCACAGGCTGGCGGCAATCCGTCAGGTAACACCAACGTTCAAGCCAACGCTAACCTTCAAACTGAAGCCAACCTCGGCAACGTTCAGGCCAACGGGTCCGCACAGGGCAACGACAGTTGGCGGTATCGCGACTACAACGGTCTCAAATGGTACTGGCAAGGAGACCAAGAAACCGGCGGTTGGACCTACATGCAAAACGGCAGCTGGGTTCCGTACAATTCCGCAGGGGGCACCAATTCCCAAGCAAATGCCAGCGGCCAAGCTCAGGCTCAAGTTTCCGGTTATCGAGGAGCCTTAGGCGCTACGGGCAACTACCACGGGCCGTACTACTTTGACACAGCGGGTCGGCGTTATACCAGCGATGGCAACACGTATACACTCGATCAAACTTGGAACAATCGAGTTTGGAACAATGACTATAGCAATGCTTACAGCAACGACTATCAGAACAGCTACCGCAACTACTGGAACAACAATGGCAGCGCTTATAACGGATCTGCGAACGCGGGCGCGAACGTCGGTGCGGCCGTTGGCCAAGCTGTCGGTGGTCAATCAGGCGCCCAAGTCGGGGCCGGTATCGGTGCGGCAGTTCAAGGCGGTTCGTATCCGGGGGTGAATGTTGGTGGAAACGTTGGCCAAGCTATCGGCGGTCAGCAGCCTATTCATTCGGGAGCCGCGTTTGGTGCGGGAGTCCAAGGCGGCAATTCTCCGAGTGCGAACGTCGGTGGAGCTGTCGGCCAGGCCATCGGTGGCCAAGCGGGTGGACAGATTGGAGCTGGCATCGGTGCGGCCATTGGACAGGGTCGATAACTGAAACTCGAAACTTGTGCATCGATTCATCACCTCGGTATGTCACATCCCGACCTATCGAGGTGCCTCTGGGCACCCAAGCAATGGGTAGGCTTTCACAGGTCTTGCAATCCGCTCGCGACATTCGCTAGCACGGATGGCAAGGCCGGAGCACGGATGGGAGAGCCGCTCGATGGCATGTCATTCTTCTGCCGTACCACATCTCTTCTGCGATATCGCAGAGCTTCTGAAGAAGCGGCTAATTATGCGTGCTTGCCTATAGGTTTTGCTTCGTGCGACAGCGCTTCGAGTCTACTTCGCAACCAATGGGACAAATCGTTCATCAACGGATCGGGGCCTTCGCGGCTTGGGCGTTGAGTGTCAACTTCTAGCGCCGGTCCAACGTCCAGTATGGCGTGCAGGGGACGATGCACCTGTGCGTGATCGGTGAAATCCTCGTCGATGCTTTCGACCGTTTCCAAAATACGAGTGTCGGTGGGTTGGTCCAGGTAGTCGCTCGGATGCGAAGCGATCTGCTGGGCCATATAGATGTCTTCGAGTTCCGACCACAGGCGTAGCTTCTCCGCCTGTGTGATATCGGGCAACAACAAGCGGGGCACGATCGCGGTTCGCAATTGTTTCACTCGCGGCATAATGGACTCTTCGAGGTTTCGGCCCAGCCATTGTCGCTCCAGCGGGCCGAGCAGGTGTTCAATTAGCCGGTGTTGTCTTTCTTGGAAATCGCCCGATTGGGGCTCGCCCAAGAACTTGATCTCCTGCAATGCCAATTGCGCTTTGAGCAGTTTTTCAACACGTTCGAGAAGTGGTGCAGTGTTGCCTATACGATCGAGGGCTAAGCGGTGTTCGAGTCGCTGCATTACCGGCTCGAGCGACTGATGCAGGTCGCCACGAAACAAGTATTTGAAAGCTACGGGGTGGATGACTACTTTTCCGCCATCGTGCTTGGCCCGGCGTTTGGCCGCTGTCCTGGCGAGAAACGCGACTCCATCGAGCAACGGTTGCAAGCGATCGTTGGACCGAAACACTGTTCCCTCGGGGAAGACTACCAACGGACGCTTGGCAGCCACCAATATATCTACGGCCGTGTTGAGCGATTGTCGGTCCACTCCCTCACGATAAACGCTGAAGCCACCACATAAACGCATGGCGATCCCCTGCCATCGATTCTGCTTGAACAAATGCCAGCTTGCCATCGAGTAGATATAGAAATCGAGTTGTCTTGCAATCCAGCCAATCGCGATTGGATCGGCATAGCGGCAGTGGTTGGGGGCCAACAGCACGCTATGGCCACGTTGCAGACTTTCACGCAGGTGCTCGATGCCACGCACCTCGTGCGACTCGATTCCCTCAGCGCGCTTGAGGTACAAATCGATCACGTGCAGCTTTTGAATCAGCCACGGCGTCCAGTCACCATGGAGCGGCGGAATGAACCGGTAGGGTTCGTCGACGATAACGTTTTGCATATTGGGGTCGTGCGCTGTCCTGTTTAGATTTTGGGGCTGCTCGGGGTGGACGGGGTTACGAGTCCCTGAACTTTGCCGCATCCAACGGACGCGTAATCTCGTCCACTACCCTAAAGAAGCACTAGCTCGCATAGCCGCGTGGATGCGAGCGATGCCATTGCCAGGCCGTCGCCACGATATCGTTGATGTCCGTGTACCGCGGAGTCCAACCCAACACGCGCTGTGCCAAACTGCTGTCGGCTACCAGTTCGGCGGGATCTCCTGGGCGACGCTGCTCGATGGTCGTCGGAATTGGGTGGCCGGTAATACGTCGACATGCCTCGATGATCTGCTTCACGCTTTGCCCACTGCCTGTGCCGAGATTGAGTTGCAGATTCGAGCTAGGTTCCAATAGATCCAAGGCTTTGAGGTGAGCGTCGGCCAAATCGTCGACGTGAATGTAGTCGCGAATGCAAGTGCCATCGGGCGTTGGATAGTCGCCTCCAAAAATCCCAATTCGCTCGCGTTGCCCCAAGGCGGTTTGCAAGACGAGTGGGATCAGGTGGCTTTCCGGATCATGGTCTTCGCCGATGTCCCCGTCGGGACTGGCACCCGCTGCATTGAAGTAGCGAAGCGCCGCGCAACCAAAGCCGTAGGCATGCGCATAATCGCTGAGCGCATGCTCGAAGACCAATTTGGTAAAGCCATAGGGGTTGATCGGGAATTGTGGGGTGGACTCGGCAATTGGAATGGTCTCGGGCTGGCCATACGTGGCTGTCGTACTTGAAAAAACGATTCGCCAGACCTTTTCAGCACGCATGGCTTCGAGCAGTTCGAGCGGGGCACTGACATTGTTTTGATAATACATGGCGGGCTGAGCTACCGATTCACCAACCAGTGCAAAGGCGGCGAAGTGCATCACGGCATCGATGCCATATTGGACCAACACACGTTGTAAGGCTTCACGGTCCGACAGTTCTCCTTTGACAAAGATCCCTTCGGGAACGCTAGGTCGATGGCCGCGCGACAAGTTATCGTAGACGACGACTTCGTGGCCGCTACGCACCAGCTTCCGCACGGTGTGCGAGCCGACGTAACCAGCGCCACCAATCACCAACACCTTCATCCTCAGAATCCTTGTATTCGATTTGTTTCGATTTGCTAGGCGTAACGCGTAGTTGCTCCAGCCGAGTCAGCGAATTGATGTCATCGGCAGCGAATTGGCTAAGCACAAATGTCGATTCAATTCGATGGCTGCAATGCAAGTCGATTCGGCGGGGGACCGCCGAGCTACTTTCTTCCATTCGGCGGGGGACCGCCGAGCTACTTTGCGAGCCAACAGGCACATCATAGCTATTTTTCCCAGCCGTTATAACTGCAAAGCATCCGATGGCCAGCAAACTTAGCCGACTACGCGAAAAAGGGTCATCCGACAGTCGGCTGCCGCCAGCAGAGGTGGGGAGCAACTGGCAGCAGAAGTTTACTAACTATCTGCGTACCGAGGCTCACTTGGCGGACAACACCGTCCAGGCTTATGGTCGCGACCTGCGGCGATTGCTGTCCTGGATGGGTTCGACCCCGGCAAATCGCATCAAGCTGTCTGATTTGAGTGAATTTGTAGCCCTGCTCCAAGCGGACAAGCTCGCACCTGCCTCGATTTCTCGCGCGATTGTAACCACTCGGATGTTCTTCAAGTACTTGCAGTTAGAAGGGGTCGTGCAAGACAATCCAGCCGAATTGCTTGGATCGCAGAAAATGTGGGAGCGAATTCCCAAGGCGATTACCCCCGCTGCCGTCGACCGCTTCCTGGCGGCACCCGCGCGGTATGACACCTATTGGCTGCGCGACGTGTGCTTGCTCGAACTGCTGTACGCCACAGGCTGCCGTGTTTCGGAGGTGAGCGACCTTCTGCTGGCCAATGTTCACCTCGACGATGGTTTCTGTCTGGTCGAGGGCAAAGGCTCGAAACAACGCATGGTTCCCATTGGAACGCGTGCCATAGCCGCTATCAAAAACTACTTGGCCGAAGGTCGCCCCGACCTGCTCGGCGAACGCGATCCACAACAAGCCGTGTGGCTGCTGCTGTCGCGGACCGGAAAGCGGCTGCGGCGCGAAGCGGTGTGGGAGTTGGTCAAGCGTTACGCACTGCGCGCCGATATCGACCCCGAAGTCAGCCCGCACACATTGCGACACAGCTTCGCCACACACATGCTCTCCGGCGGTGCCGACCTCAGGCAGATCCAAGAATTACTTGGCCACGCCAGTATTCAAACCACGCAAATCTATACTTCCGTTGATAGCTCGCGCTTGAAGCGAATACACAAAGAATTTCATCCTCGCGCCTAGTGCATTATCCAGTCTTCATTTTGGGGGTGGGGGGGAGTGGACGAGGCCCGCGAGTCCCACGCATCTGCCAAGCCAATCGGACTCGTAACCTCGTCCACTACACCAAACCCTAAGATTAAAAATGGTCGAAGCACTAGTTCGACTTTTCCACTTTCGTAGGCGAGGTCGGAAGCGTGATCGGCAAGAAGGACAATAGGCTAACGATCATCAACCATTCAAACAAAAAGATGTGCATGGTAATTTCGATCGACAAATGTAGTCCAATGGCCGCGAGTAGAGCCCATAATCGTGTTGGCTTCCACCACAATGCGAACGGTAAGATAGCTTCAGTAGCTAATACCCCCCAGGTCATTGCGGCCAGCAGCCATGGGGTTTCGAACCACGAATCAGGGAGAGGAACACGCCCATACAAGTCGTCCATGCGCGATACATAGAATAGAGCAGTCCCATCGCGCCACGTGAGCCCGCGATATTTTTCCCAAGCGGTCGATAGGTACATTGCCGTAACCTGCAGTTGGACCAAGCGCAGCCCCCAAGCAGATGGCAATGCCGCAGTCGCCCAAGCGTCTCGCAGCTGTTCGATGGCAGTCGCTGATCGACACTTGTTGCGCAGCCACCTGCCCAGCGACCATCGAGTGTCGAGCGGCATGAAGATCATGCTGAAAGTCAGTATTCGCAGCAGCGTATCTTGGCCATCAAAGATATAGCTGTTGCGGTGCTGGAAGGAGACGAGCCACACGAACAGACAGGCGACTTGAAATCGCGACAGGCAGCCGAGCCACAAGAGCACGGTTTGGATAAACATTACCGACCAGCATAGCTTGACTGTCGTCAAGTCGCTGGGAAGCCAGAACAGCAGCGAACCGTAAACGCCTTGACCAATCTCCTCTGCGGTGGCCGACTTCAATACACCTGCGTCCGTGAACCAGTATTCGAGCTCGCCATAGAGCGTGAGCAGATAGACGAGTAGCACGCTGGCCGTGGCGATGCGCAGGATACTGCAGACCGTGGGATGACAGCCGGCGAACAGCCAGTTGTCGAAGCGAGCGGTTAGCGAAGCGATCCCTGCGGTGGAGCGTCGGGCTAGACTTGGGTCTTCCGACGCGGAGCGTCGGGCCACATTGACGGCCACATTAGAGGTGGAGTTGCTCATGGTTGGTACTCGCGCACGGCTAGGTTCTTGCTAGATGAGATCCACATTGTCTCGTCGCGTTTGGGAAGTTGGCCATCGCCGGGTAGGACAATGTTGAGTTGATTGCGAGATAGTACTATTCGCCAGGGAAGCGTTGATTGAGTCGATTCAGATAGTTGAGTTGGTTCGCCAGGTTGAGTTGCGGTGGACGGCTGAGCGTTGACGGGGTGCGCGGTGGGGGAGATCAATTGTCGCGCCAAGTAGTCGGCAAAGTCGTTGGCCGCGCGAGGATCGATAGCTGCCATGCGATTGCGGTAGTTCATCCGCCGGAAGCCGACGAAACGCTCCCAACCGCTAGCATTCGCCCAATAGGTAGAATTCCAAACTTCTTGTTGAGTGCCATCGGGACGATAGATTACAGCCGATAGCCAAGCATTATTGAGGATGGGATGGGGAGCAAACAGCGTCCAATTCCCCTGCCACAAGCCGCAATAATTGAGTGCAGGACAGACGAACTGTTTGGCTGGACGCATCCACGCCCAGGTGCTGGGAGAAGTATCGATCAGTAGCACGCTCACGAAGGCTAGAAAGAACGTGCGCACGGCTGCGCGTCGCCATCGATTGGGTGGGCGCTGCGCGTGATCGCCAAGTGGCGTGTCGCTGCTCGCGTCGTGGGCGTCGGTTGTTTGAGGAGTCCGTTTCATGGGAGGGTACCCTATCGTCAATGTCGTAGACTAGTAATTGAAACTCGTACGAGCCGCCTCGGTGTCTACTACTTTATGTTCACAGTATTTAGACCCCAGCGAGCTTGCCTCGGCATCCACATTATGTTCACCGTGCTTAGACCCCAGCGAGCTTGCCTCGGCATCCACATTATGTTCACCATGTTTAGACCCCAGCGAGCTTGCCTCGGCATCCACATTATGTTCACCATGTTTAGACCCCAGCGAGCTTGCCTCGCTGGTGAATCAGTTTTGTCCCTAGCTGCGTCGCCGCCTGCGCACCGCCTTTCGTCCCGTCCCGATTGCCGCCCCCAGGCGGCAATCGGGACGGGACGAAAGGGAAGAGAAATTGTTTCGAGTTGTTTCTACGCTAAAAACTTTGGGCTCATGCCAGACAAGCTGGCATGGGGCCGACTGCTACGCTAAAAACTTTGGGCTCATGCCAGACAAGCTGGCATGGGGCCGACCGCTACGCTAAAAACTTTGGGCTCATGCCAGACAAGCTGGCATGGGGCCGAATTCGACGGTTATCGATCCGACGCGGAGCGTCGGGCCACATTATCTAGGATCATCGAGCGACAGCGGATTTCATAGCCTAGCGATCGAGAATCGAGCCGAACTGGGGCGTTAGCAATCCGGCAATCGCTATAATTGTTATGTCCCGCTACGCCAACACACCCTTCAGGAAGACAGCCAACCGATGAGCGGTAGTTTTGTCCACTTGCACTGCCACAGCCACTATAGCCTGCTCGATGGAGCTAGCTCGATTGGCAAATTGATCGACCGCGCCAAATCACATGGAATGAACGCGCTGGCGCTGACCGATCACGGCAATCTGCATGGTGCGCTCGAGTTTTACAAAAAGGCCAAGACGGCTGGGATCAATCCGATCATCGGCTACGAGGCCTACGTGGCTCCCGAAAGTCGCTTCACGCGTGGCAATGCTTCGAGCTCGAAGGAAGCGGCCTACCACTTGACGCTGTTGGCCAAGAATCGCGTGGGCTTTAAGAATCTTATCAAGTTGGCGTCGAAAGCATCGCTCGAAGGTTTCTACTTCAAGCCACGTATCGACCGCGAGCTATTGGCTGAATTGAGCGAGGGGATCATTTGTCTGAGCGGTTGTGTGTCGAGCGAATTCTCGCGAGCGGTGCTCAACAACCAAGATACGGAAAAGAGCGAAAAAGAAGCGATTGATATTGCGCAGTGGTTTCATGGCGTGTTCGGCGAGCGTTACTTTATCGAGGTGATGAACAACAACCTCGAAATTCAGCGCAGCCAGCTCGAAGGAGCCGTGCGTATCGCCAACAAGATCGGTCTACCCATCGTAGCTACTAGTGACGCGCACTACGCCGATCGCGAAGATGCCGAGATTCAAGACGTGCTGCTGTGCATCAACACGGGCAAGTTTCGCACCGACACGGCGCGGATGAAGATGGAAGGGAATCAATTCTACTTGCGTTCCCCCGAAGAGATGTACGCTTGTTTCCCTGGGCTTGAAGACGCCGTGGCGCGCAGCCAGGAGATCGCCAATACGGTCGAGATCGACTTGGAGCTGGGCAAGCGACACTTTCCGGTCTATCCCTTGCCGCCGGAAAAGAAAGACCCTGACGATTATTTGCGGGAAGTGTGCGTAGCAGGGCTGAAGGATCGCTATGCTGGTAACGAAGAGATGCTTCCCGGTGGCGAACTTTCTGAAGTCGCGCAGGCTCGACTGGATCGCGAGCTAGGGGTGATTCAGCGATTGGGTTTTGCCAATTACTTCTTGATCGTTTGGGACTTTGTGCGGCATTCGCGCGAGCGAGGCGTCCCGAATACGGCGCGGGGCAGCGGGGTTGGGGCGCTGGTGTGTTATGCGACCTACCTGAGCCACGTCTGCCCGATCAAATACGATTTGCTGTTCGAGCGATTCCTCGACGAAAACCGACTCGAAGCGCCCGATATCGATATCGACTTCTGCAAGGATCGCCGGGCGGAAATCATCCAATACGTGCGCGACAAGTATGGCGAAGAGAACGTGGCGCAGATCGGCACCTTCGGCACCATGGCGGCCAAGGCGGCGATCAAGGATGTGGGGCGCGCGCTGGGTATTCCACTGATGCGCGTCAATCAGATCACCGAAATGGTTCCCGATGAGCTGAAGATCACGATCAAGAAAGCGATCGATAAGAACATCGAGCTCAAAGCGACCTACGAGGGTGACTCCGAGGCGCGCGAACTGCTCGATATCGCAATGAAGCTCGAAGGCAATGCGCGCAACGTCGGTACGCACGCGGCGGCGGTAGTGATTGCCGACAAGCCGTTGACCGAGTACGTACCGCTGGGGCGTGTGTCGGGCAAGACCGACATCATTACCCAGTGGTCGATGGGGGATGTCGAAGAGGCTGGCCTGCTGAAGATGGATTTCCTCGGCCTGAGGAATTTGACGATCCTCTCCAAAGCGGTGCAGATCATCCATCAAACCACCGGTGAAGACCTCGACTTGCTGAAGATTCCACTGGATGACAAGCGGACCTTTGCGCTATTACAACGCGGCGAAACGAAGGGGGTCTTCCAATTGGAAAGTGGTGGCATTCGCGATTTGCTACAGCGCATGAAGCCCGACCATTTCAGTGACATCATCGCTACCAACGCACTGTATCGCCCCGGCCCGCTGGAAGGGGGCATGGTCGACGACTACGTGGCGGTCAAGCACAAACGCAAGGAGGCGGTCTACCTGCACGAAGTGCTCAAGGACATTTTGGAAGAGACCAACGGGGTGATGGTCTACCAAGAGCAGGTGATGCGCATTCTCAATCGCCTGGGAGGCATTGAACTGGCCGCTGCCTACACGTGCATCAAGGCGATTAGCAAGAAGAAAGAAGCGCTCATCGCCCAGAACGAATCCAAGTTCATGGAGGGGGCTACGGACAAGGGGCTGACGGAAAAACAGGCCCGTGAAATGTGGGAGATGATCCTGAAGTTCGCCGGCTACGGTTTCAACAAGTGCGTCGTGGGTAATACGCTCGTCACGCATGCAGAGACGGGCGAACAGACGACGGTGGGTGAGTTGTTCCGCAATCGTCGAGATTGGACCATCCATGCGCTCGGGAACGATTGGCAGTTGCGACCACGGGAAGTATCAGATGTAGTTTGGAACGGGCGAAAGCGGGTCTATCGCGTGCGCACTCAGCGCGGAGCAGAGATTGTAGCCACGGCCAACCACCCCTTGCGCACGGTCGATGGTTGGACGCTTATTGAGAACCTTGCAATTGGCGATCGTGTAGCGGCGGCGCGTGAACTGCGTTGCGCTGGAGATGTGAGTTGGCCGCAATATAGATTAATCGTATTGGCCGGTTTACTCGCTGAGGGGAATACATGTCATCCTAGTTGCCTCTACTACTACAACAATGACCGTAGCTCCGTCGATGACTTCGTGACGGCCGTCAGCGAATTCGACGATACCGTTGCGCGAGTTACCACTCGTCGCGGAAATTGCTTTGAAGTCTGCGTAGGTACTGGCAGAGATGCGAAGTTCACCAAAGGAAATGTTCCGTGGAATGCTCGACCAAATGATGCACTCGATTCCGCAACCGTCGCAGTAAAGGATCGTCAAACCACGCCGAAACGAAGTGGCGCTTTTCACTGGGCGGAACAGCTCGGTCTGTTGGGTAAGAGTGCGGCAGAGAAGTCGATACCAGCCGAAGTTTTTCGGTTAATTGACGACGATGTCATACTCTTCGTCGGACGCCTATGGAGTGGCGATGGTTTCATGGGAGCATCTGGGCAGATGCCTTACTACGCAACTTCGTCGATGCAATTTGCCAAAGATGTGCAGCAATTGCTTTTGCGACTTGGTGTCGTTTCGCGTATTCACAACAAAGTATTTCGGTATCGATACGGTGGGCAATCACGGCAGCGCGAGGGTTTCACCGTGCATCTGCTAGGAAAGGAATCCGTCGCACGCTTCGTAGAAAAAATAGCCCCACATGCGATTGGACGCGAATCTCAAGTCGCCGCATTTGAAGAATACCTAGCGACGGTTTCCACCACGGCCACAAGCAAAGATACAATTCCTGCATCGATTCGACAGACTGTCAATGTGGCGAGGGTCGCAAAGGGACTGGGGTGGCGACAATTGGAATCCCAGTCGGGAATGTCAATGAAGGAGTTCTATGGCCAAGGTTCCGTTGGCAAAGTTGGTTTTCGACGTTCGACCATCGGAAGGCTCGGTGCGTTTTTAAAAGAACCTGCTTTAGAGGAATTGGCCGAGTCGGACGTCTACTGGGACACCATTGTTTCAATTGAGCCGGCCGGTATCCAAGATACTTATGATTTAGAGGTTGAGGAGGATCATAACTTTGTCGCAGGCTCGTTGATCGTTCACAATTCGCACAGTACCGCCTATGCGCTTCTCGCTTACCAGACCGCTTACTTGAAAGCGCACTATCCGGTCGAGTTCATGGCGGCGCTGCTATCGGGGGATATTCCGGGACGCAATTTCAAACGCAAGGACTCGTTGATCGAGCACATCGAAGACTGTACGCGGATGGGGATCGAGGTAGTCCATCCAAACGTCAATAGTTCCGATGTCGACTTCACTGTCAAGGATAAAAAGATCTACTTCGCGTTGTCCGCCATCAAGGGATGCGGGGGCGGTGCAGCCGAGGCGATTTCAGCCGAGCGGAAAAAGAATGGACCGTTCAAGTCAATCTTCGAGTTCTGTGAACGAGTGGAAGCAAGCGGGTGCAATCGGGCGGCGATTGAAACCTTGATCAAGGCAGGTGCGTTCGACGAGACCGGTGCCAAGCGTTCGCAGCTTATGGCGGTGGTCGAGAAGGCAATTCAAGCCGGCGCCTCGATGCATGCCGATCGTCGCAGTGGCCAAATGAATCTGTTTGGTGAAGAAATCGCTACTCCCGAGGAAGAGCTTCCGACCAATAATATGCCAGAAATGGATGAGTTTGCTGACAAGCCCAAACTGATGATGGAGAAAGAAGTGCTGGGCATGTACCTCTCCGCTCATCCGCTCGAAGAGTACCAAGCTCTGCTGGCTACGTTCTGCTCGCACGAGACCACAAATTTGAAGGATGTTAAGGATCGGCAGGAGGTGATCGTCGGCGGTATGATCTCGTCTATTAAACTGGCCAATACCAAAAATCCCAAGCCGGGTGCCTCGAGCAAGTATGCGAATTTCGATTTGGAGGATGTGCAAGGGGCGGTGCGCTGTATCTGTTGGCCCGATGGCTACGAAAAGATCGGACATCTGATCCAGCCTGAAGCGGTCGTCATCATGCGCGCCACGGTCGACAAGCGTGGCGGCAGCGACGATGTCAACTTGTTGGCCAACGAGATCATCCCGATTGGCGAAGCGGAAACTCGATTCACCGCCGGCTTGCGGATTCACGTGGATCAAGAGCGCCACGCCGAAGAGTTGCTTGGTCGTCTGAACGAAGTGTTGCGCGGCTATCCTGGCAACATGGAAGTTCTGGTCGCGCTGCGATTAAATACTGGCGATGTGGTACAGATGAAAAGTCGTCGGCACAAAGTGGAGATTACCCCCGAGTTGCGTGGTCGTTTGGACGATCTACTCGGTAGCGACAGTCATCGCTTGATGATTTCCCCGCCCAAGCCCAAGCAGCATAGTGGAGGGGGTAGGAAGGGGAAGTGAGGATAGGGCCCCCCGCCAGTTCGCTCTACATCGGTCGCGTTTTCGATGGGCCCCCCGCCAGTTCGCTCTACATCGGTCGCGTTTTCGATGGGCCCCCCGCCAGCTTGTCTGGCAGGAGCCTGAGTTTTTGTGATAGAAACGGGCTTACGTAAGATCCCCTCCCAGCCGCCCGGCCTACTAGGTACAAAACGGATTCACCAGCGAGCGAACTCGCTGGGGGATGCTCGTTGGAAGCTGACCGCCCTCAATGCTCAATGGCCATCCTTTGGGGGGGCTCTGCGGCGGAGAAGTTGTGTTTGTTTGATTGGGTTTTGCTCTGGTTTGTTGCCTTTTAGGCGGCGAGCAATTACTCTCAAAGGGATAGGAAGCGCGCAATCTTCGCGCCGCAGTGTCCCTGACCTTATTCGACCGAAGGCAAAATAACCGATGCGTCGCCTTTCAATCTGTGGTATTCGCGTTGCGGCATTCGCACTGATCATCGCTGCTGGCTTGAGTTCTATGTCCCGCACTTGGGGGCAAACCGCCAGTACCGCTAGCACCGGCAGTACCACGAGTACTGCCAGTACTGCAGGCACAGCGAGTACAGCCAGTACCTCGACTACGGCCACCCCGGGGGGAGTCGCGATCGATCCTCAGGGCGTGTTGCGGACTATGTACGCCGATCCACGCGTGACCATGCAGCGACTGCGGGCTGCTAAGCAGGAACTACCGCAGCACTTGGCCAAGCCGAGTCCGCTGCGCAAGGTCTCGCTCACGCGCTTGGAATCTGCGATCGCAAAACAATTGGCCGAAGGTGACCGTCCATCGGTCGAAATGGCCGCGCTGGCTGGGTTAACACGACTTGAATACGTCTTCTTCTATCCCGAATCTGGTGACATCGTAATCGCTGGCCCCGCCGAAGGATTTGCACACGACGCTTTGGGCCGATTGGTTGGAGTCGATTCGGGCAAGCCCTGTTTGCTGCTGGATGATTTGATTGTCGCCCTGCGCGCCTATTCGCCTAGCGGAGACAAAACCAATACGATCAGCGTTTCGATCGATCCGACCCAAGAGGGATTGGAGCGCATGCAAAAGACGCTGCTGAGTTTCGGTGGACAGTTTAGTGGACCCGCTGACGTACCCCGCGTCGTCAACAGCTTGCAACAAGCACTCGGCTTGAATGAGGTCACCATCAAAGGCATCCCTGCTGGGACTCACTTTGCCCACGTGCTGACTGAAGCCGATTATCGCATGAAGCTCATCGGTATTGGGCTCGAAGCACCACCAGTCCCAATGGCTAGCTATGTTTCCAAGCTGACCTTAGCCATGACTGCTGGCAATTCGCTGATTCGTTGGTTTTTCGTTCCCAACTATGAAGCGATTGCTGAAAGCGAAGATGGATTGGCTATGAAGCTGGTGGGTAATGGAGTTAAGTTGGTCGGCGAAGATGAATTGGTCGGGCGCGACGGCAGTCGCCAAAGTTCGGGACGCAAGGCGAATGCTGCTAGCCGAATTTTTACCAGCGAATTTACCAAGAAGTTCACCATGATCGCGGACAACAGTGTGGTCTATAGCCAACTCCGCAACCTCGTCGATATGACCATTGCCGCAGCCTATATTCAAGACCGCGACATGTATCAACAGGCCGATTGGAATCTCGGAGTTTTTGCTGACGAAGATCAATTGCCCGTCGTCGTTCTGCAGGCACCTCGCCAAGTCGAGACAGCGATCAACGCGATCATGATCGGGAGTCAGCTAGTAACACCGATCGGAGGCGGCGTTACCATCCAAGCTCGTTATGCCTTAGAGCAAGGTAACATTCAAGCCGACCAGGGTGGCCAGATCAAACATCAACATGACCAAGTTAAACTCGATGGCATCGCCGCCGACCAGTGGTGGTGGGATTAATCTTTCCGAGTACGGCTATTCCTTGGAGTGCGGGGATTTATCCCCGCTTTGGTTTTCCCATAGCTGGTAGCACTAGAACATTCAGCGGTAGGGACTCATTGGGTGCGAACGATTTTCGCCTGTTTGCTTACCGCTTAGTGCAGACCTCACTCCAGGCCAAAGCTGTGACGAGTCCCAGCATTCCATAGGATCGTCGCAGCACTTAGTGAAGGAAAAGCAACTGACCGGCGGAGCGGTCAGCGACTATGTGGCCAGCGACTATGAGTTACCGATGAGACCGCTCTTGACAGCCCATACCGCAGCGGCAGTGCGATCGGTTGAGTCGAGTTTGCGAAGAATGTTCTGTACATGCTCTTTCACTGTCTCGACGCTGATGTTGAGCGAAGTACCAATTTCGCGATTGCTCAATCCCAATGCAATGTGCCGCAGGACCTGTAGCTCGCGATTCGTTAGCGGCACATCCTTGGAATCGGAACGATCCTTGCGCTTTTCCATTGTCGTCTGAACGCGTCGCAGAATGCTCGTCTCCGAAGGCTGCTCGTGCGAGGCGGCGCGTTGAATGGCTTCCAGGATATCGACTCGTGACGAGTCTTTGAGAACGTAGTCGGTAGCTCCCAACGCGATAGCGCGAGCCACATAGGTTGGATTGTCGTAGGTGGACATCATGACCACGGTCACTTCGGGCGCTTCCGTACGGATTTGCTCAAGAGCGGTTAAACCGTCTTCGCTCCCTAAGCGGACATCGAGCAATACTACATCGGGGTGCATCGATTTCGTCAGTGAAACGGTTTCTTCAACTGTGCCACTGAGGCCGACAATTTCAACGTCACTCCCATCGAGTAGTGTCCCGATACCGCTGCGAACCACTTCGTGGTCATCAGCTACCAGCAATTTGATACTCACGATTCTACCTTTCAAGCCTTACGTGTTGAACCACAGAAAAGACGATCTCCCAACTTTGGGCATCCTGGGGACGGACATTGTCAGGGGATGTGAGACAAACCGCATTTTGCTACGGGAGAATAGTTGCCGCAGTTTAATCACTCTCCAATTCTACCCCATTAGGGATCGAATGGCGCTAGCTTGGCTACCCTAGAAGTACAAGATTGAGGCAGTATTTTTTGTGCAAAAACCACCAATCTAGCCCGCTGGCGGGGTGGGCCATGAGGGGGGTCCGCGACCCCCCCCTCGCTTCAGGCTCGCTGCAATGTTGACAATTCGCCTCACCTTCGTTTGCCAGCCGCCAAAACGCAACCTACCTATTGAGGAGAGTTTACTTTCCGTGCACCGCTCACAGAGTGATCCCAGCCAATGAGCCCCTGCAAGCTTCTGTTAGTCGACGATGATCAATGGCTCCTGGAGTCGATGGCACAGTGGTTGTCCGAACAGCACTACACGGTGCTTTGCGCTGCGAGCGTGGAGCAGGCGCAACGGATTTTACAAAAAGAGACACCTGATCTGGCCCTAGTGGATGTCAGCTTGGAGGGCCCCGACGGGTTTGCATTGCTGGCATGGTGTCGCAAGCATCGCTCGGAGCTACCTGTGGTCATGATGACAGGTTACGCGGGCGCGGATGCAGGCGCAGAGGCGGTATCGGCGGGTGCCTTCGATCTGCTGACCAAACCGATCATCGACCAAGAATTGTTAACCGCGCTGCAACGTGCCGTCAACCAAACGCGTCTGAGCGAAGAGAACCGCCGTCTCAAGAACGAGCTCGATCGGCGTAGTGGGTTAGAGCATATTCTCAGTCACGATCCTCGCATGCTGCGAATTTTCGATGTCATTGATAGCGTCGCAGATACCAAAGCGACCATCCTGATCACGGGCGAAAATGGAACGGGTAAATCGATGATCGCGCGCGCTGTTCATCGCCGTAGCCATCGCGCCAAGCAGCCATTCGTCGAGGTGGCTTGTGGAGCGCTACCCGATAGCTTGCTCGAAAGTGAACTGTTCGGGCACATGGCGGGAGCATTCACCGGGGCGAATCATGCCAAGGTGGGCAAGTTCCAACATGCCGACAGTGGTACGATTTTCCTGGACGAAATCGGTACGGCCACTTCGGCCATGCAGATCAAGTTATTGCGAGTGTTGCAGGACTTTCAATTCGAGCCGGTAGGTGGCAATGACACGATCTCCGTCGACACCCGCTGCATATTGGCAACCAACGAGAATTTAGAGCAGGCGGTTGCCGACGGTCGCTTTCGTCAGGATTTGTTCTATCGCATCAATGTCATTCACTTGGAACTTCCCAGTCTGCGTGAACGCGTGGCCGATATCTCACTACTCGTCGAGCATTTCCTGCAGAAGACTCTCAAAGAAGTTCCCAAGGAAGTCGAAGGCTTTTCGGGAGATGCAATGGAAGCCATGCTGGGCTACGCCTGGCCCGGCAACATTCGCGAGCTCGAGAACGTGGTGCAGCGCGCCGTACTGCTGACTAAGCAGTCGGTCATTGGGGTGGACCTACTCCCTCCGAGTCTGCTCGGCAATTCACCCGCGTCTCGAAGGTTGAGCACCATCTGCCGTGGGCAGACGTTGCGCGAAGCGCTCGAAGAGCCCGAGCGGCAGATTATTATGGACGTATTGCGCGCCAACAAATTCAGCCGCAATGTGACCGCGGATCAATTGGGCATCAATCGTACCACGCTCTACAAGAAGATGAAGCGTCTGGGGATCGACGATCTGCAATTCCAAGATTAGCTCGCCCCGTTTGCCCGGCCAGAGCCAAAGTTCTGAAGGTAGAATGGCCCCCAGCCAGCTTGCCTGGCCGGAGCCAAAGTTTTAAGGGTAGAAGAGGTCGGGCATGCGATTTCGCTCGGGCTTCCCGCCATCCTTGCCGCCTGCGGGCGGCAAGGATGGCGGGAAGCCCGAGGTGTGTGCGCATTGAGGCTGGTGTCATGGGGGCCCCTCTAGCCACAAAACTGATTCACCAGCGAGGCAAGCTCGCGGGGGTCTCTGAGAAAACTAGCCACAAAACTGATTCACCAGCGAGGCAAGCTCGCGGGGGTCTCTGAGAAAACTAGCCACAAATCGGATTCACCAGCGAGGCAAGCTTGCTCGGTTCTACCTTTACCTCACCTTTTCAGTGACCGTTCGAGCTCTATAATCCGGTTCTCCCGCGCAGGCTGTGCGACCCGAGCAGTGGTCGAATTGAGTGCGCGACAGCACGATCTTACCGGATTGAGAATAAGATGAAGATTCACGAGTACCAAGGCAAGCAACTCTTTCGCGAAGCCGGTGTGCCGGTACTTGAGGGGCATGTCGCACGCTCGGCCGACGAAGCTTCGGCAGCGTTCAAGCAGTTAGGCGGCTCGATCGCCGTCGTCAAGGCTCAGGTCCATGCGGGTGGTCGGGGCAAAGGGACGGTAAAAGAGGTGCCGACCCAGCGCGGCGTGCAGTTGGTCAAGTCGGCTGACGAAGCGGCGCAAGTGGCTAAGAATCTGCTGGGCCATCACTTAGTGACAATTCAAACTGGCGACGAGGGTGCGCAGGTCAATCAAGTCTTCGTCGAAGCGGGCTGCGAAATCGCTCGCGAGCTCTATTTGGGCATCGTGCTTGATCGCGGAAACTCAATGCCAGTGCTCATGGTCAGTAGTGAAGGGGGGGTGGAGATTGAACACGTCGCCGCCGAGACCCCTGAAAAGATCTTTCGCGAGCATTTCCATCCTGCCATTGGATTGCACAGCTATCAGGTACGCAAGCTGTGCAAGAAGCTCGATATCCATGGGGCGGCTGCCCGCTCGGCTGAGAAATTCATGAAGGCCATCTGCCGACTTTACGTCAACCTCGACTGTTCGATGGCTGAGATCAATCCACTGGTAATCACCAAGTCGGGTGAAATGATCGCTCTCGATGCCAAGGTCACCTTCGACGACAACGCATTGTTTCGCCACCCTCAGTTAAAAGAGCTACGCGATCTTTCGGAAGAAGAGCCAGCGGAAGTCCGAGCTGGCAATGCGGGCTTGTCCTACGTCAAGCTCGATGGCACGATCGGCTGTCTGGTCAACGGGGCAGGTCTGGCCATGTCAACCATGGACATTATCAAGTACCATGGTGGCCAGCCAGCCAATTTCCTGGATGTCGGTGGCGGCGCGACGACCGAACAAGTGGTCGAAGCCTTTAACATCATCCTCTCGGATAAAAATGTCAAAGCCGTCTTAGTCAATATATTCGGTGGTATTGCCCGTTGCACGACGATTGCCACTGCCATTATCGAAGCATCCAAGCAGATCGGCATCTCCATTCCCTTGGTGGTCCGTTTGGAAGGGACCGAGGTCGAAGAGGGGAAGCGGATGTTGGCCGACAGTGGCTTGGCGATGACCACGGCGGACGATTTGACCGATGCCGCCAAGAAGGTCGTTGCTGCCGCGGCTGGTGCCAAGTGAGGCAACTCTCCTCGCAGCGCCAGGAGCTACAACTGAGAATAATGAAAGATTGAGAACGCGATGACGGCGAGGGCTACGAGGTCGTTTGATTCGAAGCCTGCCAGGGACTCGTAACCTCGTCCACTACCAAGCACCAAGCACCAAGCACCAAGCACTAAGCACTAAGAACTAAGAACCAAGAACTAAGAACCAAGAACCAAGAACCAAGAACCAAGAACCAAGAACCAAGAACCAAGAACTAAGAACCAAGAACCAAGAACTAAGAACCAAGAACTAAGAACTAAGAACCAAGAACCAAGAACTAAGAACCAAGAACCAAGAACCAAGAACCAAGAACTAAGAACCAAGAACCAAGAACCAAGAACCAAGAACCAAGAACCAAGAACTAAGAACTACTATGAGCATCCTGATCAATAAGAATACCAGAGTGATTTGTCAGGGAATCACGGGCAGCGCCGGGATGTTTCATACCAAGGGCTGTGCCGAGTACGGGACACAGATGGTTGGCGGGGTAACACCCGGCAAAGGTGGCCAACAGGTGTTGGGTTTGCCGGTCTTCGATACCGTCGAAGAAGCGGTGCAGCAGACTGGTGCCAACGCGACCATGATCTTTGTCCCGCCGCCATTTGCCGCCGACGCTATTTTGGAAGCCGTCGATGCGGGGATCGAAGTCATCGCGGCCATTACCGAGGGGGTGCCGGTGCTTGACATGGTCGAAGTCTACGCCCGAGTCCGCGCGAGCGGTTCGGTGTTGATTGGCCCCAATTGCCCAGGCTTGATCACGCCGGGCGAGTGCAAGATCGGCATTATGCCTGGCTACATTCACAACCCAGGCAAGATCGGCATTATCAGCCGCAGCGGCACGTTGACTTATGAGGCGGTGTGGCAGACCAGCAATCTTGGGCTGGGACAATCGACCTGTGTGGGACTTGGCGGCGATCCCATTGTCGGCACTTCCTACATCGACTTGTTTAAACTCTACCAAGCCGATGATCAGACCGAGGCGATATTGATGATTGGCGAGATCGGTGGCAATGCCGAAGAGGAAGCGGCGGCGTTCGTCAAGCAGCATGTTACGAAGCCGGTAGCAGCCTTCATCGCCGGTGCCACCGCACCACCGGGCAAACGCATGGGGCACGCCGGTGCGATCATTTCAGGCGGTAAGGGAACGGCAGCCGAGAAGCAAGCCGCTTTGGAGGCGGCTGGCATCATCGTCGCTCCATCGCCTGCCGATATGGGGACGGCCATCCAGTCAGCCATCGCCCGTGCTTAGTGCTATCGCCTTAGTGCTTTTAGCGACGTTGTTGCAGTGATTCGGCGCGAGCCTTCTTCATGGCTGCGGTCTCGTTGGCGATCTTGTTTTCTGGCCCGGCTGGGAAATACTGCACATCATCCCTCAAGTAGTAGGGACTGGGGAGCGTTTGCCCCGCCACCGACACTTGGCAGCCGACCGACGGAGCAAGCCCACCGGCCAATATCAGGCCCCAGAAGGCGTACTTCCAAGCCTGCGAACGCTTGGTCTCAATCATCGGCGATTCTCCCTCGACAGCCATCGGTTGGTACATTTCCCCCTGACCGCAGAACGAGTCCACGGTAAGAACTAATGGTTTTATCGGTCATTCCCAAATGGCGGGTTGAACCAATTCGGCTGAATTTCTAACGGAATAGCAGTCGATCGACTCAGGTTTGCGTTTAAACTAGCATTACCCAACAACCGGCCCGCTGTTTCGCACCGAGATTCCAATGACGGCATTTCGTCTAGCTGCTTATTTTCTGCTAATCATCCTATCTGCAGTCGCTCGCCCACCATGCATTTCCGCGCAAGCGGTCAACGAACTACCTAGGGCCGAGTATTACGTGGCCCGCGAGCTGTTCCGCGTGGGGCGTATCCTGGAAGCAGCCGATGGTTTCAAAGCCGCCTTGAACCGCGCGCAGCGCGTTGGCGAAAAGTATTGGATCGATAGCATTCCGCCGCTAGTCATGCTCGGTGAGTGTTACTACCAGCAAGGTGACTTGGCGCTGGCATTAGAGCAGTACGACGGCGCGTTGATGTTGGCGCTCGCGAACCCTGGTTGGATCAATCAACTGCAAGTCACTTCGGAACAGTTGGCAGATCTCGAATCGACCAACAAAGGCATTCAATGGTTTACCAGGTCGCGTGCGGTGCGCGCGGTGGTGGTACCGGCAGGTGTTCAGATCAACATCGAGCCAGCGCAGCCGCCGGTGGCACCGCAGGTAGGTGGAGCTGCTCCGACCACTCTCGTGACGCAGCTAGATGTGTCAGAAGTGCTGCACACCATGGGCATCGCTCTGATGCGTCGCTGGGAAGTGCTCGGACCGTTGGCAAAGCACTCCCCTTTAAATGGAGCACTGGACACGCTATTTGCACGTGGACCCAACCCGCAGGTTCCCTGGCTAGTCTCGTCGTGGAAAGTTCTGCAGGGGATCCACGGCCTGGCTTCCCCAACGCCCGTCGACAGTCCTCAGTTGCTACATGACGGCTCACAAATTGGCAAGCAAGCCGACTACTATCTATCTTCGCTCGCGCTACTGATGCAGGGCAAGCTCGAAGCCCGCGAAGGGAACTACGCTGCTGCCATAGTCCAGCTTCAAGATGCCACATTGGTAGCGGCCCAATTTGAACAATACGCTATGGCGACCGAAGCGGTCGAGCGACTGTCGGCCTGTGCGGCGACCGGTGGAACGGTCGCGCTGCGTGAACCCCTGCAGCGTTTGGCGGCTTGGGCCAACAAGAAGAGTGTTGCTCTGCAGTTGTCAGCGCTACTTGGGGCGAGCGAGTTGGCGACATGCGCTGGCGAGTTTACGGAGGCCGATAAGCTATTGCGACAGTGTGTGCCACTATTGCGCAACCGCGAAATATTGTTGCCACGTTCCCAAGCCCGACTGTCGTTTGTCAGCGCGTTGTCTGCCTTCGCCCAGAACCGCGGGCCGCTGGGAGCGTCGAATCTCAGCAATGCGCTGAGCATCATGCGCGGCTCAGCCAAAACGGGAGCGATCGTTGAAGCGGTCTTCCAAACACAATTGATACTCGATCTATTCGATTCGAAATCCTTGACCGCTCAAGACGCCGAAGCGCTTCTAGCCGAAGTGATCGCTGAACCTACACCGCGCGACTGGGAGCTGGCTCCGCTGGAGACTATCGCCGAGTTGACGACCGTGCGTGATCCGGCCTTCGCCAAATTGCTAGAATTCGCAATGACGCGGAAAGCTCCGCTAGAGGAAATTCTGGATGGCATGGATCGGCTGCAACGTCAACGACTGTACGCTGCGTTGCCAATGGGTGGTCGACAATTCGCGTGGCGAGCCGCTGTGGCTGGTCAGCAGCTTGAGTGCTTGTCACCCGCCGCGCGGAAGGAGGTCGAGTCGACGTTGCGACAGATGCCTGAGCTGGGCAGCGATGCGCAGCGGATGAAGCAGTTGGTCATGCAACTGCGACAAATGCCGATGCCCCTGGAAGAGCGTAAGCTTCACGCAGATGCCAAGAAGGCATTTGTCGAGCTTGAAGATCTATCGGCAGTCTACGAAAGCCAATTGGCTTTGATCAGCTTGCAACGCCGGCCACTGGATCGCTGTTCTCCTCCGCCAGCGGAGCTCGAGCGGTTGCAGAGTCGCTTGGCCGATGGCGACTTGGTATTGGGATTAGTACTAACTGGTCAACAGTTGATCGGTGTGGCACTGACGCGCGAGCTGGCAATGCACTGGCAAGTCTCCGATGCTGAGCAGGTGGACACTAAGCTACGAGCCTTGCTGGCGGAAGTCGGTACGGCGCATGACCCGCAATCAATCACCGTGATTGACGCTACTTCTCCCGCCGCCGCGTGGCATGATTCGGCTCAGCAGTTGGCAAGTAAGTTATTTCCTGCCGAAGTGCAAACATTGCTGGTCGGTTGTCAGCGTGTGATCATGATTCCTCACGATCGCTTGTGGTATGTTCCCTACGAACTGTTGCCGCTGGCGACCGATGCGGGCACGATGCCGTGGATCGCGCATCATGCAGTGACCTACGTTCCCACCTTGGGCAGTATCGAGCTCGCTTTTGCCGATGCACCCGACGTGAAGGAGACGGTCGGTATCGTTGATGGTTTCTTCGCGCCCGATGGAGCGAGCAATCAAGCGCTGGCTCAAGCGGTCGGTCAAGCAATCCCTGGTTCGCATACGCTTTCGTTGGCTCAGAAGTTGAACATTCCCTCGACGGCTTGGCTCAAGCTCAGGACCGACCAACTGTGGGTGGGAGCCACCGTCGACGCTTCGGAGCGTGGTTGGGATGCGAGGGTGCTGCCGCTAGGCAATGAAGATCAGTCACGCGTGGGAAGCTGGCTTTCAGCCCCGCATACGTCACCCGCACGAGTCCTGCTGCCTGGCCTGCGTACGGCGATCGGTCACGGTCAGCTAGCTCAGGGGGACGAGCTGTTCCTACCCATCTGTGCACTGCTGTACAGCGGGACCAAGCACGCTTGTCTCAGTCGCTGGCCAGTAGGAGGAACTTCCACCGCGACCTTGCTGCAACGCCAATTGGAGGAATTGCAGAGTGAATCTCCCTCGGCAGCCCTGCGCCGGGCGGTGTTGGCTCTCTGGCCTGAACAATTCGTATCCGCCGAAGAGCCCTCCATGTTGCCCGTCAGTAGAAATACGCCGACATTGATCAGCGGTTCGCATCCCCTGCTATGGAGCGGATACATGGCAATTGGCGATTACCTAGTTGACTAAGTCAAGCCGAAAACGGTTGCCTGGTCTATGCCAGAATGCCGTGCACGACATGGCCGTGTACGTCGGTCAAGCGGAATTGTCGGCCTTGGAATTTGAACGTTAGTCGTTCGTGATCGACGCCCAACATGTGCATCAGCGTGGCTTGGAAGTCATGCACGTGTACCGGCTGCTCAACGGCGTCCATGGCGAGTTCATCGGTCGCCCCGTAGCTGATCCCCGGCTTGACTCCGCCGCCCGCCATCCACACCGTAAATGCGTAGGGGTGGTGATCACGGCCCCACAGAGGTCGATTGGCAATGTCTCCTTGCAGGAACGGCGTACGACCAAATTCGCCGCCCCAAATGACCAATGTATCTTCCAGCAAGCCGCGACGCTTGAGATCCATCACCAGCGCGGCGCTTGACTGATCGGTATCGCGACACTGTGTATACAGTTCCGTGGTCAAACTTCCATGTTGGTCCCAGCCCGCGTGCATCAACTGCACGAAGCGACAACCACGCTCGACCAAGCGTCGAGCCATCAGGCAATTGTGTGCAAATGTTCCCGGTTCTTCCACGCCAGGGCCGTACAGGGCCAACGTTTCAGCCGACTCCTGCGATAGATCGGCCAACTCCGGCACGCTGGCTTGCATTTTGAAGCCCATCTCATACTGTGCAATCCGCGTAGCGATTTCTGGGTCGCCGAAGTCGTTCGCCTTGAGCTGGTTAATGGCGGCGATATCATCGAGCATACTGCGTCGCATTTGGCGACTGATGCCATCGGGGTTGGCCACGTACAGCACCGGCTCGCTGCTGCCACGCAGCTTGACTCCTTGGTATCGCGAGGGGAGAAAGCCACTTCCCCAATAGAAATCGTAAAAAATCTGTCCGCAGCTCGTCCCTTTGCTGACACTGGTCATTACTACAAACGACGGCAGCTCATCGGTTTCCGAACCCAATCCATAATTGAGCCACGCGCCAATGGTGGGGCGACCTGGCATCTCGCTGCCGCTCAGTAGGAAGCTAATCGCCGGTGCATGGTTGATTTGTTCGGTATGCATACTTTTCACGAAGCACAATTCGTCTGCGATTTGAGCCGTGTAGGGCATCAAGCTACTAACCCAAGCGCGCGATTGTCCATGCTGGGCGAACGGCTCGATGGGTGCCAGTAGGACTTTGCCACTGGCATCACCGGTCATGGTGCTAAAACGCCGACCGTTGACCACAGAATCGGGGATCGGCTGGCCGTGCATTTCTTGCAATCGCGGTTTGAAGTCAAACAGATCGACGTGCGTGGGAGCTCCGTTTTGGAACAAGTAGATCACTCGTTTGGCCGTGGGGGCTACATGGGGCAAACCAGGCAGCCCCGGCACGCGCACATCATTGGGTGCAGATGCAGCGCGAAGGTTGCCGTCGCGGTCGAGTAGGCTCGCCAGCGCAGCGGTACCAATACCGGTAGCCGTTTTGCCAAAAAAATGTCGCCGCGAAAGATGCCGTTGATATTGTTGCAATGGATTCATGGTGAGGCCTATTCGTGGTTCAACGTTTCATCCAAATTTAAGATCGCCAAGCAGATGACCGTCCAACTGGCGTGCAGTTTGGCATCGAGCTCACCCGCCCTTGGCGACTGGCCGACCGACAGAATTTCGAGTGGGTCGGCTTGAGCGTCGAACAGGTGCAAGTTGCGTTGAAGCGCGGCCAGCAGAACCTCTTGTTCGGCTGGACTGGCATCTCGCGCCAACACGCGTTGCATGGCAAAGTTCAGTCGCTGTGTGTCGTCACTGGCATCGGACCGGAGGGCGGCTTGTGCTAGAGTGCGCGCGGCCTCCACGTAAGTCGTATCGTTGAGCATTAGCAACGATTGTAGCGGCGTGTTGGTGCGGGCTGTCTTGACCGTACAAGTTTGGCGTGTGGCCGTGTCGAAAAATACCGTGGGAGCCACAATTCGACGCCAGAAGATAAACAGACTCCGGCGGTAGAGCTGCTCTCCAGTTCCTAGCTTATAGGTCTTCTTTCCAAACGTTGCCTCTTCCCATACTCCGGAGGGTTGGTAGGTGTTGACACCCGGCCCCGCAACGATCGGTGACAACAGTCCACTGGCGGCTAGGGCCTGATCGCGTAACATCCAGGAGGGGAGGCGAAAGCGTGAACCGCGGGCAAGCCAACGATTCTGCGGATCTTCGCCCGCTTGTTCAGGTGTTTGACGCGACGATTGTCGGTAGGTATGGCTGGTTACGATCAAACGCACCAAACGCTTGACGTCCCAGCCGTTATCGCGAAAATCGGCCGCCAGCCAATTGAGCAATTCGAGCTGCCGAGGGTTCTCGCCCTGCACGCCAAAATCTTCACTCGTCTTGACCAGGCCAATTCCAAAGAACTGCTGCCACATACGGTTGACCGTCACGCGGGCGGTCAGCGGATTCTCTGGGGCGATGATCCACCGCGCAAGTGCCAAGCGATTTTGCGGTTCGTCTGTCCCATGCGAGCTGGCTCGCTGAGGCAAGAAGGCGGGGGGCGCTGGGGTTACCTCCTGAGTCGGCTGGCTGTATAAGCCCCGCGCTAACATGAAACTCTTGCGCGGGGTCGGCAGGTCCTGCATGACCATCACTTTGGGGATCTGTTTTTCCAGCCCCTGTTGCTCATTTTGCAACACATCCAAGCGCTGCTTCGCCTCTTGATACTCTGGCAGCCCGGTAACACATAGCGGCAACGTGGAGTCGGTCAGCTTCGTGCGCGGACGCGGCGGACGCTCCGCGACGGTCGCACTGATAAGTGCCAGCGCCGCGCGTTGCTCGTTGATCGCAGCTTTTAACTCCTCATCCTTGGATTTTTGCTCAGCGCTCGGCCAAGAAACTAGCGGCGGGGTCTGCGGGTTGCCACCGGCTCCCGTCACCGGTGTTTGATCAAAGTAGGCCACCAAACTGTAATAGTCGCGATTGGTCAGCGGATCGTACTTGTGGTCATGACAACGACAGCAGTTCATGGTTAGGCCCAACCACACCGTGCCCGTTGTTTCTGACATGTCAAAGTTGTACTCAATGCGATTCTCTTCCGCGATGCGTCCTCCTTCGCCATTGATCATGTGGTTGCGCAAAAAGCCGGTCGCCAGCTTCTGCTCATCGGTCGCCTCGGGGAGCAGATCACCAGCCAATTGCCATACGGTGAATTGATCGAAGGGCATATTCTTGTCGAACGCGTTGACCACCCAGTCACGCCAGGGCCACATCGTCCGTTCGCCGTCCCCTTGATAGCCGTTGGTGTCAGCGTAGCGCGCCGCATCGAGCCAATCCCAGGCCATGCGTTGGCCATACGCGGGGGAATCCAACAAACGGTCGACGACTCGTTCGTAGGCGCCTTGGTCAGGATCGGCTACGAATGCGGCTACCGCTGCGGGCGTGGGTGGCAGTCCTGTCAAATCTAGACTCAAACGGCGAATTAGCGTTGCGCGCTCCGCCTCGGGACTAGGGCTCAATCCACTCTCGACCAACTTGGCCTGCACAAAGGCATCGATCGCATTGCGCCGCGGAGCCGTCGCGTCGCTGGGCTGAGCGGGAATCGGTGGAGCCACCAATTTCGAAAAGGCCCAGTGCGTTTGCCACTCGGCACCCTCGTCGATCCAGCGCGCAATCAGCTCGGCTTGCGCAGCGCTGATATGCCGATTGGAATCGGGCGGGGGCATGGCCTCATCGGGATCGCTGCTGAGCAGTCGTCTCACCAGCTCGCTTTCCGTGTGGTCCCCAGCGGTGATGACCTGGGCCAGGCCCTCTTCGGTATCCAACCGCAGATCCGCCTCGCGATGCTCCTCGTCCTGTCCGTGGCAAAAGAAACAATTCTCCGATAGCAATGGCCGGATGTCGTGCGCAAAATCGATGTCGGCTCCCAGCGCGCTTGCACTTGGATTCGGCAGCAGACCTACCAGTAGCGTCAAGCGGAAGGATAGTTGCAGGAATTGGACGGCACGTGTCACGGAATAACTGCCGGCGGGGGAGAAGGATGCGGAGGAAGACTGCTCAAGTCTTTATTGTAGTCCAATTCCAGGTTTGAGCCCTACACGTTTGCTGCGGTATTTGGGGGGATAACCAAAAACCAAAAAACAAAAACCAAAAAACAAAAACTAGTGCTCTGTCCTTATTCGATTGCAGGTCTGGGGGTAGTGGACGAGGTTACGAGTCCCTGGCATATGCCGAATAAAACGGACTCGTAACCTCATCCACTACCCTAATGTTAAATGTGGACAGACCACTAACTGGCTGTGCAGGATCGGCTCAGTTCTACCGCGTGTTTCAGCGACTGGGCGGGTGAATCCCAGGTAGGGATGAATTCATGTGCGACGTAACCCGTGTAGCCGGTATCCAAAATCGCGGCCAGGATCGGAGCGTAGTTGAGCTCTTGATGCTCGTCGATCTCGCAGCGGCCTGGGTTGCCAGCCGTGTGATAGTGGGCAATCCAGGGGTGCAACTCACGGATGCGTCGGATCACATCGCCATGCATAATCTGCACATGATAGATGTCGAACAGCAGGCGAAAATGTGGCGAGTCCATTTTTCGAATGAGCTCGACGCACAGCTCGACATCGTCGCCAAAATATCCCGGATGCCCTTTCATGGGATGGCTGTTGTCGCGGCTGTTCAAATGCTCTAAGCACAGCGTGATCTGCTTGGCTTCCGCGTAGTCGATCACTCGCTGCCAACAGTCGAGACAGTTTTGCTTGGCGACCTCGTCGCTCATCCCTGGTACGCGCATGCCGGTGAAAGTGATGACATTGGCGCAATCTGCGGCCACGGCGATGTCGATCGCTTTGCGCAGCGCTTGCTCGACCGCGGGATGATTGTCAGGGTCGACCGGACCTGCGGCGAATCCATGACTGCCGACCAACGAGACGTCGAGCCCCAATTCCTTGACTTGTGGGTAATGGGCCGCGTCGATTCCCTCGATAGCTACCAGCCCAAGTTGTTTGCCCAGCCTCGCGAGCTCAAGGGCTGGCATCGGCGCGAAGCACCAACCCATCACGGATTGCCGAATACCGCAGTCAGCAGTCGCCAACTTGTCCGTTGACTGTTCGTTGGGTGACAAGGTTTCCACGGTCGCTTTCCCAGCAGGCTTTTCGCCAGGTGGCCGTTCAGCGGCTTGAGTCTGGCCGCTACCAACGGTAGCGCTGGCAAGTCCCACAGCCAACCCAGTCGCGGTGCTTGTCAGCCAATGTCGTCGATCGGAAAGCATGATGTTCTTTCGATAGATGGTCAATAGATGTTCGATTGTCGTCGTTCGTGATCTGCTAGTTCAAACCGGCAGGGAATCCGACGGCGGAGCGTCGGGCCACAGTAGTTTAGGGAAGGACCGACGGCGGAGCGTCGGGCCACATTGAGGATACCAATGCGACTACGACTCGGCCAAGCTCAGCGCATGTTCCTTGGCCACGATAATGTGATCGATCACCGATATGCCTACTATATCACCTGTCGATTTCAAGCGTTCGGTCACTTCGCGATCTTGGCGGCTAGGAGTGGGGTCGCCCGAGGGATGATTGTGGACCAACAGAATCGAAGAAGCCGCATCGCGAATCGCCGCGCGAAAGACCTCTCGCGGATGGACCAGACTGGCGTCGAGCGTACCTACCGTAATTTGATGCCTCTTGATCGGTTGCAGTTTGGTGTCGAGTGTAACGATGTGAAACTCTTCGTGACTCGAATCGTGGGCCAATCGCGAAAAATGCCGTTTGCAATAATTCTTGGCCGCTTCGGTACTATTGATCCTGTCTTGGCAGCCCGCCTCGTTCATCGCCGTTTGTACGCGTCGCCCGAGTTCGATGCCAGCCATGATTTGACAATAGGCAACAATCGAAACGGCCTTGCTAAAATTTTTGATTTCGGCGGGCGAATAGTCGGGAAGTGCGGCCAAGTTGTCTTGCACGTGCTTGGCGACTTTTTGTCCCGCCTGTACCGCCGACTCTCCCTTGAGCCCCGAGCGAATGAGGATGGCCAACAACTCGCTCGTCTTCAGACTGGCTGCACCCAAATCGAGCAGGCGTTCACGCGGGCGCTCTTCGAGCGGAGCTTGAGTGACCTGATCGCCGACAATCTGCCTATCGATCCAACGCTGGCCTGCAAACGCGTCGGGGCTCTCAGCCCAGCGAAAGCACTCGCCCGTTTCCGCCACATCCATTCGCAAGATACCTTCCTGCGCCAATTGCTTGAGAACTTTTGTCACAAAGGCGGGCTTGGATTCTTGGCACAGCGACTGAATCTCCTTTTTGGCGAACTGCCGCCGTACGCCGATCAGCCCCAAGACTTCGGTCAGTTGAGATCGTCTTTTTCGAGCATCAGAAATGGCCATCGCTTTTCGCTCACGCACGCCTGAGGGTATCGAGTTGACAAGTCACCCTATCGTAGCAACGTAGCAGGCACGTGCCGAGTACATACCGTCCGTGTTAGCCCAAGGCATAAAGTCTCGCACGGATGGAAAATCCGGGGCACGGATGGCAGGAAAGTCAAGGATAGAGAGCTATCTACACGCTGCTCTGCGTTGTTGCTTTGTCAGAAGAAACTACACGAGCAATTGAAAAGTTGCGAACGGCTCCCCCAAATCTCGCGAAGAATCCATTAGAATTAACCAGCCCCTCAGAAAAGCACGTGTTGCGGAACTATTGATTCAAATCAAAGTGAACAAATCCCATGAGCGAAGCCTCGGCGTCTACGATCGTCCCCCCCGTCCCGATTTCCGCCGACGTGGCCGACTATCGCTTTGGCTATTGCACCAACGTCCACGCTGGGACATCGTTGGCTGAAGCACGAGCCAACCTATTGCGATACGCATCGGTCGTTCGCCAGCAGGTTGTTCCCTCGGGGCGTTTGCCGGTTGGGCTTTGGCTCTCGGAGCCGGCAGCCATGAGTTTGATCGAGCAGGGGGAGGTGCATGGCTTTCGCGATTGGCTGCACGAACATGCCTTTCTGCCCTACACGTTCAATGGTTTTCCTCAAGGCGACTTTCATCAAGCGGTCGTCAAGCACGCGGTCTACGAGCCGACTTGGACCTGTGACTCGCGTACTCGTTACACGCTCTGCTTGGCAGAAATTCTCGAGGCGATCTTGCCCGACGGCGGGCTCGGTTCCATTTCGACGCTGCCACTCGGTTGGCCACATGCTCCGTGGCACGCCGAAACGATGAAGACCGCTGCCGACAATCTATTGGAAGTCGCCAAGTTTCTCGATCGACTGGCACAATTGCACGGACGCGAAGTCGTCGTTGCTATCGAAGCCGAACCTGGCTGTGTGTTGAGCACCGCTGAGGAGATGGTCGAGTTCTTCGAGCACTATTTGTTCAGCGGCCCCGATCGCGATTTAGCGCGTCGCTATTTGACCGTCTGCCACGACATCTGTCACAGCGGCGTCATGTTCGAATCGCAGACGGAAGTATTGGATCGCTATCGCCATGCCGGTATGCGCATTGGAAAGGTCCAGGTCTCCTCGGCCGTGCATGTGCCCTGGGACAACTGTATTGGAAACCCCGAGCGACAAGCCGCCATGGCCGAACAATTGCGATCTTTCGACGAGCCCAAGTACTTGCATCAAACGGCAGAGCAGAGCGGAGCAGGGGGGCTGAAATGGCTGCAGGCCGATTTGCCTGCAGCGTTACAGCGTTATCTGTCGGCAGAGAGTTATCCCAGTCAGCCTTGGCGAGTTCATTTCCATGTGCCAATATTTGTCGATCAGTTTGGTGGACTTCAGACGACGCAGGCCGACATCGCCGAAGCGACTCGTTACTTACAGCAACATCAAAGCGAATCGTCGGCAGGTTGTGCATGGTTCACCGGACACTACGAAGTCGAGACCTACGCTTGGCCAGTGCTCCCGCCCGAATTGGCCGAGGAAAATCTTGCCTCGGGCATCGCCCGCGAGTTACAGTACTTCCAGTCGATTCTTGGGTAAGTTACAGCTCATCAGACCCCCGCGAGCTTGTCTCGCTGGTGAACAAGTTTTGTAGATAGACAGCCGCTCATGGTCTGTCCCCTTGCACTTCCCCACTCATGCCTGGCCGCTTCTACCTTCAAAACTTTGGCTCCCGCCAGGCAAGCTGGCGAGGGGCCGATGAAGAAGAATATGCCATCCGTGCTCCGGCTTTGCCATCAGTGCGAGGTCTAATACGGGAAAAAGAATTCGCCGAAACATTTCATGCGGTCATGGCTGCGTACAATACTTATGGGCGCAAAACTGTGGGAAATTGCGGTACTTCGACGGAGAAGAATTGATGAGCCCTGCTGAAAAACTTGACCGAAAAATGACGGCCTTGGAATACGCCGAGTGGGAGCGCGAGCAAACGGAGCGGCACGAGTACTATGCTGGGGAAGTATTTTCTCAAGCAGGTGGCACGCGCAAACATAGCCAGATCGGTACCAATGTGGCCCGAGTGATCGGTAACCTGCTTGTCGGAAAGGAGTGCATTGCGCACGGCAGCGATATGCGTGTCCTGGTGGAGGCCACGGGATATGAAGCCTATCCCGATGCGTCGGTCGTTTGCCCGCCCATCGAGGGGAGCTCGGACGAAGTGATTTCGAATCCAGTATTGCTGGTCGAAGTCCTATCACCTTCAACGGCCGACTTTGACCGTGGTGGCAAGTTTGGACACTATCGTCAGATTCCAGCCTTGAAAGAGTATTTGGTCTTTTGGCAGGACGAAGTACGAGTCGAACAACACACACGCACGGCAGAAGGACTGTGGCTGCTCCGCGAAATGTCTGGCATCACCGCCGTATTGCAGTTGGCCAGCATCAATCAGCCGCTTGCGTTGAAAGAGGTCTACGACAAAGTCGAGTTCTGACCGTAGCTGTTCTTTAGACCCCTCGCGAGCTTGCCAGGCTGGTGAATAAGTTTTTAGCAAGAGCCTCGCATGATCCCGCCCCGTTACGTGTTCCCACTCTGTGCATCCGGCCACCATCGCCGCCCGGTGGGCGGCGATGGTGGCCGGATGCACAGAGTGAAGCCTCTTGCTTAACCGTTTCTATCCTCAAAACTTTGGCTCCTGCCAGGCAAGCTGGCAGGGGGCTGGTGCAAAGGACATGGTAGAGGAGCAAGCTGGCAGGGGGCCGGTGCAAAGGACATGGTGGAGGAGCAAGCTGGCAGGGGGCCGGTGCAAGGTTGGGATGGAAGACCGATTGGAACGGACTCGCGGGCCTCGTCCGCTACCATACGCGCTCACTCTTCTGGGAATAAGGGCAGCTCACCGGCTTTTTCCGACGGTGGAGTTAGCTTCAAGTGCTCAAAGGCTTTGGGCGTGGCACAGCGACCGCGGGTGGAGCGGATCAGTAACTCACTTCGCAGTAGGAACGGTTCGACCTCGTCGACCAACGTGTCGGAAGAAACGTTCATCGTGTGCGCGATCGCTTCGATTCCGGCCGGTCCGCCTCCGAAGACTCGAATGAGTGTTTCCAAATAGCGGCGATCTTGCCGGTCGAGTCCCAGTTGGTCAATTCCGGTCATTTCCAGCGCTTGATTGACGATGTTCACATCGACTTTGCCATCCGATTTGCTCATGGCGTAATCGCGGATCCACAGCAGTCGATTGTTAGCGATGCGCGGTGTGCCACGACTGCGCCGCGAGATTTCCGAAGCGGCCCGTGCATCGATCGCGACGTCCATCTTCTTCGCATTGCGATGAATGATCTCGGTCAATTCGGCCAACGAGTAAAACCCTAAGTGTTCTCGAATCTGAAAGCGATCGCGCAGTGGTCCGCTGAGCATACCTGCTCGCGTGGTGGCACCGATGAGCGTGAAAGGTTTCAACTGTAGGTTCAACGTCCGCGCACTGACGCCTTCACCCAACACGATGTCGATGCGAAAGTCCTCCATGGCCGTGTACAAGTACTCCTCGACAGCTTTGGGCATGCGGTGGATTTCATCGACGAAGAGTACCGAGCGATATTCCAAGTTGGTTAAGTAGGGAAGGATATCCTTGGGGGCCTTTAGCGATGGGCCGCTGGCCATCTGTACGTTGACTCCCATCTCGCGCGGAATGCAGGTGGCAAAGGTTGTCTTGCCCAATCCGGGCGGACCATCGAATAAGATGTGCCCCAGCGGCTCCTCGCGTTTGCTCGCCGCATCCATAGCGATACGTAGCACGGCGATGACATCCTTTTGACCGACCATATCGGCGATGCGCTTGGGGCGCAGTGCACCGTCGTTTTCATCGCCAGGCGGTTCTGATGGCCCGCCTGGAGGTGGATCTCCAGGGGGCGGCATGATCGATTCCCGAGCCAAGCGGTTTCTCCCTGCTAAATGGTCATGCGTCTGATTGGAGATCTGTCAAAGTTAAGGTTTGGCTTTGCTGTAGTGGACACGGTTACGAGTCGCTGAGCGTAGTGAATCAAACGAACTCGCGGGCCTCGTCCACTACCCAACAACTGCCTATTGACAGACGAATAGGCTCAGCCCCTTATCGCAACCAAACCGGCAATTCGTCAGCCGCAGGCAGATCGATCGTCTGGATTTTGTCGACGGCATCGATACTGAGCATTTCGTCCAAAGCGGCTTGGGTTGGCTGGCTATCGAGGTTCAGGACGCCGATAGCCGAGCCGCCGGGTTTGTCCCCTGCACGTCCGACGGACATCTGCGCGATGTTGACTTGGTGCTTGCCGAACGCCGTGCCAACTCGGCCGATGATGCCAGGCACGTCTTGGTGAGTGAAGATCAATAGCTTGCCGTCCAGATAGGCTTCCAATCGATATTGGTCGAGCGATACCAGGCGAGGCATGTTGTGGCCAAACACGGTGCCCGAGGCTTTGACGGTACGACCGCCGCCGCTGACTTCCGCAGTGACCGAGGAGCTGAAGGCCCCCATCTCTTGAGAGCGACTTTCATTGAGTTCGATACCTCGCTCGCGCAGCAACATCTCTGCATTGATGATGTTGACATCTTCTTCCAAGTGCCGTTCGAGCAGCCCTGCGCAGAAGGCGTTGGTCAACAGTTTGGTATCTCGTCCAGCCACTTCACCGCGATAGGTCAAATGGCACTTGGCAACCGCCCCACCGTGCCATTGGCTGAGCAGCAATCCCAGGCGATGAGCCACGTTGAGATAGCTGCGCAGGGCTTCGAGCGTTTTTGGGTCGAGCGCGGACACATTGACCGCGTGGCGAATCTCACCCGTCTTGAAAAAGTTGATCAGCAAGTGAATTCCCTCGACGGCCACTTGTGTTTGCGCCTCTTCGGTACTGGCGCCCAAGTGCGGCGTGCAGACAACGCCGGGCATGCCAAACAGCGGGCTGTCGGTACACGGTTCCTCTTCGAAGACATCCAAGGCCACTCCAGCGATTTGCCCCGCTTTGAGCCCAGCTACCAACGCCGCTTCGTCGTAGATCCCGCCGCGAGCGCAGTTGATCAAGCGAATGCCCGGTTTCAAGTTCGGCAAGTCCTTCATACCAACCAAGTGCTTGGTCTCAGCGGTTAGCGGCGTATGTACGGTCAAGTAGTCGACCTTGGGCAGCATTTCGGCTACGGTCTCGACCCATTCGACTCCCAGTTTCGTAGCTTGCTCTTCGGTCAAGAATGGATCGTAAGCGATGACGCGCATGCCAAACGCCAAGCCACGCAACGCGACTTCGCGACCGATGCGACCGAGCCCGACAACGCCTAGCGTTTTGTCGGCGAGTTGCGAACCCATGTAGCTCTTGCGATCCCACTTGCCATTGCACAGCGATTGATAGGCCGGAGCGATGCTGCGTGACAGGGCCAACATCAACGCGATGGCATGTTCGGCTGTGGACAGCGTGTTGCCCGCCGGCGTATTCATCACTACGATGCCCAGACGCGTGGCCGCTTCTTTATCGATGTTGTCCGTACCAACGCCCGCGCGCACGATGGCTTTGAGACGTTTGTTGCCCTCGAGCGACGCGGCGGTGATCTTCACGCCACTGCGGATAATGATCCCATCGAACTCGGTGAGTCCCTTACGCAGGTCATCTCCCTTGAGCCCCACCCGTTCTTCGAACTCGAAGGCGCTGTCTGCATTGAGCAGATCGATACCTTCGGCGGCAATGGGGTCGAGTACACCGATGCGAAACTTGGCCATGAGTCGTTGAGCTTTCAAATAAAAAGTAGTGTCGTAGTAGTGGTTAAACTCGGTGTGATCATTCACGAACTTGGAGGATTGGGAGTTGTATCAACCACGAAACACACGAAGGACACGAAAAAAATCTCTGCTGGTGTTCTTGGTAGTCCAGCAACGAGGTAACAAGCAATACTGAAATTCTGTTCAAAAAGATGAAAGTTGCGAAGTCATGGGAGCGGCGTTCGAGGTTTACAAAGCGCAAGTATGAACGAATCGTCCACTAAAAGATTTTGAGGATGAAATCGTGAAGTGCACTAAACAATTAAAAAATAATTTAAAGAAAGACAGAGCCAGATTTTCGTGTTCTTCGTGTTTTTCGTGGTCAACAAACGAACTAACCGGTGAACGGTTACAAATCGGTTTAGGCTTGCACTTGCGCGAAATCGCGCATGTAGCTGGCTAGAGCTTGCACGTTGTCAATCGGCATGGCATTGTAAATACTGGCGCGGATGCCACCGACGCTGCGATGCCCCTTGAGGTTATCCATGCTCTGACTGGCGGCCCCTTGAAGAAACTCTTTCTCGGCAGCTTCGCTGGAAAAACGGAAGGTGACATTCATCAGTGAGCGATCCTCCTTGCGCGCGTGGCCAATATAAAGCTCGGGGAATTCGTCCAGCACATCGTAGAGCAGCTTGGCCTTGCGCTGGTTCAAGGCGTGCATCTTATCGAGTCCACCGATGGTCTCTTCCAACCACTCAGCCACCAAGCCCAAAACGTAGATCGCAAACGTCGGAGGTGTATTCCACATCGAGTTGGCGTCGGCATGATTCTTGTACCGCAAGTAACCAGGCAAATTCTCGTCCGCGCGATCGAGTAGTTCCTTCTTGACGATGACTACGGTCACACCGGCCGGCCCCGCATTCTTTTGAGCGCAGGCATACATCAATCCGTAGCGGCTGATGTCATACGGGCGATACATAAAATCGCTCGACGAATCGCAAACCAGTGGAGCCGTGCCGGTATCGAGGTCGCCGGGGAATTGTACCCCTTGAATCGTCTCGTTGCTGGTGATGTGCACGTACGAGGCTTGAGGGTTGATGGATAGCTCCGTGGCAGAGGGGAGGTGGTCGTAATTCGATGGTTTGGCATCGAAAATCACTTCGACCGGGCCTTCTTTTTTAGCTTCCTCCACCGCCGTCTTGCCCCAAGTTCCGGTTAGCACGTACTGGGCCGCTTGGCTGCGGCCGCGCAGTAGATTGATGGGAATCATCGAGAACTGCAGTCGAGCTCCCCCTTGGAGGAAGAGGATTTCGTGCTCGTCGCCCACGCCTAATAGTCGTCGCAAACGGGCTTCGGCTTGATTTTGGACGGCGATAAAGTCGCTCGAACGGTGGGAAACTTCCAAGATCGACGCACCCGCACCTGGCAAACACAGCATTTCGTCGCGAACTCGCTCCAAAACAGGCACGGGCAAAACGGCTGGACCTGGAGAGAAGTTAATGACGCGTTCCTGGGCCACTTGAGCTGCCATGAGCCTGAATTCCTAGAAAAAACCAGAGTTTTAGAGCAAAATCACCAATGACCTCGCCAAACAGCCCGCCATTTTACGAGCGAACTCGAAAGCACGGAAGAACGGTCAGTCTGAAAGCGCAAGTGGCGTTTTGACCGGTTTGGCGAGCTCGGCACGGATTCCGAGTACATTCGTGTGCTACGCTTGCGGTAAGGTAGCTCGGTGGTCTCCACCGAAACTTACAGATTTCGTCGCACTGTGGTCCCCGCCGAAACGTGCGGCGACTTACCTCACGGTGGGGGAACACCGTGCTACGGGTGCCTTAGGGTAGGGACCACCGTGCTACGGATATGTCACCGTGGGGACCACCGTGCTACGGTATTTGGGAACTGGCAAGCCGAATGCTGCGTCTAGCCTCCTGTGAAGTCAACTTGTCGTTTAGTCTCGTAGGGAACCCAAATGTGGCAATTGCGCTTTAAGATAGTCCTAGCTCTTTTAATCTTAGTCGTAGGAACAGTGGGGCAGGGAGGTAACTACGTGCGCGGACAACAAGCGATCGGCTTTATCGAGAAATTTGCGACGGCCACCGATCGGCGGCCATTGCTCGAACAATTGATCCCTGGGACCGAGGACTATTTCTACTACACCGCGCTGCACCATCAGACGACGGGTGAAGTCGCCGAGGCGCGGAGCGTGCTCGAAGCTTGGCGGACGAAGTTTGGCAATACCCAGCCGGTCAACGACATGTTCGCGCGGCAGGAATTGCTCGAATACGCCACCCACCCGCAGCAGACGCTTGCCTATTTGACACGTGAGCTAGGACTGCAACTGGGCCATGCTCCGCCCTCCCGAGATCGCGCAGCGACGCTATCAAACAAGTTCGACAATGCACAGATCGAGCTCAAACAACTCATCGACCAAGCGCTGGCCCAGGACCCCAGTTTATCGCAGCTCGATAACAGCGCTCTTGGGCTGCTGCTCCAACGCGAGCTGAACGTCGTCCAGTTGCGTGGGTTGCTCTCGCGACTCGATCGCGCGGACCTACCCGGCACCGTGGAAGCCATCGCCAAAGAACTCGCGCTGAAAGACTCGGCTGGCTTTGGCTGGTGCGGCCTACATAATATGTTGACTCTCGCGCAGCTCGAACAGCTCGAAAAACTGCTTCCACAACTGCTGGAGAACGACAACTTCGTCCGTGCCGTTACCGCGCGACTGGCTCCGCCCGAAGGGGCCTCCCTCAGCGACAAATTAGAATTGCGAACCTACCTCGATCGTCTGCACGCTTGGGCCAAGCGCCTACCTCCATCGCAGAACAGTTTCAAAGCGCTCGTCGTGGGCAACTTGCTGCGGCTCGATCTGAGTGAAAACAAATTTGATCGCGCTCGTTTCGTCGAATATCTGAAGCTTCCGCGATCGGCTGTCTACTACGAACCCAAGAAGTTAATTAATCTCGGCAACGCGCTCGTTCAGCTCAACTATGCCATGCAGCCACAAGTTCCGCTGCCCGCCATGGGAGACGACAGCGATCTGGTGATCCGCTATTTGGAACACTTCTTCCAGACGGACAATAGCGTCAATGATTTCGCTCCCTACCTTCAGCGAGAATACCTCGAGCACGTTTTTGCACAGACCAAAATTCTGTACGGCCTTGGCGAAGACGCGACATGGTATGGCAAGCTGACTCCAGCCGAACAAAAGGAACTGCGCGAACGCGTTGAACTGCGTTTCGCTCCGTACAACCCGCACCGGTTTGCCGTGGACGATGTGGTTAGCCTGCAAGTCGACTTGAAGAACGTCGAGCAATTGCTGGTAAAAATCTACGAGATCAATCTGCTCAACTACTATCGCAATCACACTCAGCCGTTGGGAACCGACATCGATCTGGATGGCTTGGTCCCCAATCAACAACGACAACTCACCTTTTCTCAACCTGCCCAGCGACGACACACGGAGAAGATCGATTTCCCCGAGTTTGTCGGTCGTGGTTCGTGGGTCGTCGACCTGCTTGGCGGCGGCCAGCGCTCGCGAGCATTGATCCATAAGGGGCGTTTGATCGCGCTGGAACGGCTGGGCGATGCCGGTCAAGTCTTTGAAATCATCGACGAAACAGGGAGCAAGCTCCCAACCTCGCATCTGGAGCTCGAAGGTCGGAAATTCCTGCCCGACGATCAAGGTCGGATCATTGTGCCATACTCCGAGCAGACCGTATCGCGCCAAGTGCTGTTGGTCATCGGTGACTTCGCATCGCCGCTGCTCATCACCCATCACAGCGAAGCCTACGAATTGCAAGCTGGCTTCCTGGTCGATCGCCAATCGCTTGTGGCCGGCGCCCAAGCCAGCCTGGCCATTCGCGCCCGATTGACTTGCAACGGACGGCCGATCAGCCTCAAGCTGTTGGAGCAAGCTCAATTGTCAATCGTGGCCACCGACGCGGACGGAGTTAGCTCGACCCAAGTCGTCGAGTCGCTCGACTTGGATGATGGTGACGAATGGGTGCACTCGTTCTTGGTACCACAACGCTTGGCTCAGTTGTCCATGACACTCAGCGGGCGCGTGCTCAATCGCAGTCGCAACGAGCGCGACACGGTTAGCATCAATTATGGGCTGCAGTGCAACGGCATCCAAGCCTCAGCCCAAATCGGCGATTTCTTCTTGCGAGAAACAACTGACGGCTATCGCTTGCTAGCGCTGGGACGCAATGGAGAACCGATCGCCCGCTTGCCAGTCTCGCTGACCCTCAAGCTGCGACAGCTCAACGGCCCGAGCAACTATACCTTAGCGACCAATGCCGACGGGGAAGTCGATTTAGGCGCTCTCGACAATGTGACCCAAGTGACGGTGTCAGCCAGCGATATCCAGCCAGCGAGTTTCTCGCTCGAACGTTTTCATCGCAATTGGCCTGCCACAGTTCAGCTCGGCATCAACGACACGTTCGAATTGCCATTGGGTAAAGCGACTGCGCCACGCGAGCAATTCTCCTTGGTCGAAGTGCGTCGTGGTGTGCCCAGCGCCAACTTGAACGAGAGCCTCACAGTTATCGATGGTGCACTACGCATCGCCGCGCTCCAGCCGGGCGACTACCTGTTGCATGACTACGAATCGGGACAACACGTGCGTATCGCCGTTGGTTCGGCCGAGCGCCGTGATCATTGGGTCGCCGCTAAAAACCGTCTGCTTCAAGCATCGCCCGCGCAGCGCGTAGTAATCCGACAAGCCGCGATCGTGGACGGACAGCTTGTCGTGCGTGTCGACGGTAGCGACGACATGACGCGAGTCCACGTGATCGCCAATGGGCTGCTGCCGAGCGCATCCCGCGGTCAACAATTACAATTGCCCCATCTGCCGCTCGCCGCGCAAACGCTCCCCGCCGATCTGAGTCACTACGTCGAGTCGCTGCGTTTGGACGAAGATTATAGTTACATCCTCGAACGTCAACATGCCAAGAAGTATCCGGGCAATCTATTGTCGCAACCGAGTGTATTGATTCTGCCATGGGAAGTTTCGGTCACGGAAAACGAACGGCAGGATGCAGCCGCTGGCGACGCCATGCCTCGCTCGGCCGCCCCACCTTCTCCCATGTCAGCAATGCAGGCTGAAGCCGAAGGGATGGTTCGCGGAGAACGCTCCGGTTGGAAGAGTTTTGATTTCTTGGCAAAGGGACAAGTGCTACTGGCCAATCAGACGGTAGTCGACGGACGATTCAGCGTGTCGGTCGATAAGCTGCAAGGTTGCAATAGCATTGCGGTCGTGGTTGTGCATCCGACCTCGACCGATTCCCGCAGCGTTCAACAAGACGTCGGTGCATTGCCAGTACGCGATCTGCGATTGCGCGAAGCGTTCTCGCCCGACGTGCATTTGTCACAAGTACAAAAAGTTGAATTGCTCTCGGCTGGGGAGAAAAAGAAGCTCGGCGACCCGCGCACGCGTCGGCTACAAGCCTACTCGACTGTCGCCGATGTGTTTCAATTGTATAGCACGCTGCTAGGAAATCCCGAATGGGAAAAATTCCGCTTCGTAGGAAGTTGGAACACGTTGTCAGACGAGCAGCGCCGGACGCACTACAACGAAATGGCTTGTCACGAACTCGATTTCTTCCTCTACCATCACGATCGCCCCTTCTTTGATCGCGTGGTAAAACCATTGTTGGCTAATAAGCTCGACAAACAATTGGTCGATCGTTGGCTGTTAGGAGAATCGCTGGCGGAGTACGAACCGCTGTGGCGCACGCAGCGACTCAACACACTCGAACGCATCTTGCTGGCCGAGCGCATCGATTCGCGACAAGCTGGTACGAAGCGCTGGTTGGACGAATTCTTACAGGCTCACCCACTATCACCCACCGCTCGACAACAACGCTTTGAGGTCGCACTGCGTGGTTCGGCGCTGGCTGCCGGTGGTGGAGCGTCGGAGAACCTCTACTTTGAAGCGGCTCAGGGCTATGCCATGCAAGCGGAAAGCCTGCCTGAGTTCGATGCCGCGATGGGGGGCGCTCCACGTCAATCGATGGCCGACGGCGTGACCGAGCTGCGTCGCTCGCGAGCGATGGGCCGGAAGGCAAGGGGGGGAGATGCAGCCGATAAACAAAAAGCTGAAATGGCTCACGAATCCTTCAGTGCTGATCGGCTCGGGCTAGCTGGAAAAGAAATAGATGGCTTCTACCGCAGTTTGGACAAGACGCGTGAGTGGGCCGAAACGCAGTACTACCACGTGCGTCTGAACGATCAATCCGCCGAGCTCGTGCCACCCAACGCGTTTTGGCAAGAGTTCTTAACAAGCGGCGGGAAGCGATTCTTACCTCATGACCTAGACCTGCCCACAGGCTCGCTCAATGAAGCTCTCTGCGCTCTGGCCGTCATCGACTTGCCACTGGCACGTCCCAGGTCGACGATCGCTGTCGAGAACGAACAACTGGTGCTCGAAAGCGAAGCCGCCACGGTCGTGTTCCTCGAAAGTATCGAACCGACGACCGAGGTCCAAGAACAAAAAACAATTTTGGTTGGGCAAGACATCTACTTGGCCAATCCCAATACCGACCAGGAGAGCAATCGCCCGTTGGGCAACAATCCCTTGCTGCGTGGCATCCCCTACCGCGCCAACGTGGTCGTTACCAATCCGACGAGTGAAAAACAACGCGTGCAGGTGTTGACTCAGTTGCCCGCCGGCTCTCTGCCACTGGCTGGGAGTAAACTGACTCGAAGCACGCCGGTCGAACTAGCTCCGTACAGCACCAGCCAAGTTCAATACGTGTTTTACTTCCCCGCCGCCGGTGAATTCGCTCACTACGGTGCGCAGATCAGTGCCGAAGAGAGTCACATCGCCGACACGGCCGCCGCCAAGCATCGTGTGCTGGATGAGCCCGAGTCGGTCGACCAGACGACGTGGAATTACATCGCCGATTGGGGGACCGACGCGCAAGTCCTCGAGTTCTTGCAAACCGCCAACTTGGAACGGATCGACCTGTCGCGCATCGCCTTTCGGTTGAAGCATCAAGCCTTCTACTCACAAGTCACCGAATTGCTAGCAGCCAGCGGACGCTATGAGCCGAATCTTTGGGCCTATGCGGTTGCCCACAATGATCGCGACGGTATCGCGGAGTTGCTCTACCACCGTCCGGACTTTATCGCTCGTCTCGGATCGACTTTCGCGAGCCCGTTGGTCGACATCGATCCTCGGCAGCAGATGAGCTACGAGCACTTGGACTACAAGCCGCTGGTTGTCGCGCGCATCCATCGCTTGGGTCGCGAGCCGGTGATTCTCAATCCCAGTTTGCACCGCCAGTACACGGCGCTGCTGGACGTCATCGCGCATCAACCCCGAGTCACTAACGACCAGCGTTTGCAGTTGTGCTACTATCTGCTTTTGCAAAATCGCATTGAAGAGGCGTTGACCTGGTTCGGTCAAGTTGAAAAAGAGCCGTTGGCCACACACTTGCAGTACGACTATTTTGATGCCTACCTCGATTTCTATCGTGGCCAGGTCGATCGCGCCGCTAAGATTGCGAATCAGTATGCCGAATACCCAGTGCCGCGATGGGCAGAAATGTTCTCGCAGATTCGGCAGCAAGTCGACCAACATTCGCGACTATTGGCCGGTAGTGGCGCGGGACCATCGTCGGGGCCACCAGCCAGCAACACACAGGAGCAAGGACTACTGACCGACGCGCGCGAGCAGCAAATGGCGGCACAAGCCGCAGCGGCGGTCGCCTTGGATTTGGAAGTCCGCGATGGTAGCGTCTCGCTACGCTACCGCAATTTGGACGCGGTGCAAGTCAACTACTACTTGATGGATATCGAGCTGTTGTTTAGTCGCAATCCGTTTGTATCGCAGGCGAGTGATCAAGTCCCAGCGATCCGGCCCAACCTGAGTGAAACAGTAAAGCTCGATGCCAGCGACTCCGTGTCGGCATTGGAGCTACCCGAAGCGATGCGCAATCGCAACGTGTTGGTAGAGGTGACCGCCGCCGGTATCTCGCGTAGCACTTGGCTCACCGCTAGTTCGCTGCTCGTGAGTCTCGCCGAGCCTGCTGGTCGCCTGCAAGTGCTCAGTCAGTCTGGCAGGTTGCCGGTATCTGCCGCTTATGTGAAAGTCTTCGCGCGTCACCAAGACGGCTCGGTGCGATTCTTCAAAGATGGCTACACCGACTTGAATGGCAATTTTGACTACACATCGCTCAGCACTTCCGACCTGGATAATACTCAGCGGCTCGCGATATTGGTGCTCGACGAAAAGCTCGGTGCCGTTGTTCGCGAAGCCAATCCGCCGACGCGCTAGACTTGGATTTTCTCTCCGGCCCCAGTGGCCTCGTGCCACCGGAGTTAAAGTTTTGTGGATAGATCGTCATCCGCGAGCGCGCTTCTCCACCCTCAGGGAGCGGCCCAATGAAACGAAAAATCGCAACTTCAAATGTCACTGGGGTTGGCACCTAGCAGCCCAACTTTGATTCCGGCCGCGCGAAGCTCCTTGGTCGCTTTACTGCTGATCGATAGCAAAAGTAGAAGTCCCAGCAGTGGGACGAGCAAACCTATCACATAGATTACTGCCACGACTTTGCCACGAAAGACGGCGGCTAGTTTGTAAACTGAGATGGCGCCCATGATGATGACGGCCAAAGCAAAGAAACTAAGTAATAGTGCTGCCCACGGTGCGCCGCCTCCAACTGCGCCTAGTCCGAAACTAACGGGAAAGATCGCGATGTAGAGCAGCAAGGCCAAATTGACCTGTCGCTGGGCGTTGGCGATGCGCCGCAGACGTTCTTTGGCTTGCGGTATGGGCATGCTCGAGCCGAGCGAGGTCGAGGCTGGTGGCAGGTAAGGGTTTTCGCTGGACATAAGGGCGTGCTCGTACTGCACAATGCTGAAGGAATATTAACGTAAGTATCGTGCGGAAAATAACCGCCGGTCTTGGAAAGTGGAGTAGGCTTCCAGCCTGTTATTTTCGGCACGACAGGCTGGAAGCCTATCTCGCTAATTTTCCGCACGACGCTAATCGAGTCGCATATTCTAACACAGCGCGCTGCCCAAAAGTAGTAGAATGAAATAGAGTCGTTTTGAATTTCGCGAGTGCTCAAAAGAGATTTGGGCAATCCATGTCGGCGAATGTGAAATAATGTTCCTCTGTGAACTCTGCGTCTCTGTGTTTATCAAAAAGACGGAAGTCTCTTGGCACGATTCTGAAACACGGAGGCACAGAGACCATAGAGTGTCCTAATTGCGTTCAACGGGTGGTGCCGTGATTCATCAAGGATTTGATTTAGGTTCGTTCGGGGACTAAATTGGGCGAACACTATCATCAGTCCTACATTTTTGAAACAGTAGATTGACAATGAAGACTAACACAAGTGGAACCGATGCGGCGCACGGTCCGGCCGTGACGAGCAGTCGGCGCACATTTATCTCGACGCTCTCGTTGGCTGGGCTGGTAGGGCACGCGCACTGTGCGTTTGCACAAAGCGAATTGTCGGCCGATATCGTGATTGTGGGAGGCGGCCTGGGAGGCTGCTCGGCGGCATTGGCTGCGCTGCGCGCGGGGCGACGAGTGATCATGACGGAGGAGACCGATTGGATCGGCGGCCAATTGACGAGCCAAGGAGTGCCGCCGGACGAACACCGTTGGATTGAATCGCACGGTGCCAATCGCTCGTATCGAGAACTTCGCACACGAATTCGCGACTACTATCGCAACCATTATCCGCTAGTCCCAGCGGCCAGAGACAATGCGCTCTTGAATCCAGGCAATGGCAGCGTCTCGCGACTGTGCTGCGAACCGACGGTCGCACTGGCCGTGTTGGAGGATTGGCTGGCTCCGTATGCCGCTAGCGGGCAATTGCAAATACTGCGCGAGCACCGCATCCAAGCGGCAGACGTCGATGGTAAGCGGGTGCGGGCGGTGACGGTCCAGTCGCTGCGTAGCGGCGAGTCACAGGTGCTCAGCGGAGACTATTTCATCGACGCTACGGAATTGGGCGACGTCCTGCCGCTGGCCGGAGCTGAGTGGATCACGGGGGCTGAATCCCGCAGTCAAACCAACGAGCTGCATGCTGCCGAAAAGGCGGATCCGGGCAATCAGCAAGCCTTCACGATGTGTTTTGCCGCCGAACATGTGGCAGGCGGCGACCATACCATAGAAAGGCCTCGCGACTACTCGTTCTGGCGTGATTTCGTGCCGCAGTTGACACCCCCTTGGCCCGGCAAGCTGCTCGATTTGACCTACACGCAGCCGCGCAGTAGTCAACCGAAGGAATTGGGCTTCGACCCGACCGGTGCCCCCGTCGGCGGTACTCTGAATCTATGGATTTATCGCCGTATCATCGATCGTAGCCTGTTCGAGCCTGGACATTTCGCTGGTGATATTAGCTTGATCAACTGGCCGCAGAACGATTACTTGCTGGGGAATCTAATTCAAGATACCCACTTGGCAACGAACCACCACGCAGCCAGCTCGTCAGCGGCGGGGCTAACGGCTCGCGAAGCGGCTTTGAAAGTGGCTGAGCACATCGATCGCGCAAAGCAGCTCAGCCTCTCGCTGTTGTATTGGTTGCAGACTGAGGTGCCAAGGCGCGATGGCGGTGCCGGCTTTCCTGGTTTGCGTTTGCGTCCCGACTTGATGGGAACCGAGGATGGCTTGGCCAAAATGCCATACGTCCGCGAGTCGCGGCGCATTGAGGCGGAGTTCACGATTTTGGAAGAACACGTCGGGCGCGAGCAACTCAGCCAGATCACCGGTAAACCTGCGGCGGAAGTTCGTGCTGCTCAATTCGCCGACTCGGTCGGTGTTGGCAGCTATTCCATCGATCTACATCCGAGCAGTCGTGGAGACAATTACATCGACTTTCAAACAGCCTCCTTTCAAATCCCGCTGGGGGCGCTGTTGCCCGTGCGTTTGGATAACTTGCTACCGGCTTGTAAGAACATCGGCACCACGCACTTGACCAGTGGCTGTTATCGCCTTCATCCGGTCGAGTGGGGTATTGGAGAAGCGGCAGGTGCGTTGGCCAGTTTCGCCATCGAGCAGAAATGCCTACCGCGCGAGGTGCGCAGTCAGCTACTGCCCGATTTTCAGCGAGTGCTCACCGACCAAGGTGTGGAGATGTCTTGGCCAAATCCGTAAGAGCCTACAAGAATTTAATGCGCCAACATTTCTGGTTTGTCGATGTTGAGATAGTGGCCGTGGTCAGCGGTTAGAATCAGTGCGGTATCGTCCCAGCCGCCATGTTGCTCGATCCACTCGGTCACGCTTTTGAAGGCGTCGTCGCCACTGATCACAGCACCGATCGAATTGTCAATGTTGTTGGAATGGTTGGCCCAGTCGACATCTCCCGCTTCAACCATCAACCACCAGCGCTGCGACTGCGCGTCGAGCACTTCGATGGCGGCTAAGGCCATATCGGACAAGGTGACGTTTTCACGCAAGTCTTCGGGCGAGTAGACCTCGGGCTTGGCCGTATTGGGATTGCCGACGCTCTGCACTGGTGCGTAGTCGCCGTCGGCAGTGCGATAGGGGAGGTGGCCACCGGTGATGCCAAAATAACCGAACAAGCGATGTTTGCCTTCGATCGCCTGTTGGACCGCTGTGGCCAGGACCTCGCTTCCAGGCTCGCCTGGGGTGCGCTGGGCTACGACGTACTTGCCGCCCGAGTCGACCGACGCTTGCGCAAGATCATCGTCGCTCACATAGCGGTTGCCCGGTACAAAGTTTTCCCCTTGACTGCCATCTTTGTCGGCGGTTTCACCCCAACCGGCACCGATGAGTACGTCGACTCCAGGTAAGCCTCCGGGATGAAATACGGAAGGTATGCCAAGCAGGTCACGAGTCAGGTCTTGGTAGTCATTGCGGTCGACGTTGTTGGCGTATGCGCAAGCTGGGGTGGCGTGACTGATCTGCACACTGGTCACGACTCCAATCGCATAACCATCGGCTTGCAAAGTGCGGGCGATCGGTAGTACTTCCCGTCCAGAAAAATCGACGTTGACGGCATCGTTGTAGGTTTTGATGCCAGAACAGAGTGACGTGGCTGAAGCGGCTGAGTCGGTGTAGGCGTGCGGGTCCGTTTCACTTTTGCCAATCGGATAGGGCAGATCGTCAGTGGTTTGCCAAGGGGTAGGGCCACCGCGCGACACATCGTAGCCACCAGGTACTTTTCCACCCGGACTGGTGACGATTTGCCGGTCTACATTGCGGGACGTCCCAGAGTTGTGTGGGCTGGTGACGAAAAAGCCAAAGTCGGTTGTGGTACCGCGATAATCTTGGAAATGCAATCCACTGCCACGACCCTCGTCATAGCCCACTTGCCGCGATTTGGCGATCGCCGCAGCCCGCGTGGTCTGCCAGTCCATGCCGTCGAAGACAAACAGGATAATCCGTTTCTTGCCCGCTTCGGCGGCTAGCTTTTGCAATCGATAGATGTCGGTCTGATCGAAGTATTCGGCATCCGCGTTGAGCGTCGAGCTGGGGAGCCGGCCGTACAGTGAACTCAACCGCGGTTCGTCGCGGTACAGGCTGTTGGCACCATTGACCGCATCGAGCGTCAGGCCGAAGGTATAGGCTGGGATAAGTCGATTGGAGTGCGAGGTCCACGTCGAGTACTTGTCGCGGTCCGGCCCCCAGTAACCCCAGATGTTCGTATTCGATTCGGCCGATTGGGTCTGCAGAGCCGCGATGTGGTCCTTCACTTGCGCCCCGACCGGTGCGGAAAGCAACAGTAGAGCCCAAAGGCATATGGTGAGAGAAAGTTTCATCGGTGAGAGACCTAGTTGATTGGAGGATGGGTATTGGAAGCCGAACTCGTAGCCGTTTCACCCTCTATCATACGCCGCTGTGGGGCATAGCTCAACGTATAGGATTGTCAGCGAGACCACTTACCCTTTAGAATGACGAAATCCTCTAATCGACTTGTATGCCCCCGAATTTACTAGAAAAACCGCTATGTTCGAATCACTGTCCGACGGACTTCAGGCAGCCTTCAAATCGATCCGGGGCAAAGGCAAGCTAACCGAGGCGAACATGCGCGATGGCTTGCAGATGGTCGAAACGGCCATGCTGGAAGCCGATGTGAGCTACTCGGTCGTGCAAGACTTTATGTCGCATGTGACCGAGCAAGCTCTCGGAAGCAAGGTGCTGCTGGCGCTCAAGCCGCACGAAGAGTTGGTGCGGATCGTCTACGCGCAGTTAACCGAGATCTTGGGGCCCGTCGACTCGTCCATCCCGCTGCGTAAGGACAAGGTCACGATTCTGATGCTATGCGGCTTGCAGGGCTCCGGCAAAACGACCACCTGCGGTAAGCTGGCTCAATTGCTCAAGGAACAGAAGGTTCAGCCGTTTCTGGTTGCGGCCGACTTGCAACGCCCGGCTGCTATCGAGCAGCTCCATACACTCGGACGGCAGTTGGATGTGCCAGTCTATAGCCAAGCGGGGCAATCCGATCCGGTGCAAGTCTGCCGGGATGGCGTCGCCCAAGCCACCGCAGCGGGAGCGCAGGTCGTAATCCTCGATACAGCCGGACGATTGGCGATCGACGAAGAGCTGATGAAACAGCTCGGGGAGATCGATAAGAAGATCGGCCCCGATCAAGTCTACCTGGTCGTCGACGGGATGACTGGGCAGGATGCGGTCAACAGCGCGTCGGCTTTCAATCAGACGCTCGAGCTCGACGGGGTCATCATGACCAAGCTCGATGGCGATACTCGCGGCGGTGCTCTGCTAAGCGTTAAGCATGTGACGCAGGTTCCAATCAAATTCATCGGAACGGGGGAGCACCTGGATGCCCTGGAAGTCTTTCGTCCCGAAGGGATGGCCAGTCGAATTCTGTCGATGGGAGACATCGTTGCGGTCGCGCAAGAAGCCCATCGCATCATCGACGACAAAGAGCGCGAACAGCTCGAAGCCCGCATGGCATCGGGACAATTCACCTTGGAAGATTTCCGTGGGGTACTCGAAAAGATCGCCAAGCCGGGCCTCATGCAAAAGATGATGGGGCTTATGCCCGGTATGGGGGAGGTCAGCAAAATTATGGCTGGGTCCGATTCCGATGGCGAAATGCGAAAAATGCTCGGCATCATCGACTCGATGACCCCCACCGAACGCCGCAATCCGAAAACCATCGATACCCTGCGCCGCAATCGTATTTCCAGGGGAGCTGGAGTCGCTCCGTCATTGGTAAGCGGTCTGATCAAACAGTTCTCGATCATGGCACCTATGATGCAAGCCATGGCCAGTGGCGGAGGGCGTGACCGTGCGCAGATGATGCAGCAAATGCAACAGAGCATGCTGGGCGACCCAACTATGGGGGGGATCAAGACCAAGAAGTCGACCGGAAGTCGGCTGAGCACCAAGGATAAGCAACGCATGCAAAAAGAGCGCGAGCGACAATTGCGCAAGCTAAAACGCAAGAAATAATGTGGCCCGACGCTCCGCCGTCGGTTCAAGCACGTCATTTCCTGTCATAAATACCCAGTACCCACGACGCGGAGCGTCGAGCCACATTAAAGTCGCTTCCAGCACTTTTTGCCTCCATTTTCGCATTCCTCTCGCTGATGGTCCTCCCGTAGACTCGGGCCGTACATTACACTTTTGAGTTCGCCGGACTTCTCCCAAACAAGTCACCGGCCCAAACCAACTGAAAAGTCCAATTTAGAAGTCATCGTCGTTCCAGGAGAATTTGTGTGGCAGTTCGTATCCGCCTGAAGAAGATGGGCCGCAAGGCTCGACCGTTTTTCCGCTTCTGCGCAGTCGATTCTCGCAAGCCGCGTGACGGCAAGGTGATTGAGGAGCTCGGTTATTACGACCCAATGATCCGCGAGACCGACGCGCGCGTGGTGTTGAAGGGCGAACGAGTTGACTATTGGTTGAGCGTTGGCGCTCAGCCAAGCGACAAAGCGAGCGTATTGATCAAGAAGTACGGTTCGAAGGGGACTCACCTCGAGCAGCAAAAGGCAGCTCGCGATCGTATGAAGACTCGCCCAGCTCAATTCCAACCGCCAGCCAAGCCAGCACCTGTCGCCGCTCCAACAGCCGAAGCCGTTGCCGAAGAACCAGCAGCTACTCCAGAGCAAGAGTAACGGCGGCATTCAGCCGTTTTGGCGTCAGTCATCTATTCTCAAAAGCGATCGGCTTGTAGGCGAGTTTGTGTTGATAGCAGACTACTTGCTCGCCAGCGAAGCCTTCGTACTTGTCGAGCTATACTCGGCTTCGCGTTTCTCTAAGCACTTGGCAATCATTCGCACAGCTTGGCGCAGTCGATTTTCGTTTTCGACCAGCGCCATGCGTAGATAGCCTTCGCCGGTTGGACCAAAGCCCGTACCGGGACTGACCGCGACATCGCCATGTTCGAGCAGCATCATGGCGAAGTCGAGCGTATTCATGCGTGCCAGCCATCGCTCGGGAACCTTGGCCCACACAAACATTCCGGCTCGCGGCACGGAGGCCTCCCAGCCGATGCGGTGCAATCCGTCGAGCAACGCATCGCGTCGCGTTTGATAGATCTCCGATTGGCGTTCAATAGCCGCTTCGGTATCGCGTAGGGCAACGATGGCGGCGATCTGGATGGCTTGGAACATGCCGTAGTCATAGTAGCCTTTGATGGTTGCCAGGCCGCGAATCATGTCTTGGTTGCCGACGCAAAAGCCGACGCGCCAGCCGGCCATGTTGTAGCCCTTGCTCATCGTCGTGAATTCGACGCCGACGTCGATCGCGCCGGGCGAAGCCAAGAAGCTCGGCGGCGTGTAGCCATCGAAGGCAACGTCCGAATAGGCAAAGTCGCTGATGACCATAAAGCCATAGCGTTTGGCCAGCTTGACCACTTCGGTAAAGAACTCCTGCTCGACCGTCACCGTCGAGGGGTTGTGCGGGTAGTTGATGATCAACAGCTTGGGGCGCGGATAAAAGTGCTGGCAGGTATAGGCAATGTTGGCCAAGAACTTTTCGCTGTCGGCTACTTCCAGTGCGACCACGTTGCCGGCAGCCAGAATGACCCCGTACATGTGAACGGGAAAATAGGGAGCTGGGATCATGGCCGTGTCGCCGGGACCCATTAGCGCCAAGCACATGTGGCTAAAGCCCTCTTTGCTCCCCAAGCAGACGATGGCTTCCGTCTCTGGGTCGAGCCGCACGCCGTACTTGCGAAAGTACTTACTGGTCAATTCGCGGCGTAGGTTGAGCAGACCATTCGACTTGCTATAGCCATGATTGCGCTCATCGTAGGTCGCCTCGACCATTTTTTCCATCACAATCCGCTCGGGCGGATCGGATGGATTTCCCATTCCCAGGTCGATGACATCGCTCCCAGCCCGTCGCTTTTGATAGAGCGTGTTATTGATGCGCCCGAACAAATAGGGGGGCAATCGCTGCACGCGCGAGGCGTACTCGACGCGAAACGGCTCGTCGGGGTGATCGTTGGGAACAAAAGCGGGAGTTTTTGGATCGAGCATCTTAAGGTCAACTCGGACAAAATCGACAATACGGAAGAGTGACTAGAATACGGAACACCTGCCTCCATTGTCGCCTGAGATCGGCATTCTAGCCATAGGGCGAGAGACAGATCGTCGGACTGGAAGGTTCACGAAAACGTGGGTTGACGGTCAGGACTCGTGGCTTCGTCCACTTCAGTTTGTCTACGACATTCCGCTCAAGACTCATAGACAGGGTGCTCGGTCTCAAGTAGACCGAGCAATGAGGAGCAATGAGGAGCAATGAGGAGCAATGAGGAGCATTGAGGAGCATTGAGGTGGCGAAGTGGGGGAGGGGGGATTCCGACGCGGAGCGTCGGGCCACATTAGCGTCGGGCCACATTAGCGTGCGGCGGGCCCAGTGGCCGAAGCGGTTTTGACGTTGCCAGCTTGGGCTGTTCCTTCGAGGAAATTGTCGATTTGTGCAGAACCGTGCAGGGCTGTCAGCCGAGCGTGCATGGCCAGACGCAGCTTCTTTTCCATGATCTCTTTGTGGATTTCACCGCGCACCGCTTCGAAATCCTGCACCAGGGGAGTCGTTTCGCCCTGTTTGTACAAAATCGCATATTGTTCACCCCAGGCGACCACACCCGAGATTTCTCCAGGGTGTAGTGCAAAGGCAACTTCTTCGAGTGCCGATCGACCGCCGTGCTTGCGCAGCGGCGGAATCTTGCCGAAGTTGCTCCGCGATACCGGCTCGACGGAGTACTTGGCCGCCAACTGGCCAAAGCCATCCTCGGTGCTATTGCTTCGCGCCTCGCGAAAGACATCTTGCGCAGTGCGCTGATTGCTCAGCACAATTGCCAACACTTCAGCCCGGGGACCAAAATTCGATTCAAAGCCTTTTTGCAAGTCATCTTCGGTAATGGTGACACCGTCTTCTACCAATTTCTTGAGTGCTACGCTCGGCCACACCGCATCGTCGATATACAAATCGAGCGTGGCTCCTTCCTCTTCCATAATCGCCGTGAGCCATGCCTGCGAGTTGGGCGTTCCATCGGCGTTGAGATAGCCTGCCAAGTCAGCGGCGCGTGCAATTTCGGCATCGATATCGGGTTGAATCACCGTCTTGTTGGCCGCTTTCAATTCCGAGGTAAGCAACAGGCGATCGATTTCACCCCGCAGGATCGGGCGTCCATGTCGAGCGATGCATTGCGAAGCCAAGTGATCGCGGGCCACCGGTTGGCCATTGATGAAACCAGCCACCCCAGGATGCTTCTTTTCCAAATCGGGATTGCCGATCACAGGGACCACTTTGCTGTTCTTTTGCAGCGTCGCAAAGATTTCGTCGGCAGCTACCCCCAAGCGTTGGTCGCGCAACTGGTCATGGATACGCTGCTGAATCGCGGGCAGAAATTGCGCATTGGGCGGCGTCGCCTCGAAGTGACGCACGCATTGTAGGAAGACGTGCATTTCGCCGATCTGAAATACGGGTGAGATCTCGTTCGGACGCAGTTGGAATGCGACGCGCTCGAGCTGGTCATCGCTGCTATTGTGTCGAATGGGGGGGAGCAAGCCCTCCACGCTGGCGCTGACGGCATCGTCGCTTTGCTCTTTGGCCAATCGGCGGAATGTTTCTGGGGCAGCGGTCGCCTGGGCGTATAACTGCTGAGCCTTCTCGGCTTGGGCGACCGCAATCATGCGGACTTGTACTTTGGGGCCATATTCACTTTGAATTACACGATCGATCTCTTCATTGGAGACTTGGATTTTGTCTGCCGCCAACGCGCGCAGCGCCAACATGGGCCACACAATCTCGCTGGCATATTGCTCAGGAGTGATATCGCGCTCCTCTTCCAGAGCTTGAAGGAAGAGCGTCGTGGTCAAGCTGAATTTTTGGGATACTCGCGTGATCTCGTCATTGACATCGGCCTGCGTTACCTGGATTCCCTTGGCCGCACAGGCTTGCAGAATTAAGTGTTTGTTGAGCAGGTTGTCGAGTACGACCGAGCCGTAACGTCGCAAACAGGCATCGCCCAATTGATCTCGCGAGATGGTTTGGCCGTTGACGACCGCGACAACTTTCGGCAGCGCTTCCATAGGGTTCTTGGGAGGTGTCGGCTGCTGTTGGCCATTGTTCGGCTGAGCGCTTTTCTCTTGCGAGAAGCACAGCCCGTTCAGGCTGACGGTCAACGCGAGCAGTGTTGCAGGCAGCATGAGAGCCAACTTGTGGGGTCGTCGAATGCGCATGGCGGTTCCTCCTGAACCAGTCTTAGTTTCAAAAAATTCGCGGCCAGTGTCCGTACGTCGGTGAGCGGCGGTTGACGGGGCGATTCTAAGAAATTCCAGCTAGACGCAACAAGAGCAATATGGCTGCTAGCAATGAAGTTGCCGCTTCATTCGGCCAGCCGACGGCCGTTTTGCACAAATGATCTGACATTTAGCCCTGAGGCCATCAGGACCCTGGGTGATCTCCGTGTTCTCCGTGTTCTCTGTGTTTAAATTCCTGCCGAATGAAGCCGAGAAACAACCGGCTGGTGATCACCCTCCGTTTTGGAAACACAGAGGCGCAGAGGTCACAGAGTTAGTCTCATTGCGTTGTTGTCTGCCATCTGGTGGTGGCGATAAGCTAGGGTGTCGAAATTTATGGAAAAATTAGATGAATCCTGCTGGCTCGAGCATCAGCTCTAGTAGATGATAAGCCTGTCGGCTCAATAGCCGATTTCGGTCATTCCACTTCGATGGGTACTTAGGTGAGCCAGGCCCCCCCCCTCCAGCCAGATGCTTTTACTACGCAGGTGCAGCAGTGCGCGGATCGGCTGAGCGAACTGGGGGTAGCGGCGTTATCGGGATTGTTCGATCTCACGTCGACCCGCTTGGTACGCCTGGCGGTCACGATTACTCGCAATCAACACGATGCCGAAGACGCCGTCCAATCGGTGCTTGCTCGAGTGGCTTCGGCCCCGAGGCTACTGAGTCGCGCGGACGAGCCGTGGCATTATCTATTGCGAATGGTTCGCAACGAGTCATTGGTGATCCTTCGCCGCCGTCGCCGTACATTGACGCTGGTCGGATTGACCGATTTACTGACGCGTACCTCGGTCGATCAAGCGGAGCAGGAGGAGAGCTTTCGCGCCGTATGGTTAGCCCTGCGCCGACTTCCCGTGCGCCAGAGTGAAGTGGTCGTGCTGAAAGTTTGGGAGGGGCTCACTTTTGCTCAGATCGGCGACGTGTTGGCTGTCAGTCCGGCCACGGCCACCAGCCGCTATCGCTATGCGCTGGAGAAGCTCTCCGTACTGCTCGCACCGCAAGCTCCCATGGTCGAAAGCGGTGAATGCGCCGCTAGGCAACAGGGAGCCGGCGATGTCTAAGGTGACCGACGGTCCTGAATCGTTCGAACAATTGGAAGCCACGTTGTTTGCCGCCCGCGACTACGTCACCCCGTCGAGCGACTTGCGCCCGCGCACTTTGGAGCAAGCGCGACACGCGACCCGCGCGCAAGGTTGGGCAAATCGGCTTACGCTCATCACCTTGGGGAGCATGCTGCTGTGGAGCGTGACGATGCCACTGCTTCGCGAGCTGAGTTCGCATCGTGATAAGCTCTCCGGTCCATTTCCTGCCGAGATTGAGCGAGCCGCGCAAGACTATGCTGACCTGCATCGTTATGAAGCCCAGTGGGGGTTGGTTGAAGCCTTCCGCGACGCTCGGCAACTCCGCATGGGCGGTGAGCGTTAAGCTCTACACCTTATTCTTTGGATTCATTGGCCAGCTCTTCTGGAAAGGCTTGAGCGTAGATCGCTGCCGCCTCCTTGGCGGGAATCTCCCAGCCTAGGTCTCGCAGTATATCGCGGCGTTTTTTCAAGAACCAGTGCGGAGCAACTTGCCCACCAAAGTCTTCCAGCAGTGCCAATGCGCGACCGTTCCAGTGATCGCGGCGCAACATGCGATCTTCGAGCAGAATAAATTCGGGGCGCGGCTCCGCAACCAACTTCTTGAGTTGGTGAAAGACTCCCACCAGCTCTGCCGCGTTCTTAACTGACTCCGCGTCATCCATCGGCTTGTCCACGAGCACCTGGGGAAGTTCGCGATAGATGAGCGCACGACCACGACGATACAGCGTGAAGGCTTGCGCCCTGACCGTTTCTCGGTTGGGGTCTGCCACACCATCGATTAGCGCTAAGACCTTCGCCGCCGCGTCGGCAATCTCCTGCGGGTAGGCCTTTCGATATTGAGCCTGATCTAGCCAATGTAGGTGCAATTGCCGTACGCCCAAATCGTTGTCATGCGCGGCCAACAACGCTTTTAGTTCAGCGGTGTCTTTCGCTGTGGGGCTCGCCTCAGGCCCCAACAAGCGCTGACGCAGCCCGCCAGCGAGCCCATTCGGATCGAGCGACGGCTCGTCCCATGGCTTTTTCTGAGATTCAGTCTCCCACAGAGGGGTGTCGCTCAGCTTGCCTGGTTCCCAAGCGGAGAGCCATTTCAATTGTGACTGCAATTCGAGCTTAAGTTCACTGGCCAGCTCGGGTTCGGCCAACTGCTGCTTGAGCGTTGCTACCTGCGAAGCCTTCCACTGGGCCGGCTTGTTTCCCTCAGACAGCACCGATAACTGCGCATGAGCTAGTGAGCTCGACAAGCCAAGCGTTAAGAACGTTGCCATCGCCGCACCACGGCAGCGAATGCTCAACACGGATGTAAGCAATTTCGTAAGATGAAATAACATGGAGCGAAACGACCCCTTCAGAAGTGGATTGCCTAGGTGATGCAGAACGCGTCTAAGGACGGGGGAACTCATGGATGTCGAACTATATACTAAAGAGCGAAGTGTGAAACGCAACCAAAAATTGGTTCAGCATTAGACCGTAGAAACAAGATTATATTAGCACGAATGGGCGCAACTCCCTAACCTCCTTCATGACTGGCTATCGATGCACCTAGTCCACAAGCTGTTCGTCGTTTTGATCGTGGTGAATATTGCATCGGCCGTCTTTGCAATTTCTCCTGCCGTCGAAAGCAAAAAGCAAGATCGTCCAGCACAATTCTTTTTTACCTCGCACGGAAGAACGGGGCTTTGGACTGAGGGCCAAGCCCAAGTCAGGTACTTGGAATGGGACAAGCCGAATCAGGTCACTTGGCAAACTTGTTTACCCTTCGGTGATGGACGCAGGATCATTGTCTTAAGCATGGAAGCTCGACGCGACGGTCCAGGTCGCCCATTTGAGGAATACTATACACAAACGCCGACGCACCTTTGGCTGTACAACTTAGCGGATGATTCGTTGGAAGAGATTTGCGCGAAAGAGCGGATTGCGCCATTCATAACTCCCGCCCTTTTGCTTTCGGATGATCGCCTGCTGATACAGGTCGTTAAGGATAACGTAGGACAGATATTTAGTGTTCGATTGGACGGTAGCGATGCGAGGGCCTTCACTCAAGCCGGAGAGGGATTACCTTACGGTCTCAGCCTGAGTCCCGATCGATCGAGGGTTGCGTTTCATCTGGCTAGCCCTCAGGGGTATCAAGTTTGGACTGCCGACATAGATGGTTCCAACCGAATTTGTGTCGCGGCCCAAGCAGGTCATTTGTACTTTGGTACGCAATGGTCACCCGATGGAAATTGGATCTTGTATGTCGATTGTACCCATGAAACTGATCCAGGGCACGATTGGGCCGACGTTTGCATTGGCAAGCCCGATGGCTCGGATCATCAAGTCTTGACCACGGGGCAAGCGATGTGGTTTGCTGCGACCTATGGAAGCCCTAGGACTCGAGGTGGCGGGTCCAATGTGCCCGCGTGGACGCTCGACGGGAAAATCCTCTTTCCTCAGCGATCGACCGATGCCAGCCTCGCTTGGGAGTACCGTATCGGCAAACCAGATTTAGATCACTTCAATCGCGATTACAAACCGGAATCAGCTCGCGGCGGAACTCGAATATCGCTCTTAGACCCAGCCACAAAGTCGATTACCCCTTTGACCGAATTCCAAGAGTCGGTTTGGGATTTCCGAGCGTGCCCAACTCCCGACGGCAAGCAGATACTGTTCTGTCGCGCATCTACTGGAGTGGCACCAGCAATTTGGAAGATGAACAGCGACGGTTCGCATCCACAAAGAATTACCGCAGGGATCGCAGACGCTGGGGCTGACCACCCACGTTGGGTGCCCTAAATACTGATTGATACCGCAAGCTTCCGGTTCGCCGCCGGCCTCGTTTTTTCTTCAAAATCCGCTATCTTGATTGCCATACGCCACCCTGATCCGTCAAGAACAGGGACTACGCAACGTCGCAGGAATAACTAAGGAAATACAAATGAAGATTAGAATCGTTTCAGTTTTTGCGCTATGCTGTGCTGCCTCCTTGGGATGTCAACCATCGGCCACATCGAGCAAGTCAGCCAATCCAGCCGGCACGGATACCGCGGCTACGACCGATTCTCACGCCGGTCACGATCACGCTCACGAAGATGTCGGACCGCACGGCGGGCACATGTTGCACCTCGAACCGACCGGTAGCCATGCCGAGTGGACGCATGACGATGACCAACACCTCGTCACCGTCTACCTCGATGAATTCGACGCAGCCAGTATTGTTTCTGCCAAGTTCACTGCCAAAATCGGTGACGCCACTGAAGAGTTCCCGCTGACCAACGGCGACAGCGGCTGGACCGTCACCAGCCCAGAATTGATGACTCACATCAACATGAAAGATGCCGCCGAGGTGAACTTGATCATCGTCGACGACGCGGGCGTCCACACTGCCAAGATCGAAGCCCACGAACATCATCACCATTGAGGTGTGAGGCGTGAAGTGTGAGGCGTGAGGCGTGAAGTGTGAAGTGTGAGGAAATCGTAACTGTTCACGATTAGTTCGTGTGTTGACCGCGAAACACACGAATAGCTATCTCTGTTACGCTTAAATGGTTTGGTGCATCCGCGATATTTATCCCCGAAAGTTTTTGGTGGACGATTCGCATATATGGCCAAATTGCTCATTGTAAACCTCAAACAATGCTCACGTGGTTTTGCAGCTTCAATCCTTGAACAGTATTTCAGTTTCAGTCTATCTCCTTATTTCGGTGCTGGGCCACAAAGAACACCAACGGAAGTTTTTTCGTGTCCTTCGCGTGTTTCGTGGTTAATACAATTCACAATCCTCCGAGTTCGTGAACGGTTACAGAACATCAAAACTTAGGCTTGGGATTTGACGTCTGAGATCTCAGATTCTTGATTTCAAATTCCAATGCTAAGATTCTTTCTCGGAGCAGCATTGCGACCACTTGCGACCACTTGCAACCACTTGCAACCACGCCGGCGCACGACTAAGACAGGGACACAATTATGCACTCTAGGCCTCGCATACTACTCGCTTTCATGGCGGCGTTCCTGCTCAGCACGCTCTCTCCGTTCGCACTGCAGACATTTGCGCAAGAGACTGCCGCTCCCAGACATTCCGGCACGCCGAAGCCTAACTTCGTTGTCCTCTTTGCGGATGACCTTGGCTACGCTGACTTGCATTGCTTCGGCGGTGAGCAGATGGTCACTCCGAACCTCGATCGCATGGCCAATGAAGGCATGCGACTGACCAATTTCTACGCATCGCAGGGGGTGTGCAGTGCATCGCGTTGTTCGCTTCTCACCGGTTGCTACAACGTGCGTTTGGGAATTCTCGGTGCACTTGGCCCCGGCAGCACAACCTGTCTCAATCCCGATGAACAGACGATTGCCGAAGTGCTCAAGCCGCAAGGCTATGCGACGGCCATCTTCGGAAAATGGCATTTGGGGGACCGCGACCAGGGGCTGCCCACCCATCATGGCTTTGATGAATACCACGGACTTCCCTACTCGAATGATATGTGGCCAAGTCACCCGACAGCAAAACACTTTCCGCGGCTGCCACTTTTCGAAGGCGATCAAATGATCGATGACAACATCACCGCTGAAGAGCAAACGAATTTAACGCGCTGGGCGACGGAGCATGCAATCGATTTCATCGAGCGCCATCAAGCTCAGCCATTCTTCCTCTATGTCCCTTACAGTATGCCCCACGTCCCGCTTTTTACCTCAGACGGATTCGCGGGCGTAACAGGTAAAGGATTGTTCACCGATGTCATTGCCGAGATCGATTGGAGTGCAGGCGAGATCCTCAAGACGCTCCGCGAGCTGGGCCTTTCCGAAAACACATTGGTCCTATTCACCTCCGACAATGGACCTTGGCTTTCTTATGGCAATCATGCCGGCTCAGCCGCACCGCTTCGCGAAGGGAAGGGGACCGCGTTTGAAGGTGGGATTCGCGAGCCAACGATAGCCTATTGGCCGAGTCACATAGAATCGGGAACGATCTGCGACGCGCTGACCAGCACGATCGATGTCCTGCCCACGCTGGCTAAACTGGCTGGAGCTGAACTGCCTGTGAAGAAAATTGATGGACGTGATATATGGCCGCTGCTGTCGGGACAACCCGATGCGATAAGCCCGCACGAAGCCTTCTACTATTTTTGGAGCAACGAACTTCACGCCGTCCGCAGCGGCCCCTGGAAGCTGCACTTTCCCCACTCCTACCGCAGCCTGAAGGGCAAGCCGGGGCGCGACGGCATGCCCGGCCCCTATCAGCAACTCGAGTGTGCCCTTGAGCTATACAACCTGGACGAAGACGTGGGCGAAACTCGAAATGTCGCCGCCGAGCATCCAGAGGTGGTAGCGCGACTACAAAAACTGGCCGACTCGATGCGTGGCGAGTTGGGCGATTCGCTCAATCAGATCATTGGCAGCGAAGTGCGTCCCGCCGGAAAACTGCAGAAATAGCCAATTGCGCGTAGTGGACGAGGTTACGAGTCCCTGTGATTCGGTATCACTCAGGGACTCGCAATCGCGTCCACGAAGCCCCACCCAGATTCCTGTCCCAGTATCCGTGCTCCGGCTTTGCCATCCGTGCTAGCACAGCCCCCTAAGCGACCGTTTTCTTGCTTCGACAGTTTCCTCCCCAACGGCTATACTTGGGCTTACCTGCCACAGTCGATCTACGGCTGAGGGCTCAGACGTCCTGCATTGGCTTTTTTATCTAAAACCATCGCCGCTCCCTTTCAGGCCACTATATCGATGCAACTTCCAGTCCTCGGCGAAGCGGCCACCGCCGACCGCTTTCTCACCTCGTTACCACAAGCCTGCGGGCCGACTGGACAAGTCGCCAAGCTGCCGCTGCCGATGTCGATGGAAGAAGCCCACCAGCGCGGTTGGGATGAACTCGACGTGGTCATCGTTACGGGCGATGCCTACATCGACCATCCCAGCTTCGCCATGAGCATCCTGGGCCGCGTGCTCGAAGCGGCCGGCTTTCGCGTGGGAATCATCTCGCAGCCCAACTGGCATTCCTGCGATGATTGGCGACGTTTTGGCAGACCGAAGCTATTCTTCGGCATCAGTGCCGGCAACATGGACTCGATGATCAACCACTACACGGCCAATCGCAAGGTCCGCAACGACGACGCCTATTCGCCGGGGGGCAAGATTGGCTTGCGTCCCGATCGCGCTACGCTCAGCTACTGCCAGCGCGCGCGCGAAGCGTTCAAAGGAGTTCCGGTCATAGCTGGCGGTGTCGAAGCGTCGCTGCGGCGACTGGCTCACTACGACTACTGGAGCGACAAAGTCCGCAAGAGCATCTTGTTCGACAGCAAAGCTGACCTAGTCGTATTCGGCATGGGCGAAAACGCCATCGTCGAAATCGCGCAGCGGTTGCAAGCTGGCGAGCCGGTCAAGCAGCTGCGAGACATGCGCGGTGTTGCCTACGCGCTGGGTGCCTCCGAGACCGCGCCGGACGACGCACTTGTGCTTCCCAGCTACGAAGAGGTGCTGGCCGACAAGCTCCAGTTTGCCGAAGCGACGCGAATCATTCACCAAGAGACCAATCCTTACAACGCGCGCCGTCTGATCCAGTGGCACAGCAATCAAGCCGTGGTGGTCAATCCGCCTCAATTCCCCATCTCCGAAGCGGCCATGGATCGCATCTACGGTCTGCCCTACACCCGACAAGCTCACACTAGCTACCGCGAACCGATACCCTCCTTCGAGATGATCAAGGACTCGGTGACGATCATGCGCGGTTGCTTTGGTGGTTGTACTTTTTGTTCTATCACGGCCCACCAAGGCCGCGCCATTCAGTCGCGCAGTAAGGCGAGCATCGTCGGTGAAATTGAGAGCATGGCTCAGGACAAGAAGTTCAAAGGAACCGTCAGCGATATCGGTGGCCCGACCGCCAACATGTATCAAATGAAATGCACGCGGCCTGAAGTCGAAGCCACGTGTCGCCGACAATCGTGCGTTCACCCCAAGATCTGCAAGCTACTCGGAGTCGACCACCAGCCGGTGATTGAGCTGATGCGTGCCGCTCGACAAGTCGACGGGGTCAAGAAGGTGCTCGTCGCCAGTGGCATCCGCATGGATTTGGCGCGTCAAAGCCCAGAATACATCCGCGAATTGACACAGCATCACGTCGGCGGCCACTTGAAGGTTGCTCCCGAGCATGTCGATCCCGACGTGCTCTTTAAAATGCGCAAGCCAGCCAATGATGATTTCGAATTCTTCGCGGACGTCTTCAAGGAAGAATCTCAAGCGGCTGGGAAAAAGCAGTATCTCATACCCTACTTTATCGCCAGCCACCCTGGCAGCGATCTGGACGCCATGATTAACCTGGCCGTGTTTCTCAAGCAGAACGGCTACAAACCCGATCAAGTGCAAGACTTCATCCCCGCTCCGTTGGATGTGGCCACCTGCATGTATTACACGGGTCTCGATCCGTTCACCAAGAAACCGGTCTTCATTGCCAAGGGGCTGCGCGATCGCAAGACACAGCGCGCATTGATGCAATTCTTTAAGACCGAGAACTATTTTGAAGTTCGCGATGCACTGCGGTCGGCCGGCCGCACCGACCTCATCGGCGATGGCTGCGATTGCTTGATCCCTTCCGCTCCGCCACGCGAAGCGGTCCAGCGCCGTCGGCAAGATGCCAACGCGCGCTTTCGTGGTGAGTACGTCCACACGATCCCAGGCACATCAAACAGCGACGCCACCAGCGCCGCTGCTGGAACCGGCAAGAAACGCAAGAGACAGCGTCGCTCACGCTCTTCGGACGGCTACCGTCCCGGTCGCAAAGGCGCTCAGTAGTCGAAGTGTCCCGTGCGATGTACGTCGTAGTGACCAGGCACAAAATGGAAGTGGCGGCCGTGTCGTTGCAAGCTCGGACCGTGGTAATCCAAATGTGTCGTGTCATGGTACACTGGACGACGCACTTGGAAACCAGAATTATATCCTAGCCCACCCGAGTAGAGACTCGAATAGCTTGGTAGGGTATGGTATCCACCGTAGTGGGAGCTGTGATGTCCACCATGGTGAACTCCAAGTTGAACTCCATGATGCCCACTGTGGTGAACTCCGTGATGCCCGCCATGATGCCCCCACTGAGCACTCGCCTCAGTGGCTCCCATACTCAAAGCACCTAGAGCTGCCGCGGCCGATAACAGTAAATTGCGAATCATAGTTTTTTCCCCCTAAAAGTTTGAGCCTCGCCATCGGTTAGAACGCTCCGAGCAGTGCGTGATGAGGCGAGTACTAGCTGGTATTCGCACTCCGCGTGCCAAACCCTAAAACCAGTCTTTTTGCTACGTTTTACCCGCTCGAAGATGTGTGATGCGCACATAGTCATGTCATATCGACATCATGTGGAGTGCGGGGATTTATCACCGCTTTGGCCTCTTTTTTGGAGTGCGGGGATTTATCACCGCTTTGGCCCTCCCCAATGGTCGCGCCATGTATAGATACCGAGGCACAAGTACAGAGACACGAGAACAGCCTGGGCTGCGCTCTATGTTTTGTTTCTGTCGCAGGCCTGAAGTTCAGTCGTATGGGGGGAATACTAATCGTCTTTTGTCCCGCCGCCTAACACCCGCCAACATTGCCACCACTGAGGGGGTGTGGTCGGCCAGGGGATACCTCTGCCACTACGGATTTTGGTATGCTTACTCGAACTCGCCTGTTATCAAATTGCAAACTGGAGCCTACCCATGCTGACCAACACTTCGCGTCGTAATTTCCTGGCAACCTCCGTCGCCGCCGGTGGATCGCTCATACTGGCTGGTACGCGCGCGTCGGGTCAAGTGAAAGGGGCCAACGATCGCTTGCGAATCGCAGTAGCGGGACTCAATGGTCGTGGCAAGAACCACATCGATGGCTGGCTCGGACAGCCCAATGTCGAAATCGCATGGGTTATCGACCCCGATCAAACGGTGCTGGAGAGTACGCAAAAGTTGGTCGAGGGGATCTCGAATGGCAAATCGAAACCGCGTGGTACTGCCGATGTGCGGACAGCTCTGGAGGATAAATCGCTCGATGCCATCTCGATAGCCACCCCCAATCATTGGCATTCGTTGATCACGATTTGGGCCGCACAAGCTGGCAAACACGTTTACGTGGAAAAGCCGATGAGTCACGATGTGAGAGAAGGACGGATTTGTGTCGAAGCGCAGAAAAAATACGGCGTCGTCATTCAGCACGGGACTCAAAGCCGAAGCAGTGCGCAGATTGCCGGTCTACACGCTGCCATACATGCGGGCAAATTCGGACGGTTGAAGATCTCATATGGCTACTGTTGTAAACCCCGTGGTTCGATTGGCATTGAACCGATTTCCGAACCGCCAGCCTACCTGGACTGGAATCTGTGGCGCGGTCCAGCAGACATCAAGGAGTTTCATGCGAACTATGTCCACTACGATTGGCACTGGTTCTGGAAGACCGGCAACGGCGATCTGAACAACCAGGGGACGCACCAGCTCGACATCGCGCGGTGGGCCATCGACCCCGATCAAACACATCCCGTTCGCGCCATGGCCATCGGTGGACGCTTCCAGTGGAACGATCAGGGGGAAACGCCCAACACGATGTTCGCGCTAGCCGAATATCCCAATGGTCAACAGGTCTTTTTCAATGTTAGGAACGTCAACTATGACAACTACCAAAGGCAGGTTGAAAACGAATACTACTTTGAGGATGGTGGTCGGATTGTGGGTGGCAAGTACTATTCCAAGGGGAGCTCCGATGGTGAAAAGGTCGAGGTCGAAGATGGACCGGTGACTCCGGGAGGGAATTGGGCTGCCTTCGTCGCCGCCTGCCGCGCTGGTGATCCAAACATGGCTAATGGCAATGTGCACGATGCGCATTACGGTTGTGTACTGGGGCACTTGATGAACAATTCCTATCGCTTGGGTGAACAAGTGCCATTCAACGAGCAAGCTGGCAAGTTTGGCGATAACGCCGATGCGGCAGAACATTTTGGTCGCCTGCATGAGGTCATGGCGGATGGTGTGGGGATTCCTCAAGATGGTAATCACTACACGCTGGGGCCCTGGCTGACCTTTGATCCACAAACCGAGCAGCACACCGGCGAGCACGCGCAGGCGGCCAATGTGTTACTCAAAGATACCAATCGACCCGGCTTTGAAATCCCCACAGCGGCTCAAGTCTAAGAGGACGAAGAGGTTGGACGCACCGGCTGTTTGCGCACCGAGCGCTAACGTGGGTAAACAGTTCTGCTCTTCGACGAGCGTAACATGAAGACCCCAGCGAGCTTGCCTCGCTCGGTGAACGAGTTTTGAATGTAAATCGAGGTCCTCACCAACGCTCCCACTTTTCCAATCGCTCGCCACCTGTGATGTGGGCGAGTGGAGAAGTGAGAAGGCTGGGTTGTTTTCGTCGTGTTCTATTTCTATTCCTAAAACTTGGCTCACGCCAGACAAGCTGGCAAGGGGCCGATGCAAAATCGGGATGTGTGGTACACCGAGCGCACACGGGAGGGTACGACACACCTCGTTTTAATCACTCATGAATAATCTGGGACTAACCGAACGGCGCTACTTCATTGCACATCCATGATGCTTGTGCCCCTTGTCAACCAACCGCTTCCATTTTCCCCGAACGCTCACACCAATGCGGCGGGAATTTGCTGGCTACTTAGATGACGATCGGGGCTGGTTTCCATGCGTCGCGCTGGCTCGGCCCGCTGCCCGCTAGTGGGGCTGGCAAGCCCTTCGCGAATCGCTTCTCTTATCAGCTTGGCAACCTGCGACACGTAGGGAGGGGTCATCAAGCCGGCGGGAAAGGCGGGAACGCGAACTATTTGCACTCCAGCGGTGGCTACCAGATCCTCTTTGCCTATGTAGCTGCGATAGTCCTTCTTCGGGCGAATCAGCAGTAGCTTGCCGGGATAGGGTTTCGGGCGATAGCGGTCGGCTTGAGCGTCGTGCAGCCGCCATAGTTCGTGCATGTTGACGGCCCCCGCAGCGGAGATCGCCTTCTGTTTCGAAAACAAACTCGCCAACATGCCGCGCCAGTTCTTCGTGCGCGCCCGCACGCGATTGAGCTTGGATTTCAAAAAAGCCCACTGATCGCTCATCTTGAGCAACATAAAATTGCGTATGTGGAATTCGAGCCGTTGCAGATGGTAGTAGGCTTTGATCAGTGGCGTGGGACGCGACGACTGAGCCGTGCCCCAGTCGTAGGTTTCTATACCAGCAACCAATGCCACCCGCTCGCCGGCGCTTACCAATTGCTGGGCCGCTTCAAAGGCGATGGTCCCTCCCGAACAGTAACCCAATAACAAATAGGGACCGTGCGGAAACTGTTCCCGAATGTCCTCGATAAAACGTCGCGCCATCTCTTCGATCGTCAGTGGAATCTCTTCGCCATACACGCCCGGCGAGGTCAGCCCGTAGATGGGTTGCTCTTCCCCCAGCTCTTCGGCCAAATCGTGGTAGACCAGCGACAGACCATCGGCGGCGGGCATGCAAAACAGCGGAGGCAAATCCCCTCCTTCTTGAATCTCCTCCACGGTCGATATGCGGTCGGCATGATCCAAGTTTGCACTTCGCGCCGAAACGTGCTCTAGTCCGTGTGGATGCGATGCGTCCGAGCGCGGATGCGTAGTGGGCAGGTTTGTCTGCGCTGCGCTGACTTGACTGCTATCACAAACAGGCTGAATCGCATGGCCCGACGACGGTTGCGACTGTTGCGACGGTTGCATCGTTGGCTGAGCTGCCGATTCCGCCTTCAGAGTGTTGTGGGCAGGGGTGTTTGAGCTCGGCGAATGCGAGCTGGCAGGCACCGCGTCGGCTTGGGGCATGAAGCCTCCGCTACGGATCTCCAAGCAGCTCGACCTGACCGCTTCGATAATCCGCTGGACGTCCGCGTCGGAATGAGCCGTCGATAGAAAGCAGTTGTCCCCCCAGCCACGCGTGAAAATGCCTCGTTCGAGCAGGTGGAAATAGAGTAGATCGGCATACTCGAGATCGGGTGGAAACATAAAGCGAAAGAGCGAGGTGAACTGAGCTACCCGGAATGGGAATGACTCTTCGGTAAAAAATCGATTGAGCTCATCGACTAGGTAGCTCGTCTTGCGCGAGAGATTTTCCTGCAGCTCGGGGCCTTCTTCCTTGACCTTCATCAGCACTTGATGCGCGGCAGTGATCGCCAAGGGATGACGCACAAAAGTTCCGGCAAAGAACGTCATGTCGGCCGTCGGCTCGGAATCATCTTCGTATTTCCAATCGCCCCCGTCGAGCGCGTCCATGAATTGTGCCGAACCGGCGAGCGCTCCGATGGGTAAGCCTCCCCCGAGCACTTTGCCATAGGTCGACATATCTCCCCAAACACCGAACCACTCCTGCGCGCCTCCCTGTGCGGCGCGAAAGCCGGTGATAACCTCGTCCATAATCAAAGCAATGTCATGCTCGTGCGTGATTTGACGAATTTCGTGCAAGAATTCGCGTGGCTTGTTGAACGGATCGGCGCTCTGCACCGGCTCGACCAACACCGCTGCGATCTCATCGGCATTGTCGCGAATCGCCTGCAAAGCTTCGGGAGAACCATAGTCGAGCACGATCGAATTGTCGGCGAAGGATTGCGGTACGCCAGGAGCAGCGGGCTGCGTCCGCCGCTGATTGCCCATATGGTTCGATCGCAACAATACCTCTTCAAAATTGCCGTGATAGTCCTTGTTGAAATACACTATCTTCGATTTGCCCGTTACCGTGCGCGCCAAACGCATGGCCGCCATCACCGCTTCCGAGCCGGTGTTGCAAAACGTCACGCGATCCTTGCGCGAGAAATCACATAATAACTCGGCCACTTCTCCTGCCAATGGTGACTGCGGACCAACTTCGACACCACGCTCCAATTGCTCGTGCAGCGCGGTTGTTACAAAGTCGGGAGAGTGGCCGAACAGATTCAGGCCGAAGCCCATCGCGATGTCGATGTACTCGTTGCCATCAATGTCCCACAGCTTGGAACCGCCCGATCGCTCGACGCTGATTTGGTAAACGATCGATTTCCATACGCGGCGATAGCCTGCCACGCCGCGTGGATCGGCGAAATGAGGACGATGCTTTTGAGCGTGCGCGCGCGACCGTTGAGTCCTGGTGATAAACCGCTCGATAAAGCGACCGAGGCTTTGCTGCTGCTGATCAGTCAGTCCACCCGTGGGGGACTTGAGAACCGGTTTGTACGGCCCAAACCGCTCGAATCTTGGTTTGAGTGTTGGGCTCGCAGCAATTGGAGCAACTGGGGCCATAGCCGAATGGGCTCCACTTGCTGCCGATGCCGATGTTGCTTGCGATTCAACGCCAGTCGTCGGTGTTGACGTCGTCGATGTTGACGTTGTCGGTGCAGACGTCGTCGGTGTCAAGGGTGTCATCGCTGGGGTAGCGCCCGCCGCCATGCCTCTGCCACTGAGCAATTGAAGCTGCATGGACATCAACTGGTTCTGCTGCGTGATGATCTGTTCCAAAGCCGACAGGTCACGAGCGTTCTTCACTCGTGGCGGTTCCGAGGTCGCAGAGGCAAACAGCGGAGCAGCAGTTTGCGGCTGCGCGCCTGGCTGCAGCGAGTGTTGCTGCGACATGAGGGGTTGGGGCACAACGTCTGAGTTGGTTGGCACCGGCTCACTAGGCGGGACGCGTGCGCTAGCGGCGACTGTCGGCATAAGGGCTACAGGCGTTGGCGTCGGCTCAGCCGCCGGCGTGGCCTGATCTGCGCTGGCGGCAACGACAACCGTCGTCGTCGCAGCAGTGCTCGCACCAAGTGCAGAAGCGGCCGTGTGGCTCCCAACAAATTGAATCAACGCATCGAGCGTGGGGAGCTCTTCGATCAATTGCCGAAAAGTTACTTTCACTCTTAACTTATTTTTGATCTTCTGCGTGAACTGGATCAAGAATAGCGAATCAAACCCAAGCTCCGCAAACGACGCACGACGATCGAGCTCACGCAGATCGAAACCTGAAGCATCGTGGAGAATTTTGGCAAGCGCCTCTTCGGCGGCTGGGTTCAATTCGTGCGTCATGTCACTGTAACTCGTGTGGCTAAACTCTAGGAACGCCAAGCTTGCAATTGTTGCTGCATTAGCTGCAGTTGTTGCTGAATCACTCGCCGAGTCAACTCATCCCACTCCGCTTCAAGGTAGCTTGGTGGTTCTCCGCCGATTTTCCCCTCGGCCACGCACCCCGCGCTTTCGCCCACCGCTGGAGGCGTACGCTCTGGCAAGGATTCGGCCGGAGCGTCGAACGATGCTGGGACCGGCCCGGATACTGCAAACTCGTTATCGATTTCATCGCCGCCGACTTCACTCTTCCGCTCTGGTTCCAGCCAATACCGCAAACGCTCAAAGGGGTACACGGGCAGGTGCAGCCGACGGCGGTGGTGTTGATCCCCAAACCGACTCTTCCAGTCTACATCGACTCCTGCCTGCCACAAGCGACCGAGTGCCAACAAGAGATGCTCGCGGGCCGAGCTCGATTGCTTGGCGTGCGGTAATGTGGCAAGTACTGATTGTTCACCGTTGCGACCTGGGTGTTGTCGCGCCAGAGTACTCAGCGTCTGCCCTGGACCAACTTCTAACAGAACGGCGTCCGAATCGGTAGTAATGGCCGCTAACGCGTCAGTAAAACGGACTGTCTCACGCAAATGCCGCGCCCAGTAGTTGGGGTCGACCGCCTGGGCATCGGTCAGCGGCTGGCCAGTGACCGTGGAAACGATCGGAATCTGGGGAGTTTGCAATGCTACCCCACGCAGTTGTTCGGCAAACGGCTCGACTACGGGATCCATCATCGCCGAGTGGAAGGCGTGCGAGGTATGCAGTCTTCGAGAGATGACTTCTGCAGCCTCCAATTTCTGCTGCCACTGCTCCACGGCGGAGGTCGGCCCTGAGACCACGCACAATTGCGGGCCATTGATGGCCGCCAGAGACAATTCGTTCGGCAGTTCTTCCAGCGTTTCGGCTTCGGTCATGCGCACGGCCAGCATGCTGCCGGTTGGCATTTGCTGCATACGCATCGCACGGAAAGCTATTAAACGCAGCGCCTCCTCGAGTGAAAAAACGCCAGCCAGGCAAGCCGCCACAAACTCGCCCACACTATGGCCGATCATGCGGCTGGGCACCACGCCGTCGGCCCGCAAACGCTTAGCTAAGGCGTAGCTGACAGTAAATAACGCTGCTTGCGCCACCGAAGTTTGATTGAGTCGTTCAGTGGCTGATTCGGTCGAGTCCGTCGCTGCTAGAAACACCATCTCGCGCAAGTCGCAGCCCAGGTGAGCCAATAACAACTCACTGCATCGATCGAATGCTTCACGAAAGATCGAATCGCTATCGTACAGATCGCGCGCCATGTCGAGATGCTGCGAGCCCTGTCCTGGAAACATGAACACGACTGATTTCCCGCGTCGTACCTGTCGCTGCTCGAATACCTGTTGTGGCGGCTTTTCACGCAAGACCTCTATGGCTTGTGTTAAGTCATTGACGACTGCGGCCAAACTGTAGTTGAATGTCTTGCGGCCGGTTTGCAGAGTGAATGCCACGTCTGCCATATCGAGCTGGGGATGGTCCTGCAAGTGCTGCACAAGCGCCAGTCGCTGCGCTTCGAGCGCGGCGGCGGAGCGAGCTGAGAGCAATATCAACTGCGGAGCGGTCTGAGGAGTCGTCGCGGCTGGTGACACGGCCAGAGGGGGAGCTTCCTCGATCACTACGTGCGCATTGGTTCCGCCAACACCAAACGAACTCAATCCGGCGCATCGAGGAAAAGGTGCTTCCCAATCGCGCAGTTGCGTGTTGACAAAAAACGGACTCGACTCAAAGTCGATATTTGGATTGGGCTGTTCATAATTGAGGCTCGGCGGCAGCACACGATTGCGCAGTGCAAGGCTTGCTTTAATCAGCCCCGCAACTCCGGCGGCAACGTCCAAGTGGCCGACGTTCGTTTTGAGTGAGCCGATGGCGCAGTACTGCCGCTTGTCAGTTGTTTGACGAAAGACTCGCGATAGCGATTCAATCTCGATCGGATCACCTAGTGAAGTGCCTGTGCCGTGGGCCTCGATGAGCGTAATGCTATCAGCCTCGATACCAGCCATGCGGTGGGCCATCGCGATGGCCCCCGCTTGCCCTTCGACGCTGGGTGCTGTGTAGCTCAATTTGGTGCGTCCATCGTTGTTCAGGCCCCAACCTTTGATGACCGCGTAAATGTCATCCCCATCGGCCAGCGCATCGTCGACTCGCTTGAGCAGCACCACTCCACAGCCTTCGCCAAACACCGTGCCTCGCGCCCGAGCATCAAAGGCTCGGCAAACTCCATCGGGCGAAACCATGCCACCTTCGGTATACAAGTAGCCTCGATTTTGCGGCAGCTTCAAGGTCGCTCCACCAGCCAACGCCATATCGCATTGTCCACTGACTAAGCTCTGGCAAGCTTGCGCGATCGCCACCAGCGAAGTAGAGCAAGCGGTCTGGACCGTGATGGCTGGTCCGCGCAGATTGAGTAAAAAGGAGACGCGCGTGGCCAAGTAATCCTTATCATTGCCCAGCTCAGTCAGCAGATCGCCTCCATGAAAGGCATTGGCCAAGCTCTCCAGCCACTTGGGACTCAGCGCAAGACTGGCCAGCATGTAGGTGTCCATGTAGCAACCAGCAAACACACCGACCGGAACATCGATCGTGTCGACATTGTATCCTGCGTCTTCGATCGCATGCCAGCAGTTTTCCAATAGCAGGCGATGCTGCGGATCCAAGAGCGTGGCTTCCTTGGGAAAAATACCAAAGAACTTAGCATCGAACTTGTCTGCATCTTCCACGGACGCCGACTTGCGCACTAAATTTGCATTGTTGCGCAGTGGACTGTCCTGGGGAAGGTTCAAATCCACGTCGGGGATATCGACGATGCTGCAAACACCGGCTGTAATATTCGACCATAATTCACGCACATTGGCCGCTCCAGGAAACCGCCCAGCCATGCCGATAATCGCAATGCCATTGTCTGGGGAGCCTACGGATTGTGAATGCGGCTGTTTGTTGGCTTGCGATTTCGTTTGCGAATCTCGACCACTGGCTGCCGGAGCCGATTTCGTTTTCTCAATGAGTTCGATGATCGCGGCTACCGTCGACAATGCGAAAAGATCGGTAATGCTCAAGCCCGCATGAAAGGTTTGTTCGAGCCGACTATAGATTTGCACGATATGCAGCGAGCTGGCTCCCAGCGATTTCAAACCATCGTGAATTCCCACTGGCACGACGTTCAACACCGACTGGCACAGTTCGACCACTTGTCGCTCGATCTCAGTCTGCGGTGGTGAGTAGGCCTCATCGAGCTCTGGTCTGGCACGAGCTTCGTCATCGATTTTTCGCAATACCTTGTCGACGCTGCTCCAATCGGTAGCTATGCGTTGGCACAACTCCCAAGGCCAGCACTCCTGTGTCATGTTGACGAGGTCGGTACTTTCATTCTTGCTGCCACGGTTGTTCGCATGCTCGCTACCGATTGTCGGCGGATACTCGTCTACCGAGAGTTGTCGCGACTCCTGTACGGCCGTTGCCAATTGTTCGGCAGTCATGCAGTAGAGCCTGGTGCCTTCAGTTGTCGCACGCAATTGCGAGCTGTCGCGAAAAGCTCCCAGCGTTCGCTCGGCGAAGTCTTGAGCGGGTTGGTTTTTGTCTGTTTCGATCAATGGCAGTTCAATGTGGAGACAGTCGTGCTGCTGGGCCACGCGACATAGTTCACTCAATACGTGCAACTCGATGCGTCGTCCCAGCGCTCGGCAACTGAGCATCAGACTATCGACGCGCAGGGTTGCGTCCTCAAGCTCATACAGCACAAGACCGACCAATCCATAATGGCCAAATCTATCTGAGGCATCGACCATAAATGCGCCAGCCTGAGACCCGACGCACCATTGTCGCAGTTCCGCGGCCGTGCGACGTCGGGTCGTGAAGTTGAACTGGTTGGTGCGCTCGGTCAACTGGGCTCCGCGCTCGATCCGCTCTTCGCTCAATGGCAGGAAATTGACTTGTAGATTCAGTTCGGACAAGAACTGTTCGAGCGATACGACCTGCTCGCGCGCTTCGCTGCGGTGCACATCTTGCGTGTACCTTTCGGCGCGCTGGCGATCTTCGTCCGTCACGTTCGAGCGGTCTAGAGCCCACACATGTTGCAAGAAATTCGCGATGCCACCTACTCCAGCCGCATCACCTGAGCCGCTCGACTCGGGAAGCTGCAGTGTCAACACCTGTGGGAGGTGGGCGCGGACTTCGGCGCATTCGAGCGGATTGTCATCGATGAAGACGAAGCTATCGAGTCCCAAATTCAATTGTTCGGCCAACTCACGCAGGCTCTGCGACTTGGTGGACCAGTTCAATCGCACTGCCGTAAAATGCTCACGTCGCAACAACATATCGGGATGTTGCTCGAATACTTGCCACGCATCTTCGGCACTATTCTTGCTGCATAAACAGAGAAGATAACCCATGTCGCGCAGTTGCAGCAATGAGCGCTGCAGGGCTCGCCGTTCTTGGGAGACGGCCACACCGCGCCAGCCAACCTCGCCACATACACCATCCCATAGCGTTTGATCGCAATCGAGTGCGATAACTTTGGCGGGTCTTCGCCGGAGAGCAAACAGGCGACGAGCCAACAGGCTGGCGAGGGCGGTGTAGTAGGCCTGCGTGTATGGGATCTGTCCGGCTCGTTTGGCTACGCTGTCCTCGACCTCGCTGACCGGATAGAGTTGGGACGCCTCGTAGGAAGCGATCGGCATGACGTGAGGTAGCTTGGTCAGGCCGGCGATAAGCTCTGATTCGATCGACGCCAACGACGCTCGAGTGCTCGAATCCAGCGCTGTACTGCTCGGACAAAAGCAGACCAGCAACTGGCCACTTGAGAGAGCAGAAACACCGGAAACGGTAGTGAAATGCTCTACGGCTTTGAGGAACTCTTCGCCGCGCCGAGGCGCCTCTGCGAATCGCTCCGTTTGACACCAATCCTCGATGCGAACCAGCAGGATATTCGTTCCTGCTCGATTGGCCGACAGTAGACTGTGGGGATCGAGCAGTTGTTGGAAAACTTGATCATAGGGAGCAAAATGCAAGCTGGCCGATGATTCTAACCAGCGCCACCACGACAAAAGAGGGGGCGCAATCGGCTCGGCAGTAAACGTCGCAGCGATCACCACACTGGAGCCGGTTGAAGAAGTGTCTAAAGTCATGCAGGCAATGCAAAAACGGGGCAGGGACCAGAAAGCGGGCAATTCAATTGCCTGCCACGACAGTCTCCATTGTAGTCGACCTGTCAAATTATCATCGATCTGGCCGAATCGAGAGCGTACCCCGCACTAAGCTTTTCCCAACTCCCAACTCCCCGCTCCCCGCTCCCCGCTCCCCGCTCCCCGCTCCCCTCGCCAGCTTGTCTGGCAGGAAGCGAAGTGTTGTAGATAGTGCGTCTTGCGTCCTCGACATGGTTTTCCCGCCGCATCGCCGCCTGAAGCGGCGATGCGGCGGGAAAACATGTGCTCGATGGGCTCGCTCTACCACCAAAACTTATTCACCAGTTAGGCAAGCTCACTGGGGATCGGACGGTTTGTCACTTGGTCAATTCTCAGCGCAGACGTTTCATCAAGCGTTTCTTCAATTCGCGGCGATCGGCCGGGGTGGGGTAGGTATGGTAGCTACCGGTCGCCACATGCGCCGTATCCGAACGGACGGCGACGCCTCCTTGGGGTGCCTCGGTCGCTATGCTCGCGAAACCTCGCCTATTGAATTTCAGCAACGTTTCTTCTAGGACGGAGGCCGCCGCCGTGAAAACTTGCAATTCAATCATAGGCTCCGATTTCTGACGGTCCAGTGGTAGCGGCCGCTGTGCCAAAGTCTCTCCCTGGTCTATCTTTTCGGTCATGCAGTGAATGGTATAACCCGTTTGGCTCTCGCCATGGTAGAGCATCCAGAACGTAGGAGTAGGGCCACGATAATTGGGAAGTAACGATGGATGTATATTGATGCATTTCGGACGTGCGAGCTGCAATACGTCGGACTTCAGAATGTTCTTGCAAACGCACACCAGCAGCACATCGGCGTCGAACTGGCGCAGATGCTCGCGCGTGGCGGTACTGTTGATATCCGCAGTAATCGACCATGGCAATTGCCCGAATACGGCTCCTTCGTAGGTGGAGCGTGGCGCCAGCCAGGTACCCCCAAACCGCCGGCCAAACATGGTCCGAAGCTTGCCCAGCATGGATTGTCCGACCTTGCTCACAATTTTTTTCCAACCGAATTGGTGCAATATGGACAGTGGTCGCTTGCGGCTGGAGGTGACTGTGTCGAAGAAGTAGACGTGTACCAATTCGATCTCAGTGCTCGTAGCCAATCTCTGCAAAACAGGCAAACTTGCACGCGCTGTCAAATTGGTCAACATGGCCACGCGCATCGATCTATTGACTCCATGCGGCTTGATTCGAGGTGGCTGGTATGTCGCCCCATTCGTGCCCCGCAAGCTGCGGGGCAAACACAAATGCCTCGAGCGTCTGTGCGACGACCTGATGGCCAGCCGCGTTCAAGTGAAAGTCGACTTTGAAAAAGTGTTCGAGTGCAAGTTGGGCCGATAGGTCGACGTAAGGAATCTGATGGACCGTACACAAGTCGATCAACCAATCGACTTTCGATGTGTCTCCCGCCAACAGGTCATCGCGGGCTGGAATGCACGCGATTCCCAATCTCGCACCCGATTCGATCACTTCACGCTGCAACTGGACGATTAATTTCTGGGTAATGTCTAGCTGATACTCTTCGCTTTGTTCTACGGTAGTTTTCGACTCGGGAGCTAGCTGGACGTTAGTAAGGCCTTCGATGGTATTCTTCAGGAGGTAGACGACGTGCGAGGTTTCGTACACCCAGCGTTGCAATCGCCGCGCCTGGTGCATCCACGATGGTGCTTGGCTAGCGGGGAGTACCAAATGTTGGTCCGCATCCAAGTAGGCGAAACGCTGCCTTAGGTTGTCCTGGAAATCATTGCCACAATAGAAACAGAGCACCACCACGTCGGGTTCGACCAGCGAACGATACTTGCGAAAAGCGATCAGCTCTTGCGAGGTGGAATAGCCTTGCGAGCCGATGAGGGCCACATCCCAGTGTGGGGCGCGATTCTGAATTGACTTCTCAATTTGTGCTCCAAACGTTTGCGGAAAATCAATTTCTAGACTCTCGACAAACGAATCCCCTAAGATCAGTAAGCGCTTGCCATCGCTTACCTTGGGAAGCACATCGTTATCGCGAAAGCCCAGCGAGTTGTAGCGAAAGGGCGTCCAGATTTTGTCCTCAGACCGGGCGTAGACTCCAGTTCCGTTAGGGCGGCCACGCCAGCCCAGTTCGGCATCGTAGGTGGCCAGTCGTTTACCTTCCTGCACAACCAACAACCGCAACGCGAGCTCAGCCACCAGCAAGGCACCGAGCAAGGCGCTGCCGACTGCGGCCAGACGAAAGCACCATGCGCGGCGATGGCTTCCACGGTGACGGCGTAGTCGCTCACGCTCAAATACAACTTTCGCCGGCCTGCTAGACGACGAACCCACGGTATCCAACGGCGCACGTTCGACCAAAGTGGAATCACTCTTTCGTGTCATGGTTGGCCTCCTGAATCGAGGAGCCTGACCAAGCGCCCAGTCGACGTGAGACACTGTAGGCAAATGCTGCCAATCGCAAACGGAGCTTGGAGTAGGTCAGTAGATAGCGTCCATACCGCACTTCCTTGCTACCAAAACTGGCTTTGAATTTTCTCGGGCCATAATCTTCGTGAGGCCAACCGGCGCCACCGAAGTCGTACACGTGAAAACCGTTTTCGCATCCCCATCGAATATCATCCCAAACTAAACAAGCAAATGGAGATAGGGCAGGTAAACGCAGCGTGCCGCCGTACCACGAAAAGACTCGGCCACCATAAAGCAGTGACACGATGGCTGCGATCGGTTTATCGCCGTCAAATGCCGTGCGAATGCGTAGGCTCCCAGGCGGCAAGTGCTCGAGCGTGGCCTCGAACATTTCGCGTCCCAATAGGGGTACGCGAGCACGCCCATAACTAGATTGAAGCAAACGATAGAGTCGCCCAACACCAGCCACGCTGTTGTCGTCACGTAGTTCGATATCCTTGCGCAAAGTACTGCGAATTTTTTGTCGCATGTTTTTATTGATGCGACTGAAAAGTTCGTCAGTCGATGCATCGAGCTCGACGATATAATTGATATAGTCGCGATGATCGTAGCCACAATGCAGCAGCGCGTCGCGCTCGTGGCCCGGTTCGCAAATGGAGCGCACTTCGCAAAGTAGCGCTTGGTCGCGCATCTGCGCGTCATGTTGTGTGAGCAAATTCTGCAAGGCGGCCACTCCCTTGGGCGTCGCATCGCACAACGGCTCCGCATAGTGAACTGCCCGCGACGAGAGCGAAGAGAAATCGCGCAGCGTCTTCACATGACAACTAACCAGCAGCGCCACAATGCTCCCCGACTCATCGATGGCCGCCATGGCTCGGGGGCTAACGCTTCCAACCGAGGCAAAAGCGCGTATCATCGCACGAGTATGAAATATCGAACCGCTGGGATGCTGTTGCACATACGCATCCCACTGTTCATGGTCCGAATCGACCAGTTCAAACCGATATTTACGGGCTGACATCAACATATGCGGCGAAGTAATCACATGACGACAAACAAGATGCGGGTCCATCCAGCTTAGTCCCTCGACGGTTCCGAGAATAGCAAGTTATTCCCCAAATACCCATTCTAATCGTTTGTCATAGCTCAGTTTTTAGGATTGGCTGCTTGGGTGTTAGCCACGCTTTCTAATGTTACCAGCCTACCACAGCCACCACGCCCCAGTGATCAACACATACAAGGCCAATACCAAGTTGCTGACCCCATGAGCCACCACACACAACCACAGATCCTTCTTCCAGTAGAGCAAGCCGTTGATTAGCAGACAGTAGACTGCCGCCGCCAGCCATTCCGGGTGGGCCAGCGTAAACATCAATGTGACCGTCAGGCAGGAGGAAAGCGTAAACTCTCCCAGTGGCACGCGTTCCCACTCGGGGTCGATCAGCCAACGCAGCAGAAAACCACGCCAAAACAACTCTTCCGCCAGCGGCACAACCACGGCTATTCCCAACAACCGCATCGAAATGAACGCCCAAGCGCTCGCTCCCGACAAATGCTCCAGCGGATTGTAAGCCACTCTTGGCTCAGGCCGCAACCAAGCTGGCAACCACTGTGCGAACTGCTCTTCCACATGCAAGCTGGCTAGCCCAATCCACAATCCGATCCCCATCAGGCCCACAGCAACCGCAGGCAACACGCGCCAGTGGGGTCGCAAAATCGGCTTGCCGACGAGCAGCCATACCAAATAGACCAACATCCCCAGTACCAGCCCACCGTACAGCAACGGATACCACGCATCGCCGAACCTCGCCAGAAAACTCGTTCCAAACAGATAGAGCACAAACGGAATCACGTAGGCTTGAGTCACAGGCGAATCATCACTCGGTTAGTGGTTGGGTAAAGCGGGTAGAGCGGGGCGGGTAAAGGGGTCAGGAGCCAATTACCTAATTGGCTCCTGACCCCCTTTACCGACCGATTAGTTGGGCGAAACCACTTCGAACACCTCTACATTCTGTGCAGCAAAGGGCGAATCGAGTGGTCTCAAGACTCGATCTGACACGAGCCGTTCAATATCTTCCCGCTGTGGCCAAGCGCTAAAGCCATAGTTGCCAGGGCTACGGTAGCGGGCCAGTTCATTCCAGTTGATCAGTACGTGCGTCACCCCAGCCTGCGCCAAGCTCTCGCGCTGTTGCTGGGGCTCTTGGTTCAGTAACCATGCCTCGGCAGGGCTGCGGTCAAAACAAGTCGAATAGATGATGGGCATGCGAAAGTCATAGGCCTTGGCCTCACCGATGAGCAACAATCGCTGGTCAGGTCCGTCGAGTGTCTCATTGGCCCAGCCGATGACCGAAGCCAGCCTTCCCGGTGAATCGTCGCTCCCCGAGTCGCCGCGCAGGGCAGACAGGCTAACAAAGAAACGATTGTCGCCGATCGCCCCCGAGGCGATGATAAAACCGCCATAAAACAAACTCAGCAATACCATGATAGTGGCCAGGCTGAGCGACAGGCGACGGGCGATCCAGCTGGCTCCCACCGCAGCCAAGCCGCATGCGAGCGGTAGAGCGGGCAACCAAAAGCGATCGATGCGGTGCGTCCCGAGCCACCATACGAGACCGACCCAGATCAATAAATATAGCCAGCCACGATACCATTTGGCCGTCATGCCGGCCGGCTTGCTCCACACTACGGCCACACCACAAATCGACAAGAATACCAGCGTAGGTGGCAGGAAGTTGCTGCGCAGCAAGATTTGCAACCCCGCCTCCCACAGCGCAATTAGCCCATACCGGCTTCCTCCTGCTACACTCGGCACGTGATGGGCATGTTGCCACTGTGCAAGCTGTTCAACGCTCAACCCGCTCGAACCGAACAGGCTTGTCGCCAGTGGAAAAAATGGATTGCCCGTCCACCATAAATTCTTGGCATACCACGGTAAACACGTAAGGGCCAAACCAACAAAGCCACCGGCAACTATCTTCAATGCAAACGGCTTACGTCTCGACTTGATCAACGCCAACAATACGGCCACAACGATCGGCAGCACCACAAACAACAGCCCCGTGTACTTGCAGGCCGCAGCAGCACCGGCCAACAAACCTATCAATAGTCCGTCACTCCAGCGCGCCGTCCCCGAGCGCAATTGCGGCCAAAGCAAGGTGGTCACCACGGCGGCGGCCAGCAGGTAGGCAGCCAACACCATGTCGATCAGTCCCGCCATCGAAACGTGGGCACTGCCGGGTGCCGCCAACAGCAAAGCCGCCGCCACCCAACCGCTCCACGCACCGAACTTTCGCGCAACAAAGCCTCCCAGCAAAGCGGCTGCCAGCAGCGAAAAACTCCCAGTAATCGACTTGCCAATCAGCCCCCCCCACCACCAGCCCTGGCTGCCACCCACGAGCACCATGGCTGCCAACGAATGCAGCTCGGCCCCCAGCGGCATGTTCGCATAAATATTGTGCGGGACAAAGCCGATCACTCCCGTTTGCACGAATTCCTTGGGAGCCTGCAAGTGATACTCGACCACGTCGAATTCCCAAGGTGGCATCAGGCAACCCAGCAGCGTCAATGTGGCGATCAAGATAGTGGCCACGGGCAGCAATCGCCCGAGCCAAACTCCCAGTTGGCTTGTAGGGCGGTTAAGGTCTGCGGAGCTGCTTCTCCGTATCCGAACGTCTCCGACCGAAAGAGTGACTCCGCGGCGAAGCTGAACCATCGTTAGTCCGCCTGCTCCAACGACCAATGCAGCAAATGCGAGCAGCAGCGGCCAGCGACTGCTTAGCTCACCGGCCAATCCGACTCCTAAAGTTACCGTGGAGAGTATCGCTGCGCCAGCCAAGACCGCTAACACCCCACTTTCCAAACGGCTGATACTCGCGGTTAAACTCGATCGCAGCAACAGTGGTAGTCCGACCCAGCCCGCCGTCAGCATCCAGCCGAACAGCCCCAGCAGCAGTGGCCAACGATCGGCAAATCCTGGCTCCATTCGACCATGAGCCACCATCCCAGCGGCCACTTGGTCCACGAGAAGTACTTGCATTAAGTCGACCAAACGCCCCATTGGCTGCCCCAGTTCGTCGGTCAATCCCAACAGAGAAGGCTGGCTGAAAAACAACCCCAACGAGACGATCCAACCGACCAACACCAGGCCCCACAGGGGCAACGTCTGTCGACTGAATCGATTATCCACTTGCGAATTTAGCTTAGGCATCAAAAAACTCGCGACCTGGGCGTTACAGGGAAGGGATTAGGATTAAACTGTTTAGGGAGTGTAGCCTGAGGCATGGCGCAGTGGATGTGGCTACGAGTCCGTTGGATTCGGTGTGTATCCGGACTCGTAACCTCGTCCACTACCAGGACTCGTAACCTCGTCCACTACTGGCAATCCGATATCCAGCGACCCCACAGGTTCAACATGACTCAGCCGATGAACGGTATTTATACTCCCAACATAACCCCCATCGACGCTCGTGGGCGGGTCGACGAAGACAAATTGTGCGGATACGTCGATTGGCTCATCGAACGTGGGGTACATGGCCTATATCCCAACGGGTCGACTGGCGAATTCACTCGATTTACTGCCCCAGAGCGACGCCGTATCATCGAAATACTCTGTCAACACGTGGCGGGACGCGTGCCTATTTTAGCCGGAGCGGCCGAGGCCAACGTGCGCGAGACGATCGACGCTTGCGAAACATACGGTGCGATGGGAGTCCGCGCGGTCGCGATCGTCGCACCGTTCTACTACAAACTCGGGCCCGAAGCGGTCTATCAGTACTTCAAGGAGATCGCCGACCACGTTTCGGTCGATGTCACGCTATACAATATCCCCATGTTCGCTTCACCGATCGACGTGGCAACAGTCCGTCGGCTGGCGCTCGATTGCCCGCGCGTCGTCGGCATCAAGGATAGCTCGGGGGACATTCCACACATGATGCGTATGATCGCCGCCGTACGTCCCTTGCGTCCTGATTTCTCGTTCTTAACTGGCTGGGATGCCGCGCTCGCCCCAATGTTCATGATCGGCTGTAATGGCGGCACGAATGCCAGCAGTGGCGTAGTTCCCGAGCTGACACGCGCAATTTATGAAGCTTCGACACGTGGGCAGTGGGACCGCGCCATGCAGTTGCAGTACCGCCTGTTGCCGCTGTTCGACGCCATGGTTAGCCAGCCAGAGTTCCCCGAAGGTTTCCGTCGCGGCGCGCTGACGCGCGGCTGGGACCTGGGACAAAGCCGGCAACCACTCTCCCTTGAGCAGATTGCCAGCGCACAACAGACCCAGAAGCAACTATCGCAAATCCTCAGCGAACTCTCCCAATGGCTTCCCGAAATTGCACCAGCTCTCGAGCCAGACCAGTCCCTTGGCCAAGTGCAACTCAGCTCCGCTCCCTCGGACGACTTCATCGACAACATCGTCCGCGAGGTCATGCGGCAACTGCAATAAGACTTCCTTGTAGGCTCGTAACGAGTACCGCGAGTTACGGCAGACCGAAGCGAGTGATTATTGGCAGCGTTCCCACGTCCCATTGAGCGCGAGCGTCCCGATGCGCCACGGTATTCGTTAAGTCAATTTCGTGCGTACGCTTTCGAGCAAGGCCTTGGTTTTCTTGATTCCCTCGAACGAATCGCTTTGACCTTCGTACTCGATCCCAACCCAACCCTTATAGCCGCTCCCAAGAACGATCTTCATCATCTTTTCGAAGTCGGTCGACGTTTCGTTCCCTTGATCATCAAAGGCATGGCTCTTGGCGCTCACCCCTTTGGCCCAGGGCATCAATTCTGAAGTCCCCAAGTAACGGTCGTATTCAAGAGGTACGTCACCGCGTTCGACAATGAAATTGCCAAAATCGGGAAGTGTACCGCAGCGTGGATTATCGACCATTTGCATGACCGTCGCCAACCAGCGACCGTGGCTCGATAGCCCACCGTGATTCTCGACGATCACGTTGATGCCGTAGGTATCTCCAATTTCACATAAGCGTCGCAGACCATCTGCGGCCAACTTCAACTGCTCTTCGTACGAACCGCTGGAGGCCGCGTTGACCCGAATCGAATGGCAGCCCAACTCGGCGGCCCATTCCAGCCACTTGATGTGATTGCGCACTGCGGTGACGCGATTCTTCAAATCGGGGTCCCCCAACTTTCCTTCGCCATCGCACATGATCAACACGTTGGTCACTCCGGCATCGGCGGCTCTCTGCTTTAGTTCCGCTACGTAGCCCGGATGTTTGACCGCTTCAAGGTAAAATTGATTGACATATTCAATGCCGTTGATATCGAACTCCTCCTTGGCGATCGTGGCAAAATCTTTTGGATCGAGCTTGCGATCCACGTCTCCTCGGCCGCGCCCCAAGAACGCGAAGAACTGGCGATTAAGCGACCATTGCGCTAGGGAAATGTCAAACGCCTGCGGCTTCGCATCCTCGGCCCCGGCTTGGCCACTGAGCGCCAATCCAGAAGCCGCCAGGCCAGCCGCAGTTAAAAAGAAACGTCGATCAAGTTGCATCGTCATGAGTGTGGTCTCCAATTGGGGGCAATATAAGCGATCGTGAAGTACTTACGTAACAGTTCAGGGAAAGTCGCTGATCACTCCGTCAATCCGTTGTTTTCACGTCACTCGTGATATTGACACTACCGATTTGCCAGCCGCAAAAAACATGAACGGGCGGAGCGATCCACAACCAAATTGCGAAATTCGTGTGCAACTGCGCTTGACTAGGCTCCGATTGTACTCGCACATCCCATCGATTTAAAGCACTCCATGCACTACCACCGTGACACTGCTAGTACAATGCGCTTGAGCGCCAACTGGTCGGCCGAGGAATCAGCATTGCAAGGCCTGCTTTCTCCATAGTGATTAAACTCGTGCTCCAGCGGGCTTTTCGTCAGAATCGAAACACATTTCCGGAGGTTTACCAACGATGAAATATGCATTTATCACCTTGATGTCAGGGCTCAGCGTTCTCTCGACGTTTACCTCCGCAGCTGAGCTTGCGCCACAGGTCGAGTTGGAAGAGGATGTTTACACACACACCGCTGCGGACAATGGTGCCGGCCCGATGTGGTGTTCTGGCTCGACTTGTATCGTGCGTTCGGGAGATGCGGTGTTTGTCTCCGGGCTGCAGACGGTGCCCGACGTTAAGCCGCTGAATAACTGTCGCTGGATGCTCTTTACGCGAGGTGACGACGGCTGGCGCCAAGTTCGACTGGACGATACCGGTCTGACTCGCGAACCGTCGCCCCTGGCCGCCTTCGACGATGGCCGCGTCTTCCTCTCCACCAATCCCACGCTCGCCCCAGGAGAATACGCTGGCCCAGCGCAGCCGAACGTATTGCAGTTCGATTCCGGCGACCTGAGCGCACCGCCCATCCCCTTAAACCCGGTCTGGCTCGGCTCGCCCGCTTTTACAGAGCACTCCTATCGCAGCTTTGCCGCCGACGGAAGCGACGGAGAGCTGATCCTATTTCAGAACATTGGGTACACCCATGCCGAGTGGACCTTTCGCGATCGCTCCGGCCAGTGGAGCGCGCAGGGACAACTCAAGTGGCCATGGGGGGCTGAGTACGAGACCCCCAAACCGATTCGGATTTGCTATCCCAACGTCGCTCTGCGCGGCCGTGCCGTTCACTTCTTCGGAGTGAGCGATGTGGTCGAGCCCAATCCGGCATTCCGCCAATTCAAACTAGAATTGACCGGCCAAAAATGGGACTACGATTTCCGAAGGCTGTTTTATACCTGGACGCCGGACGTTACCCAGCAGCCGTTTGCCGAGTGGGTCGAGATTGCCAGTCGCGAGCAAACCGGCGGCAGACTCTCCCCAGGTGACTTGTGGCTGGCGGAAAACGGCGACGTACATCTGCTGTGGAGTGAACGAGCGATCGACGAACGATTGCGGGAAAAGTTCTACCCTGACGCTCAGCAGAGCGAGTCGCTAAACTATGCGGTGATCCGCCAAGGCAAAGTAATGAACCGCAGCTCGATTCTCGAAGTCGAAGAGGGGATGCCAGGAATTGTTGGTTCTGCTGGCCGCTTCCATGCTACACCAGATAACCGACTTTTTGTGGTCCACCTAGCCTCGGGTAGCGACCCAGAGGGTCGTCGCGTCAATGAGAATCGTATCGTCGAAGTTCTGCAGGACGGTAGCTTCGGCCCTCCTGTGCGACTTCCCTTGGAGCAACCGTTTACGAGCTTCTTTACGACCACGGCGCGAGCCGGCTCGCCGCCATCGTGGACCCTGGAAATGCTCGGCCTACACGCCGCAAGCCCCACGACACTGAGCTATGCGCGAGTGAATCTAAGGAATTAGTCGGGTTTCGTTTGGCTGCCCTATTCCGCTTTCACCGTCACTCAGGACTGCATGCATGCTCGACTGGATAGTGCGACGCTGGCCGCTGCTAGTGACCATTGGGGCATTTTTGGTTTTTGACGGGCTCAGCGTTTTTGCGCTACGTTTACTCTCCAACACTTTTATCTACTGGGCGGTTCTCGGCGCGGTGGTAGGAATTTGGTGGGGACAGATTCTACTAGCCGTTGCCATCACAGGACTTGCCGGGAGAACTTGGATCGAAGGACTTTGCATTGGGCTCACACTCACACTAGTTGGATTAGCCGCGTTCGCTTTTTCGATGCTTGCTTCCGGTGAAGTGCGCGCATTTGACACAAACGAACTTGTGAGCGTGGCTGCCATTCCCAGTTTGCTTATCGCAGCCTGTCTACCGCTGAGCCTCTTGCGGCAGTGGCGCGTCTGGCGTTTCGTTTCCAACCCAGGTGAACAATATCCAACGTCCGCTGCGACGAACCGAACTGCCGGTATCGAAGACCTATTCCTAGTCACCACGGTGGTCGCCGCCGCGTTTATCTTAGCGCGTATCCCAGCGGTCGTTTGGGAGGTTGAGGTGTGGGACTACTGGCCCTATCTAGCCGAAGGCTGTCTGTGCTTGGGCGCAGTGACTGCCATCTTGATCGTGCCAACGTGTTGGGTTGTGTTCCGTATTCGTGGTCGATACCGACTGACTGTATCCTTGGGTTCGCTGTGGCTGGTTGCTATCGGCTTGGCGGTCATGGCGGTCTACGTGGCTAGCTTTTGGAATGGCAGCTCACCGATGTTTAAATGGGAGGTAGTCCCTGTCATGGCTTTTACAGGAGCCTTGATGGCCACACTGCTAGGCGGATTGCTGATGTTCCGAATCAGCGGCTACAAGCTGGGCGAGCGACGCAAGAAACCGATTGAGGTATTCACCGATAACCGTCCCACGAATCCTTCGCATGTGTCTGCCACCTACTCGACGCGCGCGTTAGCAGGCGGATTACTCGTCGTAGCAGCGGTCGCCAATATTCCCGTAGCGAGCGTCGAGTTAGCGCGACGGCAGCAAGACCAAGCCTTAGCCAAACTTTCGCGACAGGCTAGTGCCAGTGGTGGTTCGATCGTCGTGCAAAATCGCCAACTATTGTCGTTGATCGCTTGGCCCGAGATGACCGACGCAGATCTACACGACATCGATCTTTCCAGCGTTCAAACGCTCTCTCTGGCTGATTCCCAAGTCACCGATGCGATACTGCCCAAACTGAACACTCCTCGATTGATTAGTCTCGATTTGAGCGGGACGCAGATCAGCGAGCAAGCGTTGGCCCAGTGTAACAAGATGCACTTAAATCAATTGAATTTGTCCGCACCGCAATTTACAGGTGAGTGCTTTGCCAGTTGGACCTATCGAGTCAAACAACTCGATCTCAGTAGATCTGGTGTCACAGACGACACACTCGTTCACGTAAAGCACCTCATGCCCTTGGAACGGTGCGATCTATCGCACACGGCTGTCTCTGACGCCGGCCTAGCGCATTTGGACGGGGCACAACTCGAACAACTAAATATATCGGGTACGCGTATCACGGCTGAAGTCGTCCGTGCGTTAGGAATAGCCGAGAAGATTGTCATCACCCCAGGTCAATTCAGCCCAGCCGAACGACTAAGCCTTGAAGCGAACGGCGTGCAAGTGCTGGAAAAAAGTAGTCCTTCCCGAGATAGTCGCTGACCGCTCCGCTGGTCAATCGCTTTCGTGCCCGCCGCGATTGCTCACTTCGATTTAAGATCGAAACTCTCGAAAACCAACCGCACGGTACTCGAAGTGCGGTTTCCCCCCCACATCCTCGGTTAAGCCCTTTTCTAGAACACTGCAGAAATCGCTTGCTTCGCGCAATCGCAGGTAGTATTATTGGGTGGTGTCGATCGCAGTCGATTGTCCACGGAGCGTCCGAGGATCATTGGCTTCACGTTTCATAACTACCAAGCAATAGAGACCACCAACGGCCCTACACAAGTCCCAAGAATTCTCGGAGATTCACCACCATGACGCGCTTACTTTGCTGCTTCGCCGCACTGATCATCATTGAAAGTTCCGTTTCCCTGAAGACAGCATCTGCCGAATTGATTCTGAATGGAAGCTTCGAAAATGCGACCGGCGGTTTGCCAGACAACTGGACAGCGACGGGCAACCTTGCAGTTAGCTCATCGCAAGGCGAGACCGATGGAACAAATGCGCTCGCCTTCAGCATCGGAAACGTCCCCTCCAACGGCGCGATTTCCCAGTCGTTTGCAACGATTGCGGACACGAGTTACCGCCTCTCATTTGACTTCGGGAAGTATTCGATAAATCAGCCCAATGAAGTAGCGCGATTACAAGTGGACGTGTTCGACGGAACTGGATTCGGGGGCTCACAAATTCTCAATCAACTCGTCTCGGATGCGACACCGTCAACAGGTGAGCCGAATTCCACCGACTCCCCAAGTGTTTATTCTCCATTTCAATTCGACTTTACCGCTTCCGGCACAACATCAACACTTCGCTTTTCCGATTTTTCGGACGCGCAATCGGGCGGAGGTGGCTTCGATGCGATGCTGGATCATGTTCGTGTTGCCGCCGTACCAGAACCTTCTTCGTTGGCCCTCGTTGGTCTTTCGGTATTCGTCTTTCTAGGAAGACGGAAACCCCAATTCACTTCAACGCTTCCCTCAGCACCGGTTCAAAAACCTCTGCTTGACGCATGAACCCGAGATCGCTGGCGTGCGAACCATCGGTAGCACCGTCGCCGTCGTCGCCGTAGAGGTGATCACCCGGGATGTAAAACAAGTTTCTGACTCCCTGCGTCAGTAGCGTCTCATAGGCCGCGCGCAACGCAGCGTGATTCTCCGTATGAAACTGCTGCCTGGCAGGTGTGATCCAATCGTTCGTGTTGCGGCGATCCTCGACCAACACAATCGGCACATCGGGTTGAGCGGCACGCAGTTGCTGTACCAGCGGAACACACTTTTCCGTGACCTGGGATGGTTGCATGTTAGGCAAACAATCGATCACAAAGGCAGCGGCATCGATCTGAAGCATGTAGTCCCCCACCGCTTCATCCATGCGGCCATTGCCGGAGAACCCCAAGTTGACGACGGGGCGATCGAACCAGCGTCCCAATATCGCGGTATGCACCATCCCAGGTCGGCTGGCACAGGCACCATGCGTGATACTTGTGCCGTAGAACACAATCGGTTTGTCACGCGGGGCAAGTCCCTCGAACTTCGCCCCCTTTTCGACACCGACACTCAGGCTCTCGACGCCATTGTAAAGCGGAAGATACATCGCGTATTCGCGCTCGCCTGGTGCCAAGCCAGTGATTAATTCCGCCATCACCTCCTGCTGGGCGGGTCGCGCAACCTGAACCCACCGCCAGCGTCCATCGCTATCGCGAGCATACAAATCGACACCGCTGACTCCGGTGGCCGGCATGTGCGGCATCGCTAAGTTGCCGTCCATCAATTGATAGTGTACGTGAATCGAAGGGGAATCGGTTCGAAAGCGGACCATCATCCCCGAGCTATCGCGGCTGAGGTTCCACACGTTCGAGGTGACTTGCCCCTGTGCCGAACTGGGCAAGCGATCGAACCAGCGCTCGCGCGGTTGCTCGGGCAGTATGCGACCTTCGACCCCCCAGCTGGTCACGTCGTACCAATCGAGACCCGCTTTGGCGGCTCGATTGACATCCATGGCCGGATCGAGCTTTGCCGTTTTCGGTTTCTTCTCCTGGGCTGTTAGTAAAGAGCAGGGGAGGACCAGCAAGAGCAAACCAAGACTCAGTGTTCTTATCATATTCAATACTTGGTTATAGAGGTCTGTTGGGTTTTGAAAACCCATTCTAAACCGTGTCGGCTTCCAAAGTAAACCGTCGCCGTTAGTCTGGCAGAAACAAATCGTAACCGTTCACGAGCTTCTATCTAAATGACCATTCTTAAGCTGGCTTGTCAGATGAATCTGTTGGTATTGCAGAAGGCGACATTGCTCGTCTCCATGTATTCTTATTAAGGAGCATTCTGAACGGTCGCGTCGCTACACCTTTTCAGAATGAAGGTTTTCGATTCCGCATTAGTGAATTCCACTGTGTCCGCATCGATCCACCTGACCTCGTAGCGATCTCGTGTGTACTTCATGCCTAGTACAGCGCTGCCTAACCAGTCAACCGCTCTTTTTTTTCGAGGTGCATAGACCAACTCAAACGCATTTTGCTCAACGTTCCATTCGTAATACTGTACCTTGTCAACGCTATCACCTCGGTCGGCTGCGCGCATTGTGCCGTCACTGCGTAGATTCAACACATTGTCGGAATCTCCAATCCAGGTCCCTACCAAGCTGAAACCATCAGTGGATTTCGTTACTCCTGTTACTAGCGAGCTCTGTTTGGCTAAAGTGTCCGCCCGGCGGGCAAGAGTGAATACTATGGCGACGAGCAACAACACACCGGCTATCAACAGTCTTCTAAGGAACTTGCTCTGGTTCATGCTTCGCTTTAACGAACTGAAAACTAGTCGGCTGTCGTCGGCGGAGGCAGCAACTACCATAGGGTATTAAATCAGGCATGCAGTCCATCCTATTGTTCAAAGTGGTGTTGCCCAATTAGTCTAGCCATTATTACATATCAAACGTGCCCATCAAACAAAGTTAACAAATTCCAAACGGCCCCATCCACGAGAGACCATTGACACTTCCACCCGCGCTGACTCGAAATCAAGTCAAGCACCTACGTTCGTTGAGCAAGAAAAAGCACCGACACGAACAACGACAGTTTCTGGTCGAAGGTGAAACGATAGCTGCTGAAGCTGTGAACGCGGCCACCTCGGGGCTGCGGTATCTGATTTGCACAGCGGACTATTTCCATAGTCAATCCGACGCATGGCGTTCGCAAGTCGCCGACCGTATCTACTGTTGCGACCAGCAAGCGATCGCGTCGATCAGTTCGTTGGATTCTCCCCCCAGCGTCCTGGCATTGCTCGACATGCCTCCCCTAGAAGAAGATGCCCTCCCGGACGCGGCCAGCGATGCGCCAGCTAGCGGTCTTGGGCTGTACTTGGATGGCCTGCGCGACCCGGGCAACGTGGGAACCATTTGGCGCATCGCCGATTGGTTTGGCGTGACCCGACTCTACACGTCAGAAGACTGCGTCGACTTATACAATCCCAAAGTCGTCCAAGCCAGCATGGGGGCATTCCTGCGAGTCGCGGCGCGCACCCGTCCGCTCGCCTCGCTGCGCTCCGAACATCCACAGCTAACGATACTGGGTACTTGCATTAGCGGTGGCAGCGATGGGTTGCATTACAACTGGCCGGCCGACACGCTGCTGGTCATTGGCAGTGAAAGTCACGGAATTCGTTCCGCCGTAGGGGAACTGCTAAATGGTTGGATCAGCATACCTCGCGGCCCCCAGAGTTCCGGTGCCGAATCGCTCAACGCGGGTGTCGCCACCGGTATCCTATGCGCTTCCTACCTTCGCACATTTTCGGACACCCCTCGCTGAACACCACCATCCTCTTCAATTTCTCCTGCTCCTGCTCCTGCTCCTGCTCCTGCTCGTACTCGTGCTCGTGCTCGAAATCGAAAGGGGCAACAGTGACCATGCGAATTTTCGACGCTGCTCGCTTCGATGTTCACTCTCGGTGGAATTGTTTAACGCCGAGCCGTAGCAGGCTGCTGGAGCGCAATGCGAGCTGGTCAGCAGGTGGGCTCTGACGAACCACAGCAGAAACCAACTCACTTTCGCAGCCTGCGCAGGCGACGGCACCTGCGGCAGCTAACCAATAATCTCACCTGCGGCTGCCAACCACACTCCCCAAACCCTCTTGCGCATCGTCTCGTGGCTAGGTGCAATCAACTCCGCTCCTGCCTGCGCCTACTTGGCCGGTACACCCGCGCTGATCCTGTCGCTACCGCATCGAGCCAACTCTCCGTAGTAGAATCACTCCCAATCCACCGGCCACTCCGGCTAGGCGCTAAACAATTTGCGTCGACTCGGTAGTAGACGATTTCCGTTCGACGGATTCCTTCCAGAAAGGAACTGCCTTACAGTCGCAATGTTCGAACACCTATTCTCGGTACGATGTTTGCGAGTCCCTGACGCGTATCGAATCATAGGGACTCGTAACCTCGTCCACTACGGGCAAAAGGACTCGTAACCTCGTCCACTGCATAGATTAGTTAGGTGCGTAGTTAGGATTGGGCTGGCTGGGTATCGGAGCAGCGACCGACTGATGCCAAGCCAATAGGTCGTCGAGCAATTTGTCTCGCTTGTCGGTATGGCTGTTGGCCAAGTTATCGTGCTCGCCAATGTCTTGCTGTAGGTTATAAAGTTCTACAGCTCCATTGGAGGCGATTTTTTCACGTCCACCATCGAGCACCCACTCCTCCAGATAGAGATGTAATTTCCAATCACCTTGGCGAATGACGCTCACGGGCCGCGAGCGAAAACCAGTCCGCACATCCAGCTCGCGTCCACGGATCACCGGTGTATTGAGATAGCCTGGAAAGTGCCAAAAAATCGACTTGCGCTGCAAGCTAGCTGTGCCTTTGAGCAGCGGTATTAAACTCTCGCCGTCGAGCACCTTTCCTTCGGGAACGGCTACTCCAGCAGCAGCCAGAAATGTGGGGAACAAGTCCTGGTTGATCACGGGTACATCACACTGACTACCGGGTTGCGTGATACCCGGCCAGCGCACGATCCACGGCTCGCGAATTCCTCCTTCATAGTAGCCCCCCTTGTTACCGCGCAGTGGCTCTTGCGGCGACTGTTGCGTCGCACCATTGTCACTAGTGAAGACCACTAGCGTATTGTCGTCCAATCCCAGTTCGGTGAGCTTCTCTAGCAGACGCCCGATACTGTCGTCCAAATCGTAGGTGCAGGCGGCATACAGTGGCGATGGATGCTCTGCTTTGCTCGGTTTAGCTTTAAACTTTTCCAAAGTCGCTGGCCGAGCTTGCAACTTGGTATGGATCGCGTAGTGCGGCAGGTAGACGAAAAAGGGGCGATCGCGGTGCTGCTCCATGAACTGACAGGCAGCCTCGGTCAACGAATATACCCGCTTCGGATTGTCGGGCTCGCTCTCCCCCCATCCGCCTTTCGATTCGAAGACCGTGTCAAAGCCCTGTTGGCTGGGTAGAGCTCCATTGGGTCCGTCCAAATGCCACTTGCCGAAAATCCCCGTGGCGTAGCCGGCCGACTTGAGCGCATCAGCGATCGTGACGTTGCTCTCAGCTAAGCCGCTGCGATTGGGGATGGGAACCAGCCGCTGTTCGTGCTTGGGGCCGCGGTCGGTAGAACTCACTGCGAATACATGATGGCGTGGCGTGTAGTTGCCTGACAACAAACACGCGCGGCTGGGGGCGCAATTCCCTGCCGCTGCGTATCCGGAAGTGAAGACCATCCCCTGCCGCGCCAGTCGATCGATGTTCGGTGTCTCGTTGAACTCGCTCCCTTGATAACCGACATCCTTCCACCCCAGATCATCCGCGAAAATCAAGACGATATTCGGGGGCGTGGCGCCCCAGGCAGCGTGAACTAATAGTGCGCTCAGCAGAGTGAACAGTAGAAGTTGTTTCATCGCGATTGCACTCCTGGAATTGGCTTGTAGCAAACACCATGCGGGATAGGCATGGGCTGCGATCCTATTGTATTGCAAGAATTATGTGCGAAGAAGCGCTAGCGCGGTTAAACAAAAACATTCTTCGGCAACCATTTCTCGCGGCCGGAGAGCTGGTCTGTTGAACCGCGCGAGCGCTTTTCGCGTATATTCAAGGCTGCAGCTAGTGGCGTTTCAAGCCCATGCAAGCCATGCAGCAACAGAGTAGAATTGGGCTGCTGTGGATCGACAGCTCGATCAAGCAGGTTTTCGCAGTCGGCACTCAAACACCAGAATACTCGCCGGAATCACCAACTCAAAATACAACGAGACCAACCCATGACACGCCAACTGAATCGAAGAGCACTTTTGGGAACTGCTGCGGCTGCCAGTGCGGTATGGACCTTTCCAAGTTCGCCCGCCCGGGCCATGGCCAATGATGAAATCCGCCTCGGTTTCGTAAGCTGCGGAGGACGTGCTGGAGGGCACATGCGAGTCTACAGCGAAACGGCGGGCGTGGCGGTCGCCGCACTATGCGACCCTGATGGAGGACGGGTCTACGACAAGAGTCGCATTTTCCCGAAAGCCAAAACGTATTCCGATGTGCGAGAGTTGCTGGACAACCAGGAGATCGACGCGGTCGTCGTGGCCACCTGCAATCATTGGCACTGCCTGGCCTCGATCTGGGCCATGCAAGCTGGGAAGGATGTCTATGTCGAAAAACCCTTATCTCATTCGCAGTGGGAAGGTGATCAAACGGTCAAAGCCGCGCGCAAGTACCAGCGCATTTGCCAAGTCGGTACGCAACAACGCTCCGATCCTATGCAAGCTGAAATTAAGAAGTTCTTGCACGAGGAACAGGGCCTAGGAAAAATTCTCAGTTGTCGCGTCAATCGCTATGGCGTCCGAGCAGCGATTGGCAAACGGAGCGAACCACTGAAGATCGACAAGTCGATCGACTACGATGTGTGGCTGGGGCCAGCTCAAGATAAACCGATCTTCCGTGACAATCTGCAATACGACTGGCATTGGGATTACAACACGGGCTCGGGCGAAATGGGAAACTGGGGCGTACACGTATTGGATGACGCGCGCAACAATGTGTTCCAAGATAAGGTCACGCTCCCTTCACGAATCATGGCCGCCGGTGGTCGGGTCGCATGGAACGACGCTGGAAATACGCCCAATGTGCATTTCGTCTATTTTGATACGGGGGAGATCCCAACCGTGATCGGCCTCTCAAATCTGACCGCGAGTAAGGATGAGCAGACACGCTCGGCCGAGCACCCTGGTCCGGGTAGCGGTTACATCGCCTACTGTGAAGGAGGACGCTTCGAAGGTCAACGCGGCCGAGCCGTCGCCTACGACAAGGACAATAAAGTGATTCGCGAATTCAAGGGGAACAGTGGCAACCGCATACATCAACAGAACTTCATCGATTGCGTCCGTAGCCGTGACGCGAGCGCACTAAATACCGATGTCGAAATGGGGAATTATTCCACCGGCTGGTGCAATCTGGCCAACATTGCCTTCCAAGCTGGCGACCAATACTCGACCGATGCGGCCGAAGAGCTAGCCAAGCAGGTCCCAGAGTGGGGCGCGCTACGCGAGGAAATGAAAGTTCACCTCGCTGCGCACGATGTCCCCATGACGCAATTGTCCCTCAGCCCAATGCTCGAGTTCGATGTCGACGACGCGAAATTCAGTGGCGCGGGAGCTGACAAAGCAAATCCATTGCTCAAACGCCAATATCGAGCGCCCTACGTGGTGCCCGAAATCGATTAGCGAGAACGAGAGTAGACGTGTGTCTGCCTGGTCAAACAGGCTGCATCGCTGCGTAGACTTTTTCCATGCCTTGACAGCCTGCCACATCTCCTTGCTCTGCGTGCTCCTTGATTTCGCGAAACCATTGGATGTTTTTCCAAGCGGGTGCTATGTCACAGTAACTACAGTTGTCTTTTGGCAGGAATTCGATGTTGAAAAAGGCCTGATCCATGATCATTGGTCGACCCTTGTTTGCGATCTTCACATTGTAGCGCGCCACAGGCGAAGCATCCATCCAAGCCTACAAATTCGCTCAGGTCGCGGTATGGATGAACGGAAAGTGATTCAGAACATATCCGTTAACGACACGATTCTACCGCGAGGCTGTGCGGGACCTTCAATAATAGTACCAACGATTTGCGATTGATCGCGCTGCCGCCACCAAGTCGCGGCTTGATGAGGCAAGCAGTGCCAGGCGCCGTCGGCCGATAGCATCAACTCGAGCAGCTCGCGGTATAGCTCCCAGCGCTTGGCGGTCGACAGGTAGTCGGGATGAATAATGCACATGGCCATACCATGCAATTGCCGGATCAACCCGAGCTTGTCGCGCCACACGTCAGTCGACTGTTGCTGCAAAGTCACAAATAGGGTGTGGTCTTGAGGTAACGTGCAAGGAAGTTCCACCAAGCGACCGACCATAAAGGGCCACACGCCTCCCACGCCGCCGGGCATGGCTTGGAAGGGATCGATGTCAAAGCAACTCGTATCGTAGTCAAACTCGAGCGCCTGCATCCAACTCAGCTCGCGATGCATCATCGGCGCGCGAAAACCAACAGCCTGCCAATCGCGACCGATGGCGTTGATCTTGATTGCCCGTTGTCGAAATCGGCGCTTCGATGAAAACAACTGACCGTCGTGACTGTAGCCATGCACGCCTACCTCATGTCCGCGCGCACGCAGGTCGTCGAGCAATCCTCGGTCAAGCTTGTATCTTGCGGGGACAAAGTACCAGGCCGAGCGAATGCCGAGGTTTTCTTCAAGGCTGGCCAAGCGGTCGACACGCGCCACGCCTTCACGCGTCTCGATGTCATGGGTAACTATTGCGGAGTGGCTAGATCCGTCGGGCCAGGGGTGAATGAGTGGTGCGGGACCGCATTGCACATCTTCTTCCAATGCGGTTGCCCAACGACCTAGGAAACTATGCTGGCGATACCAGTCGTCGCCAACCGGCAGCGTGCGATTGCGACTCTGCTGCATGCGTTGGCGAAGCACCAGCGGAATCCAGCGACGCAAAAGATAATAGATTCGAAAACTAGTCGACAAACGCCAATGGCTCGCATCTTCATAAAAACACTCTCGCAGCACATCCCCTATTCGTCCGGCAAAAGCAAACCGTAGCTCGAGATGCTGCGGCGAAGGGGATGTTTTCAATTGCGGTTGTTTTTCCATCGACTAGGGCCTTTGGCCAAAGACCGTCGCGTAGACGCTGCGCAAATGGCCTTCCTGGTGTGGCCAAGCCAACACATCTTCGACACGTTTGCGACCGATGGCTCCCATTTCATGCCGAAGCTCGGGAGCGTTCATCAGCTCCTCGATCTTTCGCGCAAAATCGAGCTCATCGTTGACATCGGCGTACAATGCTGCAGCCTGCGCGGTCACCTGATGCTCGATCAGACGGTAGGCTACGATCGGCTTGGAAAGCGTCATGTACTCCATAACTTTGATCATGGTCGAACGATCATTGAATGGATTAAACGGGTCGGGTGCAATGCAGATATCACTCGTCGAAAGATACTTGAGCAAGTCCTCGTGCGAGACAAATCCAGTGAACAGAACGTTCTCTTCGAGCTGCAGTTCTTTCGTCAAGCTCTTCAAGCTTTCGAGCGAAGAACCTTTGCCGATCAAGATGCAGTAAAAGTCGTTACGGCCCAATTCAAACTTCAGCCTGTGCAACGCGCGAATCAATGAATCGATTCCGTCTTGAAACCCCATGACGCCGACATAGCCGAGCACCGTCTGTCCTCGGGCTATGATCTTGGCGTCGGGCTCTACCAAGTACAAACGGTCGAAACTGGGGCCATTGCGAACCACTGTGATTTTCGATTCGGGAATCTTGTGCCGCTGCAGTACGAGATCTTTATAAGATTCATTGACCGTAATAACATGTGTGGCGTAACGGCACGACAGGCCTTCAAAGAAGGTCAGCGCCTTGACGATCCACGGATTGCCCTTGCCGTGAAAGCGAGCGATGTACATCTCAGGAGATATGTCGTGGTGATCGAAGACGAACTTCTTGCCGAGTGGCCAATAGCACATCGCGATCAACACATACAGGTCGGGGGGGCTGTGCGAGTGGATCACATCGAAACCGCGACGCACAAGTACCCATAGACTCAGCCAAAACGTCCAGAAGATCGAGACACTGTACTCCCAAATGTAGCCCAAGCCGCTCTCGCCTTCCCTCGGGCGTGGATAGCGGTAGACGTGAACTCCTTGATCGAGTTCATACCACGTTTCTTTCTTTCCGCACGGGGCGATGACGGTTACCTGATAGCCAAACTCGACCAAAGACAATGCTTCACGCAGCACGCGAATGTCTCCGGGGTAACAACTATTCTCCAGCAGCATCAAGATCCGCTTACCAGCAGATACCTTGGTAGTTTCCATGTTTTCCGTTTTCGTTCTTGGCGAGCCCATGCAGATCGATGACCACCTTGTCTCCAGCCGTCGCATCGACGAGGCCATTGAATTCCTTGCTGCCGTTGGTGATGACGACAACCTCCGATTCGGCCATCAGGCTTGCGACGTCGGTCCGCATGAGCTTAGCAAAATGTGGCAGCGCTCCACGCAGAAAGAGCTCGTTGGCACCAAAGATCTCCTCGGGCTTGACGCAGGGATCGTAGATGGAAACGTCATAACCACGGCCTACGAGCGTTTCGACCATTGGAATGACCGGGCTTTCGCGCACGTCGTCGGTACTGGCTTTGAAACTCAAGCCGAGTATGCCAATCTTTTTTTTCCCCGATTGCTCGATCATGCGAATACCGCGCGCGATCTGCAATTGATTGCTTTCCATGATCGAACGTAGCAAAGGTGTTTCGACGTCGCGTTCCTGGGCGCGATAGATCAACGCCCGACAGTCTTTGGGCAAGCACGAACCGCCGAAGGCAAAGCCTGGACTGAGGTATTTGTCGGAGATGTTCAAGCGACGATCGTTACAGAAAATCCGCATGACATCTTGTCCGTCGACATCGTGAGCTTTGCAGATATTACCGATCTCGTTAGCAAAGGCGACTTTGAGGGCGTGAAAGGTATTGCACACGTATTTGACCGACTCGGCCGTTTTAATATCGCTGTGGACGCGCGTGGCTTCGATCCCTTCGTACATACTCATGGCCGTCCGGCCACTGCGTTCGTCGAACTGGCCCATCACAATTTGGCTCGGTTCGCGATAGTCGGCGATGGCCACCCCTTCGCGCAGAAATTCAGGATTCATGCACAACCCAAAATCTTGGCCACGCTTTTTTCCCGAGGCCTTTTCAAGGATTGGCGCGACGAAGTCTTCCGTCGTGCCAGGGAGCACTGTACTGCGAACGCATACTACGTGATAGCCGGGGAAGTCAGCCAGCGCGGCACCGATCTCCTTGGCAACCGATTCAACGTAATGGAGTTTCAAGCTACCGTTGTCGTTGCTCGGAGTACCGACGCAGATCAGACTCATGTCGCTCGCCTGAACCGCTTCGCGGCTACAAGTCGTGGCGCGTAGCTTTTTCGACTTCGCCAGCTCGGCCACCAGTTCGGCCAATCCCGGTTCCGAGACCAATGACTTGCCCGCGTTGATCGCGTCCACCTTGTCTTGTTGGACGTCGACCCCGATGACGTCATGACCATCGTTGGCCAAGCAGGCAGCGGAGACGCTCCCTACGTACCCCAAACCGAATACGGCGATTTTCATGTGCGCTGGACTTTTCGACTCTAATTCGTTTGAGGATCGAGCTGTTGCGTACCACCCGTTGGCGAGTGCCCGTGGATTCGAGTCTAGTTGGGACCCGCGATTTTGCAATGCGTTGGGCCCGGTTTTGCTTGCTGTGTATCGCTCGGTAGCTCGCTAGCTCCCTTTTGCAACGATTGCATTATACTGGACCACCTTCGGTTTCCACCTCAGTTTTTTACACAAAGGTTAACTACAATGCGAACGATGGCTCTATGGGCTTGCGGACTCTCCTTAGTTGCTTCCCTCTCACTCGCGGCAGTCGCTCAGGAAAAGCGAGCCGACCCGAGCGGTACTTGGCGCTGGGACTTCGACATGGATGGACAAACGGTCAAGAACGAATTGAAGCTGGAAGCGGGCAAAGACGGGAAGCTGACCGGCACGCTATCAGCCAACGACAGAAACCTAAAGGTCGAGGAAGGGAAAATCGAGGGAAAGGATATCTCCTTTGTGATCAACCTCAAGCTGGATCGCGACATCGCGGTTCACTTCACGGGGAAGCAGGACGGCGATGCGATCCAAGGTACGTTGGTCGCCAAGTCGGAGGAGGGCTCGAGGGATTTCCCGTGGGACGCCAAGCGTTCAGTCGAAGTGTCCGATGTGCTCGGTGCCTGGGACCTGCGCATTGACACTCCAGATGGACAGACGTTGAAGCCAGTTTTGACGTTGGTTAAGACGGATGGAAAGCTTACAGGCACCTATGCTAGCCCAGACGGTAAGACCATCGAAGCCAAGGAACTGGAGCTCAAGAACAACCACTTGCAATTCCAGATCGATTCGGATTACGAAGGTGCCAAACTGCACGTTGAATTCAAAGGACGTCCCTACGGTTCGAAACTCAAAGGGAATCTCGAATATAGCGTCAATGGCGATTCTGGCGAAATCGACTTCAGCGGTACTCGCAAAGCAGACAAGTCGTAGCGCTAAGATCCCAAAGTAGCAGATACCGTGACGGGAAATGCAATTCGGCGGGGGACCGCCGAGCTACGTTGGCAGATGCAACTCGGCGGGCACGCGTGAATGCTACCGGAGAGAGTTTCTGTTTAACCGCGTCAGCGCTGGCGCGGTTTAACCCGGATTATTCATGAGTCTGCGAGAAAACGAAGTAAACGATGATAGCGAATAGGTTTACGTCATACGAGCAAAAAACAGTCTGCTATGCAATCGTAACCCGCAGCGTCAGCAAGGACGTT
>JADYZV010000180.1 GCA_020852965.1 Pirellulaceae bacterium | reverse complement strand
TTCACTGAGTGTTCCATTGACAACAGCGCCATCTTCGGTGGCCGTGTTGGTGCCGGCTTGAGCGACCGGTCCGTCGTTGGTGCCGGTGACTGTGATGGTGACTACGGCTTGGCTGGTAGCGCCGTTGTTATCGGTGACTTCATAAGTGAACGTCACATCGCGGGTTTCACCCTGAGCCAGGTCCTGGAAGTCGGCGCCGGGGTCGAACGAATAGTCGCCATTGGCCTGAACCGTTGCCGAACCTTCGCTGGTATTGCTGATCAATGCGTAAGTCAGCGTGGCGCCAGCGTCCGCATCGGTTGCTGTGAGTTGACCGTTGATTGCCGAACCATCTTCCGTCGCGGAATTGTTCCCGGCTTGGGCTACTGGTGCATCATTGGTGTCGAGTACGCTTACCGTAAGCGTTTCATCATAGAACAATCCACCAGCATCCGTCGTGCGAACCGTCACCGAATAGCTTGGCTTGGTCTCGTAGTCGAGCACGCCATCGGTGAGGATCAATTGATTGCCACTTATCGAGAACTTGGCTTGGTCCGTTCCGCCAACGATCGTATAGGTGAACGTATCGCCCGAGTCGGGATCGGTGGTTGAGAGCGTACCCACCGCATAACCGCCGGTGGTATCCGTATTCTCGTTTATATTGAATGAATTGGGGCCAATGTCAGTTGGCGTGGCATTGACGGAAGATATGGTTCCAAACTCCGATGTGCTTCCCGAAAGATTCGTCGCTGTGGCGGTAATCGAATCGGTATCCGTCAGTCCCGTGACGGTCAAGCTACCGCTATAGTTTCCATTGGCGTCGGTCGTCAAGAATCCCAAATAGGTTTGACCTTGACCATTGTTGCTCTTGAAGAATTCGACGCGCGCGCTGGCAAAAGTGGATTGGTTCGGTGCGCTGCCGACGTAGCCTCCCAGAGTTAACGTCGTTCCAACGAGATTGGCAGTCACAATGACAGGCGTATCCATTAGCTCGTTGGGCGTTCCGACAGTCAGTGCGCCGTCGTTGGCCGTTACACCGTCACCGAATGCGCTCGCGCCAGTTCGATTGTCTAAGTCGATACCGATTCCGAAATTACCATAGATTGAATTTTCGCTGAAGGTATTTGCAGTCGGCGCTGTGGGACCAGTGAAATGCGTCACCAAAATACCCGCTCCCCCTTCTCCGCCAAAACCTGTTGTTCCAGTAATGACGTTCTTGGAGATCGTATTGTTATTGGCATTATCACCCAGCCCGATACCAGCCGTGACGGCCGACACGATCGTGTTATTGTCGATCAGGTTGTTGTTCGAGTCGTACCACAGCTCGATCCCCTTGCCATTGTATGGATAGACGACCGTGGCCAAGGCGACGTCGTGGACATAGTTACCGCGAACCGTATTGCCTTGGCTGTCGACCGTAATCGCGTCCCCCGCAGTGTGGCTTCCCGCGACAGTATGGACTTCGTTGTTTACAAAAGTCGATCCGTCGCTGTTTCCGTAGTACAGTCCGTTGAATCGCACGCCGCTGATATCGAGGAATGCCATGTAGTTGTTTGTCACCGTCGACGCACCGTTGATAGCCATGGCCGACGATCCGCGAGCGGCACCCGGATCACTTCCGTCCGCTCTAGCACCCAAAACGCTATCGACCACGGTTGCCGAGCCTGCGGTTACTACGTTGTTAGTGATATAGATCTGCGCCCCAGTTTCTCCAGCCGTACGAATCGAGCCGTAGATCGCCAAGTCGCGCACTGTGAGGTCGTCAGCATCGAGGACGAGCCCCAACGAGTTACCGTTGGCAAAAATCTCGAGCTCTGGTCGCTCGGTTGCATCGAAGACTAGATCGTCGACACCGACCGTTCGTGCCGAGTTGACTGCGCCACCGTTGCTGTCGATGATCGTCGTTCCATCCAGATAGTCGAATGCGGTACCGTCAATCGTCGTGCCACTGTCGGTGAGAGCTGCCAGGTTGCTAGTCAGGGTAATCGTCCACCATTCACCCACTCCATTGGTTGAATTTCCAGTAACGGCTGGCGCGAATCGCATTGCATTGCTGCCGGTGATGGCATTGGCATTGTCGATGAATTGTCGCAGGCTCCCCTGGATGCTGCGACCTTCACCGCCCACATCGTCGCCGTCGCGAATACCCGTGACGACGTTAAAGCTGAACGCACTGTCAATGTTATTGACGTCTCCACCACTGACCGAAACTAGCGTCACGTGCTGGGCCGTCAGCAGCGAACTGGCGTCATCACTCACGTCGGCCACTCGCCCACCGAATAGGGCTCCGCTCGAACCTAAGAATCCTGCACCGTGGACAGCACCCGTCACACCAAAGGTTTGCTCCGCCCACACATCGGTCTGCGTGAACGTCGCATTGAGTCCAGCACTCGGTGCAACGGTCCTCGAGTCGACGACGACGAAATAGGTGCCGTCGATGCGTTCGAACGAGTACACACCGCCGACGCCTGTGAGTGCTGTTCCCACGATCACATCGTCACTGCCGTTGGCTATTCCATCGCCGCCATCTTGGTACAAGTAGACCGTCACGCCAGCGACGCCCACCGCATCGCCGAGTTGCGAATCGCCGTTGACATCTTCGTAAACGTGTCCGCTGATTTGGGATGTCGACGTGACATTGATCGTCATTGTGTTTGGTGTCGGGTCGGTGTCGACACCACTATTTGCGGTGTCACCGTCATCTTGGACAGCAAACGTAAAGTTTGCGTAACTCGTGCCGTTTTCATCGGCGGTCGGTTTGAACTTCAATCGTCCGGCGTCGATATCAGCGAGCGATACAGTGGTATTCGCAGTGAGTGCTTCGCCACCATCGACGTTACCGTCACTATTGGTGTCAAGGTACAGCGTCCCGGCACTGGGAAGCGCCGCGATCTTCACGGCAAGCAGCGAGTTTCCATCGACGTCGCTAAAACCGAAATCGCCAGACGTGAACGTGTAGTTGGTCTTCTCCAGCGTTGTTACCGTTTTGTCGGCGCCACTCGGCGCGTCATTGACGGAAGCGATATTCACTACCGCGACGGTTCCATGGTGGTCGCGGACCTCTTGGATTTCCGTTGCATTAAGTGCCCTATTGTAGATCCTGAAATCGTCGACGGCTCCGTCGTGTTCCTGGGATGCCGTATCCGAGGAAATATACAGAGAGTGATTGCCGGTGATCACACCCGCTTTAACATCTTGATCCATTTGCACACCGTCGACGAACAGCGTGAACGTGTCGCCACTGCGTGTGACTGCGATGTGTGCCCACTCGCCTACGGTAAAAACGTTGTTCGCAATCGACGTTGGGCCAGCGGACTGGTGATACCAGTACAGATCATCTCCGTACTGGTTGAGCATCCAGCCGTCCGTCTGCCATGTTCCATCCCCATATTCCGCAATTCGCCTTGTCCCTCCAGTGACGCTGCCGGGCTTGTTCCATAGCGTGATCGTGAAATCACCGTCGGGTTTGAAGACCTCGCTATACGGAATCTCGACATAGCCGCCAGAGTCAGCGAAATCGAGGGCATGGCCTACTTGACCTGAAACCCAATCGGTATTCGGGTCCATGTTGTTAAGAGTGCCGTCGTTTCCGTTACCAGCGAGGTCGTGCAGCGTTCCACCCGTGGCTTCATCAAAACTCCAATAGCCAACGAGTCCTGCGGGACCGCTTGAACCCCAAGATGACAGTTCGCTATCGATGATTCCATCGTTGACCACAAAGGTGAGTGTACGCGGCGTGACGTCCGGAGCATTCGAAGTATTGTTGTACGTCACCGTCCGTAAGACTTGTTGGTAATTCGCAACACTATCCGCACCGGTCAAGCTCAACACGCCAGTGCCACTGTCGTAACTAGCCGTGATTGAGGTGCCCGTGGTGTCGGCGGCCAAGATTTCATTGGCTCCGTCGAGCGGGTTGGTGATCGTGATCGTCAGCGAGACTAAATCCTCAAGGTCAGGATCAACAATGGTGGCGTCGACAAAGTTTGACACAGCCACCGGCCCACCACCTTCTGTAAAGAAGGTGACGTAGTTGGATCCCGACGCACCGGAGTCATTGTTGGCATCCAAGTCAATCGACGGCGCCACATTGGATGCAGTCACATTGATTGTGACCGATTCGGTCGTCGTGAGCATTCCGTCGGATACCGCTACGTCAAAAGTGAGTTGATAGTTGGCGCTACGATTGGGTGCCGTGAAGGTCGGTTGGGCGTCGGTCGAACTGCTGAGCGTGACCATTGTTCCGCTGGTTTGCGTCCAGGTATAAGTAATCGCATCGTTGTCGGGATCATATGCGGCGACGGACAGCTTGACCAGGTTATTTTCACCGACCGTTTGATCGCCAATGTCGGTAAAACCGCTGGCCGCAGCGACATTGGCCGCCGTCATTCCCACCATCGTGCCATGGTGGCCGTTACCACTGTTGTCAATCACGCCCCCTGCGCCGGTGGTGGCATTGTTGAACGAATAGGCGGCTACCAGTCCAGGATGTACCCCCGACAGCTCTTTGTTCATGTTGGCGCGGATCGCGTTGACATCACGAGCACCGTTCCAAATTCGAACCTCGTCGATTTGACCATCCAGTTTATAGCTGGAATTCACTCCCCAGCCCGAGATGCTCGCATTGTTTGTTGCAAAGGCGCTACCGCTATTCGGTGTACCTAGACGCTGTGTTAGTGCCTGCTCAACGCCATCAATCACGAGTCGACTTCCCGTCACATCTCCGTTGTGGAAGACTGCGGCAACGTGATGCCAGCCGCCGCTCAATCCCGAGCTGGCGATCCCATAGATATCACCACTGCCAGTGTTGAATCCCAACGAGCCACTTGCGAAGTACAAATCATAGCCTTGGAATCCAAACGGCATGGTGCTTTCAGTACCATCCCAATGCATCCAGAATTCGACGGTAACATCGGTGCCAGCCGCAGTATTGACCGGTAGGCCCGTCAGTAAAATGGAATCGTCGCCGCCTTCAAAGTTGATAACCTGGTTGCCCGCGTCGTCGAAATCTGAGTTGGTGATCACAACCGGTGCATCGTTGACGCTCGTAATATTGACGGTAGTACTGCCGTTTGTCTCCAAGCTACCACCGCTGCCTTGCGCTCCGCTATTGCCGTCGCTAAAGGTCCAGTCGATCTGGGCCGACGTTGGCGGTGTGTCGCTGCTATTGGCATAAGCGATCGAGCGCAGCGTGGAGTTTACCAGAGTCTGAGTTGCGTTGCTGTTGAAGGTCAGTACTAGAGATCCAGCACTATTGGTCGTGACGGTGCCAATAGTGGTTCCGTTGTAAACGAGGTTGCCACCTTGAGTCAGCGTACCGAGCAACCCCGTCGCACTGAATAGATCTTCGTCATTTGCAACGCCATCGCGAGCCAATGTCAGAGTGGCACCGTTGAAACTATTGGCTGCGGAGAGTTCAGCATCGAAGATCGACACATCGGAATCGAGCACCACCGGCGAGCCGCCTTCAGTATAGGCAGCGGTGCCTCCGAGAGTGTTGGTTGTATTAAATCGCGCATCCAGGCTTCCGTCGGTGTTGTAACGACCGATTGCGAAATCGTAATTGCCATTGATGGTCGATGTCCCGGCAACCAGAATCTTCCCGTCACTCTGCACCAAAACTGCAGCCCCGCGATCGTCACTGCTGCCACCAAAATTCGTATCGACTTTGCCCGTGCCGCCAAAAGTTGTGTCTAGGCTGCCATCGCTGTGGTAACGTACCGCAGCAAAATTATTGCCAGCCGTATTGCTTTGACCAGCGACTAGTATCTTACCATCGGATTGAACGGTAACGCTCACGCCTAAGTCGCTACCGCTTCCGATCGGCGTGACTACCTTTCCTGTTCCGTTAAAGGACGTATCCAAACTGCCGTTCGAGTTCAATCGAACGAGTCCAAAATCGTTGCCTCCGCCTGCATCCGTCCATCCGGATAGTAGGATCTTTCCATCAGTTTGAGTTGTAATCGCATAGCCGGTATCGTTGCTATTGGCCCCCAAATCGATCGAAACTTTGCCGGTGCTGTTAAAGCTGGTATCGAGCGTGCCGTCAGTGTGGTAGCGCGCGACTCCGAAGTCAAAGCTTGTTCCATTAAAAGTCAATCCGCCGAGTAGCACTTTGCCATCCGCTTGCAAGGTCATGCTATGGGCTTTATCGGTTCCGCCGGCGAAATCGGTGGAGACCATGCCGCTGGTACCGTAGGACGTATCCAAGCTGCCATCGCTCAAAAAACGGGCGAGCAAGAAGTTGCTGTTGTCGGAGCCAGCTACGAGTATTTTCCCGTCGCTCTGAACGGCCACGCTGTTCCCTTCGTCCGTACCAGCGATTCCCGAATTTGCGATTCCATCGCCGCCACCGAAGGAAGTATCGAGAGTGCCGTCAGCGTTATATTGCACCAGTGCAATGTCAAAACTTCCGCTGAAGATTGCGCTACCAACCACCAGGATCTTGCCATTGGCAAGTACCTTGACGCTGTTGGCGTTGTCGGCACCAACTCCGATCGCGGTCGCAACTTTCCCCGTGCCACCACCGAAGCTCGTATCGAGACTTCCATCCGAATTATATCTAGCGACAGCGAAGTCGTTATTCCCAGCGTTTTGGGTGTACCCGACAGCAATGATTTTGCCATCCGGTTGAATTGCAATGGCATTGATGTAGTCGAGCGTGCCGGCTCCGAAGCCGGTTGTCACCAAACCAGTCCCCTGGTGGAACGATGGTGCATCGTTGATCGATGTGACACTGATGATGGCAGAATCGGTTGCATCGCTGAATGCGGTCGTACCACCATAGCTTGACGTATCAACTTTTGAACCCGCAGTACCCGTAGTTTGATCCCATGCACAGAAAACAATGGAACCGGTATCTCCATCTAGGCCATTGGGTACGTACCTCAAGCTGTCGGTTGAACGAAGCAGTAGCGAACTCGTTACCGAAACCGTCCCAACGTCGGTCCAGCCCGCGCCCGTATTGTATTGCCACGTGCCGTTAGCGCCGCCGGTTGAGAAGATAGCGATGCCTTCGACCGCACCGGCATCCACATCCGTGATCGGATTCCCACTATCGCTGGCAAGGATCTGAGCAACCGTGTTTCCGGCGTTGTTGGTGTCGTTCTCGGTGATGGTTGTCAGACTCAGAAAGCCGCTATTGTCCAGCACCGGTGCATCGTTAACAGCGGTAACGGTGATCGCGACGGAGTCGGTGTCAGTCGCCGCGCCCGGAACGTTTGCAATCGCAGCAATTTCACCGGCTGTCAGTGCGCGACCAACGATTCGAGCATCGTCGATCTTCCCATTGAAATCGTAGCCGGCGGTATTGCCAAGTCCACCGATTTTTGTGCCAACGGATGCGCCTGCATAGTTGATCGAAGTGCCGACCGTTTTCGTCGCAACTTCAACGCCGTCAATATACAGCTTCATCGCGTTGAGGGTGTCGTCGAACGTGAACGCCACGTGTCGCCAACCAGTCCCTTCCAGCGTTTCGTCAAAAGTGATCGAGCTGGTGCCGGAGCCGTTGTCAAAATAGGCGACCATGCTCCCCGTTGGATTGTCCAGACGCAAACCGACTCGATTGCTGATCTGGACAACTTGCGAACCTTGAGCATCGGCATTGTCCAGGTTGACCCACGCAGCCAAAGTGATGTTGGCAGCGTTGCCGAAGTTGCTAGCAATGGAGGCATGACCGCCGCCACCCGTCAGCGACAACACATCAGCGTGATACGGATCGTTGGTAACGGTCGCAGAATTGAGCGTTGCCGAATTCGTGCCGCCGGGACTGGAATCTGTGCCGGGCGAGGATGCATTGAATTCGTAATGACCACGCAGATTCGCGTCGAGGTTTAGTTGGTAAATCGTCTCGGCGTTCGTCGTGATCGTCAACGAATCGGCGCCGTTGTAGTTAGCCGTTGGATTGTATTGCAGGCCGTTCAGCGCGGCATTGATGTTGTCGACGGTTCCGGTGACAGTGAAACTTGCCGTTCCGTTGGTGCCCGTCGTAAATGTCAGGCCAGTGGTTTGGGAAAGTGTCAGCGTGCCGTGCGTGACGCCGATCGTGACTCGCAGCACATCGCCTGCATCGTCACTGATAATGATGCGGTTGTTGTTGAGTGTATTGAAAACCAGCGCCGTGTCTTCGGCAATCGTTTGTGTTGACGGCACGACGTTGGTCGGCGCGTCAAGTTGGTTGGTGAGATTGATCGTCAGCGTTTCGCTGTAAACCAAGCTACCGCTGTCGGTGACCTGGACAGTAACGTTGTGCGAAGGGTTAAGTTCGAAGTCGAGTTTGGTTCCGTCAAGAACCGTAATTTGACCAGTAGTCGCATGGATCGCAAAACGCCCGCCTGCGTTGTCGGTGAGCGAAAACGTATGCGTATCGCCAGCATTGGGGTCACTGACGACGACCGTGCCGACGACTGTGCCGTTGGTCGAATTCTCGGCAACACTGTTATTTGGCAATGCCAGGTCGGTAGGGCCGTAGTTGGTCGGCGTGGGATTGATGACGAAAACCTCGTCATAATAATTCCCGACGCTGTCGGTCGAGCGAATTGTGACACTGCGCGGCGGATCCGTCGCGGCGTTGAACGCCGCCCCGGCTTTGACAACCAAGTGGCCTGCGACGATTTCAAAATCGTTGGAATCGGATGCGATGATCGAATAGGTATGCGTATCGGCGGCATCGGCATCGGTGGTTGTCAGCTTGCCGATCACGGCACCGACTTGTGTGCTGTCAATCAGGCCTTGCGTGTAGATGCGTTGGCGAACGACACTGCCTTCATTTTGGTCGTACGCTGTCCAAGTGAAAATCAACGAACCGTCGGCGCGTTCGGTCAGAGACGGGCCGCTATTCCAGCCGCTGGCCGTATCGCTGACACGGAACTCTTCGCTGGTCGCCGTGCCCGTGGAGTCGAACGTACGGCCCCAGATGGCGGCGCTTTGGCCATCGCCGCTCCCGATCCAGGTAACCGCAAACCCACCCGTGCTGAGCGAAGTAACTTGTGGCGACGACTGATTGCTGGCGGTTGTCTGGTTGAGAGCGAACTCAGCAGTTGCGAAGGTTCCGTCAGCATTGAGAATCCGTCCGAATGCACCGTAGGCACTTCCGTCTTGAGAATAGCTTTGCCAAACAACCACATACTTGCCGTTTATAAGTGTCGTGACTTCGGAATAAATCTGCGAACTATTCTCGGTACTGTTGACAAGGAACTCGTTTGCGACTGGAGTTCCGTCAGCGTTGTACAAGCGAGCTTTCACGCCCCACGCGTTGCTGTCGCCGGTCGAATCGCTCCAAGTGATCAAGAATTTTCCGTCAGCACCAAAGCTGATGTCGCCAAGGTATTGATAGCCCGCTGTATTCTGATTGACTCGCGTTTCGAGACCAACTTTGTTTCCAGCGGCATCAAAGCGCTGAAAGTATTGTTCGTAAACTTCCGAGTTACTTACTTGCCCAAAACTCATCCACGTCACTACGAAACTACCGTCCGCCGCGACCGCAACTTCGGGAAGATACTGAGTGCTGGTGATATAAGTATTTGCCAGTTGCTCGGTACCGACCATCGTTCCCGTGCTGTCGTAACGGGCCACTCTGATACCATAGCCATCGCCATCGTTCCCAGTTGTCCATGCCGCGACGAACCCGCCGCTGGGAAGGGCTCCAACGACCGGGTAGAGCTCATGCGAAGCCGTTACGATGTTCAGTACAAACGGTGCGCTCGTCGCAGTTCCAGCAGCATCAAAAATCTGTGCCAAAACACCAGCCGAGGTACTGCCACCGGTTTCAAAACCGTAGTTGTACCAAACCACGACATGTCCACCGCCCGCTAGCGATGTAACGTCAGCGTAGAGATCGGCGACCTGACCGAAGACTTCCGTTTCGAGGATCGCGGTTTGTGCGATGCCCGCGAGATTGAAGTGTTCGCGGAAGATTTTATCGTTGGTTTCAGTGGCTTGCGAGTAGTTGCTGGTCTTCTGCCACGCAAAAACGATTTCGCCGTTGGCCAGTTGGCTGGCCGTCGGTAACGTCTGGAAGTAGTTCACCGCGTGCGCGCTGACGACGAATTCGCTGCCAACTTGAGTGCCTGCGTTGTTATACCGCGTCGCCAGAATGCGATAATTCGCTCCGGCATCAGAGGAAGCATAGGTGACGAGGAAACCGCCATCAGCCAGCGACGTCACATGATGGAGGTTTTGGTAGCCGGTTGTTGTTGGATTGAGCTTGAATTCACCCTTCTCGAGGGTACCGTTGACGTTGTAAATCTTTCCGTAGATGCCATAGCTGCTGCCGTCATCTTTGATGTATGTCGCCAGCACGCTGTCGCCGTCGAGTTGCGTCATTTCTGGCGAAATCTGATAGCCACTGGTCGTGGTGTTGACGACGAACGCAGCACCGCCATTGATCGAGTTGTTGACCGTGCCGTTGGCATTGTAGAACCGGCCCATCACGGCGTAACTGGAACCGTCATCGGCAGCGTTGTCGCTGCGCCATGTGAGCAAGAACGAACCGTCGCCAAAACCAGCAACGGCGGGAGCATATTGATGACCAGTTTGAGTGGTGGCGATGATTTCGCCGCCGACTTTCACGCCGGATGAATTGTATTTCTGTGCGTAAACATCGTAGTAGTCGCCGACACCATCGCTGTTCTCGTCAACTTGACTGGCCCACACGATGACAAATCCGCCGTCACCCGTTGCTGCGACATCAGGCGAATACTGGGCGTACAAAGTCGTCGTGTTGACGGTGAACGCGGAACCGATCGCAGTGAACGTCGCATCGAAGCGTTGGGCGCGAACCGCATAGCTACTGCCATCGCTGGTGTTGTCGTACCAAGTCACGACGAACGTACCATCGTTGAGCGTCGCAAAGTCAAGATCATATTCACTGTACGACAACAAACTGCGATCCATGATGTCGGCTTCGCCGATGGCAATGCCGTTGTCATCGTACCGCTGGGCCATGATGTCCCAACCGGAGTTGTAATCGTAGTCGGTGTAGAGCAGCACGTAACCACCGGTCGAAAGCGGGATCACCGCGCTGTTGATAGCGCTGTAGCCCGTGTATGATTGCAAATCCTGAATCGGTTGAGCGATGAGTTGGTCGCCGGGCGTGACGAGTGAAATATCCGTTGGAGCGGAATTGAAGGTGCCGCTGGCTGTCTCGAACGTCTTGTCGCTGAAACGGAATTGCTCGACGTCGGTCAGCGTATCGCTGCCGTCACGACCGCCTACTGAGTCGGTGACCGTCCATGTGCCATTGCCGTTGTTCGTGATCGTGTATTCGGTTGATAGTCCCGAATAGATCGCGACGTCGTTGCCGATACCGCCGTTGATCGTGTCGTTGCCTTTGTCACCGGTGATGATGTCGTTGGAATTTTGCGGCCGAATTTCGATTATGTAAGCGTAGGTCAGAATCTCAGACGCATCGCCCCAAGTCCCGTCGGCGTTCATCCGCAACGCGTCTTCGTGTTGAACTCCATCGGGTTGTCCGGCGGCAAAGTTCTGGTAGCTGATCGGCGAACCGTCCGTCCAAACGAAGGCGTCTTGGTGTCCGGTGTCGCTGGCCCCCAGCCAGACGATGGCGCCACCGGCGAGCGATTGAATGTAGGCATTCTCAGCCGCCGTGCCGATTTGCACGAGCCGCCCGGTTTGACCGAGCACGTTGAACGCATCAGCAGCGGCTTTGGCCGCGTCCCACGTCGCGGGCGTGGTAACGAGTTTGTAGAATTTCCCAGTGGCCGCGTTGTAAACCAACGTCGGATCGGCAGTCAGCATGTTGGCCACAGTCACATCGTCGGCGTTAATCGTATCGTCGCCATCGCCGCCATGGATCGTGTCATTGCCACTGCCCGCGTGGATGCGATCATTGCCGCTGGTACCCTGATCGCCCTCAGCATCCGTGTAGCCCACATTGATGGTATCGTTGCCAGTAGTTCCATTGACGATGCCAGTGACAGAGATCGCCACGTTGTCGGTGTCGCTGATGTTGCCCGATGCGAGCGATGCGATTTCATTAGCTGATAGGGCTCGCGAGTAGATTCGCGCGTCACCGATTAATCCATTGAAATCCCAGGTTGCGTTGGTGCCGGGATGTGCGCCAATTCGGGTTTCAGTCCCTGAATATGAAACCGAATCCACCGACGTTGTTTGGGCCACGATCTCACCGTCAATATAGACCCTTTGCACATTGTTTGTGTCGTCGAAAGAGAAGGCGACGTGATGCCAACCTGTTCCGGCAAGCGTCCGCTGAGTAGCGATCGAGATCCACGTGCTGCCGTTGTAGTAGACCCCTGAAACGCCATTTCCACCAGATTCGTCCAGTCGCAATACCAGCGAGTCGCCCAACGTGATTACTTCGGCACCGTTGGGACTGGCCGTGTTGAGGTTGACCCATGCGGCCAGAGTGGCATTCGAGGGAGAGCCGAATACACCGTTGATCTCGACGTAGTCTCGATTGCCATCGAGTTGCAGCAACGTGCCATGGATCGGATCGACTACCGTTGTTGCGTTGCCATAAAACATCCCGTTTTGCGCTGCGCCGGCGCTGTGATCGTTGGCCGTGCTGTCCCTGAAATCATAAAGTCCTTCCAGGTTGGCATTCAGACTCGCCGAAATCTGTAGGTTTGCTGATCCGCTGTAGTTGGTAGCCGGATCGTAGACACTCCCTTCGAGAGCCGCGTTGATCGCACTTTCCGTGCCGTTGATGACCATCGAACTGCCGCCGTTAGCACCGGCAACAATCGTCAAACCGGTTGTTTGTGAAAGCGTGAAGGTGCCGTTGGTGACCGATAACGAGACCTGCATTAGCGAGTTGGTCCCGGCATTTTGATCGGTGACTGAAATCGCGTTTCCGATGCCAGTCGAGAAAGTCAAAGTTGACGTTTCGGCAACGGTTTGAACGCCGGGAACGCCACTCGTCGGCTCGAGCGTGACGCCGCGAAGTGAGATCGCAACGGCTTCGTCATAACTCGCGGAGCCATCGCTGACTCGGACTGTGACAGAATGTGTCGGAGTCGTTTCGTAATCGAGCAACGAGCCGTTGGCGACAGCAATGACTCCAGTGTTCGGATCGATCGTGAACGCACCGCTGATCGTTTGTGACGAAATTGAGTATGTGAGTGTGTTCGCGTCGAAGTCAGTGCCTACGACCGTGCCTATCACGGTACCGTTAGCGACCCCTTCGCTTACGCTTAATGTCAGCGACGGATTGCCGGCAGTAAATGAACTGCCATAGACGTGCTGCAGCGTGAGGTTGTTACCCGCGACCGATTCGGTGACGACGCCGTTACTGCTCAAGTCATGGAATTGCCAATTGGCCAGCAGTCCGCTGGTGCTGGTTGATAGTGTGGCGTGTGCTCCCGATTGAATTTCGGCAGCCGTTCGCACATCGCTAAAAATGCGCGCATCGTACAGCGTAGCTTGCAGGGCTTGGCTTGGATCGAAGCCGCCTTGGAGTGAATCTTGTTCCTGTCCGAAAACCAAAGCACCGTTGCTGCCGATGCTTTGACCGGTGGCCAAACCCGCGCCGCTATCGAGCAGATTGCCGGCTGAGTAAATCTGCCATGCTCCGCCGGTTCGATCCCAAGTCACCGAGAGCGATTGGTGATTGCCATCGGCTAGGGTGCGGTAGTCGATCGCACTCGAAGTCGCCACCCCACCATTGACATAAACGAGCAAATTGCCGCTTCCATCAACGTAGACTGTAAAGGCATTGTCGTACGTTGCAGTCGCATAGGAAACGAGTGCTTTATTGGTGAGATTGAGCGACGTGAATTGCACTTCGAACGTCAGCGCTGTGCGTCCGCCGAGGATCGCGCCGCCGTCGCTGGCAAGCAGGTAATTGTCGGTGATTGTACTGGGATTGAGCGTCAAACCGCCGTCTGTAGTGCTGGTGATACTTAAGTCGCTTGGAGCGCTGTTGCCGCTGGTCAGGGTGGCGACGACGGCCTGCGAAAGCTCCGAAGTGCTGCCGTTGGCTCCAGGTGTGGTAGTGGTGGCCGTGATGACTTCGCCTGCCGCGACTACCGATGACAGGCTGAGATTGGTAAACGTCGCGTTACCACTGGCATCGGTGTTGACCGTTGTTGAACCGAGGTAACGCTTGGCATCGCGGCGATTCATGTTTCCGGCATTGGGCGAAGCGTAGAAGTGGATCACCATCCCGGTGACGCTGGCCAGTGTGTTGATGTTGCCGCTGACCAGAACCGTGCTGCCATTGGTGGTTGCTGAAGTCAGAACTGGAAAGTTTTGCAGATTGTTCGCGCCAGAATCTGTGTCTAACGCGTCGTTGGCGGTGACCCCCACGTCGCCCAAGTCGATAGCCAGACCGGCGTTGTTGAAGTTCGCGTTGCCAACGATCGTGTTACCAGCTCCTGCAGTCGAATCCAAGTAGACTCCCGCGCCTTTGGCACCGAGGAGTTGTCCGCTGGCGGTGATCGTGTTTCCTAGTCCGGACGTCGCATCGCCGACGGTATTGTTTGTAGCGCCACCGCCCATCCAAATTCCATGTTCGCCGCTACCGACCACGACCGATCCAGCCACATTGGTACCAATGAAGTTACCTTGGATGATCGAGCCGCTTGTGTCGCCATCGATATGAATACCGTTTTGCCTCGAGCCGATAATCACATTTCCCACGCCTATTCCACCAATTACGGTGTTGTCGGCACCACTCATGATCGCGATTCCGTGGCGACCGTTGCCGAGTACCGTTGAGCCATCGGCCCCCATCCCAACCCAGTTATTGCGAATGATGTTGCCGTCGCTGTTTTCACCGCTGATGTGAATACCATCTCCCCCATTGCCGGAGATAATGTTGCGATACGAACTCGTCGCTCCACCGATTGTATTGGCAGCAGAACTGTTAAAGATTTGAATTCCGTCGTACGTGTTTCCTGCAGCGTTGTTTCCACTAGCGGTCGTGCCAATGTAATTCCCTGCAACCGTGTTCAGTGTCGAACCCGCGCCGGAAATGACGATGCCGAAACTATTGTGCGAGATGACATTGCGTGCGGACACGCTAGTGCCGCCAATCAGGTTGCTAGCGGAATCGACGATACTAACACCGTAGCCCGTATTGCCCAATTTGACGTTGAGTCCGTATTGGTACAGCTCGCCGATTTCAGTTGCGGTCAAGGCGCGATTGAACAGATTGGCTTCGTCGATGCCCCCTTTCCAAGTGAGATTCGACGAGTATCCGCTACCGATCCGTAGTGTGCTGGCGGCGTAGTTAATCGGACCCGTGTAGGTATCCGTACCTGCCAATACTCCATTGACGTAGAGCTTAACCGTCGTTCCATCGAAGGTTCCGGTGACAAAACTCCATGCATTGTCCGCAACAGTCGCACTTGCGAAATTGGTCGACCAATTGTCGATGTAGAATCGTACCCCGTTGTTGGAACCATCGCGCGACAAGCCGAAGCCATTGGCCCATGTCGCATCCGAAGTCTTCATTACGATCCCGCCGAAGTTGTCCATCGTCGCGAAATCAGGCTTGATCCAAGCAGATACCGTCAACGTTTGAAGTTGATGCGCAACGTTGTCGGCGATCTCAACATAGTCATCGACGCCATCGAACTGGAACGCTTGACCTTGGTGGCCGTTTGTGAACGTCGTGCCGCTGAACAAAGTACCGTTTGCGGTTAGTCGCGTATCTGCAGCATCCCCTTCGCCCTGCCATGAACCGACGTTGCCACTGATAATGCCACCGTCCGCAACACCGCCACTGGCGTTCAATCCGATGATATTGCCGGCAACCGTGTTGGATCCGCCGCTACCGATGTAAATGCCGTTACCACTGTTTCCGCCGATGAGATTTCCGGTGTACGCCGCAGTGCCGCCAATCGTATTGGATGAAGCTCCGCCGAACATGCGCACGCCGTCCCCGATGTTGGCACGTGCATACATGCCTGTAATGTCAGTACCGATGTAGTTGCCCGCGACGATGTTTCCGGTCACTCCCGCCGATTCAATCTCAACACCGTTGGCATTGCCGGAAATGATGTTGCGTTCGGCAATATCATCCACTCCATTGCCATCGGTACCGATCACATTGCTGGTAGCGCTGTCACTGATATATACGCCCGAACTTGCGTTGCCAACGATCGTACTGCCATTCTTGGCCAAGCCGATTAGGTTGCCTTGGATTTTGTTGCCAGTTGCGTTATTGTTGGCGATAAAGACGCCATAGGTCAGGTTGCCGGAAATGACATTGCCAGCCCCGGCAGCACCACTGCCGATTTGGTTGTTCGAGGCCGCATTGTACATCGACACGCCAGAGATGTTGGCGATTGCGAAGAAGCCCGTTGCATCGGTGCCGATGTAGTTGCCAAACAATGAGTTGTTACTTGTTCCAGCACCGATAAACTCGACACCGTACCAGTTGTTGCCAGAGATGACATTGCGTTGGGCGGCGGTCGTGCCACCGATCAGATTGCCGGTTGAACCATTGGTGAGGACAATACCCGATTGGGCAAAATTGATAGTCGTCCCATTGATGTCGGCAGTACCGGCCGCATTGGTGCCGATGTAGTTGCCCTGAATGACTGAGTTTGCCGAATTGTACAGGAAGATACCTTGCGCCGTATTGCCTGAGATGACGTTGCGACCCGCAACGGAACCGTTTCCAATGATCGTGCCCGAGCTGTTGTAGATATCGAGGCCATGGTTACCGTTGGCGATCGCTGCCGTGCCGGTGGCATTGAGACCGACATAGTTTCCAAGTATTTGAGTATTATTGGCACTCGAATTGATTGCGACGCCGTTGCCCGAGTTACCGGAAATCACATTGCGATCGTAAGTACCGGTTCCACCGAGGATATTATTGTCGCCCTGCCAAATATCAATCCCGTTGCCATTCGCCGCAGCGGCGGTGCCAGTGGCATTCACCCCGATCCAGTTCCCAGCGATCGTGTTGTAGGAACTTTCAATGTAGATCCCGGCTGTTGAGAATCCCTGGATATTGAAACCGCGAACGGTGCTATAGTCGCTGCCCGCGAGCAGTTGAAATCCAAATTGGCGGCTGGCTCCAGCAACCAGCGAAATTTGCGGCGAACCGGCGTATCCGGGTTGAGAGCTTGCGTCGATAGTGACGCGATCCGAGACGGTCGGCAAGTCGCTGCCACTAACCGTGATCGTCTGGACTCCCGCGCCGGCGATATTGAACTGAATTTGATCAGCGATTGTGCCGTTGTGTGTGGCGTTGGCAGCCGCTATTGCTTCGCGAAGCGAAATCTTACCGTCGGCACCTTTGTTCGCTCGCAGAGCGTTGATCGAAGTCACTGTGCCATCGCTGGTGTCGCTTGTCGTGTCAACGATTAGCGGTGCGTCGTGTTGCTTGAAAGCGAAGTAGGCGTAAGTACGGCCACTAGCGTTTTCATCGGGATCGGTACCGACTTGGAAGCCGTCGGATTGCAGAGCCTTAATGTAGTTGGCATAGGTCTGTCCAAAGTTTCCGAATCCGCCCGCAACATTTGTGTTGTAGCCAGATGACTCGGTTTTCAAGTCGACAAAATTCGAACCCGTTGTCTCGCGAACGAACACCAACTCTGGCTCGAAGCCAACGCCCGTAATGTTGCGATTGTTAACGCTGTTGCCGACATAAGTATTGAGCGAGAAGTAGTCAGCGTTTTGATTGAAGGCGATATAGTAGACCGTGTTGCCACTACCGTTGAGTGCCGTGCTGCTATCGACCGTGAATCCATCTGCATTCAGGCTGGTAAACCCAGCCGTACCATAGCTTGTCTGGTTAAAATCAAAGGTGGCCGTTGACAGCGAGCTTTCCCAACGAACACTTTGAGCCGCTGCGTTTAGACTCCATACCATCTCGGGACTAAAGCCTATACCAGTAACTGCCTGTGTTGCAGCGTTACCGGTATAGGCTCCCACATCGATGTCTGAGCCTGCGCCAAAGGCGATCCAGTGATAGGTTTGTCCGCTTTGATTCACGGCGCTATGGTTCCCAATCTCAAAGCCATCGCCAGTCAGTGCCTGAATGCGATTGGTTTGTAGCGCATTATTGCCAGTCATCGCTTTGGATGCGTCGCCCGCCATCGCCGAGGTTTTCATGTACGCTGCTTGACCATCAAAGTTCGGCAGTATGATAATCGCTTCGGGTCGGAAACCGAGCCCGAGAATCTGGCGATTGTCGACGCCGTTTCCGACATACGAGCCTGTGATGAATAAGTTCGGGTTGTTCGCCAGAATATTGCCCGCATACTCGGATGTACTTCCGTAGTTGTCACTCCCCAAATCGATCGTGGCAGTCGAAGTGACGGTGGCTCCTGTGTCGAGCGTCACTCCGCTTAGGACGGCAGAGAACGAAGCTCGCCCGCTAGCGTCGGTGGTAACTGTCGTGGCCCCCAGATACGTGCGAGCTTCGCCATAGCCCGTGCTGTCCTGCGTACCATAGGGATTGCTGAAAAACTCGACCCGGAACGTGGTACTTGCTAGCCCAGTAACTTTGCCCGTGATCGTGGTGTCGCCAGCAGTGGTCACAGCAGTCTTCAGGATCGGGAAATTTAGCAATGCGTTGGCTCCCGCATCGGCATCCGAAATGTCATTGTATGTCACGCCATCCCAACCCAGATCAATTGCCAAGCCAGCGTTCGAGTAGATGGAGTTTCGAAGGATTGAATTACCGGTCGTTGCGCTGTCTTGGAGGGCCACGCCAGCGAATGCGTTGAAAGCTATCGTGTTACCTGCGCCCGCTGTGACTCCGCCGATCGTGTTATTGCTCGCGCCACCAATCAAAAGGACGCCGTTGCCGCCGTTGGCCAAGTTCATCGTACCAGTCGAATTCGTCCCGATGAAGTTGCCTTGTATTTTATTGCCAGTCGTGCCGGTGCCGTTGATCTCGATGCCTGCATACGCACTTCCACCAATGACATTTCCAGCACCTGCTACTGTTCCACCGATCGTGTTATTGCTTGCACCGACGCCAATCCACACACCCTGGGCAGTGTTGCCAAGGGCCGTCGCACCGGTGGAATTGACCCCGATATAGTTGCCCAGAACGACGTTTCCAGTCGCAGTCGCACTTTCGATTCCAACTCCGTCATTCGTATTCCCTGCAATGACGTTGCGAGCTGCTACCGTTGCGCCTCCGATAGTATTGTTGGCACCGGCAATGGTGATTCCGCGACCGGTGTTTGCTTCCCCCGAGCCAGCGGTGAGTCCGGTACTGAGCAGGCTTCCGATAAAGTTGCCCGTAATCGTATTGTTGTCACTGCCTGAATCGATTTTAATCCCGTTACCGTTGAAATCACGAATCACGAGTCCTTTGATCGTGCTACCGTCGGCGGTGCTCGAGAGAGTGATACCGTCACCAGTATGGTTATTACCGTCGACGATGATCGGTAGGAAGCTCCCCGCTACATAGCCCGTCTGTGTTGTGCCATCGATGGTAATCGTACCGGTGATTGTCGGCAGAGCTGCAGTCAACGTGATGTCCCAATACTCATCACCGCTACCTGGCGAACCGGGTGTCGGATCGACGTAGCCCGTGGCTCCAGTGCCGATGTTAAATACAATCGAGTCCGCCCCAGCATTGTTGTTAGCGTCTATAATGGCTTGACGCAATGACCCAGCACCACTGTCATCGGTATTGGTGACGGTGAAAGTGGCCAGCAGTCCACCGTAGCTCTGCTGAACGAAGATGCCAAACGCATTGGTAGTTTCAATTTCTCCACGCAAAAACTCGAAATCCCAGTCTCCACCGCGTGACGCACTTCCTGTGGCATCCGCAGAGGCCGCGATATCGGCTTGAGTGTGCATGGCGATCGAGTCGAGCATGCCTTGCCCAGTCTGGCTGGCTGCGACATCGCAACCGTAAATCAGAATGTCCCCATCGGCATGGAGTGCCATCCCCCAACGTTGCAAATCAGCGGCGTGCGCGTCGACGTTCCAGTAGGTTAGCCACGATCCGCCAAGCTGGACAAAACCGTCGGTGCCGTGAGTAACGAAGTGAATCGCGTCGAGGTCCGAATACTGTGCAAGGGCCGCGTCGATTTGCTCGAAGCCACTGGCCGATTGATCCAGTGTGATGACGTGAAGAACGCGGTCTTGCGGTTCGCCATCGAACAGATCTGCGGTGAGACGGTCGAGATCGTACAGGGTGCTTTGTACGAAGATGACTTCGTGACGGAGGTGATCGGGGGACGTAGGAACGTCGTCGGAATGGACGTCGGAATGGACGTCGGAATGGACGTCGGAATGGACGTCGGAATGGACGTCGGAATGGACGTCGGAATGGACGTCGGAATGGACGTCGGAATGGACGTCGGAATGGGAGGATTCCGACGGCGGAGCGTCGGGCCACATTGCATCGATCGAGTGATCGTCGGTATCGGAAGCCTGATCGTGCGCCGCCAGTAGCAGATCAAGCCCCTCTAAGCTCGCATCCAAAGAGGCGATCCAACTGGAGTTCGAAGCGTCGGTGGATGGAGCTATTGCACCGCTGGATGAGGCATCGGGCTGAGGGGCGGTTGGGTCGGCTACGACGGCCTGCATGGAACTGTCGAGATGATCTAAATTGGCGTCGATGCTCTCGGCCGAATCGATGGGCAGCGGCGTCGCGCTATACAACACTCGATCTTCGAGCACTTGTAGGTCGAGCCTCAGAGCGCCCGCCGGTGCCGTCTGGGTCAGCCATGCTTGAAACTTTCGGCGCAGCTCAACGAAGCGACTTCCCGTATTTGGCTTGGCCATTCTCTCAACCCCAATGAACCTGATTCCGGTGCTCGGGATTGTGACGATTTTATCGATTCAATGCTAAATGCGCACAACCCCAACGAAACATAGCACGCGCTATCGGATGACTCGTATCGGCGCAGTTAAGGAAGCCGTTGACGGTCAGAAAAGATACTTCGCTCAGGTAGGTCGTGCGGCTTATTTGCGATGCGGCTAGCTAACAAGAAGAGCTCAAGCTGCTGATGGACAAGTGGGTAACGTCAATACTGGATTAAACCATTTGGGGCAACGTGACGCGTCAAAGGTAAGTGTCTGCTAGAAGCGATAGCGGACGATGCAGTAGAGCGCGTTGAACAGATCGCGCCAACCGATCTTCTTGCCTTCTTCACGACTACGGCAGGTATAAGAGATGCCGACTTCGCGAATCTTCACTCCGCGCTGTGCCAGCTTGGCGGTAATCTCGGGTTCAAAACCAAAGCGATCTTGCTCGATGCGGATCTGCTGCAACAAATCGCGACGAAACGCCTTGTAGCAAGTTTCCATATCGGTCAGCCTGTGGCCGGTCAGCAGATTGCTGAAAGTCGTTAATCCCCAATTTCCCAGGCGGTGCAACCACGAGGGGTCCTGCTTGGCATTGTCCAGATAGCGCGAGCCATAAACCACATCACTCTGACCCGCTTGAAGCGGCGCGATCACGCGCAGGATGTCTTGAGGGTTGTACTCCAAGTCGGCATCTTGAACGATGACAAACCGCCCTTGAGCATACTCAAAACCAGTTTGCAGGGCCGCTCCCTTGCCACGATTGACGGTATGTTTCAGCACGACCACGTCGGGTAGTCCGCTGAGCCGTTCGAGTGCTTGGCTAGTGCCGTCGGTACTACCATCGTCGACAACCACAACTTGTTTGCTGATCGGCAGCGCGCGGACGCGATCGACTATTTCGAGGACGGTCACCGGTTCGTTGTAGACGGGAATGACGACGGTCAATTCCACTTCGTCCACTGCGGTTTGATCACCGACTTCACCGACAGCTTGAGCCACCAGCGAAGCGGCCGAGTCCAGGTCGTGTTGCATGCGGCCAATGACGTCGTCAAGATGCTCGCACAGCGCCCGTCGGGCTGGCGTGCTGACTGGCGCTTTGCCTTGCGGAGGCCGAGGTGTAATTGTGTTCGACATTGATGCAATCCACGCTGGAACCGATAGAGTATCTGCTTTGCAAGCCTAGCACTCGTTACTTATCTCATAATCTCCGCCGTAGGTATTTAGCAAATCTTGGGCCCAGAGCTCCATCCGCAGACCGAGAATTTGGCATTTTCGATACAATCGGAGCCTGGCTCATGGGCAGTAGTGGACGAGGTAGCGAGTCCCTGAAGGCCAACAATTCAAGGGGACTCGTCACCTCGTCCACTACAATGCCATGGGACTCGTAACCTCGTCCACTACGGTAAATTTAGATGTGGGCAGAGCGCTAGCCACCTTTGCCCTGATAGCTGAGTACCGTAAGTTATGACGAATTGCTCGTTTGGTAGCCGCTTGCATATTGGGAATCCGCGTTGCACGAGAATTTGTTCACCTTCTTTCTAGTACTCATTCCGCTGCTTGGCATCGCTGCCCAGTGGTTAGCATGGCGTTTGCAGATTCCGAGCATTCTCTTATTGCTCGGCTTTGGACTCTGTCTAGGGCTGTGGAAATCGCCCGACCAGATATTGGCCGAACTGACCGGAGGGGGGAGCGAGGTTGGCCCTAAGCTGCTTTTTCCGCTAGTCTCGCTGTCGGTTGCCATCATCTTGTTCGAAGGTGGCTTGACGCTCCGCTGGAACCAGTTGGGGAGCGGTGCCGGGGCGGTTTTTCGCTTGATCGGAATCGCCTCGTTAATCACTTGGGGGCTGACCGTCTTATTGAGCTACTACCTATTAGGGTTCAGTTGGCAACTGGCCTGGCTGCTGGGAGCGATTCTGATGGTCACCGGACCAACCGTGGTAGGACCGCTGTTGCGTCAGATCCGTCCCAACCGTCGCGTCAGTAACATCTTGCAGTGGGAAGGGATATTGATCGATCCAGTGGGTGCGGTGGCGGCGGTTTTGGTATTTGAAGTCGTCACGCACAGCGAGAGCCTCAGTTGGCTGTCGATCGCGCGGACCGTACTCGAAACCCTGGGAATTGGCGTACTGCTCGGCTGTTCCGCCGCCGTCATACTGGTATTTTCGCTGCGCAAGTATTGGATCCCTGACTTCTTACACGGCGTTTTCTTCTTGGTCGTCACCTTGGCCACGTTTTGGCTAAGCAATCTGTGGCGCGAAGAATCGGGTTTAGTAACCGTGACGATTCTCGGTATATGCCTTGCAAATCAAAACTACGTGAGTGTCGATCACGTGTTGGAATTCAAAGAGCACTTGCGCGTCTTTCTAATTAGCTGCCTGTTCATCGTCTTGGGCGCTCGATTGCAGCTCAGCGCGCTGATGGAGATCGGTTGGTGGGGAATTCCCTTCGTCTTGCTATTGATCTTTGTCGTCAGGCCATTGAGTGTCGTGGTGGCCACCATGGGGACGAAAATTCCATGGCGCGAGAAGATGTTTGTTGGTTTGGTAGCGCCGCGCGGGATTGTGGCCGCTTCGGTAGCTAGCGTATTCGGTTTGAAGTTGTATGAACGAGCTCACGAGGGGCTCGATGCGGGAACGGTCGCTATTTTTGAAAAGGCAGGCTTGCTTGCTCCCGCCACCTTTTTGGTCATCTTGGGTACCGTCACATTATGTGGGCTCGGCGCAGGGCCGCTGGCGCGATGGTTGGGACTGGCTGATGCAAACCCTCAAGGCGTTCTCTTCGTCGGTGCCTCGCGTTGGGTGCGCGAGCTTGCCCTGGCACTGCGCAAATTTGACATCCGCGTCGTGCTCATCGATACTAATTTTGCCAACGTGAGCGCAGCCCGCATGGCTGGGCTGGATGCTAAATGTGGCAACGTACTTTCCGAACATGTACAAGAAGAGCAAGATTTAGCTGGCATCGGCAGTTTTCTGGCGGTCACCCCCAGCGACGAAGTCAACACTTTGGCCACCATGGAGTACATGCACGTCTTCTCGCGCGCCCAGGTTTTCCAGTTGGCCAAACGGGGCAAGTCGCACGGTCGTTGGCAGAGTATCCCCGAAAACCGTCGCGGACGATTGCTGTTCCACGCGGACCTCAATTTCCAGGCGATCGAGCAGATGTTTGAACAAGGGGCGACGCTCAAGACCACCCCGCTGACTGAGAACTTTACCTACAAACAATATCGCGCGCGACATGGAGAGCAAGCATTGATTCTGTTCGCCATGGATTCCGAGCGACGCTTGAAGGTTCGTGCCGCTGCCGCCCCGTTTGAACCCGCGCCAGGTGATACACTCATAGCGCTCGTACCGAAGTCGAACTCAGCGGAATCGCAGGCAGACAAACCTTCTGCGACCGCCTCCGAACCGCTTAGCCAAGCCACACTACTGGATCCCGACGATCCTTCCAATTTGAAAACGTGATGACAGGCTCACCTGTGGCACAGTCTAATCAGGAAATAGAACTAGAATGCCCGCTGTTCATTTTGCCATCGCTGTCATACCTGTCGCGGTCTACTTGTTTTTGATCGGCGTCCTGCGCTTGCGCACACGCCCATTAGTTACCACCGGCTGGCGCGATACACTGACGCTTGGCATCGCAGCCAGCGGATTGATTGCCCTGGGTCCCATGCAACTCTTCTTCCCCGCCCAGGCGGCAGCGCGGTGGCATGCTTGGGTCTGGCTAGCTCTGTTCGCACTATACGCACTGGGCTTGATGATGCTGTTGCTCAGTTGCAAACCTCGACTGATTGCCTATGGCATGGATGACACCCAATTTACCGAGTCGCTGTTGCGAGCCGCCCAAGAAGTCGATGAGCAAGCGTATTGGAGCGGCGATGTGCTATCGCTCCCGAGTGCCTTGATCCAATTAGCCATTGAGCCCAGCGGCTCTGCGCGCGTGCACCAAGTAGTGCTGGTCGGTATGTTACGCAATTTGACCAAGTGGTTGGAGCTCGAACGCGCTTTCGTGCGCAGCGGCAGCCAGACCACGTGTCCACGATCCAATGCCGGTTGGCCCTTTACCCTCATCGGTTTGTTGCTATTTGCTTGGGCCATCATTCCACTGGTCAGCGATCCCAATCAAGCCCTGGCGCAATTGCGAGATTTCTTAGCGCCTTGATTTCCCAATGCAGCCCGACGCTCGGCCGTCGGATGACAAAAAACTAAAAAACTCTCTAGCCGCCACCCATTTGCATCGTATTTGCCTATTGCGATGCCAGCACGGCTTTGTTCTCCACTTCCCATCAAACTGACACGAATCTTCGGCCCAGAATTTGCACAAACAGGATTTTGTGCAGCATCAGACGTCCTTAATGGCATTTTAAGGGTGTTTTAATTGACTCTGGCCCGTTTCTGACGAATGATAGTAATACAGTCGCGCCCACGTAGCTCGGTGGTCCCCCACCGAGGTTCACGGCGGTCCGCCACCGTGCTACTTTACTTTTCAATTATCGTGGAGGTAACCGTCTATGTCCATCGTGCCGTTCGATCGTGAGTTTCCTCCACACAATCAAACCAATGCCGCCTCATCCTCTGTCACGAGAGGCAAACCGCTGAATGTCGGAACCAGCTACCCAGCCGGAGTTCCTCGACGCTTGTCCTACCCCACCTACCCCGCCTGTGGGTTGCTTGAGCAGGCAGCGGCCATTGTGCCCAACCGTACGGCAACGGAAATGTCAGGTGTCCAATTGACCTATGCCGAAGTTCAATCGGCAGCGGTCCGACTGGCGAGCTGGCTACAACAATCGGGCTTAGCTTCTGGTGATCGAGTAGCCGTGCTGCTGCCGAACATGCCCGAATATATGATTGCGCTCAATGGGATTTGGCGAGCGGGCGGGGTTGCCGTAGCGCTCAGCCCACTTTCGGTTGCCGAAGAAGTCGCGTCCATGCTCAAAGCGACCGACTGTCGCCGAGTGATTTGCTTAGACCTGTTCCGTGGCCTGCTGGGCGAATCAACGGAGATTAAACAGACGATCCTGGTCTCCCTGCGCGACTACTTACCGCTGTGGAAGAAGATCGCTTACAGCGCCACGCTATGGAAGCGGACGGGGCACTTGAGTCTACCGACCAAGATCGATCAATGTTGGATGTGGGACGCGATCGAGAATTCCAATGGCCAGGTCGTGCCGGTAGAGACTCTGACCAGTTCTACGCCGGCGTACATTCTGAGTACTGGCGGTACGACGGGCAATCCCAAGGCGGTAACACTCAGCCATCGCAACATAGTGGCCAATGCCTGGCAGACCTCGCGTTGGGCTGGCGGTTCCATGGGTGAAGAAACGATGCTGGCAGTACTCCCCTTTTTCCACAGTTACGGTATGTCGACGATGCTCGCCGGCGGTGCCGCTTTGGGGGCGACGCTGATCATGCAACCGCGTTTCGATGTTACTGCGGCCCTGCGAGCGATTGTGCAAAACCGCCCTACGGTCTTTCATGCGGTGCCTGCCATGTTGGCCGCCATGAACAACCGGCTGCGCCGCAAGCCCGCCGACCTGAGTTCGATCAAGTGGGTTATCTCCGGTGGTGCTCCGCTTTCGCCCGCAGTTGCCGAAGAGTTCGCTGGCTTCACGGGGGCACAAGTGGTCCAAGGATACGGGCTATCGGAAGCTTCACCGGTAACCCATGTTGGGCCGCTCGACGGTAGCAACCTACCCGGTACCATCGGCTTGCCGTTACCTGATACCGACTGTCGCATCGTCGATGCCGAGACCGGCGAGCGAGATTTGCCCGTGGGCGAAGTTGGCGAACTGCTGATACGTGGGCCGCAAGTCATGCTCGGCTATTGGAATAATCCAATCGCGACGTCGGAAGCGATTCGCGATGGGTGGCTGCATACCGGCGACCTGGCTGCCGTCAACGCGGCTGGCTTCTATCGCATCGTCGATCGCAAGAAGGATCTGATCATCACGTCGGGGTTCAATGTCTATCCGGCCGATGTCGAAGAATCGCTGCGTGGCTGCGAGTGCGTGGCGGACGTGGCGGTAGTCGGCGTGCCCGATCCGGAACGCGGTGAAGTGGTCAAAGCTTTTGTGGTCCTCAAACAAGGCTACACCTGGGAGCCGAAGGTATTGACCCAGTATTGCAAACAACACTTGGCCGCCCACCGACGACCGCGTCTGTGGGAGCATGTTACTGGCGATCTACCGCGGAACTTTTTAGGAAAGGTTTTGCGCCGACAACTGCGCGATGGTTAAGGATGTGCTCCCTGGAACGGAGCAACGGAAAACGCTTTTACCCGCCGATGGACTGGCTACGCGCGTGACACGGCAACAGCCATTTTATGAAGTCGGCAATTCGAATCCACTCAATTTGGAAAATAATCATGGGCCTCGATGTACAACCGAATCCTAATAACGCGACCAAAGAATCCTTTGCGGAAACCGCCTTGCGACTCGGAGGAAAAAGCGCCGACGAAGCCTCGCGCACGGGAAAAATAGACATGGCCGACGATCAAGTCGAAGACATGTTCGCAGCCAAGTACCAGACGTCGGCGAGCCCTATTCACCGCGCCGTGTGGCAGCGCAAAGTGCCGATCGAGCAATTCGGCTTTCCATCAACTCCGATGGAAAAGTCGATCGAAGCGGCCATGCAGCAATCGGTCTCGCTGGTCAAGCGCCGTCGCCAGGATGGGACGCTCTTCAACGAGCAGCGAAAAATCAGTGACGAAACGCTGCAAGAATTGAGCAAAACCGGCTACTGGGGAATGTTGATCCCGCGTGAATACGGGGGTCTCGGTAGTTCGTTCCGTGACTTCACGCGTCTGCTAACTCGCATGGCTGCCGCCGATCCGACCGTCGCGGGACTCGCCTCCGTACATGGCTGCATTGGAGCTGTTGATCCGGTGCGCACTTTCGGCAACGCGGAACAGAAGCAGCGCTTCCTTCCGAGTCTGGCCGATGGTTCGCGTTTGAGCGGATTTGCACTTACCGAACCCGGAGCCGGTAGCGACTTGACCGCTCTGCGTACCACCGCCGTTCTGCGCGGCGATCAATATGTGGTCAATGGAGAGAAACTGTTCATCACGAACGTCACCACGGGGCGAACGGTCGGGCTCGTGTGTTTGATCGACAATAAACCGGCCGTGCTGGTAGTCGATCTGCCGGAGGAGGAGAACGAATCGTTCCAACTCAAGAAGTACGGACTGTATGCGCTCAAACACACCTACAACCAGGGTATGCTATTTAAAGACTTCGAAGTGCCCGCCGACAATCTGTTGCAACCGGCCGCTGGAGACGGCCTGACGGTCGCTTATCACGGTTTGAACTTGGGACGCGTATCGTTGTGCGCCAGCGCAGCCGGTATTATGCGAATGATGTTGACCAACATGCTCCCCTGGGCCGCCTATCGCAAGACGTACGGCGAGTCGATCGACCGTCGCGAACTGGTCCGACGCCGCATCGGCGAAATGGCTGGTTATATCGTCGCCTGTGATGCGCTGGCCGATTGGTGCGCCAATCTGCTCGACCTCGGCTTCCGCGGCGAGATGGAGTGTATCATCGCCAAGATCTTCGGAAGCGAAGTACAAAAGACGGCGGCAATCGAGCTTTTCATGAAGACTCACGGCGGTCGCTCCTTCCTACACGGTCACCTTTTCGGCGACAACGTCCACGAATTCCTGGCACCCTGCATCTACGAAGGGGAAGGTGAGATGCTCGGCATGGCCTTCTTCAAATCGTTGGTCAAGTCACATGGTAAAGAATTCTTTGAACCGATTGGCCGCATTCTATTCGATGCAAAGATTAAAGCGCCCAATCTAGCCAATCCACGCCACGCTTGGATGCTGCGCAAGCCGATGGCCGCCTATGCCAAGTGGTGGGTTGGCATGAAGATGATGGGGCGTAGCAAACAAGATTTGTCCGCGCTACCATCGTCGCTAAGCCAGCACGCATCGGCCGCTTGCAATTTTCTTTGCGATCAAGGCTTGGAGATTTCCACAGTCATGCGCACGCATCAATTGAAGTTGGCCGATCGCCAATGCTCCATGACCGACTTGTCGCAACGCTTGCAGGACGCGGTGGTCATCCTGGTGACCAGCCTGTATGGCAGCAAACAAAAAGATCCGCTGACGCAGCAAGCTTGCGAAGTGCTGTGCGCGCAATTGTCGCGCGGACTGACCGGTAAACGAGCCAGCAACCGCGATTGGCGGCGAGTGACCGAGTTGGGTGGGGCCATTGCCGACAACGGCTGGGGCGAACTGGAAGGAATCGAAGCACAAGAGATTCTGATGAAATACCCTCAATCGACTTAATTCTGTAGCTGCTGTCACCAGGCGGTGGGAACCTTGCGGTCTAGCGACCGCAGCTACGACTTAGCAACCTCAGGAGTTACCACACGATGATTGCCAAAGTACAACCACCGAGCGGCCGCCGTGCGGTGCTCGCCTTGGGCGGCGGCGGGGCACGCGGCTTGGCCCATTTCGGTGCGGCGCAAGCCGTCTATGAAAGCGGTATCGAAGCCGAACGCATGGTCGGGGTGAGTATCGGCAGCCTAGCCGGTGCGATGCTCGCACTCGATGATTCGCCCACGCACGTGCAGCAACAACTGCTCGAATACCTGGAGAGCGACGACTTCGAATCGAAGCAAGAATCGCTAATCGGCACGCAACCCACCGCCGACAAGGCTAGCGCTGGCCTGTTGGCTTGGTACGACCAAATCAAATCCTATTTGTGGGCGCGACACATGCTTGGACGAGTCTTCCGACGCCGGTCGCTATTGTCAGGCGGAGTGTTAGAGCAAGTCATCGCACGGCTGATTCCCGATATGGATATCGCCGACCTGCCGGTGCCGCTGAGCATTGTCGCCGTCGATCTGAAGAGCGGCCACCCCATCGTGCTGGAACGTGGCCCACTGCGCAAGGCCATTGCCGCCTCGGCAGCCATCCCTGGTATTTTCCCGCCCGTGAGTTGGGAAGGAATGTTGCTGTGCGACTTGGGTGTACTCGATTCATTGCCGACCGAAGTAGCCCGTGGCTATGCGAGCGACTTGGTCATTGGAATCGATGTCGGTCCACGCCTAGCGCGATCGGAGCGCTGCGAATCGGCGCTACACGTGCTGTTGCGCATGGACGAAATTGGCGAACGAATGCTTCGTCGCTATTCACAACAGCGCGCGGACATTTTAATACAGCCGGACGTGGGGCATTGTCCGTGGTTCGACTTCGGGAATGCTCGACGTCTGATCGTGGCAGGCTTCGAAGCTGGTCGGACCGCGATTGCCAATTGGCAGCGCGAGCAGCCCGAACAAGACGTCCCGAGCAGCCGCATCGTCCCCAATTGCGTCGCCTACGATGCCTTGGCAGCCGCCAAGCATCGCTCCTAATGTGGCCCGACGCTCCGCCGTCGGCTTCTTTGCATTCGTTTTGTAATGTGGCCCGACGCTCCGCCGTCGGCATTTCCCTTGCCGGCCGCCGGGCCTGAGATAAAACGGATTTACCAGCGAGGCAAGCTCGCTGGGATCTAAGAAAGTAGGAAAACACCGACGGCGGAGCGTCGGGCCACATTAATCGGCTTACCCTTCGGCCAAGTCCTCAATCAATAGTCGCACAGCCTGTGCCAACGTGGCCAAGGGAAGTGAAGGGAGACTGCGCCCGCTGCCCGCCACTTGTTCGGTCGACAGAGGCAGGTGGACAAAGCCAACCTGAATGGGATGACGATTGACTTGGCACCAGTGATGCGTCAAGTACATCGTGGCGTTGCACAGAAATGTTCCTGCGTGGTAGGAGACGACCGCTGGAATGCCCGCTTGGCGCAGCATCTCGGCCCAGCGTCCCAAGGGCATTGCGCTTTGGAAGGCGAGCGAACCTGCGTCGACGAGCGGCGGTAGTTCTTGCCCATTTTCATCAACACAACCAGCCACGTTGAGCGCCACCGCTTCGAGCTTAATGGCGGCCGCTCCCGGTGATTGCCCCAGATGAAGCACGACATCGGGCTTCTTTTCCAGATCGGCAACTAGTCTCGACTGTAACGCATTGAGATCGACCGGATAGCGTCGAGTCAGCAGCTCTACCGAGGTGGGGCGAGCCTTGAGTAGTTCGACCAAAGTCAGCCAACTCGAGTTCTCTGTCCACTCGTCGTAGGGCTCGAAAGCTGTCAGTAGCACGCGCACGAAACTTCCCAAACTAAGAATATTGGTTTCTGAATCCCTGGCAATTATGCTCGATATAACCAGCCATGGGTACTAAAAATGCTAGACTTCTTGACAATCGACACGATATTCCCAACCCCAAACGCCCCTTTTATAGCCGCTCCAAGCGACTAAAATAGGAGTCATTGCCGATACCTTCCCTCCTCCGCCCCCCTCCACACGAGACCGAACCAATGAAGAATTCTATACGCCTAGCGATAATCACGTCGGCCATCCTTGCTTGTCTGGCTTCCCTGTCCGCAGCCGAAGATCTTTTCCCAGACAAAGGGCTTGAAGCAGCCGTGCGATATGAAGTCTTTGCCAAGCGTTACAACCAAGAACCACTGACGGCCGACGATGTGAAAAACATCTCCAAAGTCGAAGGAAAAGGGAAGGACATCAAGAGTTTGCAAGGGCTAGAGCATTGCGTGGCCGTGCAGTTGATCGACTTGGAGAATAATGCAATCGCCGACCTGGCACCGCTGGCAGGTTTGAAGCTTTTGCAGTCGATCAACTTGGCCCACAACCAAATCAGCTCGATTGAGCCGCTCAAGGAGCTCGAACGCGTTCAGTACTTGCAGCTCTCCAGCAATAGCGTCAGTGACTTGGCACCGTTGGCTAAGATGAAAAACATGATGTCGCTATACCTCTCCGATAATAAGATCGAAGACATCAGCGTCGTCTCCGAGTTGCCGAAAGTCTGGTCGCTCTACTTGGCCGGCAATTCGATCAAGAATTTCGATCCGATCTCGCGCTGTGCTCGTGTCGATACGCTGGACCTGGACAATTGCGGCATCGTCGAACTGGGCTTCCTCAAGCCGCTCACCGAGCTCAAGCGATTGATGTTGACCAATAATAAAATTGTCGACCTGGGCCCATTGGTCGAGATGGCCGAGGGCGACAGCGAGCATCGCTTTGCACCCTTCTGGAATGTTTATCTCGCAGGCAATCCACTCGGCGACACCACCGCTGCTCAGTTAGAAAAATTAAAGCAGTTCGGCGTCCGCATCCATTTGAAATAATTTTGGAGTGCGGGGATTCATCCCCGCTTTGGCCCTCCCCAAAGTTCACACTGACCGAAAAGACAGATGGTAATATCTTCGTGCCCCCATCTTCGTGCCAAACTTTCGCCTACATGTGGTTTAGGGTTTCACAGGCTCTATGTTTGGCAGCTTCTCCCGGCTTACGCCAAAACAGCTATGGCAAGAAAATGGGGGCAAGAAAATGAAGAGCGTGATCAGGGACACTACTCGCTGCCCGTGCCGTAACTCGCGGTACTCGTTACGAGCCTACTCCAGGATGACAATTGCGAGCCGACAAATTCGCTCGCATCGATGTGCAGCAGGTTCGATTTTTGTTTATATTGCTACTATGAGCACTGTACCTGAATCCCAACCAGTTTCTGTAGAAGCTTACCTTGACGGCGAGTTGCGGGCGAAGCACAAGCACGAATACGTCAACGGCGTCGTCTACCAAATGGCCGGAGCGACCAACGCGCACAATCGCATTGCGACTAATAGTATCGTTTCACTCGGTCCACAACTTCGCGGTCAGCCCTGCCAAGTTTTTAATTCGGATACAAAACTCAGAGTGAAAAGAGTACGAGCGACGCGATTTTATTACCCTGATTGTTTTGTCGTCTGTCACCCCAATCCTAGTCACGACACGTTCCAAGACCAACCGGTAGTGATCATCGAGGTGATTTCTGAGTCGACTCGGCGCACCGACGAGCAAGAAAAGTGTGATGCGTACCTTTCATTGCCATCATTGCAAGTCTACGTGCTCGTCGAGCAATCTTCGTTTTCAGCAGTCGTCTATCGCCGCGCGGATGGCGATTTCCTACGCGAGGTTTACAGTGGCCTTTCTTCGGTTATCCCCTTGTCCGAAATCAAGTGCCAGTTGCCACTGGCCGAGCTCTATGAAAACGTGGTGTTGACATCCTTGGTTAAGGAAGTCGACGAATCGTTTAGTTTGCAATCTTGAGCACCACTAAATTGCAGACTCGTGCCAAGCAATGCGCAGTTACGGCAGACCGAAGCGAGTGGCATCGCTCCACGTTTCCACGTCCCTACGAGTTACGAAATGTCGCCGCCGAAGCGGTAGCTGTCGAACCAAAGCTGTGGTGGCCACAAGACATTTTGTTGACAAGGCGGCCCGCATTCTATACTATTAGGTACACATTGGGCGTTGCGTAGTATGTCCCGTTCGAATTGGATGGAAGCCGATTGGGGCCGCAAATCACACACCATCAGTCCCACAACCGGCTGGCGATAGAGACAAAGGTACCACATGAACGATCGAGGATGGCGAGTTTGGCTGGCAACGGCCTGTGTTACGGTGGGATTCTTAGGTGTGGCAGGGACCAGCGCTGATGACGAGGCGGGCAACGCCGAGCAGGCTGAGATAGCGTCTCCGCTTGATGAAGTGACGGACGGCCAGAAACTCACGGTGGACGTTGCCCGAGAGCGTGCCAAGGTTATGCAGGAGGTGTACGCTGCAACGCTGGAAATGTTACACCAGCGTTATTTCCATCGCGACCGCTCCCTGCTACCAGCGCGGGCGATGCACGATATATTCGCTGAGATGGAGCAACGCTCGCAGGTTCAAGCGCGTTGGATCTCAGCCAGCTTACCCGCGATGAGCAACGATCATGAACCCGAGAGCGATTTCGAAAAGCGCGCGGCCAAGGAGATCGCTGAAGGAAAAGCCCAACTCGAAACGTGGGACAGCGATACCTATCGCCGTGCCGTGGCCATCCCCTTGGAGGGCGGATGCCTAGGATGCCATGCTGGCCGAGGACGGAAACTGCTAAAGAAACAATTCACTGGCTTGGTAGTCAGCATACCTCTTCGCGCAACCGAGAATGCGGAGCCCGAGTTAAAATAGTAGGCTCTCCAGATTGTTGCCAATATCTTCGTGCCCCTATTTTCGTGCCAAACTCTCTCCTACACATGGTGCACGGCTTCACACGGCCTGACGATACTTAGGTTCTGGGCTTTCCGTCGATTCGTCTCCATACTTCTTTCCCGCCCTCATCGCCCACTTGCGGGCCGGAGCGAGTGATCCATGCGCCGCGTTTCAGTGTCCCAACGAATGAACGGATACCCTCAAGCCGAACTTGCGGTGGCCAGAGGATTGATCCGCAACGAGTGCGAGGTGAATCGTACTTGCCGCCCATGCCGTAACTCGCGGTACTCGTTACGAGCCTACACCAGGCAGACTCGCTTGCGTCTATAAGCTCAACTCCCGAAAGAATTGGTCGAGCGCCGTATCGATCGTGTCGGCTTGTGGGTCTGACAGACTGCCATCAATGTCCGCGTTATGGATACTACTGCTTAGCAAATCGAGCAGTTCGTCATCGCGCCGGCTGGTCGAATTAATGGCGATGGCGGGTACGGCAAAGTTGGATACCGGCGTTGGAGAACTCGCCACCGGAGTCGTTGCTGTGATTTCGTCCAACATTTGACTACGCGCGGCCAATAGCTCCTGCACGATGCCAGGTCCAACTGTATCGACCATCTGTTGCGGCGTAATCGGCATCGCGTACTCGACACCGCTCGACTCTCCTTCGCCACGCCCACCTTGGGAGTTCGCATTGAGGTAGTTGATAATTTGCAACACATCGTTGGGAGTGACAAGTTCGTCGCCGGTAGGATCGAGATAGGGGGGAGGAACTACGCCGCTATCAGGCAAAATCGGGTTACCATGGCCGTTGAGATAGTTGATAACCAACAGCACATCGATAGGGCTAACGAAGCCGTCGGCATTGACATCCAGGCTGTTTTGCGGATTCTGCCATCGACTATTCTGCACACGAACATTCACCGTAGCTACATTGGATCGCGTACCCACGTTGTCTAGTACGCTGTAGGCGAAGGTTGCCTCCCCAGCGAATCCGGAAGCCGGTGTGAAGCGTATCGCGCCAGTGGGCAGGACTTCAACAGAACCATTCGGGGCGGGGGAGACTTCGATGCGAACAGAACTCGTATCGAGCGCTCCGTCTACATCGCGATCATTGGATAGGACATTGATCGTGACCGGATCACCCTTGACGGTAAAGGCCGAGTCGTTGGCGGCCACCGGTGCGCTATTGACGACCAAGACCACTTCAGCTTCATTCGAGACCGTTCCGGTCGAATCCTTGACCGTATAGCGGAACACATCGTTACCGCGGAAGCCACTTTCTGGCGTATAGGTGACTCCGCCAGTTTGATTGACGGTCAGAGTTCCAAAGCCTGGTCGTGAGGTGATCTCGATCGTGCGCGGGTCGATGGTTGAGTCGACATCGCTATCGTTGGCCAATATATCCAAAGTACGTGACTGGCCGACTGCGATCGAGTAGCGGTCGTCGACGGCGACTGGTGCATCATTGACACCGCGGATAGCGATCGTCACGGTCGCGTTATTGCTACTAGCGCCAGCGGCATCCAAGACGTGATAGACAAACGTGTCCGAAATGGTCTGACCTTGCGTCAACTGCTGGAAGGTCGCCACGCCGTTAGGGTCATAGGTAAGCGATCCGTCTGCGTTGAGCGTTACCTTGGCACCTAGATCGGAAGTAAACGTACCCGCAGCAACTTTGAGCGTATCGTTGGGCAAGTCGACATCCGTATCATTGGCCAGCACCCCAGGGGCAGCTACGGTCAGCACGCTGTCTTCGTCGGTCGTGTAAGTATCTCCGTTGGCGACCGGCGCATCGTTGGAGGGTGTAATCGAAATGGTAAAGGTGACCGGTGTCGAACGCGGTGAGTCGGAAGGGGCGGCGGGTCCGCGATCGACCAAGGTGGCTACCACGAGAGCTTGTCCAAAGGCGTCCTTGGCAGTGGTAAACTCGAGCACGCCCGCGCTACTGATTTGCGGCTGCACAGAGAACAACTGAGGGCGATCGACAATCAGTTCAAAGTCGTAAATCTGCGACGCCTCGTCGGTTGCCGTCGGCGGATTGGTCAGCAACCCAGCCGCTGCCGCAATACCTGTAGCCCAAGGATTGGAGTAAGCCCCACTATCTTCGTTGACAATAACAGTAGGACCAGCGGTAAAGACCGGAGGGTCATTGACCGGAGTGATGTTAATGGCGAACGTCTGCGGAGCGGAGCGATTAACATTTGCCCCGGTTCCTGGACCGCTATCGACGGCCGTCACGACCACATTGGTACTTCCGTTGATATCCTTGGCCAACGTATAGGTCAGCGTGCCAGCGTCCGAGACGGCAGGCTGCACGGAGAACCAAGCCGGATTGTCCGCGACCACCGTAAACGACACCGTTTGCGAAGCCAATTCATCGGCTGCCGAAGCAGGGCCGGCTACAATGCCGGTCGCCCAATTGGGTACCGAAACGGGCGCCGCGTCTTCGTTGACCGTTTGATCCGGACCACGATTGAAGGCTGGGGGATCATTGACGGGCGTGATCGAAATGGTAATCGTCCCGGTACCGCTACGCTCGGGGGTACCGTCATCCGTAACCACATACAGGAAGGTATCGTCACCGGCCAGATTGAGCGGTGGAGAGTAGCTTAGCGAAACGATGCGCGACGCATCGAGCGGATCGAAGTTAGGTACAATCACACCGCCATGCAGGCTGGTTCGCTGCACCTGCGTCATACGTAAAGACTGACTGAATTCATCCACAGTGGGCCCAGCCTTATCACCGACCAAGACATCTACGGATTGAATTGTGGTTAACGTATCCTCCGTGGTCGTCGCGGTGAAAGCGTCGGTCGTCGGTGCATCATTAACGGGGTTAACCGTAATGGTAAAGGTACGCGTGTCGGAATGGTTAACGTTTGGTGCTGGCGCGTCTAAACCGCTGTCAAACAGAGTAACTTCCACCAACAGTTGGGCATTGGCACTATTTACGTTGAGTGCGGTTTCGAAAGTGAGTGTGCCGTCAACGCCAATCGCGGGCTGTGTACGGAACAGAGCCGTGTTGAGCGCACGAACGCTGAAGTTAATCAGTTGGCTATTCTCATCGTCGCTACCCACGGGGCCGCGCCGTACGCCGGTGGCAAATCCAGGACGGCTAATCGAACCGGCGTCCTCGTCGACCGTTATGGTAGTTGGAATGGTGAACTGCGGCGCGTCGTTGATAGGCGCAATCGCAATCGTGAACGTCTGTAGCTCCGAGATATTGTCGTTCGGAGCTGGAGAGCTAGCCCCTTGGTCGGTTAGTCGCATGACGACGACCGCGAGTCCGTTGGCATTTTCGGCGGTGGTGAATGTCAAATTGCCCGTGGCTGTGTCGATCGCAGGCAGCACCGAGAATTTCTCTTGCCCTACCATGCTTACGATCTCGAATGGATTCAGTACTTGCGAGAATTCGTCGGTAGCCGAAGCGGGACCACGTTGAATGTCGGTCGCAAATCCAGGGATAACCGTCGCTCCGCGCGGTAGACCGCCGTTCTGCGCGTCTTCAATCACGTCAACTCGCGTTTGGGGAAGCAGGAACGAAGGTTGATCGTTGACCGGCGTTACATCAATCGCGAATGTTTGGGTCACCGAGCGATTATTGTTCGGCGAAGGCGCCGCTGCACCATTGTCGGTGAAGTAGACTTCGACTCGAAAATCGGCATTGAGATTATTCGCGTCGGTGCGAGTCTGATAGGACAGCGTACCATCGGCGGTCAACGAGAACTGCGCAAACGCGAGGGGGTCGATGGGTGTCGCATGGACGGTCAGAGTCTGCGCCGCTTCGTCGGTGGCAGAAGCCGGTCCAGGCAATATATCGGCCAAAAATCCCGGAATGACGACTGGCCCAGCGTCTTCCAAACTCGCTGCCGTGCCAGCGATGCGGAAGGTAGGCGCATCATTGATAGGAGAAATTGTGATCGTGAAGGTCTGATCAGCAATCGACTGCGCAGCGTCGCTCGGAGTGCGCGCCGGTATCGTACCATCGTCCATCAAACGCATGACCACGATCGATTGACCGTTCTGATCTTGCTTGGTGCGGAACGTCAACTCTCCACTGGCCGAAATGCTCGGAAGTTCGTCGAACAGACTATCGTTGGTATTAGAAACCCGCACGAAATGGACCGTTTGCCGGGTTGCGGGAATGGTCGTTTCATCGATCGCTGTAGCAGGACCGGCCAAAATGTTGGTAGCAAACCCAGGGAAGGAAACCAAGCCCGCGTCTTCGCTGCGCGTGATTTGCTTTACCGGCATCGAGAACTCGGGCAGGTCATTGACCGGATCGACGGTGATCGTAAATGTCTTCGACGTGAATTTCACGTCGGGATCGACCGCTTCATTACCATCCTTGAGTGTCACCACCACGGTCAAATCATGGGTCGCACTGTTGACATCTTGATTGGTCTTAAATGTCAAAGAGCCTTTACCCGTCACTGGATTGACTACGACGCCGAGTTGGGCGAATGCGCCTGGAGTCGAGGTAACCGAGTGTACTTGAACAGTTTGGCTGAGCAATTCGTCCAGCGCAGTCACTGGGCCGGGCCTGGCGTCGACAATGAAATCGTCAATGGTCACGGCGGCAGAATCTTCAGGATACGAAGCAGCCAACAAACTGGTGTCGAGCGTGAACTCAGGAGGATCATTGATCGGATCGGGGAGGATCGTAAAGGTGCGCGGTGCCGACTCGTTGGACGATCGCACAGCAAATATGGCGTCGAGCGAACTAACACCGGCTGGCGCGGCAGACACGACGGAAGACGAATTCGTAAACTGTATTTCCTGCGTAGCTGCATCCACAAAGGCTTGGGCTACCCAAGGCCCCGTTCCCGCCAGAAGAACTGAGGCCGCCGGAGGAGAGTTGATAGCAGCGATAATCTTCTGATTCAACGAGACTTGCGAATCAGCCGAACTGAACGGGATGGCAATATGTGGCAAGCCACTAGTAGCACCAACTCCGGGCAAGCCAGCATCGTCCAACTCCAATATGACAAGATTGCCATTCTGATCTATCACACTCAGGGTCGACCCATCGTAGAGATTCGGAGTCGACGGTGAAGCTAGGGCCGGATTGAAGCGATTGGTGACGACGGGTCCGTTGCCGATCGCACCATCATCACTGGCTACGACCTGCACCAATATCGTCGGGAAAGGAACGATTTGATTGACATCGACGGCCAAGCGATACGTCAACACTCCATTGGCATCAATGCGCGGCAAACCATCGGGAATAGGCGGATTGGCCGTAGCGTCGCCCGGGAAGAACAAACTCGGGTCCAGCGCCGTAGCGACAAAGGTCACCTGCTGGCCGACTTCATCGCCGGCCGAACCTGGCCCTGGCTTGATATTGGTGATGAATGGATCGACGGTAGTCGTTAGACCGACTGGATCGGGAACCTCCTGGAAGGCCGAAATGGCGGTTGGCATATCGAACTCAGGCGAGTCGTTGCGCGCGTTGACGAACAACGTAAAGCTCTTCTGCGTACGATCGACACCCGCATTGGCAGTCCCTGCATTGTCGACAAAAGTCACGGTGACGTTAATGCCAGCGGGTGCATTGAAATTGCGCGCGGTCTCGAATCGCAAGTCCCCGGTAGCACTATCGATCGTTGGATAGCCCGTGGCAGTAAACGCAGCCGGATTGGCGTCGACGATTACTGGGGCAAAGGCTTGGACCGATTCATCCAGAGCCGTGACCGGGCCTTTGCGAATACCGGTCACAAAGCCTGCTGCCGTCACCACACCTTGGTCCTCGTTGACGCGTGCGATCGCAGGCAAAGTGAACTCGGGCGCATCGTTGACTGCAGTCGGCGTGATCGTGAAAGTCTTAGGGAGCGACTCGTTGGTAGGACGCACGACCAAGGGGCTGATAGGAGTGTGAGTCGCGCTAGCCCCCTTCGAGATCACTACCGAGGAGGTATTGGCAAAGCGTATTTCCCCAGTGACCGTATCGACGAACGCTCGGGCAGCCCACGGATTTGCACCCGCAGCGGTCGCCGAGTTGATGGCTGTGACAATCTTTTGATTGAGTGAAGCGACCGTATCTGCGGCGACATAGCCAATGGCCGTATGGGCAACGCCCGCCGTGCTTCCAACCCCTGGTAGATTCACGGTATCGTCCAATTCGAATGTTATCGAATTGCCAGCCGAATCGCTGACGAGGAGCGTAGTTCCATCGTAGGTATCGTTCATGCCGGCTGCAGGAAATACCTTCGTGCTGTCGAACGAGTTTGTCACGACCAATCCGCTTCCAACCACACTGTCGACCGCGACCACCTCTACCACAACGGCGGGGAAGGGAGTGACACGGTTGACATCTTTGGCCAAACGATAGGTCAAAGTGCCGTTGGCATCGATCTTCGGCAGCCCACTGGGAATGGGCGGCGTGGCGGTCGCGTTCCCAGGATAGAATAGGCTCGGGTCGAGCGCCGTAACGCGGTAGCTTACCGTTTGATTGGCGGGGCTAATTGCGGGGCCACTTCCTTCGTCGGTTGCTAGAGTGGGTCCTGGACTGCGACCGGTCAAGAAGTTTGCCACCGTGACCACGCCAGCATCTTCCAAGGGTGAGTCTGTAGCGGGGAGCGTGAACAACGGGCTATCGTTGACTGGTGTGATATTGAGAGTCAAGGTGCTTGTCGCGGTCAACCCTGCAGGCAATCCGGCGGTGCCATCGTCTTTGATCGTTACAGCGATCAGTACTGGACCGCCAATAGCATTGTTGTATTGTGCGGCTGGCGTGTAGCTGAGTGTATTATTCGACACACTGAACGTCTTGAACGCTCGTGGAGGAACACGCAGAGGCGAGTAGCTGGTCGTAGCGTTACCAATCACCGCCGCACCGCTACCAGCGTCCAAAGTCGCGATGACCAAAGCCGATGCAGCCGCGTTGCCGTTGATGGCCGCGATCAAATCGTTGACCGTCGAGGGTGAGGTCGAGTGACTATTGAGTACGACATCGATCCGATCTGGTGTAACGGACACGGTCGGTTTTACGCCAACTCCTAAATCGGCCGTTGAAGTATAAACTCGGATGCCGTAGTTACCTTGGCCGGGTCGCGATGCAATGCGTACTGCTAAGCCGGCTACGCCTCCTAGATCGCTGATAGTATGTGTAACAATCGCAGCACTATCGATAGTCAGCATTTGCCCTGCTTCAGTCAAAGACCCCAAGTAGTGCGGTTTATCGTTGGCGGTCAAGTCGGCACCTGCGAAGACGATAGCTTCATCTTCCAGTCGGGTGCGCACATCATCCACAGCCAGCGGCGGGTCATTGACCGGATTGACCGTAATCGTCACGGTAGTCGGCACGCGACTTATCAATCGCCCGTCGGTGGCGTTGTACACAAACGTGTCCGTACCGTTGAAATCGGTATTGGGAATATAGGTGAAGGAACCGTCGCGCATGAGCGTCAACGTTCCATTGGCGGTGCTCGTCACGGGGTCCATGGCAAGGGTACTGGGATCTTCGTCGTGAACAAATAGGTTGACACCTGGGTCGACGACTGCGGGACCGACGATGTCGGCATCGGTATCGTTGGTCAGAATGCTACTGGGGCCCCCCGCCACGGCGGCTAGGCGCGGCACATTCAGCCCGCCGGGCAGATCTTCCTCCGTGGTGTAGCTATCGGAGACGGCAACCGGGGGAGAGCCTTGCAGGATTTCGACCAGGTAGTCTTCGACTTCACCGCCGATACCAACGCTGCTTGGAAGCAAACCACCGAGTGTGCTTAGGCGGAAGCGAGCCGCAGCGAACCCAGCCACGGCGTTGACCGGGGTTTGAACCATGAAAACGTTTGCACCCTGATGCACCGGCTGGCTGGTGGTGAACAAGTTTTCCGAGGCATCGTTGAAATCACCATCACGATTCCAATCGATCCAAGCATCGAGCAAACCTGCTCCACTGGAAACTATCGTGACAGGCACAGCGTTCGAGAGCGAATTGAAAATACCCCCAAAGTGGACACCGTCTTCGTCGTCGCCGACAATTGCGACCGTCACACCATCGACCGTGGCAGCACCTACGCTCGGCGTACCCAGCGCCAGCTTGCGCGCATCTATTTGGCCATGGATCGCATTCGCAAAGGCCGCAGCCACGTCGCTGGCGGTGGCGGTGGCCAAGTTCACGTCCATGGCAATTCGCCCACTGGCCACTGGGGTGGCAGGCAGCGCAGGATCGGTATTGTTCAATTCAAATTGCACGCTATGCCCCGAGCCATCCTGGACAGTCATGGTTTGGCCGTCGGCGAGAGTAGCTATTGAAGCGGGGATGACCAACTGCACATTGCCGCTTGCAATGCGCGTGAGCGCAGGGGCAGCGTTCAAATTGACCGAGTACATATTGGAATCGCCCAAGCTGACGCGATCGTTGCTGGCAATGGGGATCAAGCCGCTCAATCGTCCGCTCAACAGTACCGATTGAACCGCCGCCGCAACTTTGGTCGCAACTTGGTCAGGCGTATCGCCGGCAAGTGTTGGTATCACGACATTGCCTGCACCCGTGTTCGTTTGGAACTCGAAGGTCACCGGAGCAAAGGGGTGCAAGGCCGAATCGGTAATCGTGAATCTCTGCCCACTGACAGCAGACCCGGCAGGGAAGGCAAGGAGTGTTGGTCCGCCAATACCGATCTTGACTCCGCCAATGCTACCAAGCGTCTCGAGCTGTACCGATGTAGCTCGGTCGCTATCGTCACCGTTGGCTGCCGTAGTTGGTTGCCCGTCAACCTCGGCATCTACCAAGCTCCCTAAAACCAATTGCGGAACATCGACGGGCAGCAATACATGTCGCGCACCGTTGCCGTTGTTAAGGCCAGCCGCGCTCGGTTGTTTCAGGACGGGAATCCCCAGCCCAACAGCATCGCCAAAGTCAAGCACCGAGTCGGGCATTACAATCGTAAACTGTGTTTGACCATTGGCACGGTTCGGGCTGAGCGGATTTCCCGCCAAATCGGTGATAGCACCGATGGCAGTGGTCGCTAGACCGGCGCCCGTGGCGCTGGCTGCGGTAGCCCCTTCGACCGTAACGGCACTCTCTCCCTTCATGCTGGCCACGAGGCCGAGTCCGGCGGTGTTGATGGCTGCGCGCAAGCGAGTGGCGACTTCGTAGGCACTCATCGACGTTTCAAATGGAACCAACGTTGCCCCCGCAGCATTGGCTGAACCGTTGTTATCGAATTCGAAAACATGGGTGCCACCTGCATCGTCGAGACTGAAGTGATCGCCATCGCTGAGCGCACTTCCTGCACTGGTCGACAGTTCGAAGCGGTCCAAGTTATTGAAAGTGATTTCGTAGACGCTATCGGTTCGCCAAATACCCGCCTGCGGGGTCAAGCGTACGGTACGACTGTTGGCGTTATAGCCGACCACGTAGTCAACACCTTCCGTGAGCAGCCGGCCATTCTCAGTCAGCCCAATAGCAGCGGCCACCACCGTGGCGGGATCAGGCCCCGTGCCGTTGTTGTCTTGCAACAGAATCGAGAAGTAGCCAAGCGTGCCTTGCGTCAACTGAATCGTGGTCGTGTTGCGATCTGAGTCGAGTAGTGCTGCATCGTTGTCTTGCGGTTGTAGTATGACCGCATTGAGTGGCAAGAAGTCAGAGCGATCCACTGCTCCGCGATCTTTGAAGACGTTGCCCCCCAAACCGGCTGGCGAATTGACCGCCGGATCATCTACGCGGCGTTGACCGGTGACATCCAAATCGGGTGCCAACATCGGACTCGCGGGCAAACCGATCGCATTCTTGACCTGCGCGATCGCGGGCCGTTCTTGCAGAGCCTCCAACGAACTATCGATGGCTTGGGATCCAGCAGCCAAGTAGAAGCGACGGTTATTGACGTCGACAAACAGCGGCTGATTGGCGGCCAAAAGCTCGGGGAATGAACCAACGCCGACGTTGACGGTGTTGGTTCCATTGCCCTGATAAACATTTGCGCCCAACACGCTCGATGTACCTACTGGTGCGCTGATGCCGGTAGCCGAATTGGCGATGATGTTGTTCAAGATCGTTGGCGTAGCGTTGTTCTCGATCAAGATGCCGGTATCCCCACCGGCCACTCCGTAGATCGTGTTGTTCAGCAAACGCGCGATCTGCGCTGGGGCATCGGCACCAGCGTCCCCCTGCAAGCGGATACCACCGGCGACATTGTTCGCCACAATGTTGCTAATAATCACCACTCCCGCAGCCAATTGATTGGGATTGGGGGTGGGGAAGGCAATGGCTGCCCCAGGATATGGGCGATTCCCAACGGTTCCACCGATGGCTGACTGATCGCGATTGCCCGCCGTGACATCGATACCGTATTGCAGACTGTTGGTAATTGTATTCCCAATCAGCAGCAGTTCTCCTTGCGGGCGCGTCCGTTCGCTATCTCCGAGATCTTCGCCGAATCCAGATTCAACACCCCACTTTACGGGAGTCATGAAAGTGTTGGCTGGGAATTGAAAACTACCATCGGTACCCGTGGTGACCTGTCCATGCAATTGCACGACGGTCCCGCCCGTGAGTAGAACGTCGCGGACGAAAGTTCCGTCGGTCATCTCACCTGCAAGGCTAGCGGAAATCTTCAGCAAGCTCTGAACCGTGGGGCTGTTGATCGCATTGCGAATCGCCAAAGCGATCTCTTGGCGCGTCGCGTTGGAGGCGATCGATACCGCTACGTTACCCGGCTGTACCGCCGGGATTACAGGGGCCACTCCGCTATAAACATCGAACTCGAAAGTCACCGGTCGCCCACCATCGCTCAGGGTGAAGGTGGCCCCATCGGGAATGGAACCCGACGCGGTCGTGCTTACCTCGATTCCGACCTGCTGGCTCAAACGATCATTGGTATTGAACTGCCGAGTGAGCCCCAATTGGCCCGTAGTCTTGTCGGATGCACCGTAGTCGGCCGCCGTTCGGACGGTCAACTGGTAACCTCCGTTTTCGATTTGATTGATATCGTATAGCGTCTTGGCATATTGTCGGTTGGCGGCAAAGCTATTGTCCGCAGTCGACGAAAAGGCCATCTCACCGCGTTCGGCAAAGCCGATCACAATGTCGTCGATGTAGAGACCTTCGCCCGTGTTATTCTGTGCGCGCTCGTCCATGTGAGCCAAGCTAACATTGCCGCCAGTGCGGTTGGTCGGATTGACACCGAAGAAATCTCCCACGCGCTCGGTGGTCACGCTCAAGGCACTATTATTGCCCGCGATAGTGTACTTATATAACTGAATCGTATTGGCATTGAACTTCCACACATCGAGCGCGCCAGAAGGATCTAGCGCCATGTTGGCGGCATCATTGTAGGTAGCAGCCAGCGCGGTACGAACCGCATCGCGTACTTGCGGCGCGGTCATACGCTTGGTAACAGGAATCTTTACTACGTTGGTGCTCGTGTATGGGTGGGCAACCAGAATGCTTCCAGATAGATCGGGGCTGACCGCATATTCAGCCGATGTGCCTTCAGGCAGACCAGCTATCGCAAGGACGCTAGGGCGGTTGGGGTCGGAAGTGATCCCCGTGATGCTAGGGAATAGGGCGAGCAAACGATTCGCGAGCTTGCTGGCAATCGCCACGGGCGAATCGGTAGGCGAGTACTGAACGTTGGTCCCAGTATTGTCAGTAGTCGAGAAGACTACCGGCGTCCCACTGATCGTCAAGGTACTGACGCCACTCGTCAGGTCGGCTCCTGCCGGCAGACTGAGTACCAAGCCCATGTCAAATTCAAATCGTCGTGGTCCTACAGCCGACACTCCGTCGATAGGTGTTACGGTAAAGCCCTGATTGCTTTCCAGTTCCGCACCTGCCACCGCAGTCAGTTCGACACCGCCGCGCAGCGCATCGCCCGTTTTGAACGACGCGGCCGTGCTGAACTCGAATCGCAGGCGCACATTTTGTTGCCCCGCAAAGGCGGCCAGCGAGGTGCGAATCTGACGCCAGCCGGTCCCGTCATAGGCCTCTTGTGTCAACAACGGATTGCCGAACGCATCCCGGTTGCCGTTGATGTTGTTGTCGAGCTCGTCAACATCGCTATTGCCCGAGTGATTGTTGCGATTGAGCCCTTGATCATCGGGCGTATTGTTGGTGGCCAGCAAGATCCACTCGCCATCTTCGCCCGCTCCGTACACGCGAAACGCATCGCGCATGCGACCCGTGTCATCCAAATCGCTGTTGGCGTTTTCGGTGTCAAGGAAATAATTGAAGTACAACATCGGCAGATCGCTTGCACTATAACCGCGCAGATCGATTGGATTGCTGACGGTCGCTCCGTGCGCTCCGCCTGGGAGATCATAGGTTCTATTGTAGGCGGCCACGTTGTACAGGCCGCTCCAATCGCCTTGCTGTTGTGGAGTGCCTGTTTCGAATCCGAAGTACAGCGATTGGTTGCCGGATTGAGCACCGTCTTGCGATTTATCAAACGGCTCCGGACGACCATGGCCCGCGTCGCTACCGCGCAAGTCGGTCAAGTGAAATAGATTCACGTCCAGCGGCGAGAAATCGATACCGACGACTTCGGGGCCCAAACCACCGCGATCGGAACTATGCACTTTGTAACTGTAGCCTGGGAAGACAGGCTGCAGGTCGCCGTTGGTGTTGATCGCGTAAATCGTGCCATCGGTCGTGGTGGCGAACAACATGTTAGCGAAGCGCCCCCCCTCCAAATTGCGTGGCCCGCGCGTTAGTCCGGTAAATTGGATGGGCACGGCCCCATCTGTGATGGTCTTGATCGCTTTGGTGCCAATATAGAGAGTCGCACCAGCGACAGAAGACTCATCGTCCGCGAACGCGGAATCGCCATCGCCGATGTTGACGCGATAGAATTCACCTAGATCGCTGACCGCATACAGGAAGTTACCGATTTGCGCCAGCCCCGTGACCGTACCCGATGTGTACGGCCCAGTGCCATCGCTCGCGGTACCCGACAGGAATCGTCCAAACTCAACCTTCTGTGTCCCCGCGTGATTGCCAACTCGGTCTGTGCCGGTTCGATCTGCAAAACCTGTTGGATTGATAACCGCTCCGGTGGTCGGATCGAGTTTGTAGACTACGTTGGTGGTGTTATAGACGTTTACAACTGAGCCGCTAGAGGTGAGGATTCCGGAGACGGTCGTTCCTGTGAACTCGGGTAGATTGAACGATAGTTCACCACGGCCGCGCGAACCGACGCCAAAGAGTTTAAGCTCGTTGTTGTCTTCGGTAGCAAAGGTCAAACCGTTGAACTGGAAGCCATCTCCTTGCGGATTGTTGGCATCAAGTAAATTATGATCGCGTTGTTGGACAGCGAATGTCGTCCCGTCAGTCGGCTGTGTAGTAAAAGTCTGCAAGCCCGAGTTGCCGGCCACGGTCGAACCGTCGGGGACGGTAGCCGAATTGGGTGCCCCTGTCGAATTGAGCAACAATAGATCACCCGTGTTGCTGTCGATCTGGTTCCCGCTCACAAAGACGGGTGCGACCAGGCGTCCATCGGGGGACATGGCCACGTCGCGAATAGCGCTGCTGGAATCGCTGATAATCGCTTCGGGAGCACCCGTGTAGGGATTGGCAAACTTGACCTCACCGTTGGATCTGACCACGTAGGCGGTCAAGTCGGCCAGGGTCCACTGCACCAAATTGTCATCGACGATCGAGCTAAAGCTGACTTGTACAGCGGGCCCACCAGTTTCACCCAACGGGGCACCTTCAAATCGGTCTTGCGAAATGCGCCGCACCGAGTTGATGGGCTCGAGGCGAATGAGTGGGTTGGTCGCATTGGCCTGTTGGAATTGATCGAGAGCGACTGCCGTCCGGCTGTTGTTGGTAACCACCACAGTGTAATTGCCTGAGGGCAATTCGGACGCGCCAATGAACGGGTCGCGAGTACCAGCCGAGCCGCGCGTCAGATCGTCCAAATCGGAACCTTGGCCTGGCGCCGCTTGATCGTCGGCGATATTCGAATCGGTGCCTACCAATACCAATCGGTTGGCGCCGTCAAAGACCCACAACGTCGTATCGGGACGCCCAAAGCCATCGGCATAGTCGATGTCAAAGATGGTGCCGATATGGAAGTTTTGCTCAGCAGGATCGATCACCTGCACCGAGTCGCGGGCGATGCTAAAACTGTAAACATCGACAGCATCGTCATCGAAGAACCCCGAGACGGATACCGAACCACGATCGGAGTTGCCGATATTTCCCAGCGCGGTGCTCGCACCTGTCTCGGCCACTTGCCCCAGCAGTGGCGAACTGGCTGCCATGCCACGAGCTTCAATACCGTTGGTCGCATAGCGAATGTCGGCATAACGAACGGTCGATCCAGGAGTTTCATCGGTCTGCTGCATGCGAACTTGCAGACGATAATTGCCGGTCGTCAAACCCTTGCGTTCATCGGCCGGATTTTGCAATTTGGATGTGGCATCGCCGGGAGCTAGATTGCTACTTCGAACGCGAACATAGTACGTGTTGGTAGCGCCCACCGAGCCTGGCAACACGACACGCATGCCGGCGTCGAGCGGATTGACCGAATTGAAATCGCGCGCGACATTGGGCAGGAAGGAATTCGCGGTTGCAAATGGATCTCGGTCCAATCCCGACACACTTTCAGCCGCCATCGGTTCGGGACCCGTAGTCGCCACATAGCGATTTTGGGTACCGGCACTTTCGGCCAGCGAATTATTGCTCTGCGCCAAAATGCGCCCGTTGGCGTCCAACAGTTCGACCACGGAATCGAGCGAGCCGTGCGTGCGATCGATGTCGATCCACACCGGCGTGCCGGCCGTGGCGGAAAAGCTGTAGACGTCTAGGTCTTGGGGTGTGGCAATGGAGCCATCCAAGCTAAAGCCCAAGCGCAGGCTTTCGTCGCCGCCACTCAGCGAAGCAGCCAAGGCGCCTAAACTTTGCGCATTGCCCACCACGTCGTTGGTTCCTGTATCCTGCAATTGATCGGTTTCGAGTTCAATGGCGGAGTCCACATTTCGGTCATTGGCATAGGGCTCGAAGCGAACACTGCGCCAATCCCCTGGCGAGCCGACCGAGGGCCCGTTGTTGTTGGTATCGACCAAGGCGCGTCCGTTGGTATCAAAGCCAGCTCCAACTGAATCATCTTGAATGCTGGTCATGACCACGGGAAAGCCGGGTGCCCCAATAATTTGCAGGGAACCACCGATACGGTCGTTGATATCCAACGGACGTCCCAGCGCGGTCAAGCCGGCACCGGCCCCCAATTTGACCACGAGGCTTTCGTCCGAGTGGCTTTGCAAACGCAGACCACCCTGGCTATGAAGGTCGGGAACAATCACCTCGCTTTGCAAAACATGCACGATGTCCGTATCATCCCACACCGTCTCCGTAGTGAGAGTTTCTCCGCGTATGCGCATACCGTTGAGACCGTTGCCCAACAAGTGATTGCCATCCACCAAGGGACCCATGTTTCCGATGCCGGCGCGGGCGCGATCGACGGCCCCGGTCTGCCGTCCTGGATCGGTGACATTGGTCGTCTTCATGGCATTGGCATTGATGCTGACCACTGCCGTGTTGGTGATGGAGTTGTCGAGGAAGGTGTTGTTGATTATCACCGGTTGGCTGCCAACTACGAATACGACGCTGGCATCGTTGGGACCGTGCCCGTCGCGGTTGCCGCCGACATTCCCACCCAGCCCAGAGCCGTTGACTTCGAAGCGACTGTTGGCCAACCGCACGTCGGCCTGGTGAACTTCGACCGCGCTGAAGCCACTAAAGCCCCCCGCGACGCTCGTCACACCACCGCCGAAGGCAATCAACGCATGGTCGATGCTCATCGACGAAAACGGGCGTGTAACCAATCCACCCCAATTGCCCGCGCCAGGATTGCTCCCTGTGCCATCGCTATTGGTATCAAACGAACCACCACCGCCATAACGATCATCAAAGCGGCTGGTAAAAATAATCGGACGGTCGGCAGTTCCTTCGGCGATCAATTGCGCCCCCATCCCCGTTTCGATCCGTGAGCCAATCGACTTGACAACGATGCCTGGATCGATCTGGAGGCGCGCATTGAGCCTGGCGCGATTGACGGTCGTCGGAATCACGGCGGGTAACGCGCCGGCCAACGTGGTGCCGATGTCTTTATAAGCTGTGGTGTCGCTATCGAGCTCGGCCACTAATCGGAACGCACCGCCGTTGGTGCTGCGCCATAGCCGTCGCGAAACGAAATCTCCGCTCGCCTTGGGCAAGCCACCCAGTTGGACTGCGGAGGCGGTCGCTCCTAGAGTAAATGCAGGGGTGGCCGCGCTGGGAACACCTTCAGCGCCGTAAAGATCCACCGCGCTGACGCGATACTGGACTATGGCGCCAGCAGCCAGCGAGCCACCGTTGGTCCCCGTTTGTTGCACTAAGCTAACGTCGGGGGCTTTGTTCTCCTGCAACGCGCCACCAGGAGTACCCTTGATAATAAGGTTTTCACCGAGTACGTAGGTGATGTCTTTGTCATCCCAACGAGCCGCTACGTCGAGCATTGTTAAGGGACCACCAGCCACAGTGGATGTCTTGACGAACAATCCGTTGATTGAATTACTCAGCAGGACATTGCCTCGAATATCCGGACCGACGCGCGAGTAGTCGGGGCTGAAGTTACCCGACAATTGATAGCGTGGCGCGGAAAAGCGAGTCTCTTCGAAGCTATTGGGATCCGCCGACATGGCAGCATCGGCGCTAAAACGAATCGTATTGTTGATTAGCGTGGGGCGGCTTTCGCTCATATTGATGGGGCTGACCGTCGGGCTGGGTGTCGACACAGTGATCTGCCCGCCCCCGTATCGGATGTCCGCATTGGAAACGAAATTGAGGAAGATCCCCTTGCGTTCGTAGCTACCCAACCCCTCGCGTCGGTCGACATCTTCGTGGAAGTCGATTCCCCCCCAATCACCTGAGCCAGGTGTGGTGGTCAGCGGATTGGTATCTTTGCCTTGAGTCTCGTCGCGATAGCTGGTGAAGCGGACCTGTTCGGACGGGGTTCCCAAGACCTGCAGCGCGGACATGCTCCTATTGATCGAAGCGCTCAGGCTGCCGGTCGAAATCCGCGAGCCTTGTAGTTTTAGGATGGCACCAGCCTCAATCATCATGGTCACTCCCTGGGGAACCTCCAGGGTCAAACCATCGGACAGGATTGCATTGCCAACGCCACCGCGGCCAATTTCATAGGCGGGACGAGTGGCAAGCGGCCCAGCTCCACCTGTTACGCGCAGCACATCGCCTGGGAGTAGCAGTCCAGCGGGCCACTTGCTGAAGTCGAGTGTATTGATTGGCTGGGCAGGCGAGCCGAGCAAGGCGCCTGTTTGTGGTCCCGTAAAGCTCTTGTCGACAAAAATCGTTTTGGGCTGTCCAGCCGCAGCCACGCCCAAGGGTGCCGCCGTACGGAACCAGAAGTTAAAGTTGCCTCCCGCCAATCCATCGCCGTCGCCATCCAAGGCGGTGCCGCTGGTGTCCTCGATGGTGAACTTCGCTCCCGCTGCCGCGACCGTAGGCTTGAAATCGAGTTTGAGCTGATAGTCACCTTGGCTGGTCGCCCCGCTGCCGGTATTTGGAATTACAGGATCAAAATCCTCGTTCCCCTTTCCAGTAACGCTGATGAAGTAGGTGCCCTCAGTCAATTCCGCGCTCACGAACGAATCAGAACTTTGATTATCGTTGTTCGAAGAGATAACTTCAGCTCCCCCTCCCGGCTTCTGCTTCATCAGCGTCAGCACCGTATCGAGATTGCTGCTGTTGGCCAGACGCTCGGCGATGGTTTCTGCGGTCAAACGCCCCGCTTGCCCCGCCGGGATCGTGAATGAATACGTGTCGACGTCGCGATTGTCTGGTCTGTACATGTACTGCCCATGCAACACGTCGGCGTCACCTGGAAAGTAGAACTCGGTGGAACCGAGGCCCGGATTTGGGTCGGCCAGGGCGTCCTCGGTACCCATAATCGTCCCAGGTGGCAAGTCATAGGTATGCCCCAGTCCCAGCAAGTGACCGATTTCGTGCATGGCCGTCGTGAAGAAACTCGCCCCAAAGCTGTTGTCCCACGCGTCGGCACCATCCATAATTGCCAAACTACCACCCGCAACGCCAGCGACTCCACCAGGGCCACTCGTCCTTCCATTGGGGAACATGTCACCGACGACAACCGTCAGTCCGGACGCTTCGGTTTCGACAAAATCAATCCCCAACAACTGTGAGTAGTACTCAAATATTTCGCGCACTCGCGCCACTTGGTCGGGTGTAATCGAAGTGTTGACCGGACGGCCGACTGCATCCGTACCATAGGGGCGATTGAACGCGAAGTTATAGCTCCGTTGCGAAATACCTGGATTGGTGTCGCCACCGCTATGCAAGTGCGACTCATCTTTGATGTCACGGTGTCCGGGATCGAGCATGCTTCCAGGAAAATCGAGTGGCAGTGCAGCCGTGCTGGTAGTGATGATGCTCTGATTGATGACCGTCGAGAAAGCGTTACTGAAAGTTCCCAGGGGCATCGCATTACCGATATTGCCAGCCGGATCAGCCGGACTCAACGTTGCGACCGTCTGAGGATTGGTGGTCGACACAACAGCGTCGCGCGAACCAACGCGTAAGCGATAAGTCCCCGGGCCGGCCAGTTGATCGACCGCACTTGCAAAGGTCAGCTCGGCTATATCACTGGCAGGATCGTAGTGAATCGAAGTCGGTGCGAAGACTCGATCATCCCCGGGCTCGACTGTATCCTTGGTCAGAATCAATTGATAGAAAGCGGGATCGACAACCGTCGGATTGGGAGTTACCGCTCCGGTTGTGACCGCAGAAGGATACAAATCGTCATTGTTGAAATACACGCGGATTACATCGCGTCGAGGTGTGAGCACTCCGCCAACTCGATCGACTGGCTGCGGAACGACGGCGACAATTTGTGCTCCGAGCTCCAAATCGAAGTCGACCGAATCGCGTGTCAAATCGGTCGGAGTAGCGTCGATTGCTCGCGTCTGCAGCTTGAGCCCGGCCGCGTTTTTGATAGCGGTTAAGCCTTGGGCCGCATTGTCCTCGCCGACGAGTTCAACGCGATACAAGTCGTCTTGCAGTGCCGAGGCAAAGCGCAGCACGACGACTCGATTGTTGTCGCCGAAGCCGAGATAGCCTGGAACGAGGGTCGTATCGTTGGCATCTCCAAACGCCCCATCCCCCCCGGCTCGAGTAACCCGAATTCCATCGGCTAGAGTAGCCGCATCGAGATCGCTGGAACCATCAAAGCGAAAGACCAACTCCGTCGGAGCTTCGCTCAAGCGATTCGTGTTGTTGAAAGTAAAGATATCGCCCGAATTGGGCGCTACCGAAAGCAGTCGCGGACCACCGGCTTCTCCCTCAGCGACCATGCCTCCTTCGCCTTCCGCGATTAGGCCACCGGAAACCGTGGTGGTCGACTGGAGCTGCAAGCTCTGGCTCCACTGATTGTAGCTCTCTTCAATCAGGGGGAACCAAGGTCGCGAGGTGAGATCCCCACTGGAGCTTCCCAACTGGCTGTCAAGAAAGTTGGTAACGTTATAGCCTGCGGTGGGATCGTCGGCCAGCGAGCCAAAGACGAGCGGTGTTTGCTGCTGCGCGGTGAGCGTCGAGGTGGCCTGATAATCGGCCAGCCCAATGAGGTCCGCCGCCAGCAACTCGCGCCGCTCCAGCGTCTCGAGAAGTACCCGTCGCAGGCGATTGCGCCGCAGCTGGGTCTCATAAGAGGACGACTTTGAGCGGGTCGAAAGCTGGCTAGCCATAGGACTTACTTTCCTAGAACGATATTAATATTTTGAGCAGAGCTAAAATGTAAATTAATTTTTTTGGTAGGCGTGGTGAACCACGTTTCCGTGGCCCGCGCGTTCAACGCGACAACGACGCGCCGAGGAGTGAAACCCTCAGCCGCCGTCGTCATTTGCGAGCCAATATACTGATTGTGATCGAAGCAGGATATTTGTCACCCGCAGGGCAACTCGGCGGGGGACCGCCGAGCTACTTTAAGTCATCCCGGACGCTAAAGTCAGTCAATAGACTAGCAAGAGCGAGGTCAATTAGTTGGTTGGGGTCCTCGTCGGTGTCGCGTCTGGCCAACCAACTCATATCCACGCCACTGGATAGATCGTTGGCTTGACTGTCGCCGACTTGAGCGAAGACCGAAGCGGAAGGTGTCAGAGGTGTTGCCTGTAGTGGTGTTGGCTCCAGATCGCGCACAGGTTCACGTGTGGGGACTAGTGACAAACTAGCAGGCTGACTAGCTGACATCACCAACTGCGATGGAAAGGCTGTCTGCGCGGATGTCGACACAATCGCTGCCGGCACTGCCGACTCGCCTTCACCTTCACCATGGCCGCCACTGTGGGCGTTGAGGTAATTGATCACCTGCAGCACGTCGTTGGCTGTGATAATGTTGTTACCGTCAGTGTCCAAGTAGGGTGGGGGTGCGGGCAAATTGGCGGTTGAGATAATCGTGCCACTACCACTACGTGAATTGAGGACGTTGATGATCAACAAGGCATCGATAGGGGAGATGAAGCCGTCCGCATTGACGTCCAAAAAGTTGTCTGGATTCTGATGCGATGGTGGCGGTGGATTGTCGATCACGATCGTCACTGTGGTAACCACACTCAGGCCACTACCATCGCTGGCTTGATAGCTAAAGCTGTCGGTCGTCTTGCCTTTGCTAAAGTCATGCTGGTAGGAGAAGGTCCCGTTGGCATTGAGCGAAAACTGCGAAGCATTGCTCGGTGGCGCGACCAGTATCGCAGTCAACGCCGATCCTTCGGGATCATGGTCGTTGGCCAAGACACCGTTGTTGTCCGGATTCGTATCGTTGCCCAGCGGATCGGTAGTGACTAGCGTTTGCCCCTGCTTGACGCGATACGTGTCCGGCTGTGTCACCGGTACATCGTTGACGTCGGTAACTGTTAGGCGGAATTGATCGATGACCGTCTGACCACTTGAGTCTTTGGCCGAGATGCGGATATCGGAAAAGCCCGAACGATTGGGGCTGAGCGTCAACTGCAATTGATTGCCACTGATGGTGGGCGTCACCAACAACGGGTTCGTGTTACCGACTACTTCGAAGGTCAGCACGTCGCCATTGGTAGCTACGTCAGGATCAAAAAAGTAGGTCGGCGTGAGCTCGATTGGTGCGATGGTTGCATCTTCAAGCACGGTCACGTCGGGCAATCCGGCCACGATTACTGGCGGATCGTTCACCGCTGTTACGGTCAACGTCAAAGTGTCTAGCACCGTGCGGTTGGTGCTATCGGTGGCCTGTACTACCACGGTCGCGGTGCCGTTCTGATTGGGCTGTAGCGACAATACCAACCGGCCGGCACTTATGGTAGCAGTCACCAAACTGGGGTTGCTATTGCCACCGCCTGGCAGACTATACGATAGCGTATCCCCCACATCGGGATCGAAGAAGACCGTCGACAGATCGATCTGTTTGGCCGCATCGTCTTCGGCCATGGTGACGGTTCCCAGCGCTCCCGCGACGCGTGGCGCGTCGGGTACTCCAGCCACCGTGACGGTGACCGTACCGGTCGAGGTTTGTGGATCGGCGACCCCGCCGCTGGTCCCATTGTCCTGCACTTGATAGAAGAAGGTATCGACCCCTTCAAAATCAGCCGCGGGAGTATAGGTTGCCACTCCGGCAGCGAAGGTGACCGTGCCACCCTTTGTGCTGGCGGCAGTCACACCAATCACTGTCAGCGTTTGGCTCGACTCATCGGCCGGCCCAGGCGTGTCACCCGCCAACAACTGGGCCGCCGTCATGGTAGCCGAGGTGTCTTCGATGGCCGTGAGGGACTTCCCAACCGTAATCGGTGGATTGTTACGATCGCTGATTTGAAGCGTAACGGTACCGGTAGCGCTCAACGGCGATGCCACTCCGGCTGTGGTGCCGTTGTCCGTCACGACATAGGTAAAGCTATCGCTGCCGCTATAATTTTCGGGAGGAACGTAAGTGATTTGCCCTCCTACCAAAGTCACGCTTCCACCACGGAAGCTCACGGGTGAAACCGACGTGATGTTCAGCGTCTGAGCCGACTCGTTGGCTGGGCCTGGGACGTCGTTAGCCAGTAATGTCGCTTGGTCTATGGTGAGCGTTTCACCTTCCCTGAGAGTGAGCGTATCGGGCCCTGCGATGGGAGGGTCATTCACCTCGCGCACCGTCAGTGTGACCGTCCCGAAATTGTTGGAGCCGAGCACACCATCGTTGACACGATAGACGAAGGTGTCCTGTCCATTGAAATTCTCTAACGGTCGGTAGGTGAAGGTCCCATTGCTATTGAGCTGGAAGCTCCCCGGCCGAGCAAAGCTAGGACCGGTTACCAGAGTCACATTCAACGTTCCGCCATCGGGGTCGGTGTCGTTGGCTGCGACGCCATCGTCGATAGTGAATCCTGGCGTGGCGGTTCCTGTAGGATCGGTCGTCGTGAACGCTAGCAACGGATCTTCGTTGAACACGTACGTATCGTCGACCGCCGTGGGTGGGCTCCCGGGGACGAGAGTCACTGCATAGTCTTCGACTTCACCATCGGCGGCGAGACCAGTTGGGACCAACCCGCCGACACTGCTCGAACGAAAACGCGCAAAAGTCTGGGTGTTAACCGCCAGGTTAGGTGCCGTTGCTGGAATCGTTACCATGAACGTCTGAGTTAGATTGCCAGTAGTAAACGGAGTGGACGACAGGATCTGTTCTCCTGGATCGTCCCAATCGCCGTCGGCATTGAAATCGATCCATCCATCGACAAAACCAGGCGTAGAGAGCGTCACCGTGACCGGTGTCTGGACGTTGCGATTGAACAATCCGGGTGTGGCTAGGATCGAGCCAAACACTACGCCGTCATCGAAGGTATCGCCATCGGCGGCCGGCTTAGGCTGACCATCTACGTCGGCGCTGATGCCCGAACCCAACAGTGCCACCGAGCCAACAACGTGCCGCGCACCATCATTGGCCTTCAGCGTTGGATAACGCCCACTGATATTCCCCAGTGGGTCGGGCGCATCGCCGAAGTCGAGCGTCACTCCGGGCATCAAGATCGTGAACTTGGTTTCGTTGTTGATCTGATTGGGTTTCAACAAATTCCCCGCCAAGTCGGCCACACCACGCAAGAAGTAGCTATCGATTTCGGGGCTGATGACCGTTGCGCCAGATACAAACAACGAGTTGTCTCCGCGATCGGAAGCAACCAAGTTCGTATTGGGGGAAGCGTTGATAGCCGCGATGATAGCCCGCTTCAAGTCCGCACCGGTAAAGCTTGGATCTTGAATGAACCATACGGGATTGGCACCTCCGGGTACTCCGGTTTGAACCAAAGTCGGTGCACCGCTAACATCGATTGCGAATCGCGGCGTGTCGTTCAGTTCCAAAGTCGCGTCGGTCAGCACGTTCGTGGTCAGTCCCAGTCCCGCCGCTTCGATGGCTGCCTTCATGGACGTGATCAACGTGGCCGGCGACGTGGTGTTGCTGAACTGAATCTGCGTGTTGCTCGGGTTGAAACCGTTGTTCAAATCAACATTATTGAACTCGAATGTCACCGACTGCAGACCATTACTGATAGTAAAGGTCTCACCATCGGAAACGACACTGGGCACGACCGTCAAGCCGCTAGAACCGACTAAGACTTGATTGGAATTGATTTGTCCGAGTGAAATCTTACCGCTACCCAGGTTGGTGGCGGCGATATTGAGCCCCGCTCCGCTAATCGCGGCGGCTAGCGCGTCACCAACTGCGTCTTGGGAGCTGAGGGCCGTGAAGGGAACCACTACGTTGCCCACCGCCGACGCACCGCTGCCGTTACCGTCAAACTCAAACACCACGGTCTTGCCATTGCCTTGCAGGGAAACGGTGCTGTTATCGGTCAATGTATTGATGGCAGGCAACTGCAGTATCAAGGGGCCGAAGACTTGCAGACGCGTCTTACTCTGTACGCCCGGTTTGCCGAACAGAGTCAGGCCTGGTGCGGCTGAGGCATCGATCGAGGTATCGCTTGAGCCACCGATGGCAATATTCCCGGGCCCGACCGCTTGAGGCGACAAGCCCAGATCGGCGGCTGCAATGGCGGCAACGATACGGTCCGCAATGGCACTCTGTGTGTCACTCGCGGCGACCGGAATCGCTACGTTGCCCGACGCGACGGTGGCATCTCGAGTCAATTCGAAGGTGACCGTCTTGCCATTTCCAGTGATCGTGAACTTCTCGCCATCAGCCAAAGTTCGTGAAACGCCAACGACCGTCAACTTGCTGTTGTCGATCGAGGCCGAGCCACTGGGGCTCATACCTAGGTGGACCAAGGTGCCGGCAACTACCGTCGGTTTGAAATTCAAGCCGCTGCCAGCAATGGCAGTTCGTGTTTGCTGAGCGATATCGGCTGCGGAAATGGCTGTGGAAAAGTCGATCGCGACGTGCCCAGAGCCAACCGTTCCATTGGTATCGTATTCGAAGGTCAGCGTTTGGCGGCCGTCGTTTAGAGTGAAAGTATGGCCATCCAACACTCCGCCGCGCGGTCCCGCATCAGGAATGCGCAGGGCGAGCGTGCCATTGGGCTGCGTCAAAGTCGAGAAGGAAGTGTTGAGCTGCACCCCCGCTTCGGCTCCAATAAAGATCTGACTGGAGGTGAGTTGGGCAGGGGTGATACCACTCAAATTGGCCGCCCCAATAGCGGCGATGACCGCATCCAGGATCTCTTGTTGGCTGGCACCCAACTGGAATGGAATCGCACGGTTCCCAGCCAACACGTTGTTATTGCGATCGAATTCGAAGGTAGTCGTTGTGCTACCGATAGTTACGCTAAAGCGGTCGCCGTCGACGATGCCACCAAATGCGCCACCCGCCAGTGGGACTTGCAATGTCAATCCTTGGGGGACTTGCAAGCGATAGCCACTGTCGAATTCATAGTGTACTACCCCGCCGTTTTCATCCGTGATCGTGAACTGATCGCCATCGGCAACTTGATCGCCGCTCGGTGCAGAGATAACAAAACGGTCTTGGTTGTTGATCGAAATCTCATAGACCTTGCCGTTTTTCCATACGCCCGCCAGTGGCGTCAGAATGATTTCATCTCGAGTAGCGTTGTAAGCGAAACTATAGTCGATGCCTTCTCGCAGCACGCGGCCATTTTCAAAGACCACCACAGCGGCACCACTCAGACGCTTGCCGGAAATCACCGAATTAACAACCGTATTGTCATCGACGCCAATGCCCAAAAGTGGATTGGACGGTTCATTGCCATCGGCCAGTTGAATGCGGAACTGTGGGTAGACCCCAGAGTTGAGCTGCACCACCGAATCGGAGCTATCGCCGTCGATGCCCAAGGCGTCGTTGTCGATCGGATCGAGTAGAATTGCAGCCGGTCCGATGAAGTCGGCGCGCTCCAACGCACCACGATCTTTGAATATGTTCTGTCCGATACCGCCGGGAGGCGAAACGGATGGATCGTCGGCACGTAGCTGCCCGACTAGATCGTAAGCTGGCGCCAACACATCTGGCTGAGGCAAGCCGAGAGCCGATGCAATCGCAGCCAAACTCGCCCGTCCGTCGAGTTTATTGATGGCCGTATCGATGATCGGCGAGCCAGCAGCAGGCAAGTACTCGCCCGCTTGTGCATTGACGAACAGACGTACGCCATTGGCTACATCGACGTTTTGATCGAGTGCCGTATTGGGAATGTTGGTCGGTGAGGCTTCGATACCTGTGTTAAAGCGCACATTCGAAGCAGCCGTTTCATAGTATTGGTAAACCGAACCTCCCAACACGACTTGGCCTGGCTTGGTAACCACATTGGGATTGGGGGAGCCGTAGGGAGCGGCAATGCTCGTATTCAGGTTCCTGCGCGACTCTTCATTGATGACCGGAGTCTGAACGTTGAAGAACACATTGTTGAGAACGGTTGGACTGGCACCGCGCGAGGCGAGCACACCGGTCTCAGGTAGCAATTGGTCGAGGTTGTTGTTTGCAACTTGATCGGGGTCAACGATGATCGTACCGTTGCCATTGATCCACGCCGCATTGCTGATCTTAATAAATTTCTCCGACGTACCATCTCCGCGTGAGGTGTACGAGATTGGCTGTGTCGACAAGCGATCGTGACCGATACCAAGATGGGACAGCGAGCTGATGTTAGTGAATGTGCCAATCCCTCCCAGCGTGGTGGTAACGGTATGCGTGAAACCATCGTTTCGTCGCGGGAATAACTCCAGCCCCTGGTTGACTTGGTAGATCGGGCCAAAAATTTGTTGCTCGATCTCGCGCTGGCTGAGCTTATTCGTTCCCAGTTCATCCACGGCAGAGAGCTGTTGGATGATGGTCTCTTTGTCCCCTTGCAACGTATTGAAGGGAGCATCGATAACCGCCGAAATGCCACCCAAGGCAGTTGCGAATACTGGCGGTAGCGGGCTGGCCGTACCGAAGATACCGTTGGGAAGACTCTGCGCATTGGTGATGGCTGGGCCACGTCCTGTACCGCCCTCGTTGATCGCCTTGGCAATCGCTCGAGCCACGTCGGGGAATCGCCAACCGGGATCGATGTTGATCGGAATATTGTTGGGGTTGGTTGGGCCACCTTGGCCGATGACAAACTCAAATGTTCGCCCCGAACCGCTGGAATCCACATCGGGCACACCGTAAATGGTGAACGTATCGCCGGCTGCATAGGCGCTGGCATCTTGAGCCGTAATGACAAAGTCTTGCAAGTGTCGGGCGCTGATCGAAATGCGATAGGCTCCCGTGGTGGTTCCGGGCTGACGATTGGCCAACGAGAGCGGGTCAAAGGTCGAATTGCCTTTGGAGCTAATTGCCGCGTAGTACACGCCCGGCTTCAAAGCGGTGAAGTCGGCGTAGGGATCGAGCCCCACGACTTCGCCGGGTGCCGCGTCGTTATCGCTGATGACTTGGCTGACTCCGTTGGCATTGACAAACGTCTGAGCCACACCGTTGCTGTCGAATATCTGCAGCACCGAGTCGAGTCCGCTACTGGACGAGTCGATATCAACGATGGCTCGTTCGCCAATTCCGAGCTTGAATTGGTAGATGTCGACATCGGTGGAGGAGAGTGGACCGGACAGTCCCGCCTGCATGACTACCAACGATTTGGCCGCATTCAAACGCGCGCCGCTGACGGTCTTACCATTGAGGCTCGCGATCGGATCGGCTCCCAGCAAAATGGCCGATTTAAGTGCCGCCACCGAGGCTCCAGGCACCGCTCCGGCAAGCAAGCCGACGACTCCGGCCACGTGCGGCGAAGCCATCGATGTGCCTTGCAACAGCCCATAACCACCGCCGAGCGTGGTGCTCAGAATAGCGACACCCGGTGCACCGACATCCACGGTGGTCAATCCGAACTGCGAGAAGCCCGCCAGGAGGTCGTTGTGGTCGGTAGCAGCCACCGAAATAATGCCTGGCAAATCATAGCCCGATGGATAATCCGCGTTCACATCATTGTCCGTTCCACTATTGCCCGCCGCAGCCACGAATACGATACCGGCACCCGTGCTGGCTGCGATCGCATCCCTCTCCGCCTGCGAGGCGCCGCCGCCACCGTAGCTGTGGTTACTGACTACGATGTTCACGCCATATTGGGTCTTCATCATGACCATGTAGTTCATCGCCTCGATGGTAGCTGAATTCGGCAGACCACCGCTGGCATCAGCTCCCTTCAAGGCCATGATCTTGGCATTCCAATTGACTCCTGTCACACCGATGCCATTGTTGCCCACGGCCGAGGTCGTTCCCGCCACGTGCGTGCCGTGACCGTCCTCGTCCATCGGATTGGAATCTCCGGCCCCAGGGTCGATACCATAGATGTCGTCGATATACCCATTGCCATCGTTATCGATCCCATCGCCGGCTATCTCACCTGGATTGATCCACATGTTGGCGCGCAAGTCGGGATGGTTGTAATCGACTCCTGTATCGAGAATAGCGATGACCGTCGTGCTAGAACCGGTGAAGGTGTCCCAGGCTTCGGTCAAATCGATATCTGCATCCGGCGTTCCACCGGTTTGTCCCGTGTTGTTGTAACCCCACTGCTCTGAGAATCGAGGATCGTTCGACGTGCGATCCACCTGCTTGATGTAATTGGGCTCTGCGTAGCGTATCTGTGGCAGTGCGCTGAGATCATTGACCAACTGCGGAATGCTTTTCCCCTCAGTCGTCTTGCGCACCAGCATCGCATCGATGAAGTCATAACGCTTGACCACAGCCAGATTGTGCGACGCGAGCAGTGAGTCCTGCTGGGCCGGAGTGACTCCCTTGTTGAATGCGACCAGCAATTGCGATTGGGAGAACGCGGCACCGTTGGGTATCGCTCCCCCGCCGCCTGCACCTCCACCGCCAGCCGTTGGAGTTGTGGTAACCAGCCCGCCAGCGACCACTTGACCACCATCGCCAATGATCCCAATGTCGCTAAACGACAGCGGGTTGTGCGCGGTTCCTTGCCATGTCTGCACGGCATCGGCAATGGTATCGTTCGACTCATTCAACCCGGATTCGCCGTTGAAACTCGCCCGGCCATCGGTACCGATGATCGTGTTGTTGATGATGAGTGCTTGAGGCTGTGGTGTCTCGCCCAAATCGAGCTGCCGAATATCGAAAGGATTTCCATACCCGTTCGGTCCATCTTGCCATTGCAGGGTGGTCGCCCCTTCGATGTAAACCGCTGGACGGTTGAAGTAGAGTGGGTAACCGAAGCTCGACTGCGCGGGTGCATCGGGATCGGGACCGAGCAAACTGGCCGCGATGGTCACGTTGACCTGCTGCGTCGTTCCGTTGCTGACCAGCATGCTGCTCAAGATCGAATCGCGCATGGCGTGCATCGTCTCGAAGGCAGTGGTGGCGAAAGCCGTACAGTTGGTACAGGTCAAACGTTGATAGAAGCTCCCACCGGTATCGCGATACCAAGCCATGGAGCTGTCCTGTGCCACGCCATTGCCTTCCACCTGACCGCTACCAGCCACCGGATTGCCAGTGCCTCCACCCGCCAAATCGTCGAATTCCAACCGCACGCGAGTTCGGTCGGCGTCGATCACCAGCGTGTCTTGATCGTCAATGTACGAACCGAAGTGCGAGATGGGTGGGTCACCGCCGGCCGTATTCACCAATGGGTTACCATCCCACAAGAAGCCCGCAGGATCATCGCCAGGTTCGAAATAGGGAATGAATCTTGGGGATATCATCCAAATCGGAGTCTCCCCTTGAACCTTCACCCCTCCTAAGCCCCCTTCTTCCAAGACATTATTCTGCACGACCAAGCCGGGCAACATGCCCCCTTGGACGCCGTTGTTGAGGGTCGACAAATTGCGTACCGCTTGCGTACCAACCAGTTTCGGTATCTCTTGCATTTGGCTGCGAGTAAACGAATCGAGCGTGTCGCGTGGATCGGCCAAGCGCGCAGCCGGCTCGCTCCACACCCCGTAGTCACGCGGCTGGCGAATGTAGCTATTCTGTATGATGATTTCGCCCTGCTGACGGCGCGCATTGCTATCGGATTTTCCGTCGTAAACCACCAACTGAACTGCACCAGCGGGGTTGGCCGCCAGAATGGATTTGAAGTAGGCAGTGCCGTGCAAATTGATCTTCGTATCTTTGCCCGTGGTTCCCGTTTGCTCTCCGTTGGAGCTGGCCGCGCGAACCGAGCCCTGGAACTGCGCCTGCACTCCGGATGAATTGATGGCATCGCGAATGGCCCGAGCTACCACATAGGCCGGATCGCTGACTTGGAAACGAACCGGGACATTCCCTAGACCCACGGCTCCAGTTGTGGTGAACTCGAACACTATGGATCGACCACCGTCGGAGATCGAGAACTTGTCGCCACTGGTCAAGAGATTGCCGGCTGGTGCAATCAGACTAATCTGCTCTGCCAAGCGATCGTTGGTATCAAACGACTTGGTATAAATCGGTGAACCAAACGCTTGCGATTGGAAGAACTGCTCTCCCAATCGGATCTCGAGCTGGTAGTTCCCCGTCGTGACGGTGGTGGAGGGCACGGGCACTCCCACATAGGTCGAGTTGTATTCGCCCGAACCAACGCGCGACCCGTCCGCCAATTGGACCACGACATTGCGGATCGATGTTCTTGAAGGATCATCGTTGCGGCCGCGGAACTCAATGCGCAATTGGCTGCGGCCAGCAAAGAAGCTGATATCCAGCACTTCCGACTCCGGAGAACCGGTTTGAAGCAAGGTGACGTTCTGAGGACGGTTGGCGTCGTCGACGGTCGTTCCCAGCCATCGCTGTTGGCCGGTGGCATCGTCAACAATCCATACGTCTAACTGTCCGTCAAAGACTTCGTAATCAAACGCAATTTGGGGTCCGTCGGGAAATTGAGAGTAGGTAACCAGTGAGAACTGCCGCGTCGATACCAGGCTACCGGGCGCGAAGGGAGGTGCTGGATCACCGCTGGGAGCGAAGATGGTACCATTGGCCAGCAAGATCGGCTCCTGGGCGACACCGACACTCTCGCCACGCTCACCAAAGCCGATGATGATCTTGTCGATACTAGCAGCGGGATTGGTACTGCGCACAATCAACGTCAATCCGTTTTCACCGGCAAAACTCTTGGTAATCACTTGACCACCAGCGACTGGGCGGGCTTGAATGCCTCCCAGCGACAATTTCAGAGAACCACTACCCCTCACGATCTGAGCTAAACGAGCATCGCTCGAGCTGGCAATTGCAAACTCGGCACCACTCGCATCTCGCACGAACAATTCCATGTCCTCGACGCCAGGCCGCGTGTAGTCCAAATAGATATTGGGCAGGTCGGCTGCTGAATAGGCGCCCAAGTCAAATGTCTTGGAGACCAGTTCACCAGTCGGCCCAACATTCTGCCGAGGTAGGAAATTAGTTACGACCGGCGGAGTTGCGCCAGTCACTCCGGCCAAAAAGTTATCGTCGACGATGCGGCGGATCGATGGAATGGGCGCCGAAGTCGCAGGATTGATCAAACGTGTTCGGGGTTGATAGGCCGCTGAGGAGATACCGACGAGATAGTTTCCCTCGGGGAGAGCAACCGGTCCGATATACGGATCTTTGGTACCCATCGAACCGCGGCTCAAGTCTTGCACATCGGTGATCGTTAACGGTCGCCCTTGGTCGTCGGCGATGTTGCTCGAATCGCTCGAGTAGACCAGTTGGTACTGCGTGCCGAACAGTGGAGAGTTCACTTCACGGAAGATATTGAGGGATGTATCGGGCCGGTTCAAGCCATCGGCGTAGTCCATATCGAAGACTACCGAGGCATTGCCGCCATTCATGCTTCCCACGATATCGTTTTGGCTGATTTCTAACATGTAGAAGTCGACATCGGAGTTGGAATTGATATTTCCAGCGACGCTAATTGCCCCCTTCGCCGATGCGAGCAGATTGCCCACGTATTGAGGGCGGTTGCCGACTTGCTTATCCACGTTGGCGAAGCCGAAGAACCCGCCTCCAAAACCACTGGTGGTAACACCTCCACCGGTAGCCACACCATTGTTGGCATAGATCTGACCATTGCGAACGCTTTCATCTTCGGCCGCTTCGCCGATCAGTGGCGACTCGCCCGGCAGTCCGCGCAAATGCACTCCGTTCATCGCATAGCGAATGTCGGCGTAATTGATCGACGAACCCGCCCACTCCTGTTCTTCGCGCAAGCGGACTTGCAATTGATACGAACCCGAGGTCAAGCCCGCGTTCGTGGCGTTGGCATTGGTGCTTGCGCTGCGGACGCGCACAAAGAATGTGCTTGGGTTTCCCGGCGCTCCGGGTAGGCGCACGCGCAAACCAGGATCGAGTGGATTGGTAGTACCCGCTTCCTTGACGGCTCCACTACTGGTCAGCCGCGCGGCGGTGATACCTGTCACCAACGGATTCACGCTACTGGCAGCGATCAATGGCGAGACGAAGATCAAGCTAGGATCGACCGCTTCGGCGGTGCTATTGTCGCTGCGCGCCAGCAGTTGACCATTCGCATCGAGCAGCTCGAGCACGAGGTCGAGGTTGTTCCTGGTCTGGTCAATATCGAACCACACTTCCGCCCCGGCGGTACCCGCAAAACTATAGACGTCGATGTCTTCGCTTTGGCTCAAGACGCCTTCTACTACAAATCCAAGTCGATTCTGTTCATTTCCCGTGTCGGGCGACGAAGCTAGTCCGCCGAGCACTTGAGCCGTATTCACGTCGCCGTTGGGGCCAGGTGCAGCAGCAGTAAAGTTCTCCGTTTCCAATACGATCCCAACATTGCGATCGTTGGAATACTGATCGAGCAGTAGACCGCGCCAATCGGCGGCTTGTGGAATGGAACCGATACCGTCGTTGTTGGTGTCGGTTTGCGGCGTGCCGTCCGGTTGCAAACCAGCACCCACGGTATCGTCAAACAGGCTGGTGAGGATTACTGGGAAGCCAGGCTGACCGAGAACATGCAAAGTTCCGCCGACCCGATCGGTGGCTGAGGTGAGTTGTCCGTTGGCGGTCAAACCAGCCCCGATGTTACGATTGAAATCCGAACCATAGCCATCGAACTTGACGACCAAGGATTCATTCGAGGCACTCTGCAAGCGCAGGCCACCCTCGTGCTGCACGTTGCCGGTGAAGATCTCGTTGTAAACCACATGGACGATATCGGTATCGTCCCATACGCTAGCCGTGGTCAAGGTGTCTCCACGAATCTTCAATCCATTGAGACCATTGTTGACGAAGCGGTTTTCGCGAATCAGCGGACCGCGATTGGCCAAATAGTTTGAATTGCGATCGGCCGCACCGGTTTGCCGCCCGGGATCCGAATTCAAATCGTCGGTCATACTGTTGGCGTCGATAGTAATCGCACTACCGGTGTTGCCGCGGAAAACATTGCCGAGAATCGTCGGCTGCGCACCACGCACAAAAATGGTAGACGGCTCATTGCTCAATCGTCCCAGTCGGGTACCGGGCCCCTGCCCTCCAAAGCCATCGGCGTTGTTCTCGAAAAGAGTATGAGCGATGCGCGCATCAGCTTGATGCACTTCAATTGTATTGAACGCGCGGAAAGTGCTATCGAGCTTGGTGACACCGCCGCCGTAAGCAAAACGTGCATAGTCGACGCTCAGGCTCGAAGTCGGCCCAACGTAGATGCCTCCCCAATCGCGCGGCGAGGGACCGGTCGCCGTCCCGTTGTTGTTGGTATCGAACGTGCCACCAGCACCGACCGTATCATCCAACTTGCTGGTAAACACGACTGGTTTGCCATCGGTACCCTCAGCAATGATATTGGCACCGAACATAGCTTCAATGCGCGAAGCTTCCAATTTGATAATTGCCCCTGGATCGATCACCAGCGATGCATTCAAACGCGGACGAGTAACGCCCAAGGCTTCCGCCGCCAGAGTACGTCCAAGCGTGCTGCCCACATCGGTAAAAGTTCTGACGGCGGAACTCCCCGCATCGGACAACTCGCCGACCAATACGTAGGGGGAAGTTCCGTCACCACTACTGCGATAGATTCGGCGACTGGTATAGCCCGCAAGCGTCAGCGGCAGATTGGTCAGTTGAATCGATCCTGCCGCTGTTAGATCCCTAGCTGCCGTGGGACTCGAAGCCAGTCCTTCGCGACCACCGGCGTCGACCATGACCACGCGATAGCTGTAGGTGCCGATCGCTAAGGTACCAGTGGTCAGCGCTGTAGTGGTTACCGCCGATACGTCGGCGCGATCACGAGCCAGCGTACCGCCGGCGACTTGTCCAATATCCAAGAAGGTCGACGTCGTTCGATCGAGCTTGGCAACCAAACGGTAAGGCCCGGCACCGCCCGCCTGGCTGCGATACAGTTTCCGTTCGACGAAGTCGCCGCTGGCGCTAGGCAAACCTGCTACGGAAATCGCCGTCTGGCCCGCAGTTAAATTGATGCCTGCCGACGCGTCCGATGGAGCACTTTCGTAACCATTGCGGTCGACATAGGTCACTTTGTAATTGTAAACGCCCGGCAATAGTGTTCCGCCCACATTGGGGCCGAGCGACAGTAGCGCCACTGGGGGCGCAGTGCCGTCGATCAATGCCCCACCAGCCGTGCCATTGACAATCAGATTATCGGTCAAGACATGCACGATGTCGACATCATCGAAGCGTCCGGCCACCGACAAACCACCGCTACCGACGCTCACAAACAACGCGTTGAGCGAATTGCCTAGCAGTGTATTGCGGCGAATCTCTGGGCCAACTCGATCGTAGTCGCTGGTGAACGCGCCATTCTGTTGGAAGCGTGGCTCGTTGAAGTTGGTTTCTTCGAAACTGTTCGGCGCAGCGCTCATAGCCGCACTGCTGCTGCGCGAAATGCGATTATCGGTAATCGTCGGACGCACATCAATCATCTGAATTGGATAAACCGTCTGCGAAATCGATTCGAGTACTACCGTGCCACCGCCGTAGCGGATGTCCGCATGATTGATGTATTGCAGGAAAATCCCTTCATTTTCCAGATCCTGACGACCGGCCGAACTATCGACATCGTGGCGGAACGATATGCCTCCCCAATTGCCTGACGTAGGTGTGGTGGTCGGCGTGTAGGCGTCGAAGCCAATCGACTCGTCCAACCAAGAGGTAAAGTAGACAAGTCCCTCGGCGACCGCTCCGCTTGTCTTGCGTTGTGCATTGCCGCTGGCATCCAACAGGACCGGTGCCCCCAAGACTTGTAAGGCCCCCCCCGAGCGATCGATGCTCAAATTGGAACTGCCAACACCGATTCGTGCGCCGCGCAATTTGAAGACGGCCCCCGCGTCGATCATGGTGGTCACTCCCTTGGGAATATCCATGCTGACTCCGTCCGATAGCACGGAACCGGCGAGTAAACCATTGCCAATCTCGTACGCAAAGTTATCCGCTTCGGTTGCCAAGTTATTGTCAACACCTCCATTGCCAACGATGCGCACAATGTCGCCAGGGAAAGTCGAGGAGAACGCATTGGGCACGCCGCTGCCCGAAATATTGTTGAACGGTTTGGCCAAGCTTCCGTCGGCATTGGGTCCAGCCGACTTGTCGACGAAGATCGTCTTACCGGCTACGTCAATCAATTTCACTAGCGGGTCGATAGCGATCGAACGCTCACCACTGAGCTTCAAACTCACACCGTTGGCGATGGCCCCCACACCCAAACTACCGCGCGAGGTGATAGCGTTGGCAAGAGCGTTAGCCAAGTCACCAGCGGTGCTACCATTGGTATATGCGATGCGCACGCGGCCAGCGGCGATGGATGTATCGCTACTGAATTCGAATACTTGAGACGCTCCCGATGCTCCCGTGACTGTAATGGTGCGTCCTTCGAGGGCACTGCTAGCACCGGCGTTGAAGGTCAAGGTGCGCTGCAGTGGTCGCGTCTGGAACCAAAAGTCGTAGCTTCCGCCAGGCACCCCATCGCTGTCTCCATCAAAGCCAACCGCCACGTCCCCTGGAGCCGAGCCGATCGCGTCCTGTATCGTCTGCGAAGCGTCCACGGCGGCGCGGAAGGTAAGCCGCAGATCGTAATTGCCTTGCGATTGCCCACCAAAGCCCGTCCCATCGATCGAGGCGTTGTAGTTGTCATTGCCGCTGGCGCTGACCCCCAAGTAGTACACGCCCGAACCGAGCGACTGCGTCAACAACGAATCGCGACTGAAGTAGTCATCGTTCTGCGAGACCAACTGCATACCGCCGCCGACCAACGTCACTGGGTTTTGCGACAGCAAATTGTCTCCCACTTTGGTACTGGCTGCCCCCGTGACGAGGCTGACGCGAACAAGACTGCTGGCTGCTGGCGAGTTCTTGATCGCATCGATGATGTCTTGGACGGTGCTCTCCGAACCGGTGGTCGAGTTGAGGTCGATGCTGATCGCGTTAGGGTAGGTCAGAATCGTCGGCTTGGAGGCATTGCCCCGCTCCGTTTGAGTGAAGAAGATCTGCAATTGATTCCCTTGGGCACCCGATCGGACGGCTTCAAAACGAAGCGACAACGGCACAGTGGCCCCCATCGTGGTCGTGGCCGAGGCTTGCTGCTGACGGAACAACATCAATTCGGTATCGAGCGGGCTACTATTACCCAAGCGCTGCGCATAGGTCTCCGCCGTCAAAATGCCGACGCGGTCTCCAGCTCCAAAATCGACCTCAAAGCGATACAGATCGATATCCGTACCGTCAGGACGATAGAGGTAACTGGCGTGTAGGATGTCCTGATTGCCTGGCACGATCGGTTCGTACTTTTCGTCGCTGGCGGTCAACTGGATATCGTTGACGTCAACCAGTGGACCTGAGCCGGCCAAGAAAGTCGGGTCCAATCGCAGCAGCGTCGTCTCAGGCAGATCGCCCGCATGTTCGAGCCCCAAAGCGATTCCAACGGCCGCCGCCATGGTGCGCGTATAGCTGGCACCGTACTCGGTTCCCCAATTGTTGGTGGCCGACAGCACGATCAATGGATTCTGAAACGTCGGATCAATGGCCACACTAAACTGACCTTCGTTGATGAGGGTGGTGCCCAACGGAGTGGCGATGCCCGATACCGGCCCCGCCGCAATGGTCAAACCTAGATCGGAGGTCTCGACGAATTGAACACCGATATACTTCGACCACAAAGACAACACCTCTCTCGCACGAGCTTTCTCGACGGATCCGATGGAGTTCCCTAAGGCAATGCCTGAGTTGGATTGACCATAGACTGCTTGGAAGTTGTAGTAGATCGTGGTAATGCCATCGGTCGCATCGGCGCCAAAGGCTGGATTGACGTGGTCTTCGAAGCCACCGAGCAAATTCTGCGCAAGTTGACGGTGGGCCGGGTCGTCGCTGGCACCGGGCAGGTCCAAGGCAAACGTTTGCGGATCGATGGCCGACGAAAGTACCAAGCTGGTCGTCGTTTGGGTCGCCGAACCGATCACGCCTAAATTGGAAGCCGTATCAAACGAACTCCCTAGACCAACCAGCGTCAGCGGTGAAAACGCTAGGTTTGTATTGCCAACCACGGTGGAAGCAACACTGCCTGGTTCGAGACTAGCGCTGAACAGATTCGACGCAGCGGTCGAACCTCGCAACAATGTCAACAGCTCGGCCGCTGTCAAGCTGTCGCGTCCCATATCAACTGTCACCACATTGCCAGCCACCGAAACCGCCGGAGTTCCACTGCGAGTGTTGAGGAAGATCACCTGCGTGCCCCCCGCCGACTCACCCACGGCGCGCGAAGTCAATCTCAACTTGACCGCTCCATCCGTATTCAAATCGGTGATCACATTGGCTGTCCCCTCGCTGCGCGTCGGTGCCGTCGGCGTCGTTTCACGCGTTCCAATGCGCAGGCGATAGGTGGCTGGACCCACTGAACTCGGCATCAACTCATTGAGGTCTCCCGAAAATTTCAATGTGGCCGTATTCGTCGCCGCATTGTATTTCACCGATGTCGGCAAGAACGTGGTGTCGTCGGTGTTGCGAACCGTGTCACTGGTGAATATCAATTGATAGAAGGCTGGGTTCTCGACCGAACGCGCCGTGGGCTGGCCTGCCGAATTGTTCTCAACCAATAGCTTGTCCGTGTCGAAGTAGACCACAACCGTATCGCGCTGCTGCTGCAACCCAGTTCCCACCCGCACCACCGGCTGTGGTACCACGGCGATGACTTGTGGGCCGAGGTCCAAGCGAAAATCGACGGTGTCCTTGCGCGTCCCAGCCACCGACGGGACAAACAGGTCCCCTGTTCCTGTGGGTAATGTGTTGCGCAGCCCGACAACTCCCGAGCTGGGATCGTCGAAACCAAAAATCTCAATGCGATAGTTATCATCCTTGAGCGTCTCAGCAAAACGGAAAGTCACTTCGTTTTCATTGGGGCTCTGCCCGACCAGGACCGCACCCGGCGTTAGAATGCGATCATTGCTTTGATTGACCGCGATCGGTGCATAGCTATTGGCCGCTGCGATTCCCAGGGGGGCTGTGCCTAAGCCGCCGTTGAGCTTCGCGGTCAGCTTGCCGGTCAACGCTACAGAACTATTGATGGCCGAGACTAAAGCATCGGCCGTGGTCCGACCACTGGGATTGGTATTGAGCGTAATTGCAATCGACGAACCCGTTACCGCGATCGTCGGGGGAGCGGACGCGGCCAACGAAGCATGCGTGACCTGCACCGTCCAAGTCTGGCCAGGGACCACGGCACTAAGCTGAATGTTTGCGCCACCATTGCTACCGAAATCGCTTTGGGCAGTGCTGGTGCCGAAAGAACCATCATTGCCCGCACTGGTGATGCGGATGCCGCTGAGCGTGGCTGCATCGATGACTTGGGAATCGTCAAAGCGGAAGACCAATTCGTTGGGTGCCTGCGTGCGCACATCACCGCTGGATAACAAGTCGCTGCTATTGGGTTGAATGCCGATCAATTGGGGGCCTACAGCCAGCAGTTGTCGTTGCTCAAGTTGTTCGAGCAACATATGCCGCAAGCGCGACTGGGCTGCTCTACGCGAACTCCCCGAATCGGCGAGTTTAGAACGACTTGAGCTTATCGATTGACTGTTGCGGACGGCCATGGACCAACCCTTAACGCTTGCAGGTGAGCTTCAGCAAATACACTTCACAGGACGAAATGCCGGCGCGTTACAGACGCCGAAATTGCGATAAAAACGTGGACCTAGGAACCTTGAGGGATCCACTTAGTGACGAGCGATCGAGGGCCCTGCAAACCGCATGATTGCGCTACTCGGCCCTAGAAAGACGCAAGCAATGATTATAATTGCGGCCAGAATGGTTGCAAACTTTGGGCGGCACCCGCTGCCCAAGCGATCCAAATGCCTCAATGTATTTTCGTTTGCTGGTAGTTTTTTAGGGGGAATGCTATCCGCAAGCGTGTGGATAGCCGCACCTGCGGCGTGCAGATCCAAGATCGGCCGTCGGCTGTTAGACGCCCCTAACCCCTGCAAGTTCCCACTAACCGGCCAGATGGACCATCTTTTTCAGACCAGCGGCGCATGCTGGTAAGCGCGGGAGCGAAACAGAAAGTCGGTCAAATTGCCTTCGTGTGGCTGCAGCCAATTCAAGCGATTGGTCGCAATCGCCCCAATGTTCAAGCGATCGACGTCGGTGCTTTCCGTCAAATCGTCGATCAGCTTCGCGTCAGCTGTCAGCGCGGTGCAGATCAGCGTGGGACCAATTTTCTTAAGAAACTGCGCCTGTGGACAATTGACCACGCTGGTGAACGGGAACATATACTCCTTAGCGACCACCCCCCGGTCAGGGCTGTCAGCATGCAGGATGACCGGTCGCAAATAGGCACAGCGCTCCTTCTCGATCAGCCGCGGGCCGAAAGCCGACGTCATGTCGGTCACACCGGATTCGGCCAAGTCCTGCTGCACTAGCGCCCACGTCCCGGTAGCCATCGCGGCATTGGTAAAGGCGGCCAAGCCGGCTTGCGGATCACTCGGCGGCAATACGTCGACGCCACCGAGCCGTTCTGCTAGGGCTTGAGCAATCGCCTCGGTATGCCGCGATGCCCAAATTCCCGAGCAGTTGATGCAACTGCGCCCACTATTGGAATAGACACTTTCGACCATTAAGTCGAGATAGTCCTCCCAATGGTCGACCACATCGTCACCAATCAATATTTTCGAAAAGCCAGGTCCGTGCGGCTGCACTCGCGGATTCCCCGAGTACTGCTCGACCGTTTGCGCACTACCAAAGATCATCGAGCGGCGACAGCGCGCCAGCAAGGTGCTGCCAACGTCGTGTCCGCCGGGATAGAGCCCAAACGCTTCGGCCGGAATACCCGCTTCGATAAAGGCGGCGATCATGCGGTAGGGTGTCCACGGTTCCTGACTTCCAGGCTTGAGCAACAAACCGATCTGCATGGCGACAGCAGGCAGCCACAGCGTGTGAACGCCCGGCGAGTTGTTGGGCAATACGGCACCCAGCACGGGAGATTGCACCTGATAGCTCACCGTCACGCCGCGCCCTTCTTCGCCATGACCACGCGCGAAAATGTCCAGGTCGAGACCGCGAGTGAGCGCGTCGAGGATTTGCTTCATATTGGCCAATACAAACGTGTTCTTCTTCATGTTTGCCAGACACATGTGCTCGGGAAGTCCCGTGCTGGCCGACTGCTGATGAATGAACTCGTCAACCGTTTGCGTGCCATCTCCCATCGGCAACGTGGCCGAAGCAAACAACTCGGCAGCTTTGCTGCAACGCTCGAGCAACTCTTGACTGGGGATCTCGCGTAACACAGCGCGGGCGCGCGGGGCATGTTTCATGTCGAGCTGCAACATGCCACCGTTGACCTGAGAAATACTGGCTATCGGCTCGCCGGTATCGAAATGCACGACCTCTTGGGTCTCGAGCGATTGGTAGGTCTTGCCGAAACGCAAGGCGGAGAGCTTTAACATGTCTATCAATCTGTTTTTCTTCCGTCCCCTCGCCGGTTTGCCCGGACGGAACGCGAGTTGTCGTTGTTGCGAGATCAAAAAATGGATTTCGTCCCCTCGCCGGCTTACCCAGCAGGAACGTGAGTTTTGCAACTAGGGGAAGGTGCTGCGCGCATCGCCTACCTAGTTCCAAAACTCTTGCTCCTGTCAGGCAAGCTGGCCGGGGGCGTATCCGAAGAACCAACTTGTAAAATGCGCCAATAGTAAAATGCGTTAATACACGCCGACCGTGGTTTGCGAAGCGATGGCATGGTAGGGGCGCACGCCGCTCACGCCATCCCAGGGATACTTGACGTAAGGTGGCTCACGCTCTCCCTCGTCGCGTTCCAGAAAACCCGGCACAAAAAATTCTTTGGTCAGCGTGTACAGCTTGACGCGCCCTGTACCACCCATCGAAACCAGTTGCGTGTGATCGTCGAAGTCGACCACTTCCACAACGGCCCGAGGCTGGGGTGCATAGTAGGAAATTTTGTAGTTGTCCTCAGCCGTCACCGGCTTGCTGCAAGCCAATCCCATGAGCGTGTTGCCATAGGTGGGCGTCATGTACACGCCACCATCCTCGGCAGGGCCACCCAGTAATTCTTCCACACAGAATCGCGTCCACTGCGGTGTGAACTCGGTTCCTCCCGAAAAAATTCCGGTGATGCCTATCTCCTGAATACTCGTTCCCTGCTCAGCCAAACCATAGGCCAGCGATTCGAGCAGCTTGGGCGTGGTGAACATACATTTGATATCATGCCCGGCCGTCAAGATCGTAATGGCCTGATCAATGCAGTGCTTCTTGTATTCTTCCAGGTGTTCCATCCACCCCTTCTTGATTAGCTTTACCACCCAGCGTGGATCCAAATCGATACAGAACGAAATTCCCCCACGGAACTGGCACAGATGTTCGACCGCTAAACGCAGGCGGCGCGGGCCTGATGGCCCCAACATCAACCAATTCGATCCGCGCGGAAAATACTCGTCCGGCAACGTGTGGCTGAACATTTCGTAATCGATGCGGAAGTCGTCGATGACCACGCGGCTCTTAGGAACCCCCGTCGTTCCCCCCGTTTCAAAAACGTAAGTCGGCCGGCCATCGAGCCCCTTGGGTACCCAGCGGCGCACGGGGCCACCGCGCAACCAGTCGTCTTCGAACAGCGGAAACTTCTTTAAGTCGTCGAAGCACTTGATTTCGGTCAATGGGTCGAACGACAGCTCACCTTTTTTTTGCAGCCAAAAGGGAGAACCGGTGGAGTCGTGAAAGTGCCACTGGACCGCCTCCACCGTTTTTTCGTCCAATTGCTGGCGGGCTTGTTTCTCGTCCAAGGATTCCGCAGAGGAAGGCATCAGTATTCTCACTGGTAGGTAGGCTTAACATCGCGCTGGCACGCTGACGCAGGCAATTCGCAGCGGGCAAAGGAAAAACGGGTTCTGCCCAGCGCAACGATGGGATAGACGGCAGAAGAACACGCCGTCGCCGCATGCAAGGTGTCGAGCATACCCGAGGAGCTCGACTTGGACAACTATCGCTGGGGCTTGCCGCACCACTCGAATGTGTAAAAAAAAATCCGCAGGAGCAACTCCTGCGGATAATTCGCCTACTACTATTCTTGACTAAATCTTCTTAAGGGGTCGGGGGAACGACAGGTGTCGCGATCGTCGTTCCACTGTCATCGCTGGCCAGAGCAGTGACGCCGACCGCCAACCCGGCAATACCGAGTAGACCGCCCATGCCACCAATTCCGCCTCCCATGCCACCACCGCCACCGCCAAAACCGCCACCGCCGCCGCCGCTAAAGCCGCCGCCACCCGTTACAAAACCGCCATCCACAGGAAATCCAGGTGGGGGCAATGGAGCACCTAGTGGTGGAGGAGGAGGCACATCAGATCCATCGGCGGGTGGACCACCGGCTGCTGGAACAACCAATTGCGATGCCACCGCTACAGCCGACTCCATGGAAACCAATCGCACGTCCCCCTTCTGCTGTGAGCTCAGGCGGGTAGGGTCTTCGACAAGCTCCACCCCGATGGCGGCGTAGGCCGAACCACCGAGCACTAAGTCGACGGGGCCTGGCGATTGAGCAGGAAAGGAGAATTTGCCCATGCTGTCAACGGGAGCCGTGGCAACCAACGTGCCCTGACTAAAGACTTTGATGACGTGGGCTTCCGGAATATTGCGTGGGCTGGCGAATGCGATTTGGCCGCTGACTGCACCGCCTCGAATAGCCACTCGCTGGCTCTGAGCCAATGGTTGTGATGGCTCGGGTAACCCGTCGAATGGTCGATTGGCAACGATGCCATCTTGGGGCGCCCAAAGCGACTGCAGCACTTCGTCAACTGCGGGCCGGACCATCGATGTCGCATAGACGGCCATAACGGGTGCCGCTGCGGACTGTTGCCCCTGACCACTGGGCACCGCTACAAAGGAAACGATGCCGTAGCAGTCCGAGGACTCGGCTGCTATCTCGTAAACCCCTGGGCTCAAACCATTCAAAACAAATGAGCCATCGGCGTCGGTGCGGGTAGTTGCCAACACCACCAAATCTCGGGACAAGGTGACGGTGGTATTGCCCTGAGGCCTGACAGTCGCCGCCGCTCCGACGGTTACAACTTGACCTTTGAGGCTGCCATCATTTCCAATGAATCCCCAGCCGCTATGGTAGACTGAAGATTGAGCTTGAGCCGCATTGGCGGTCGGTTTTGGCGTCGGCACCACTTCCTTTGGTTGCGCCATAGTTACCCCACAACTTAATAGGGAACCCATTACAATTAATACGCGCAGTAGCATGACGATTCAACTTTCCTATTTACTGAATTGATACAGATACCTATCAACGACGAGTTGCCAAGGCATATGGCTCACAGGTACTTTGGGAGGATGGTGCTAATTATACACAATCGGAAGCTTAGGTCAACTATTTATATTGTTTTGGCCAACTACGCCACACCGGGTGGATTCGGCAAGGGGCCGAGGCTAGGGAGTACCAGCCGTACGGGGGGTAGATGGATTTCGAGGTTGGAAGATATCGCTGACGGAGCCTCGGCTGCTGAGCGGCTTGTGGCTAAATTCCGCAGGAAAATCCTTCCCTTGAATGCGATCACCCAACGGGACTACTTTTTGTGCCTGATCCGCTTTTAAGTAGCCGAGCAACTTATCCACAGATATTTGAATGATGCCATTGCGGCGCGCCTCGGCGCGAAACCTCTCATAGGCAGCCTGTTTGGCTAGATCTTCAGGGTTATCTCCCTTGATGATCCCCAAGTCGGTCCCCAGCACCAAATATTCAGTATTGGGAGTCATCCCAGTCAGGCCAGCCACAACGTTGCCTTTGGAGTCCATCTCTGCATCCACCTTACCGCCGCTGCGACGAATCAGCTCGCGCACTTCGTCGACGTCATCTTTGTAGTCGCCGTTGAGGTCCATTTCCCCCACCAGCGCGAAGCCGATGGTTCGACCGGGTCGCCAAGCGGGAGAGAAAACTTTGTCCCCCGTCATGATCGGTTGAGTCGGATCGTAGTCGGTGACGCGTGCTTGGCTCAAATGGGGCGAGTCTTCGATGACGCGCGTGATCACCAAGTGAGCTTTCCCCTTGGCCTCGCTGGTATTGACCGTCGATTCGTCGATCACCGTGAAGGCCACTCCTTCGCGCAGTCCATCGTCACGACCTAAATCGATCCACACCATCGTGCCACCACTGGCCGTACGGATCACTGCGCCTTGCGGTGTGGCAAAGCTCAAGGTGGTGAATCTCGTTAGCTCGTCCGACTTCTTTTCAACGGTCTCCAACAAGGTGGAATTGGCCGTTGCCAGCTCTTGATTCTTACCGGTCAAAGTCGCCAACTGCGAATCGAACGTTCTCTTATACTTATCATAGCTCTCTAAAACTTCCTTCTTCTCGGCATTGAGTGTGGCAATCGCCTCTGCGTTCTGAGCCCGAGTGGCTGCCAAATCGGCTTCAGCCGCCTTCTGAGCCGCCTCGGCCGCCTCGCGAGCTTGGGTTTCGCGCTGAAGCGTAGCAGTCTTTTCCGCCAACAATTGCGTTTCGCGCTCGCGGGCCTTGTCGATGTCCTCATTGCGCAACCGCACCGTATCGATCAGATACTTGGGGAGTTTGATCAAGTTCCTTTCGCTGCCACCGGTCACGCCGGGAGCGAATAGATTCATTAGCTCCGCGAACTCTTTTTCGACCGGTGCCAGTTTTTCGTCATTGGCAAAGCGAGCAGCCTCTTCGTTCAATTCGTTTTCGGTTTTGCCCCCTACGCCAACCATCGATAACAGGCGATCCACCCGCGCTTCACTCGTTGTGAAGGCAGTGCTGGCCGTCGCCAATTCCGCAGTCTTGTCTTCCAGTCGCTTGTTTAAATCGCTGTAGCCGCGCCACAAAAAGAACATGCCCAGCAACAAACCGACGGAAACAAACGACATCGTGATGACGTACGCCTGCCATGCAAATAGATTCCTGTCGCGAACGGCCATGTTTTAGAATCCAAGAAAAGTGCGAAGTAGCGGGAGTCTACGAAAAGCCCAGCAGGCCCGCAAAATAGCCGGCCCAGGAAGCGGTTTCATGTTCCAGTGTATTTACCGCAATACAACTCGTCAAACTTTTTGAGCGGAGATCGCCCGCCAGCCCGCCAGACCCCTGCGAGCTTGCCTCGCCGATGAATCAGTTTTGTAGCTAGATGGCAGCCCTTCACCCACTCCACCGGCCATTGCCCCCTTCGGCAATTGGGGCGCAATGGTGGAAGGGTGGAATGGCCGTTTGCCGCTTCTAACACCCAAACTCTGGCTCCTGCCAGGCAAGCTGGCGGGGGGCCGAACTGCTACCAAAACCACATCTTGGGGTGCACTCTGGCTCAAGTAGTCGCTAGGCAAGCTGGCGCGGGGCCGAACTGCTACCAAAGCCACATCTTGGGGTGTGCTCTTGCTCAAGTAGTCGCCAGGCTAGCTGGCGGGAGGCCGAACTGCTACCAAAGCCCGACCTTAATACTAGGCAAACAGAGGGGGGCGGCTGGCACTTTAGCCCGGCGGCCAAGCCAAATCGCGGCCACCCAATATATGAAAGTGCAGATGGTCGACCGACTGACCACCCTGATGGCCACAGTTGACTACCACGCGATAGCCACTCTCGGCAACCCGCTCCTGGCGCGCGACTCGCTGGATCACCTGCCATAGATGCCCCATCAGCGGAGCATCCTCAGCGGTCAATTGTTCGAGCGATTCAATCGGTTTCTTCGGGATGACTAAGACATGCACTGGGGCCTGCGGGGCCACGTCATAAAAGGCCAGACACTGATCGTCCTCATACACCACCTTGGCAGGAATTTCCTTGCGAATGATTTTTGAAAAGATCGTCTCGGACATGATTGCCTTGGTCCCCAATGAAATTAAGGGAATTAGTGATTGAGGGAATTAACGATCACCGCCAAGCGACTCTAGGATGCTCTCAAAATTGTGCTGCACGCTCGTCAAGGACTCGACCATCAGATCGGGCTTTTTCGCCTTGACGATGGCCGCTCCCAGTGAAACATTATTTTTCCAATCTTCGATGCTGTAATTACGGATATCATGGTATGGGAATTCCAGCTTAGCGGCTACCTTGGGGACCAGATGGAAGCTCTGGTTCGATCGGACAATGTAATAGTTCTCCGCAATAAACAAACTCGCCCCCCCGACGACGACTCCCAAGAAAAACGTAGTTAGACGGCTCATGCTGCTTCCTTGACCTGTAAATTTAATCTCTAAATGACTTGGCGGACCGCACTGAAGATTGTGCTTGCGGCTCTTTGATCCGTTGATAGCATCATTGCTTTGCATTTCTCCATCAGCGACAATGGGGGCGATTTAAGGCAAAGCACTAACACGAATTTAGCACCATTTGGAATAGAGGACTAGGCGATGATCGATTGGCTCTACTTGAAAACGCGAATCCAAAACACCGGCAACTCATTCACCCAGGCCACTTTTGCCTGCATGCTGGTTTCTTGCCTACTGACACAAGTCACCCTATCCCAAGCTGCAGAGCCAGCAGCGGAGATTGGTTTCGAACGCGCCCAATTGAGCGATGAGTTCACCAGCGAAGGAGGCACCTTCGGAGACTACGATGGCGATGGCCACGGCGATGTGGCCGTTGGTCCGTGGATCTACTACGGCCCAAGCTTCACGGACTCGAGCCGTTTTTATGAGGGGGAAGCTTTTTCACCGGCGGTCTACTCCGAGAACTTTTTGATGTATACCGACGACGTCGATGGCGATGGTCACCACGACATCTTGGTCCTCGGTTTTCCCGGCAAAGAGAGTTGGTGGTATCAAAATCCTGGCGCGGCGGCTCGCGAAAAACTTTGGGCGCGCCATACCATACTGGCTGTGACCGACAATGAGTCGCCGCTGATCACCGACATCGACGGCGACGGCGTCCGCGACCTGGTCTGCTGTTCGCAGGGCTATTACGGTTACGCCACGCATGCCGGTCAATCGCCCAGCGAGCTGTGGCGGTTTGTGCGCATTTCCCCCAACAACAAATATCATCGCTTCACGCACGGCTTGGGTGTTGGCGATGTCAACAACGACGGCCATCAAGACTTGTTGGAAAAAGATGGCTGGTGGCAGAACCCAGGCCAGCAGGCGAGCCTCGATGCCACCTCACAGCCTTGGGCCTTCCATGCGTTCGCATTTGCCGACGGCGGGTCGCAGATGTTCGCTCTCGATCTCGATGGCGACGGACGCAATGAAGTGCTCACCGGCCTGGTGGCCCACGGTTTTGGACTCGTCTATTATCGCGCACTCAACGACGAAGCGACGCAGTTTGAGCGGGTCGAAATCATGAGCGACGATCCGGCAACCAGCCCCGTGGGTCTGGCAGTCAGTCAACTTCATGCTGTTGAAATTGCCGACATCAATGGCGATGGGCTGACCGATATTATCACCGGCAAGCGTTGGTGGGCTCACGCCAATCATGACGCGGGCAATTCACAACCGGCAACCCTGCTGTGGCTTGAGACCCAACGCGGCGAAGGGGGCCGAGTACGCTTCCTCCCGCATGTGATCGACAATAGCAGCGGCGTGGGAACTCAAATCACTGTCGGCGATGTCAACGGCGATGGCTTGCAGGACATCGTAAGCGGTAATAAACGGGGTGCCTACCTGTTTCTGCAACGCCCCGCAGATCTACCCGCCAACGAATCGCTCGTTCCCGAGTTGGCGGCTGAAGATCGTTTTCATCAGCGCCCCGCTCGCGAAAGCATCGGGCTCGCATCATCCAGTGACGCATTCGTACCTTCCATAAACCAAGTTGGCTTGAACTTTGACTTCGAAACAGGCGACCTGCTCGACTGGGAAGTGCGCGGCACCATGGCCGCCAGCTCGCTGATCGAACTGAGCCAGGGGAGCGGCTTCACGGGTAAGTTCGCCATCGACACCGGCTCGAACAATCCGGGCTTGGTAGGCGAGTTGATCAGCCGTCCATTTGAACTGATGCATCCAAAACTGACCTTTTTATTGTCAGGCCAAGCGGATCCCGAAGCCCGCGTGGAGATCGTCGACGAAGCCAGCGGACTGGTATTGCAGTCCATCGAGCCCCGGTCGACCGACAAACCGCAATTAGAGTCCTTCGATTGCAGTGCGCACCAAGTTAAGACGGTCCGTATTCGCGTAGTCGATCACTCCGACAAAGGTTATCTGCGCGTCGATGACTTCCGCTTTCGAGATCGATGAGCCGTTTCGAGAAATCCCGATGCAACCCAACAGCACCTTGAAAGCCTGTCACTGCTGCGGTTTGGTGCACGAAGTGCTTCCGCTCGATCGCGATCAGGAAGCGCGCTGTGTCCGCTGCCGCAGCCGCATCGACTCGGGGCGGCGCCATGGCGGTCGCAGCTCGGCGCGCTGCTTCGCTGCAGCCTTGGGAGGTTTGGTTCTGTACCTCCCCGCCATCCTGCTGCCAATACTCGACATCGAAAAAATGGGCCATCATCACGCCACCAGCTTGCTTGGCGGTACGCTCGATTTGATCGCCCATGGCAGCACGCTCGTCGGCTTGATCGTGCTCGTCTTCTCGATCATTCTGCCGCTCGTGAAGCTGCTCGCGCTTCTCGAACTCAGTCGCATCGGATTGACGCATCGGCAACATCGCGCGTGGACCTATCGCGTCGTCGAGTGGACGGGGCGCTGGAGTATGATGGATGTGTTGTTGCTCGCGCTACTGGTGAGCCTCGTCAAACTGGGTGAACTATTGACGTTTCACATTGGCCCCGCGCTGGTCGCCTTCGTCATGTGTGTCCTGATGAGTATGATTGCTTCGATCATGTTCGATCCGCACGCCATTTGGGAAATGGAAACATAACCGCGCACGACCTTGGTGCAACCGGAGATGCCATAACCCGGATTGTTCTTAACCCGCAGCGTCAGCAAGGACGTTTGATTTGAATCGAATCCTAAAAGTGTGATTTACCTTGTTTTTAGTTTTTACGCAATCCGTTTGCAGGTGAGTCACATGTCCTTGCTGACGCTGCGGGTTACGATGCGAAATCAGACTGTTTTTCGTGGTCGACCAAAATGATAATTTGTGAACGGCTTTAGGGAAACGAGCGCCGCCAATGACTAACTCTCCAGACGCAGGCTCGACATCGCCACACACTGAAGCCTCGCCTTCAACTCCTATCGCCGAACGCTCCATTCCACGCGCCACGTTGCATTCAGGCAAGGAGCTGGCCGCAAGCCGCTTGCGCACGCGACTGTGGTGGCTAACCGGCCTATGCGTGTTGCTGGCGATTGGCTTGGTGGTCACCAGTGTGCGCTCTCAGGGCAAACGGATCACGATCCATTTTCTCGATGGATATGGGCTCAAAGCGGGAGACACGCTGCGCTATCGCGGAATCGACGTCGGCTCCGTCAGCAACGTACAGCTCGACGCCGATCTCCAAGGTGTCGAGGTGTCCATTCAACTGCTGCCAGGCAATGAGCGCGTGGCCGTCGAGGGGAGCCAATTCTGGATTGCGCGCGCGCGATTGCGATTGGGGCAAGTCACTGGGCTCGACACGGTACTGGGGGCCAAGTACGTCGGTGTCGTACCGGGGGAGCCCAACGCGGCGCTAGCTAGTCACTTCGTCGGCCAGGAAATGCCACTCGGCTTTACCGATGGACAGTCGCTGGAAATTCGTGTGTTGTTTCCGGCCGGTGAAGGGCTTCAAGAAGGCGACCCAGTGCGCTATCGCGGAATCTCCGTGGGCGAAGTGACTTCGGTCGAACTAGCTTCCGACGCCGAAGCGGTGGCCGTCGGGGTGCGACTGGTTGGCGCATCGCGCGAACTAGCGCGGGTGGGTACCCAGTTTTGGATCGAGCGCCCGCGATTGGACTTAACCGAAGTGCGCGGACTCGAAACGCTTATCGGCGGTCGCTACATCGCCATGCAACCCACCACGCTCGGCAGCCCGGGCAATGCTCAAGTTAGCGGTGAATTCACCGGTCTTGCCGAACCGCCACCATTGCCCCGGCGCGATGGCTCGCTGGAAATTGAACTCGATGCTTCGCGACGCCTGGGAATTGTGCGCGGCGCCCCAGTGACCTACCGTGGGCTAGAAGTCGGCCGCGTAAGCCAAGTCGGTCTGGCCAGCGACGGTGCCTCGGTCAAAACCAGTATCACCATCGAACCCGAATACGCAGAACTTGTGCGCGACAATTCAAAATGGTGGGCCACGAGTGGCATTCAGTTCGAGGCGGGGCTGCGGGGCGTTCAAGTATCTGTCGAATCCCTGTCGGCTTGGATTCGCGGCGGCATCGCTTTTGCCACCCCTCCCACGCCAGGCGAACATGTCGTTACCGGTCATCGCTTTATGCTCGAAGCCGAACCGCAACCCGAATGGCTACAATGGCAGCCGCGCATCGCCATGCGCAGTGCTCGCAATTCCCCCAATGGTTTAGCGCTGCCGAGTCCAGTGCGCGTGGTAGCCAGTTGGCAAGCGTCGTGGCTGGGACTCTATCGCCGGCGAACTCTGGAAACTTGGAGCATCGCCCTGTCCGATAACTCCCTAAGAGTCCCAGCAGATTTCATCCGACGCGCCCAGCAGACAGGCAGTGATGTCACCATCGAAGTGGCCGGCCAGAGTTTTGCCCTTGCCGACTCGCCGCTGGGCACCGCTCCGCTCGACGATGCACTTCTTCTCGCCTCGCTCTCGCTCCCCAGTGATGCTCGGCTCACGGTTTGGCCCACGGAAGACATCGCAACCAGTTGGTCCAGTGAATCTGTGCTGCTCGTAGTCAACCCCGAGCTACGCGAGCCGCTGGCGATCGATGGCACCCGGCTTTCGAACTCGCTTGCAGGCGAGGTCGGCATTGCTCCAGGGGTAGCCATCGCTCCAGCGCTGAGCGGTTCACCCGTGATCAATGCTGCCAGCGGCAAACTACTCGGACTATTGCTACTCGACAATGGTCAATGGTCGATCGGTACTTTCTAACCCCCTGCCCTTTGGGAGTGTGGGGATTTATCCCCGCTTTGGTCCTCCCCCGAGCTCACACCAACCGGAGACTCTGGGTCGCCGGTACGGATGGAAGCAGCAACTTTAGGCTCGATCGGCAGATGGCCGGCCAATTTTTTACCCTGGGAAACTGTGGTATACTGGCCTCGGTTCGAATATAGTTGGACGACTTGAGTCACATTACTGATACTTTGTAAACGGGTTGTAAACATGTCAAATCACACGATTGTCCGACTATTATCGGCGATTTATTTTCTTTGGCTACCGACTTTTGCATTCGGTCAAGAAGCAAAGTTAGATAGTCTTCTTCACCGCTCTCCGTCACCTGCGAATGCAATTGGGTATATGCACATACCCGCGCTGAAGAAGTTGTTAGCGGATGCCAACATCCCGCTGACGATCGACGATGGAGTGGAAGACGTCTGGCTAGTTTCCGAATTGAACACCTCCTCCTTGGTTCCGAATTGGGAGGCTGGCTACGCTACGGTCTCAAAGACCTTGGATGCGGACAAGTTAGCTGTGGCAATGGATGGATACGTGGACAAGATCGGTGACCAGCCGGTGGTCTGGACTCCCAAGCAGAGCTACCTAGTGCCGCTCAGTGACAACCGTATCGGCTTCCTACGGCCTGCGCGACGATCGCTCGCAGCCTCATGGATTAATAGTCAAGAAAACAACCCTATCCCAGCCTACCTAACGCAACAGGCTAAACAACCCGAAGCCTTTTTGTCACTCATGTTGGCTGTCGATCTCGAAAACGCATTCTCGCCTGCTAGGTTAGCATCTCGGCTCAGTTCGTTCGAATCGTTAGGCAACCAAGATCCTCAAGCCTTAGCACAGTTATTGTCATCGGTGCAAGGGCTCAGCATTATCGTTGGCCGTCGGAGTTTGTCGGAGTGCATTTTGTCCGTACAATTCGGCCAATCGCCGGCGGAGTTCGCACCCCATGCGGCTGCAGTACTCAATGAGGTACTGAACAACAATGGAACCGCCGCTCCGGAGGTCGCCTCCTGGAAGACGAAAGTGGATGGCAATTCACTGACTTTCCAAGGACCAATCTCCGCCAACTCGCTCGATGGCGTATTGAATGTATTCAGTTTGCAAAGCTATGCGGCTCAGGTAGTCAAAGAGTCGAGCAAGCCAGCGGAGACGGCGGCAACAGGGACGGGACAAGGGGGCGACAGTCGGGCCTTAACCGCAACCAAGACTTATTTTGATAGTGTCAAAGGACTTGTCGAACGCGTGCGGAATTACGATGCAAAAACGACCGGATATCGAGCCAAGTGGGACCAGCAACAGGCTAGACGACTCGACGAATTGCCGACTCTGAATGTCGATCCGCAGATGCTCGATTACGGTGTCAACGTGGCCAGCATCCTGCGGGGCAACGGCGTGGCGATTCAAACTGGCAGCGTGAATGCCAGCGGCGGAGTACACGGGCGTGGGCAAGCCTCCGGCTATGGCTATTATGGCGGTTACTATGGCGACTCGTACGGAGTGAGCCGACAGGCCTTGGCTGAAGTGGGTAGTTATCACGAGGCGATGGCTACCGTCGACAAATTGACAGGAGAAGTACGGCGAGCCATGACTGAAAAGTACCAAACCCAATTTTAGGTTTGCCCGTAGTGGACGAGGCGACGAGTCCCAGGTATCAGTTGCTTGGAGGAATAATCCCATGCGCGCTTCACTTTCGATCGTTCTACTCTTCATCGGGATCTGCACAGGCCCCAGTGGCGTTGCATTTGGCCGCATTTGGTCAAACGCCAATGGTGCGTACGAACTCGAGGCTGAGGTGATTAGCTTCAATGACTCGATGGTTGTACTAAAAAAGCCGACTGGTGAATTGGTCGCTATCGAGTTGAAGGATCTTTCGGCCAAGGACCAGGAGTATGTGCGCTCGCAAGAGGCTCAAGACGCCGAACGCAAGGCAGCGGATGAAATGCAAACGTGGACGGCCAAGGACGGCATGAAAGTCCGAGGCCGAGTGCTAGCCTATGGGCGCAAGCCGCTAACCATTCAGCGAAAGCTGCGATCCGTCCATATCAATGATAAGCCATTTTCGAGGCTTGATCCGTTGCACCAAAAGTTAGTGCTACGGATCATGTCGAAGCTGGAAGATCAGCAGTTCGAAAACGAAAAACAGCTCGATCAGTGGGCAAAAAAGTTGGGAACCACCCCCAAATCCTATCCGCTTGAAGGAGTTATGCTTCAGTTAGAAAGCGGCGACGAAATTGGCGTTCCGTTCTTTCTGTTTTCTACCGAAGACTTGGCGGTGCTCGAGCCCGGTTGGGAATTGTGGAAGGAGCGTGAAGAGAGCAATGCTAGCCGCGAACACGAGAGCTTTCTTGTTCGCTCGGCTGCGAGGGCCTATCAACAAGATCGACAAGTCAACCAACAGATCGAAATGCTCAAGCTCGAGATGCTGGGTGCAGCCACGGGAGTCATCGCGATTTGGCAAGTTGGTTTAGCCCCCGGACCGGGCGTTTTTGGCAGACCAATGACCGTGATGGTGCCCGCGCAAAACAGCGAGATCGCCAGTCAATTGGCACTGCAGCGATATCCTGGCTCGGTACTTGTCGGCGTGCGCCGCGCCAGCCGCTAGTGCAACGAGTATGTATATTCCAGGTCGACTTTCGTACACTCTCAACGGAGACAAAGGAAGATCAGACTTGCGTCGAACTTTGGATTCTGGCATGGAACGAGATTGCTTGGCATGACCAAACCACGCGCGAGAGCTCAATTGCGAAGGCGGGCCTTTTGTGTTGCCATGAATCGGACGAGGCCGAGAATCGTGCTATAGTTGGCACTAGAAAATCTGAATGGACACTTTGCGCCGAATCGATCTTCAGCGCGCGTGCGAAAAACAGTCGTTTGAAATCAATGCATTATTTGAACAGCTTTCTGGAAATTATGTCTCATGACTGATCTAGCGACCATCTTTGCATGGTTCGTAATGGCTTTGTTGTTTTTCGTTTTCGTGACCCTGGTCGTGTTTCTCGGCTCACTGCCGAAAAAGATCGCCTTGAAGCGAAACCATCCGCAGGTAGACGCGATCAACGCTGCGAGCTGGATTGGCCTGGCCTGCGGCGGGATTGGTTGGCCCATCGCATTTGTGTGGGCCTTTCTACGATCTGGCAACGCGAGTCATAGCGGGCCGGAGAAAAAATCATGATTGCCGTTTTCGCAATTTGCTACATTGTTTGCATCTGGCTTATTTACATCAAGCTGAAGATCCGGCCGACGCCGGTCAATATTGCCATGGCCGCCTCGGCGGGCCTTATCTCGGTAGGTGCTATCGTCGTACTTTGGCAATTCTCCTCACCGATCTCGAACAACCTGGTTGTCAGCCGCTACACGATCTCCATTGTGCCCCAGGTCAAAGGCCCGATCGATAAGATTTATGCGGATGCGAACGTGCCGCTGAAGAAGGGCGTCGACAAACTATTCGAGATTCAAAAAACACCCTATGAATATACCGTCACTCAGATTAGTGCGTCCTTCGATGCTGCCAACGAGACCGTTGATCAGATGGATGCAGGTGTTGCTGTCGCCGAAGCAGGCATTCAAGTGGCTATTGCCAGCAGCGCAGCGGCGAAAGCGCAATACGAATCGGCAAAGGAATCCGAAAACGCGCTGGCTGGGTCGATCGGTAAGGTCCAGCTAGAGCAACTTAATCAGCAGGCAATTGCTGCTCAGGCCAACGTGGTAAAAGCAACTGCATCCAAGGACCAGGCAGTCGCGAGCCTGGCAGTGGCCAAGAGCACGGTCAAAAGCATACGAGCGAATTTGGACAACGCTGAGTTTGATTTGAAGCAGTGTACCGTTTACGCGCCTGCCGATGGGTTCGTTACCAACTGGCAAGTTCGCGAGGGGACGATGGCGGTACCGCTTCCGCTAGCACCCATGGGGACTTTCATCGACACTTCGGAAGCATTCATTGTCGCCACGTTTGGTCAAAACCACCTCATGCATGTAAAGCCAGGCGACCGCGCGGAGATAGCCTTCAAGTCGCGACCTGGGCAAGTTTTCACTGGCCAAGTCGTCACGGTAATTCAGGCCAGCGGCGAAGGACAATTCACCACGACGGGTCAATTGGCAAACGCCGCGTCGATTCATTCACCTGGGAAATTTGCGGTTAAATTGAAGATGGACGATGACTCGCTCTCCGAATCACTTGCCATCGGCACGACAGGCACAACGGCAATCTACACGGACGTCGGTTCGCCATTTCAGATCATCAGCAAAGTGACTGTTCGCATCAAGGCGTGGATGTATTACCTGATGCCGCTCTAGCGTTTCAACCACATGTAAATTGAAGATAGTGGACGAGTAAATAGTCCAGCTTAAAAGCGGATTCCACCACCAATATTATTGAAGAAATTGGGAGCCCGGTCATTGAGCCCCCAGCCCACGCGAATGCCCAATTCAAAATTCTTCGTAATCAGATAGTGTACGCCTGGGCTGAAGAAATGCTGCGTGCCTTCAAGCTCTCGGCCATCCGTAGCCACACTGAAATACTCGGCGTGTATCTTCCATCTTTCGCCGACAGGTACTTTGATAACCGTCGATGGCGACCACACGTTAAAATGATCTTCTTCAAACGATCCGGTACCGTAGCGGAAAGCTGAATCCCACTGCCAATCGTTGTTCAGTTTCCATCCAAGGACGTACGTCGCAGCGAGGTCCGTATTGGTATTTTCTCCGCTGAATGGAGTGAAACCTTGCAAAATGATCGAGCTCTGCGGTAGCCAATCACACTGCTCAAATAGTCGCCATTTGGCACCATAGAGCAACCGAGTTTCACGTTCTAACCCGGAAGTGCTCTCCGAGTCATCGGGTACATTGCCAGAGACTGGGTTGCCGGCTCCCCCCACTTCGTAGTTAACGCCGAGCCTTAGTTCGACGTTGTCGGCAATCCCGTATCTGGCTACGATCTCGGGTAGACTGTGGGTCTCGGGCACGCCACGGTTGTCGATAAAGGAATAGGCCGATTCGACCACCAATCGCTTTCTCCCAACAACACTTGTAGCCGGCGTGAATGAGTCGCGATCGGTTTCGATCTCGCTGTCTTCCACTGCCTCGTCAGCCTCACTTGATGGTTCACCCATTACCGTCGGGCGCTCCGACTGCAAACCCAATTGCTCTTGCGCAAAGGCTGTCGGGTAGCTCAAAACGCATAGCCATACCAAGAAGGTGGTAAGCCATCTAGCAATTCGTTCGGTAGTCGGCATAGTCATCCCTGACAGGAAAGTGCGACGGATATACGCAACTGGAATCGATGCTGCAGATCGATTCGCACATGGCCAAGCTCTGCACTCCCTCGCACCTCGGCACAGTTCAACGGAGCCACTGCCTTCCGTTCCACCGGCAGAGAGCCTGCTGTATTGGTCGGTTGGTTTGCGGGGTGGGGCTTTCCCAGGTTATCGCAAAATTAGAAATACAACATAAAATTCATGAGTGAATGGATGTTCTGTGCCGGTTATGCCGATAATGAGAGAGGGCCAGTAGGCGGTTGGCGCTGGGGCATATCTCCTTATTTTCACATTGTGCCTAGAACCATGCGGACTACAAACACGCTGGACTGGGTATTGTGGTGCGTGATTGCTTGTTCCGCTTTTCAAACGGCTCGTGGTCAATCCACTGAATCGGTTAAAATCGTCGAGGCACGCGCTGCAAAACTATCGCCCAGTTCGACGTTGCCTAAAGATTCCCTGAGCGCTGCAGATAGTTTGTCTGAAGTTCCAACGGGTAACGGCTCCTACCTCGCACCATCGCCGCATCTTGCTGAGGCGGACCAGTTTCCAATACCGATCCGCGTGGGCTACGACGGTGGTTTCATCATCGCTAGCAAGCAGGATCTGCCGCTAAATACCGACAGTTATCCTTATCGTCTGAAAATAAACGGTTGGGGACAACTTCGCAACACAGTATTCAATTCCGCAAATAGCAGCCCTGACCTGAACCAATTGCAGCTCAAACGGGCGCGACTCATTTTTTCGGGAAATGCCTTTAGTAGCGACTTGACTTACTTCGTGCAATTTGACGGACGTAGCAACTCGAGTGACGGCATTAGAATCTTGGACTATTACTGCGACTATGATCTCGCTCACAATGTTTGGGACTGCACCCCTGGGACGCTTGGAGTAAAAGTCGGACTTTACAAAATGCCATTTTCCCTTGCTCGGCAACTCAGTGGAAAAGAGCTGGAATTCGCGGATCGTTCGATGTCGAGTATCTACTTTGATGTCAACCGCAGCCTCGGTGCCGGCCTTTACGGCGTGACCAACAGCCTACCATTGCCGATTCACTGGGAACTAGCCATGTTCAATGGCTTGGTGACGGGCGGCGCGGAAACGGGAAGCAGTGGAACACTCGACAATAACAACGCATTTTCTGGGCGCATGTTTCTGTACCCCAGCGGTGACTGGGGACCAGGCCAGCTCGCCGATTTCAGAATTCACCAATCGCTTGCGTCCCGAGTGGGAGCTGCATTCGCGGTGACCACTATCGATCGGGCTGGATCGACCGAATTCGCCTCGCTGCGTACCGTAGATTCGGGACGTCAGCTTTCCACGCTACTACCAAGCGATGTGGAAAGCTACAGCGTGGCGCAGTATTCGTTGGATGCGTCGCTGAAGTTCCGAGGTTACTCAGTGACCGGCGAGTACTATTTTCGCAACGTCAACGGATTCCGCGGCACTAGCACCTACATTTCGGATCTATTTGACCATGGCTTCTGGTTGCAATGCGGCAAATTTGTGATTCCGCGAAAACTTGAACTCCTTTCGCGTTGGTCAAGAGTTACGGGTAGCTCCGGCACGCTTGGAGCCACAGATCTAAGTTCGGATGAAATCGCCGCCGGATCCGTTTGGTACTTTCACGAGCAGAATTTGAAGCTGACAACGGATGCAACCTATCTGAACGGTGCTGCGATCAACTCGTCCGCGTTAGATATCGATGCCGGTAACATGGGTTGGCTTTTTCGGGCTCAGTTTCAATTCAGTTTTTAACGACTCTGTTTGCTTGTCAAGCCTGGGGGTAAAGCTGGAGGATCACGGGCATGTCGGCTTGAGTTTCGAGGCTTTAAGTCGTGAGCCCTGAGATGTTTAAAGTAGTCGGTCGAAAGCGTTGAGGTTTAAGGCACGAGGTCAGCGCTGACGCGGTTAAACAACAACTTTCTTCGGCAGCACGCTCGCGCGACCGGAGAACCAATCTGTTTAACCGCGTAGCGCGGCGCGTCGGTCCGAAGCGGTTGGGTGTTGATGCTAGATAGAGTTCTCTTCTCGTTCTACTCGTCGCATTCGCTTTCCCCGTATTTTTGTTCAGGTTTAAGTTTTTGCTAGCTTTTTCGTCTTGCGACAATTTTTGTTGATCGAGTTGAGGGGGAACAGCACAGTCTAGCCAGTCGTTAAAGGTGGTATTGGTCGACGAACCGCCATTCGATCTCTTCGGGCAGGTTGGATTGCGCAACGCAATGGGTCGATAGAAGCGATGTAGCCATAGTTTTGGTTAAAGCCGTAAAACCTCGCGGAAAGGATTCCGAAAATGTCCGTGCGCAACCGACGCTTTGGCTTTTGCTGTTTGATCGGCGCCTTAGCTCTGACCACTGCCGAGCTCCATGCGCAGTCTTTTGGGATCGAACTGCATAACACGATGATGCCTGCCTCGGGTGGTATGGCCGGTGCTAGTCTGTCACGACCGCAGGATCTACAGTCGGCCATCAATGGCAACCCAGCCACGTTGACTCAGTTTCATGGGACGCAATTCTCCATGGGCGGAGGGTGGGCCGAAGCGACGTACAACATTGAGCAACTTGCTCCCCTGCCGCTGGTCGGTGTCGATCCCTATGCTGCCAAGTCGGGTACGCCCGGATCGGCCATTCCTGCAATTGGCGTGATCCAAGACTTTAGCGCTCTCGGTTTACCAGTTACGACTGGCGTCGGGGTAATGGCCAACGCGGGAGCTGGAGTCGACTTTCGCGGTGTCCCCGCGTCGGGAGGCACGTCGGCCCAGTACTTGGCATTGGATATGATCGGAGCCGCCGGTGTGGCAGTGACGGACAGGCTATCCATAGGAAGTTCGCTCATTGTAGGCTCTTCGTTCTTGGATGGGCCATTCGTCGATTTGGGTGGCATGACTCCCGCTTATGGGTTAAGAGGCAGTGTAGGCCTCAATTATTTCCTTCGAGATCCAACCTCAGTTGGCTTCTATTATCAGACGAAGAAGAATTTTAGGTTCGATGATGCGGCAGTTTTTCGAAACGGTGTGGCACGTGATATTGAATTCGACCATCCAGCCAATTTGGGTTGGGGGTTGGCAGACAGCAGTTTGCTAGATGGTCGGCTGCTCTTGGCGGCAGACGTGTTGTACAAAATTCATAGCGATGCGGATTTCCTCAAAGCCATCTATAAGGACCAATGGGTATTGCAACTGGGTACTCAATACTCGCTCACACCTCGGACGCGGCTTCGCTTGGGATATGCCTACAATGAAAATCCGATGCGGGATGCGTCACTCACTTCGATCGGCGGGGTAAACCTGCCGGACGGTGTACCTGCACTGCGCTATATTCAGGGTCAATTTGCCGCCATTTCACAGCATCGCTTGACAGGTGGTGTGGGTGTCCAAGACGTGTTGCCGGGTTTAGATTTCGACATGTTCGCTGGCGGTATGTTCCAGGGTAGCGAGCAATTCGCAAGCACCAACGCTACCGTAGAGAGCTACTGGGTTGGATTGGGAGCAACATGGCGATATGGACGTGGTTCGGCCGAATGTGGCAAATGGCAATAAGGTCTGATGTTGCAGTTCTATAGAAGTTGGGCTGGAGGAAACGGAGTGCCGCCGCTGTCGGCGGCACCCCCTATCCGCGAGTGGCTTACTTTCCGCCAGTCGTCATACCCTTGATCTGCTTCTCCAGCGAGTCGAGGCTCCAGTCACCCGGCGTCTGGCTGGGCGGAAACTCCTTCAGCGTCAGGAGGAAATTAGTCGCGACCGCCTGAAGCGGCACGAGTACAAACGCCCGATCGATCATCCAGTCGTGGTAGGTGTTCGAGTTGTGCTGCGACTTCTCGAAGGGGTCGCGCCGCAAGTTGAAGAGTAGCGGCAGGCGCAGGTGAATGAACGGCTCGCGCCACACTTGCAGTTGCTCAGCGCGGTTTTCGAGGTAGGTCGCTTTCCAGTCACCCACGCGAATAGAGAGCACTTCGCCGCTGTCACCCACATAGATGAATTCCCGGCGCGGAGATTTGTCAACCTTGGCGCTGAGGTAGTCGAGCTGATTGTAGCCGTCGATGTAGTTCTTATAGGATCGACCGTTGAGTTCGACTCCCGCCTTGAGCTGCTCCTTGATGTCCGGCGCGCCGGCTGCGGCGGCGAAGGTCGGCAGCCAATCCTCGTGGGACACGATGCCGTTGAGCGTCGTCCCGGCCGGGAAATGTCCGGGCCATCTTACAAAGCATGGCACGCGGAAGGCACCTTCCCAGTTCGAATTCTTCTCGCTGCGAAAGGGAGTCGTTCCAGCGTCAGGCCAGGTGTTGTAGTGCGGGCCATTGTCGGTCGAATACTGCACGATCGTGTCGTCAGCCAGACCGAGGTCATCGATCAGCTTGAGCAGTTCCCCTACGTGCATGTCGTGCTCTACCATGCCGTCACTGTATTCGTCCTGTCCGGAAATACCGATGTGCTCGGGCTTCACATGGGTGCGGAAGTGCATCCGCGTGCCGTTCCACCAGCAGAAAAACGGCTGGCCTGCCTTCGCCTGGCGGGTGATGAAGTCCTTGGCCGCAGCCAGTGTTTCATCATCGATTGTTTCCATGTGCTTCTTCGTGAGAGGGCCGAGATTCTCGATGGTCTGGCCTCCCTTGCCGTCGGCCTTGCACTTGAGGATGCCGCGCGGGCCGAATTGCTCCCGGAAGGTTTTTCCATTCGGCAAAACCATGTCATTCGGGTAGTCGCGGTTCTCCGGTTCCTCTTCGGCGTTAAGATGATAGAGGCTGCCGAGGAATTCGTCGAAGCCATGCATGGTCGGCAAATGCTCATCGCGGTCGCCCTGGTGGTTCTTGCCGAATTGACCGGTAGCGTAACCCTGGCTTTTCAGAACCGTGGCCATGGTACAATCGGTCTTCTGCCAGCCTTCCTTTGCGCCGGGCATGCCGACCTTGGTCATGCCGGATCGCACCGGTACCGAGCCACTGATGAAAGCCGCGCGACCCGCTGTGCAACTCTGCTGTGCGTAGTAGTCTGTGAATGCGACGCCTTCTCTGGCGACGCGGTCAATGTTTGGCGTCTTGTAGCCCATCATGCCACGGTTATTGTGGCTGATGTTCCAGGTGCCAATGTCATCGCCCCAAATGACGAGGATGTTGGGCTTCTTGGCCTTTGCTTGAGCGAGCGCTGGCGCCGTCAACACACCAACGCACATCAAAGCCATGGCTGCCGTGAGTCTTCTCTTCATTGCGATTCGTCCCTTTCGAAAGTGGATTCTATGGAGTTAAACGGTGGATTCTATCGAGTGTAGAATAGACTAGTAGCTCGTTTATTTGCGATTGGATTATTGCCGTCCTAGCGCGGCCCGGATGGCGTCCTCTGGTTTGAGCAGGTGATCCGCGTTGTTCGGGTCGTCTGCGATTGAAAGCTGCACGCCTTTGACTTCGCCGGTGAAGCCGTTGCCGACCGGACCATAGTCCGGCGATACCGGAGCACCCGAATCCTCGCCAACGTCAAGACCATCGTCGGCGGAGAAAACCATCGCCAGCGTTGCCCCTATTTCTTCTTGGCCGACTTGCATGCCGTCTACGAACAGAGTCGCTTTGCCACCCTTGCCGAGACCTCCACCTGCGTAAGCAAACTCCATGCGCACTTGGTGCTGGCCCGCGGAAAGTTTGTCGGCGGACTCCACGTAGAAGTGCTTGAAGCCACCCCAATTGTAGCAGTACTTGAGCTTGCCGTTCTTGGCATAGAGGCTCCAGCCACCGATGTTTGCGCCCTGCGAAATGATGACCCCTTCGGCGCCCTGATCAGGAACTACGATCTCGGCCGTCACGGAGTGCGACTTGTTCTTGATACTCAGGACACAGTTCTCCAGCAGCCGCCCCATGCCATTGAAGAGCAGTTGGGTATTTCCCTTAATCAGCACCGGCCGTCCGGCGGTATCCGGGTTCATCCTTTCAATCATCTGGTCGTCCAGCGGAAGCACTTTATAGCGTGTCGCCTCAATCAAAAACTGGCGTTGCAGTTCAAGGAGCTTGTCTGGCATCTGCTTGGCGAGATTCTTGGTCTGTGCCCAATCTTGGTCCGAGTAGAGCTCCCAAACGTCGTCGTCGAATTCGGGCGTCTTGTCTGCCATCGATGCCCAAGGAGTCCGATGGTGTGTGACCGCAGTCCAGCCGTTGTGGTAGATGCCGCGATTGCCAAATATCTCGAAGTACTGCGTCTCGTGCTCCCCTGCGGCCTGGGCATTGTCGAACGAGTAACGCATGCTCACTCCCTCGATGGCGTCCTGCTGGATGCCGTTGACCGACTCCGGCTGTGGAAGACCGGCGACGTCCAGGACGGTGGGAGCCACATCAATAACATGTGCGAACTGCGAACGCAGCTCCCCTTTAGCCTTGATTCCGTTCGGCCAATGAATCACAGTGCCGTTGCGTGTTCCGCCCCAGTGAGAAGCAACCTGCTTGGTCCACTGGTACGGCGTGCACATGGCCAGTGCCCAGCCCACAGCGTAATGATTGTAGGACTCGGGGCCGCCGAATTGGTCGATACGCTTCATCAGGTACTCGGGAGTCTCCATCGCCTGCAAACCGTTGAAGTAGCTCATCTCATTGAAGCAACCGTTGATCGAACCTTCCGCCGAGGCGCCGTTGTCACCGACAATGTAGTAGATCAGCGTGTCGTCGAGGATGTCCAACTTCTCGAGATTTTCCACAATTTGCCCAACATGGTAGTCGGTGTATTCGAGAAAACCTGCGTACACTTCCATTTCACGAGCGAGTACCGGCTTGAAGGCTGAGGGCATCTCGTCCCAGGCTGGAACTTCCTTATTGCGAGCAGTGAGTTGGCAGTCGGCTGGTATCACACCCAATTGTTTCTGTCGGGCGAAAGTCTCCTCACGCAGTTTATCGTAACCCTGGTCGAATTTGCCTTTGTATTTGTCGGCCCATTCCTTTGGAACGTGATGAGGGGCGTGTGTGGCTCCCGGAGCAAAGTAGACAAAAAAAGGCTTATCCGGTGCCAGCGCTTTCTGCTGACTAATCCATTGGGTCGCCTTGTTGGTCATATCGGGTAGCAGGTGGTAGCCCTGCTCCGGTGTCTTCTTGTTTTCGACCGGAGTCGTTCCCTCAAACAAGGTTGGATACCACTGATTCGCCTCGCCGCCAATGAAACCGTAAAAGTATTCAAAGCCGCCGCCGCGCGCTGGCCAAGCATCAAACGGTCCAGCGGGACTGGTCTCCCAAACTGGAACCTCGTGACACTTTCCAAATTGTGCCGTGGAGTACCCGTTCAGTGTGAGAGTCAGCGCAAGGGGCGCCATCGAATTCGGCCGGACCGAACTGTAGCCCGGCGCGCCTGTCGCAATCTCCGTGATGCCCCCCATGCCAGCCGAATGATGATTGCGTCCAGTCAGCAACGCTTGGCGAGTCGGCGAACAGAGCGCCGTGGTGTGAAAACGATTGTAGCGCAAGCCGTTCCCCGCGAGCTTTTCCAACGTAGGCGTCTGGCAGGGGCCGCCAAATGTGCTCGACGCTCCGAAGCCCACATCGTCGATCAACACAATCAGCACGTTGGGCGCGCCTTTGGGCGGGCGCAATTGTTCGATGGGCGGAAACTTCGTGTCTGCACTTTTCGCATCGTAGGTGACCAGATCTGGGCGAACGGTATTCGGCATCGGAAGATGAGCACGGTGTTGCTTCTCAATGGCGCCGGTTAATGCGGCCGCAACGTTGCTCTGGGCCACAGCAAAACCTGACGTGCACATCACGCTGAAAGTCAGCCACAGAGTCATACGTAGTTCACGTTTCATAGTCTTTTCTTCCTGGTGTTCATCGTGAGTCGACAATCGGAATATTCCACTATCATGCGGTATCCTCCAATTTCAGTTAGGACGCAGTATCCCCTACGGCTGGTCAACTGTAAAGTCTTTGTATCTAAGCGCTTTCCGTATGAACAGCCGTGTATCGGCATTGCGGTTTACCGCTAATCGGTAGTCAATTCGTTCAAAGCTTGACTCACGGCACCACAGGGGGGGGTATCCGTTTTGATGGTTCTGTGTCAGTCGAAGATCTGAATGGCATGTCCGTCCGCTTGTTTTTTTGGAAAGATGGCTTGTTCGAACGATCGATGGAATCGATTCATATACGATGTGAATCAGGTAAAATCCTACGCCAAGCCAATGATTTCAGGCGACAAGATCAAACCTTCTAGCAAATGGATTGGCGTATCGCACGAATGCCGAAGTATACCAAGCCCAATATCCCCAAGCCCATCGTGAGACACCCGATAACCACCACCGAGATCACCGGCTCCACCACATTGCTCAGCACCGACAAGGGCCTTCCGACAACCTTCAAATCCACTTCGAAGCTCTCGTCCGCAAGAAATGAGTAGGTGGCACTTTCGGGCACGTCGAACGACGGCAGCACGTAATTCTTCGTTACTCGGAATTCCTCGCCCAATGGCGAGGAGGTCGAAATATCGTTGTCATCGATGGACGGCCCGAACTGCCCTGACCAGATCGTCTCGTTACCGCAACGGAGCGTTCCGTCGTAGACCGCGAATCTGCGAGAGTACTGACCGCGAGGCACAACAAACATTACCCCCGCGACGACCCTCACAGGGCTCATATCCGGTGTCAACTCAAACTCGCAAGCATGACCTGTCGACCATTGGTACTGTCCGATCAATTCGCCCGAGAAAAAGAGGCAATACGTCAAATATCCCAGGCCGGCGACTCCACCGCCCACGGTCAAAAGAAGACAAATCACGACGCTGCCAATTCCCCGCATGGCGTTCGCCCTCATACACTTAGGAACAGTTCAGTCTAACTCGCGATGAAACTCGGCTGGCGATAGTCATTCCACGTACTTGATGGTACTCGTTCCGAGCGTTCCATTGAACTTGAACGGTGCCGCGTCGAAGTAATCGAGCGAGACGGGCGAACCGAAGTCACTGCCGAAGTCGAGGCAATCGTTGGCGGTGAAGGCAACCGGCGCAGTAATTGGCACCTTGCCGGTGGCGACTTCCTTGCCGTTGACTTTCAAGGTGACTTGCGCGGGCGAGCCGGGAGACTTGTCCAGCAGCCTCGTCTCGACCTCGATCTTGACCTCACCAGTCGGCAGCTTCTCTTTCGCCTTGATGTGGGTGCGATCGATTTCGAACAGGTTATATTCATAGCTCAGCACGCCGTCTTTAACGTAACATGCCAAGCCGCCCGAAAAGCTGCCCAGCGCGTAGAGCACGCCGTTGGCATCGTCCGGTACGGTGACTTGGATGGTAACATTATTATTAAACTTCCCGATCTTGGGAGCGGCGAATTCCGGCATGCGAACAATCGGTCCGGAGAAGGTCCACTCGGTGTATGGCGTTGCGGGACCATCCTCGGGATGCAGTACGATCGACCACAGCCCACCGCCGATCGGCAAGTTTTTATTCTTGGCGGATTCGGCAATAAAAAGGGTCTTCATGTAGTCGACCTTATCCGGCATTTCCTGGGCAAGGTCGTTCGCTTGGCTCCAGTCCTGGTCGATGTTATAGAGTTCCCAGGTATCTTTTTGTGGATCCCAGTTCGCGATGTCCGGACGTCCGGGCACCCATGGAATGCGAGGTCCGGCCACTCCGGCAAACCAGCCGTCGTGATAAATCCCACGACTGCCCATGATGTCGAAAAACTGGGTCTGCTTTTGTCCCTTGGCTGCGGCGTCGGCAAACGAATAGGCCATGCTGATGCCATCTAGGGGAATTTGCGTAACGCCGTTGACGACCTGCGGTAGGTCGATGTTCACGACATCGTAGATGGTGGGAACGATATCGTTGACGTGATGGAACTGCGGATGCATCGTTTCATCGTGCTTGATCTTGTTCGGCCAGGAGACGGCCATGGGCTGGCGCGTTCCACCAAAGTAGGAGCCTTGCAATTTCGTGCCTCGATAGGGTGTGCTTCCCGCCCAGGCCCAGCCTGCGTGATACATGTTGTCGGCCTTGGGAGAGCCCAACACATCTAGACCACCCAGCTCGTTCATGGCTTTGATGTGCTGCGAGATCGTGGTGGGAATACCGTTCTGCGCGAGCAGTTCTGAGATGGTTCCATTCTGCCCTTCAGCGGAAGAGCCGTTGTCACCCCAAATGTAGAAAATGAGAGTATTGTCCAGTTTTCCTTGTTTCTCGATTTCGTCGATGACGCGTCCTGCATGATGGTCAGCATGTTCGGCAAATCCGGCGAAGACTTCCATCAAGCGACGCTGGAAATCTCTTTCTTCCTCGGGAATCGAGTCCCATGCAGCGAGCGTATCAGGGCGCTCGGTTAGCTTGGTGCCCTCCGGAACCCAACCCAGTTTCATTTGGCGTGTGAACGCGCGCTCGCGATAGTTATCCCAACCGTCGTCGAACTTACCTTTGTACTTATCCGCCCACTCCTTCATGATGTGGTGCGGTCCGTGGACGGCCCCCGGTGCCCAGTACATCAAGAACGGCTTGTCGGGATTAAACGCTTGCTGATCGCGTAGCCAGGCGATCGCATCATTGGCGATGTCTTCGGTCAGGTGATAGCCTTGTTCCGGGGTTTTCGGCGGATGAACGATCGTGGTATTGCGCACCAGGTTGGGTTCGTACTGCGAAGCCTCGCCCGCCAGGAATCCGTAGAAATATTCAAAGCCATATCCTGTGGGCCAGAATTCAAACGGTCCTGCGGAGGTGGTCATTTCGGCAGGAGTGTTATGCCATTTCCCCCAAGCGCCGGTTTTGTATCCGTAGGATTTCAACACCTCGGCGACTGTGGCCGAGGACTTGGGGATGATGCCTGAAAAGCCATCCCAGTCGTTCGCGAATTCCGCGATTTGGCCGTTGCCAATGCGGGTGTGGTTGCGGCCGGTCAGCAGCGAAGCCCGCGTCGGGGAACACATCGCGGTGGAATGAAAGCGGTTGTAGGTAATGCCCGAGTTGTGCACTCGATCTAGCGTTGGCGTGTGCACCTCGCCGCCATAGGTCGTGGGGAGCGCTGGGCCGGAGTCGTCCATGAGGATAATCAGGATGTTGGGAGCGTCTTTAGGCAATCGCTGTGGGGTCTCGCGCTTTTTGTAGGTCGAATCCTGCATCGATAGCCCCGCTGTCGACGCGGAGGGAGTGGGCGGGAACGGCAGGATTTCCTGCGCGCGAGAAGTGGTAATGCCATTCACCGCTAGGGCGAGCGTCATTAGGAGCAGTTTTATTTTCATGGGAATGCCTGCTTGTTGGGGAAGGTCTGTTGAAATTACGTAACCGTTCACTAATTTAGAGGATTGGGAGTTGTAACCACGAAACACACGAATGGCACGAAAAGAACTCGGCTGGTGTTCTTGGTTTTCGTGTACTTCGTGTTTTTCGTGGTCAACAAACGAACTGATCGTGAACGGGGTTACGAAACTACGTCACGAGTGCATTGACGGGTTATCGCGGGGGCGGGAAGATCGTCTTCCAGTCGTTCTTCATGTCTACAACAGTCCAGCCTTTGGCGGCGGCTTCGTCGAGCCCCTTGTCTAGCTGGCCGATGTGCGAATTGCGGTCGTAGGCAAATTCACGCTCGGCATCGGTATGGTGGACGTACAAGCAGAACCGCGTGCCTGGACCGGCTGCGGTCCATTGGAGCATCTGTAGGTCGCCATCTGAGTTGCCAAAGGCGGCGATGGGGCGACGCCCGATATGTTTTTGAATGCCGACGGGTTTGCCTTGCTTGTCGTCGATGAAATCAATCGCGGGGAGCTTCATCAGCGTCGGTTTTCCATCGACCATCTCCCACTTCAACTTGCCGCTGCTGCCCACAACCTGCTCGGGCGGAATGCCATAGACTTGTTCCGTCCAGGGGCGCATGAACTCGATACCTCCTCCGGAAACGATAAAGGTCTTGAAGCCATGGGCACGCAGGTAGCCGAGCAGTTCGATCATCGGTTGATAGACCATCTCCAGCAACGGCCGCTTGGTAAGGGGATGCTCGGCCGTGGCGACCCAGTCCTTGACTGTTTTGTCGAATTCCTCAGTCGTCATTCCGGAATGCGTGACGGCCACGATTTCCATCAGCGCTTTCTCGCCGCCGGCCAAGGCGGCTTTCACGTCTCCCCTGAGCAGCGAAGCAAACGGTTCCTTGTCCTTCCATTCAGGATGCTGCGGCGCGAGCACACCCACGCGATGGATGGCAAACAACAGTTGAAAATACATCGGCTGCTCACACCACAGCGTACCGTCGTTATCAAAGGTGGCGATGCGCTGGGCAGGCGGGACGAAGTCGGGCGATCCCTCCGCAGCAACTGTCGCGACAAAGGCAATGATGGAGCTCTTTGCTGCGCCTTCATTCCACGAAGGGAGCGGATCCTGAGCACGGGTAGTGCTGAAACTGGCAAGAGCTATCGCCAGCAGAGCAAGCGTGCTGTGAATGGTTTTCATAGTCTAGATCTTGGTTTGGGTTGGTTGTTGAAATCGCGAGCTGCCGCGCAGGGGCCACCTTGAAACAGGTGGCCCCCATAGTTCAAAGGTGAAATTGCATCATTGGCCTCCACGAAATGCGGCGGCTGCCTTGTGCTCTCTCTCGCCGGTCAGCAACTGGTGCTTGCCATCATAAACTGAGATTGACCAAGATGCGTTAGAGCGACGCTCAATTCATCAATTCCAACTCGCCAACTCGCCGGGGCGCCAGGTTTTATCGAACCAGGGCTCGAGCGGGCCGTAGAGGCGAAGTACCGCATACCAGCCTTTATTGGGGACGGTCTGAGTCCAGTTGTTCTCCTTGCCGACAGGCGACTGCGTTGGTGTAGGAGCCAGCGTGGGAATAAGTTCCGTTCCGGTCGCTGAGAATGCTTAGCTACTCTACAGGTAGCTTAGCTTACAATCTACTTGCGCCCGACGATAAACTCTAAATCCGTTCAACTTATTTTATTCCTCCATTGCAGACAGAGCGATTTCGCCATAATCCCTTTGCCGGGCAACATTACTTCGTTCAATCCGATGCGCTTCATCGAATGGATAGACACATTTATTGGGTTTGTGCCCTACAATTGAAACGACAAGTACCAACTTTGAATGGCCTAGCGAGGAAGAACGGATGATGCACAACAGAGGCTCGAACAGAAAACAATTTGCGGTGATGGCGATTCTCGTCACGGGATTATTTGCCGGTCGATTGTTGTCCCAGGAAAATGTCGCGACAAATCGAGACACGGATGGGGCGGCGGTTAAGGAAGCCATTCAAGGTTTTACAACCGCTTTTGAAAAAGGCGATGCGGAGGTTGCCGTAGCCTACTTAACCAGTGGCGCTGAGCTGGTCGCCGACGATGCTCCGGCGGTCGTAGGTCGTGAAGCCATCCAACAAGCGCTACTAGCCCACTTCGCTAAAAACTCGCGTGTAAAAATCGAGCTCGCGCCGGATAGCATTCGCTTTCCATCGCGGGATACTGCAATCAGTGAGGGACTGATGCGCGTCGTACCAGAAGGGGGTGACCCATCGCACAACAACTACAGCATCTCACTCGTGCGCGAGGATGGCAAATGGCGGATCACCCTGATCCATGAATGGCCGCACGAACAACCGGCGCTCGAACAACTCGAGTGGCTTGTCGGAACTTGGATCTCGAAGCAAGCAGACGCTGAGATCCAAACAACCTATGAGTGGTTTGGTAACAAGAGTTTCATTCGCGCACAATTTTTCATTCGCGAGAAGGACAAATCTTTTACCGGCATGCAGATGATTGGAACAGACTCCCAAACGGGCGCACTAAGAACTTGGACGTTTGAAGTCGGAGGTGGCTTCGGAGAAGGATTCATTAGTCGCGAAGGCAAAGACTGGACGTTCGAAATGGCGACGACCCTGCCAACTGGGGAAACATTAGAAGTTACCAACCTACTCATTCAGCTAGACCAAGACTCGTTCACATGGCAACCACTCAACCTCACGATCGACGGCGAGCAGTTTGGCGATCTCCCCCCGGCAAAGGTTTCTCGCGTACCATCAAATTAACACCGTTAGCTAGCTCCATAGCCTTTGGGAAAAGATCATGAAACACATATCGACTTACTTAACTCTAGCTGTAATATTCGTTGGTGCACTCTCGTCGGACGCGCTGGCGCAGCGTGGTCGCGGAGGTGGCGGCGGTCGCGGTTTCTCCGGTGGTGGGCACAGCTACTCCGGTGGTGGGCACAGCTACTCCGGTGGAGGCATGAGCGCTCGGCCATCGAGCGGTTTCACCAGTCCTGCACGCACTGTCAGTCCGTCTACCTATTCCGCCGGCCACTCGCCGTCGACGTTGCCCAGCCATCGAACCTCAGGAATTGGCCCCAATGGCGGGTCGTGGCAGGCAGGCTCTGGCGGTGGAGGCCACACGACTCAGGGTGGTGCAACTGTCGAGTGGAAAGGTGCAGGATTCGGTGGAACGACAGCCGGGGGTGTCAGCGGAGGACGCGGAGTCGGCGGAGTGAGCATCACCACGGCAGGGGGCCAAGAGTTCAACCGAGTTGGCAGGGCTGGCGCAGCCACCGGCCCCGGCGGTAATACCGTGGGGCGTGGGGGAAGCGTTTCGCGAACGTCAGGGCCTCAGGGCTCAGGCGTCTCAGCCTCACGCTCCGGCTTTGCTTCCGGACCGAACGGCATGGCCGCTTATCGAGGTGGAGTTGCGATTGGGCCCAATGGTGCGGTTGCTGGCCGGACTGGTATCGCTGCCACACCGCACGGCACCTATTACCGCTCGGCTGCTGCTGTCAGAGGTCAAGGCGCCTATGTCCGTGCGGGTTGTGCCGGCTACGGCTGCTTCTCTCGCGCATGGTACCAGCAATACCCAGCAACTTGGATGCCGGGTCGCTGGGCGGCAGCGACCGTTTGGACGGCAGCTACTTGGTCGGCTCTTGCCAGCACTGGTAGCTATCCAGCCGAACCGACAAGCTACGACTATGGCAGCACGGTCGTCTATCAAGATGATTCCGTTTACATCGATGGTGAAAACGTCGGGACGGCTGAGAAATACTCGGAACAAGCCAGTGCCATTGCCGAAACTGGCGCTACGGCCCAGGCCTCCCCAGAGGACGAGTGGCTGCCGCTGGGTGTGTTTGCCATGGTGCAGGGAGACGAGAAGTCTTCAAACAACATTTTCCAGTTGGCTACAAACAAGGCGGGCGTCATACGTGGTAACTACTACAACGCAGTCACCGATACCACAGAGCCTGTCGTAGGTTCCATAGATCGAGAGACGCAGCGCGCGGCCTGGACGGTTGGGGATGCAAAAAAGCCCGTCTACGAAGCCGGTTTAGTAAATCTCACCAAAGAAGAGACGACGATGATGATCCACTATTCGAGCGAGCGATCACAACAGGCGACGCTATTCCGTATGGAGCAGCCTGAAGATCAAGCTGCGAATCCGTAGTGGCGACGTTTTAAAAGTCGAGCAAGGGAGCGAGCTGACTCAGGCGCTGCACGGCCTCTTCAGCCCACGGGCTGGCGGGAGCGAGTTCGATAAATCGCTGCCAATGTTCGATGGCGTGGCTGCTTTGCCCGACATCCTCTAAGGCCCGCGCAAGATGAAAGTGCACATCGGCATAATCGGCAAATTGTTCTAGCGTTCCTTCGAAGGCAGCTATCGCTAACTCGGGCTGTCCACACTCGGCCAACACGCACCCCAAGTTCGCGCGCGCCTCGACGAGGCCCGGATCCAATTCGAGCGCTACAAAATAGCGCTCGCGCGCACCGCTCAAATCCCCCTCGCGGTAGAGCAGCTCTGCCAATTGAAAGCACAAATCGGCTGAGGCCCCCCAAGCCGCCATGGCCGAGCGCAGCCAATCGATGGCCGTCTGCAAATCGTCCTCATCTTCGGCCGCCAGCGCGGCATCGAGCATATCCTGCCGCGTGAGTTCACCCATGTGCCCCGACGCTCCGCCACAGCTATGAATGTGGCCCGACGCTCCGCTGCGATTTTGAATGTGGCCCGACGCTCCGCGTCGGATATTACCCGCAGCTTTTTTTGCTGAACTCGCCGTATCCGTAGCCGAAAACAACAACGTCGCCGGAACGTCCACCTCACCGCTAGGCTCATCGTTATCCTGAAAACCAAATCGCAATTGCCCTGTGGCTTCCAAGTAGTGATCGCCGCTGCGCAACACCAACCGTTTCCCCTCGGCGGTAATTGGCAAATTGTCGACCGTCAGCAGTTCGGAAAGCTGGCTATCTCCAGCCCGCTGGCGGAGCAAGTGCAATTGCTGTTGGATCGACTGGACCGTCGCCCCTTGCCGCATCCATCGCGTCAGCCGTCGAGCAGTAGCCAATTGAGAGAAATCAAAGTAGGGAAGCTGCATCACGTGCGTGGAAGCGCGCAGCAGTCCCGCGCGATGCCAGCGCCGGACCACGCGTACGGAGATCTTCAAAATCTCAGCCAACAAAGCTGGCGTGTAAAGCTGCTCAGTCGATAGTTCACCGGGGGGCTGGTTCATGCAGCAGTTGTCTTTATGGGGCAACGGGGGTGCCTTTCGCTCCGCGAACGGCGGCGTGGATCAATCGCCGGCTTGCGCGATCAGTAACGTAGCATGCAATATAGAGCACGCACGCCATCACGCCAGCCGATCTTCTTACCTTCGTCGAAACCGCGACGATCGTAACGAATCGGACGCTCATAAAATCGGGCTCGATTCCGAGCCAACTTGACAGTCAATTCGATTTCGATCCCAAACCGATTCTCTTTGAGTGAGGGGGCCAATTCTTGCAGGAACTCACGTCGTACGACTTTATAGCAGGTCTCCACATCGCTCAGATAGAGTCCGGTGCGGATATTGCACAGACGCGTGATCCAGCGATTGACGATTACATGCCATAGCGGCGGGACGGGGCGATCGTGATGTCCATAACGCGTGCCATACACCACGTCGGCTTGTCCCTCGATGATGGGCTGAATTAGAAAACGGAAATCATCTGGGTCGTATTCCAGATCGGCGTCCTGCACGACGATCGCTGTCCCGGTGGCAAGTTCGAAACCCGTGCGTAAGGCGGCCCCTTTGCCGCGATTCTCCGTATGCAAAATGATTCGCAAGTCGTCACCCGGCACCAACGTAGCCAACTTCTCGCGTGTCCCATCTTGGCTCCCATCGTCCACGACGATAATCTCCAACGGCAACATCGTTTGACGCACGCGCGCAATGACAGCAATGACCGTATTGACTTCATTGTAGACCGGGATCACAACGGTCAACTTAAAGTCGGCAGGGATCGCAAAAATCCCTAAGCGACGACAAACATCTGCCGTGAGCACTGGGTTCAACAGCTTGGCTTGCAAGCTACTCAGTTGCAGGTCCGGTTCGGATTCGATGGAGCTCAAAACTAAGACTCGTTAAAAAGTTTTTTTGTGCGCTGACAACTCCCTTCAAGATAACATTTGCAAGCTCCGCCATGTGCGCGCGCAGGAAGTTACGTCACAAAAAACTTTCAACATCGCTTGACAATCTGTTCCAACATCCACAAAATCGCATGGCAGTGGGGATCAGCCAAAGTTGGCGCTCCACACGGATCTTTTCTTATCACACCTTTTCACTACTCTTCAAGGCGACTCGAAAAGCATTCAGTCGTTGCGGACGATCGGGTATCCATCCGATCAACATTAAAGCAGTTTGAATCACAGATACATTTCGAACCCGCTTCGGCGTGGCAGGGACGATCACTTGGCCAGGGATGGCCAACTTTTTTGGTAGGCCATCCACAGCTAGCTCTGGCCTTAGAACTACCTGAGAACTTCCCAGCAAAGATTGCTGGTCGTAGCGGCAGGAGGCCGCATTCTTACTTCGGGTGCCAATTGGTTGAATCGAGTCCGCCATCGCTATGCAGTTCGTCAATCTTGCGAATCTCTTCCAACCAAATAAACAGATCGTGACCATATTCGCTGGCTAAGTCACCAAACACCAATTGTCGATGAAATTGTGCCGCTCCATCTTCGAGCAACTCGGCATCTTCAGCGCTCGGAAAGCGACGGAGGGGATCGGTGGCCACAAACCGCTTGCACAAGTTGACGAGGTGGCTGTTGCAAGCCACCTCCGGCGGTAGGATTTCGTGCAAACGCTGCGGCAGCCTGCGTTTCATCTCCAGCAGTTCACGCAAGTTGGTCTCCGCTGGGAAGCAGGGGACGCCCGAGAGCATCTCGATCAATACATAGCCCAAGCTAGCCAAGTCGCTGCGCGGTGTGCAACTCGCCCCCTCGAGCACCTCAGGCGCGGCATAAGCTGGCGTACACGCGCGATTGGGCGGTGGATCGTCCAGCTCAAAGGCTGAACCCATGTCGATCAGCTTGGCGTTGCCCGAACGCTTGAGCATGATGTTGGCTGGCTTAATGTCGCCATGCACTATTTTCTGACGGTGGAGCGCTGCCAACCCCGCGAGACAATCGCGCACCAACGCCACGGCCACTCCCGCTTTGAATCGCGTTTGCTCGGGCCCAAATGTTGCGATCACGCTATTGATGTGCTCCCAGCGATCCACAGAAGCCAACTCACGCACCAAACTCAAGCGATCGGCATTCATCAACTGACGCAGATCGTAACCATCGATCCACTCCATCACCATAATGCGAATGCGATCGCGATCGACGAAGTCCTGCACGTCGAGAATATTGTCATGCTGAATCGTGGCGATCCTAGAGGCGACACGCGCAATGCGTTCCATGGCTTTCTTATAAGCTAGTGTGGTTGGAAACCGCTCGGGGGAAAAGACTTTCATGGCTACGGGCTGGTTAAAGCCATCTGCCCCCTTGCGCTCACTCAAATACACAATGCCTTGACCGCCGCTCCCTAGCTCGCGCACAAATCGATGATAGGTGGTCCACTGCACACGACGATGGTGCAACAAGTTCTTGTACCGCTTTAAGAGCGTATCGGAAGGAATTAGTGGCTCACCTTCAATGAAGGCACGCGTCTTCTCTTCTTCAGACATGGTTGTGGTATGCATCGTTCACCGTTAGGGTTACTCGCCACCGAACTACAGCAGCAGCGATTCCGAGGCTGGGGGTAAAGGGGGAGGCACGAGTCAAGGGCCGCTGCGGCAATTGACTCGTGCCTCCCCCTTAACCCCAACAGCTATACTGAGGACCGATAAGTAGTGCGAGAAAGCTAGGCCCGAAGTCACGTTCATTGAGTATAACTCGCAATAGCTTACTGATTCACCGCCATTACGTCAGGGTGTGGAAAACCGAGCTTTTTATCGACGATGTTCCATAGTTGCTCACCACGAAAAAACCGCGATAAATTCTCTACGGCCAACCGTGTCGAGTCATCCACTCGACTCGCTGCTTGAGCTCCCACATGGGGCGTGATGATCACGTTGGACATGTCCCACAATGGGCTCTCCACAGGCAGCGGTTCGACATACGTGACGTCGAGTCCCGCCCCCACCAGATGCCCATCTTGAAGGACGCCTACCAGCGCCTGTTCATCGACGACTTGTCCACGTGCCACGTTGATCAGGTATCCTCCACGTGGCATGGCACGCAGTACGTCTTCGGAGATCAAGTTCCGCGTATGAGTATTCAATGGTAGCGATAGAATTAGGATGTCGCTCACGCTGGCAAGTTCCTGCAAACGTTCCGCTCCCCACAACTCGAACACTTCAGGCGGCTTGCGCACCGGATAATAGTCGGTCGCCCGCAAGGAGACGCCGAAGGGTGCTAGCAATTGAACCAACCGGCGTCCGTTCCCCCCCAAGCCGACGATGCCCACTCGTTTGCCACGCAAATCGTCGGTGGGGCGCCTGATGAACTCTTTGGCTTGAGCCTGCCTGAAGAAAACCGGCAGCCCACGCAATAGCCCCAACAACAACGCCAACGTTTGCTCCCCCACCTGGTGAGCAAACAATCCAGACGCGCTGCATACCGGAATGTCCGAATCGACCACGGCGGGCACTAGGCAGTGATCGAGCCCCGCCGCCGAACTTTGAATTAACTTCAGACGCCCCTGTTCGACCACTCGCTGCCAATCGACCGGAACCTTCGCATGGCCCACAAAAATGTCCGCTTGAAAAATCTCCTCGCCAATTCCTTCCTGCCCCGCATCGATCACTCGCGCATCAGGAAAACGCTCTGCAAAGTGCTTTAGATGCCGCGGCTCGACTGGGTAACACAAAACGATATTGGTTGTCATGCATGGTCTCTTTAGTAAATAATCTGTAACGTATACTTTCGTAGCTAACGTCGCCAGACGGTAGACATTCACGTCGTACTTGCGCAGCTTGCAAAGAACTAACGTCTGGCGACGGTAGCTACAAACCGCCACACCACTACAATTGACGCGCAGGGTCAATCATCGGATATTAAAGGGTTTTCCACTTAGAGCAAGCACTCCGTGACGCGCATGAATTCGACTTCGACTGGCTCGTCACAATCTGGCTCTTCGCAAACAATCCTGTCGCGATTTGCACACTGGTGGCGTTCGGACTGGGGACCAGGTCCCTTAATTCGACTTGCATTGCCACTGATGATCTCGGCTGGATTCGTGTCGGTCACGCTATTCACCGATCGCACTCTGCTGTATTGGCAATCGGAGACCGCCGCTTCAGCGGCCATGGGTGCCGGCACAGTCTATTGGTCGATGATCTGCTTGCCGATGGGCCTGTTGGGTTATATCAGTACGTTCGTCTCTCAATATCGTGGCGCACAACAACCGGCACGTATCGGCGTAGCCTATCAACACGCAATGCGGCTGGCTTGGATGATCGTGCCGCTGCTGTTGTTGGCTATCCTCATGGCGGGCACTCTATTTACCTGGGCCGGTCATCCGCCGCAATTGGTCGCGCAGGAGGCTACCTACCTGCGCGTGCTGCTCGTCGGTGGTATCGGTGTGTTATTCTACAGCGTGCAAGGGGGCTTGCTGACTGGACAGGGAAGAACCCCCACAGTGCTAGCCATCGATGGCGTGGCAACCATCGTCAATTTGATCCTAGATGTCGTCTTGATCTTTGGCTTCGGTCCCATCCCCGAACTTGGTATTCTGGGTGCCGGCTTAGCAACCACACTTTCCTTTTGGCTGAAGATACCGCTCGCCAGTTGGGTCATCTCACGCGATCGACAACTTATCGACCACTACCGAGTCGCGATGCGCGTGCCATGGGAAGCGGACATGTTTCGGCGACTGTTCGTGTACGGCACCCCTGCCGGATTGCAAATGCTGGCCGAAGCGGGTTGCTTCTCAGTCATCATGTTACAAGTCGGCCGCTTGGGAGAACGCGCCATGGCGGCCACAACCCTAGCACTTGGTTTGAACGTACTGGTGTTTGTCCCCATGATCGGTTTGGGGATTGGCGTAGGCGTGTTGGTCGGGCAACACTTGACCGAAGGACGTACGGATTTAGCGCGGCGCACCGTCACCTGCGCCTTGGGGGTAACCACGATCTACACAGGCATCTTTGTGCTTTGCTTGGGACTCGCTCCTAACGCCATGCTGGCCTTTTACGCTTGGGGGACACCCGTTGAGCGATTTGACAGCATGCGTCCCATGCTGCTACCACTGCTTCAGATCATCGCCTTCTACTGTGTCGTGGATGGTCTACAAGTTGTCTTCGTGGGGGCGATCAAAGGTGCCGGAGACACTTGGTTCGTATTACTGGCTACCCTTGCCGTCTCAATCAGCGCTCTGCTAGTCGGATTGGTCTGTCAGAACTATTTGGGTGCCAGTCTCATGTTGTGGTGGTACGTCATCGCCGGCTGGGTCGCCACCATGGGCATCGTCTTCGCCACCCGCTATTTCAGCGGAAGCTGGGAAACCAAACGCGTCATCGAGGCTCAATTGTAGGCTCGTAGAGAGTACCGCGAGTTACGAGCCTACTCCAGGACGCAACAGCAGTCTCCAAAGGTTACAGGAAAATGTACCCCTCTTCACCGTGCTGAGTGATGTCCAAACCTTGACGCTCAACCGTGGATGGCACACGCAATCCCAACGTAGCGTCGATCAACTTCAGCAGTGCGAAACTCACTACCGCAGCGTAGACCCAGGTCACGGCAACGGCGACCAACTGCCCGACGATCGTCGAGTAGTTCCCTTCGATCATCCCTAGCGGCTGACCTTCGGCAATATCCCAAATCGCTCGACTGGCAAAGACACCTGTCAGAATGGCGCCCAACGTTCCGCCCATACCATGCACACCAAAGGCATCGAGCGAATCGTCGTAGCCCAACTTGCCCTTGAGCCACGAACAGGAAAGATAACAAACCAAGCCACCGCAGGCGCCCATGATCAGCGACGACATCAATCCTACATGCCCGGCCGCAGGAGTAATGCACACGAGTCCAGCTACTGCACCGGAGCTGGCCCCCAACAACGTTGGCTTGTTACGCTGCAACCATTCGATACCGGCCCAGGTTATCGCACCGGCTGCCGCAGCGAAGTGCGTCACCGCAAAAGCGCTAGAGGTTATTCCGTCAATTGCCAATTCACTACCCGCATTAAATCCGAACCAGCCGACCCACAACATGGCTGCCCCGAGCGCGGTATAGGTCAAGTTGTGAGGGGGCATCGGCTCGCGACGATGCCCCAACCGTGGCCCGATCACGATTGCCGCGACTAGTGCCGTAACACCGGAACTGATATGGACCACGGTCCCCCCCGCAAAATCGAGCGCACCACCACCCCAAGAATGCGGCTGCCCAAAAGCTAGGATGCCTCCACCCCAGACCCAGTGCGCCAGCGGGCAGTAGACCAGCGTCCCCCATAAAATGGAAAACAGCACCATCGCGCTGAACTTCATACGCTCCGCGAAGGCACCGCAAATCAAAGCCGGGGTAATGACAAAAAACATCCCTTGAAAAAGCATGTGAGTCAGACGCGGCAGAACTGCGCTGGCCATCGGTGTCTGCGGCTCGCCCAGCGCCGCATTCCAACTCCGTCCCACATCGTGCATGAACACAAAGCTCATGTCGCCGAAATAGGGATTGCCTGTTCCGAAAGCCAACGAATAACCGTACAGCGCCCATAGAACCGTCATCAACCCCATCAGAAAGATGCACTGCATCAAGACGCTGAGCACGTTTTTCTTACGCACCAAACCGCCATAAAACAACGCCAGTCCGGGCGCGGTCATGAATAGCACCAGCGCGCAACAGACCAACATCCAAGCATTGTGCGCCGACGAGTCGGGACCAGCCAAGAAAGCATCGCTCTGATAGGCGGGGAAAGGAGGAGCCTCCGTTTCGACCGTTTGTTCCACCTCAATGTTGGCCATAGCCACCGGCGACTCGGTCGGGCTGCCGGCCACGACAGACGCCGCCTCGCTGGGCGCAACACCCGCATCCTGGGCCGCGCACACAACGGGGAGGGTGAGCAGAAGCAGACCGCCCCACAGCGGAATAAGCCCCTTCAGGGCTCGCGTTAAAATCGATTTCACGGAACACTGCTCCTAAAGCTTCGCAGGAATAGAGTTGGCCAAGGAAACCTTGCGGTCCGCCGTGCACATTTGAGCCACAGAGCCAATCTGCCCGCAGCCGGTGCGAAACCGTGGTGTCCAGGAGTTTTCTCAATTTACTGTAAACGCGACCAGCCCCCCAGCCCCCACAAGCAGCAGCAGAAACAATCGAAAGTTCGGCGACGGGAACTTCGACGCCTAAGGGACGTGTGAAAAACAATGCTTACCCCCAATTGCTGGATGCCAGCCCTTCGATCGATTCGCACAATTTGCTTGAACCGCGCTTTATCTACCCATCGCAAACGCTTGCAGCCCAATAGTGTCCTCGCGCCAACCATCCGTTCGACCATGAGAAAAACGGTTGGCCTATCGGCCTACTATGGCTCGACTATGGCTCGCCATGACCTCGAGCTCATCTGTCGAGGGGCAAAACATAAAGTCTCGCACGGACGGCATAGCCGGAGCGCGGATAGCAGGACTGTAGAGAATTAAAACCAATCTACTCACGCATATGCTGGCTCATCTGTTGGCTGATCATGGGTAGGAAGATGATACCGCTGTAGTGATTGGCTAGTAGCTTGATATGATGCCCTTCGGGCAAGTGAGCCGAAGTGGCTAGCAGTTCCGAATTGTGTGGCGGAACGACATCGTCGTAACGTCCACTGAAGAGCCAGGTGCGATTCGCGTTGATGCGATGGGCCAGACGCAGTGGTTCGATGCGACTGAGCATTTGGCGATACTCAACTTCTCCCATGCCTCCGGCCATCATGGCTTGGCGTACTTTCTGCGCATCCTTTTTCCCGTTGGTTAGTACGTCGGCCAAATCACCGCCGGCCAACAAGATGAAGACGCTGTGATAGCCGCGATCTAGCCCAGCTGTCGTGGCCACGACGAAGCCACCCAAGCTGGTCCCTTGCAGCGAAATGCGGCTGGTGTCGACCAGTGGCAACGCGGCTACTGCATCACGTGCTCGGCGTGCATCGGCAATGCTCTGACTTGTAGTGTCACCTCAAACTTGTTCGGCTCCCAAACAAGGCCTTGTAAGCAATTGCGCGCATCGAGTTCCGCCTCGTGTCCGGTCGCCAACGTATCCTGCGCCGCAAAGGATTTCCCTACGATTAGCTCGACACGCGAGTCGCGCGGCGCTTCCGCCCGTACGATGGGTGGGGTTGTCAAGCCAATCAGTGAGCAAGCGGCGAGCAAGTATGCCAAAAACCTGTGAGACAGCATTCGCATGGGCTCTAATTGTGGTGAGTGAAAATCTCCTTCGGCAGCCGTTTCGCGCGGACTCGCTGAATCGTTTAACCCGGATTATTGATTATTCATTATCTTCAAAACTCATTCACCTGCGAGACAAGCTCTCAGGGATCAAAAAAAAGTTATGTGGAACAAACGAGCCGTATTCGGGAGGGTCGCGACGGACACCGACGTAGTTGGTCGGCGAGCGGGGAGGGCCACTTTCCCCAGACGGCCCCCTGCCTGCGCCTGCATAGTCGGCATGCTACTGGCGATAAACTTCATGACTCGCATTGCCGCCGCTGCGCAAGTAGGCCAGCAGGTCATGGATCTCGGCCGGTGTAAACGTATCGAGCAAGCCGCTGGGCATCATCGATACTGGCGATGGCCTACGTTCGATAATATCACCGACGTCGATGTTGGTAAAATCTCCTGGCGCGAGCATGTTGGTGACGATATTGAGAGTGTTGCCATTCAAGTTGGCGACGCGGCCAGTGATCGCACCGTTGTCGGTCAAGAATTGCGTCGCTTGATACTGATCACTAATCTCCTTGTTGGGCTCCAATATCGAAGTCAACATGTCCGTATCGTTGAAACGCTGACTGGTAGCGGTCAAGTCGGGGCCTTGGATGCCTCCTTGGCCTGCGAAGCGATGGCATTTGAAGCACTGGGCCACGGCGGTCAACTCGCGACCACGTTCGAAATTCGGTGCGTCAGTAATCTTGGCTAGCTCCGGCTGCAACGTGGCTACCGTCCACTCGGCGACCTGCTTGCGCGGCGCCAAGTCGGCCAGAGGGTCGGCCGGGGCAGGCATCGCTCCGATTAACTCACCCAACGCCTTCTTGTCATCTTCGGAGAGGTTCGCTATAGCCACGTCGCGAATGTTCGATAGGAAGCCTCCAAACGAGGCTCCGCCGCGCGCCGAGGCGACATCGAAGAACCACTGGAAGTATCCACGCCGCAGGTCATCGGTCCACCCCTCGCGCATATCGCGCAGACAGAAGGCATAGTGGATCTGGTCCTCTTGCGAGCTCGACAATTGCAATTGCGCAACGCAGCGATCGATGATGTTGGGAGCGTTCAAATAACAGAGCACTAAGGCCAGTTCGCGATTGAGCAAACCGGCGCGACTGGGAAACTGAGCGTCGAGCTGTTTGAGCACGGCGGCGCGCTGCGGCGCGTCGGGTGCTGCCAGGCGTAGCCAAACCAGCTCATGTGCGCGCAGCAGCTCGAGTTGAGTCGCTTCGGACAAACTGGTGAAATCGATCTCCGCCAATTTTTTGGTAATGTCTGCTTCAGTCACTTTGTCACCACAGCGTGCCAAGGCGACGGCGGCCGTGATGATGGCCTGCGGCTCCTTCAATGCCAAAGCCGCCATGCGCCATTGTTCGACAGGCTGCCACTCCAATGCAATGCGCGCAGCATAGCGAATGGCTCGGTCGGCACTTCCTACATTGGCGATAGCCGGCTTGATGGCAGCGGGGTCGACATGCCCGTGAAAGTCTTCCAATTGATGCCGCAGACTGCGTGCAGCCATGGTTTCCTTGGCCTCATCATTGACAATCTTTGGCTGCGTCGATTCGTCGCCCGTGTAGCGCACACGGTAAAGCCCCGAAGCGGTACGGCGTCCACCGACCGCGAAATACATATTGCCATCGGGGTGAATGATCAAATCGGTGACAGCCATGGGAGCGGCAGTTACAAACGATTCGAACTCGCCAGTATAGGTCGCCCCCTGTGGCGTCATATGCACGGCGTAGATAACACCATAGCTCCAATCGCTAATGAACAGCGACTCTTGATACTTGACCGGAAACCTAGCTCCGGTCCCAAACACGATCCCTGTGGGTGAGCCGGGACCGACATTGACCACGGCACCAAATGTATCAGGGTAGTAGTCGGGGAACTTGCCCGTCCCGTTCCGCCAGCCGAACTCAGCCCCACTAATTACATGATTGACGCGAGTCGGACGATACCATGGTGTCCCGATGTCCCACTCCATGTCCGCATCGTAGGTGAACAACTCTCCCGCCGGGTTGAATGCGATGTCGTACTCATTGCGAAAGCCATTGGCCATCAATTCAAGATTCGAGCCATCGGGATCCATGCGGCAGATCCAACCGCCGGGTGCCAAACGGTCACTCATGAACCCACGTCCGTCTGGCATACGGCCAAGCAGGTGATCTTCGCCCCAATGACGCGGTACGGGGCCACCGGTAGCCGACTCGGGAAGGTCAGTTTGATTGCCGTTACATAGATAGATCTTCTTGCCATCGGGCGAGAGGATCAAAGCGTGTGGGCCATGTTCCCCCGCTTGGTCCTTAAGCGGCACGAGATATTCGATTTTGTCGTACTGATCGTCGCCGGTCGTGTCGGTTAGCCGATACACGCCGGGGCCTTGTGCGTCGGTCTTTTTCAATTGCCCCGTGGTGGCGTTGATATTGATGTACAGGCTATCGAAGGCGTACAACATTCCTTGTGCCAGACCGATATTGATCTTTAACTGCTCGACGTGCGGAGCTTTGCCGTCAGCCAGCGTGATGCGGTAGAGCTTGCCATACTGATCACTGGACAAGATACGGCCCTTGGGGTCAACGCACAGCGAGACCCACGAGCCTTGTTCGGCACTAGGAACTTTGTAGATCAAGTCGACCGAGAAGCCAGCGGGAGTACGAAAGCTACCCGCCGGAGCTTCGTCGCCGCGCACCATGCCAGGCGCTAGGGCTTCGACAAGGCTGACAGCTAGCAAGGATAGAGAAAGGAAGAACTTCATTAGTGACATCGATACCTTTTCCGATTGCGGGAAGAAGTGGGGTGGGCCAGGGGATGGAGCCAGAGGAAAGTGCCAACGGTTGGTGAACATGAACTTCCAATTCCCCTAACCTGGGTTGGGGATTCAATCCGTTGAAGTGCGTTTACTATGAAAGAAAACCGCCCGTTACGCAAGTTGACATGGACTTACATTCTCAAACTTTACAGCGACCTTCTGCATGATAGCCAGCTTCTGCTTGGTAACCACCGTTACCAGACGGTCGATTTCTGCAGCCTAGCGACCGTAGCAGCAGAGCAACACTCGCGAGTGGAATTTTGAGACAAAGCCCAACAGGCGGTCTTCGGCGGAACAGCAGTGGGTCGTATAATCACCGCTCCAATATCACGACAAACCATACTGAGGAACGACATATGACGATCACCTGGAAAGAGTTGGGAGACCGCTGGTTGGTCGAAGACCCTCAGATGGCCTTGGGCTGGCAGAAAGACGGTCAACCTGGGGAGGCCGATAAACTGCAACTCCAATTGCGCGACTATTTGCACATGCAATTGGCGGTGGCGGGATTGGCGGTTCCCGAGCAGCCCGACGCCGAGTCGCTGTGGCGACGGACGCTATTGTCGAGCCTGCGAGAAAAGAACCGCTTGCTGTCCGGGCATCGACCAGCTATCGACCAACGCATCGAGAGCTTTCTCAATTCGCACTTTGGCGACGCTCCCATCGACGGACCGCTGGCCCTGCCCCATCCCAGCCTGTGCCTCGATCGGCATGGTATCGGACGCTTGTTGAGCCTGCCGGCCGATGGCGATCACTTCAGCAATGAGTTGCTTTCGAGCTATCGAGTTCATAACGGGGTAATCCACAATCCACGAGCCGATCGCCGCACAACCCAGGGAACCTTCCACGTCTGCGAGGGGGGCTTGCCTATTCCTGCGGACAAGCGGGCTATTCCCAAAGCAGTTTTTGCACGACTCTTTCAACACGCGTGTCGCCCGCCGGCCGAATCGTTGCAGTTGCCTTATCTTTCGGACAGCGAAGGGGCGCAACGAGCATTCGTGTCGCTGTTGGTCCGGCCGTTGGTCTGTCCGGCCGTCACCGGTTTCTGCCGCCACAAGACGATGGAGGTGCGCTTCTTCGCCCCTGGCGGCTTGGTCAGCAATCTCGACTTCGTCGAATCGATCTTTGGCAACGCAGGAGACCCTTTGCTGCCGGAAAACGACGCTGGCCTCGACGTGTTGCACTGGTCGGGTCATACCGGCTGTGTCATCTTGGCACCGCATCTCTGTCACGTCACCAAGCGAGAGCTGGGGCTTCCACACTGGGACGATGCCAACGAACGTCAGCGACGCGAGTCGATGTGCTACCGTAGCGAAGACGAGAAATACAACGATGGCAGCGCCTTCAAAGCGACTTGCCGTACCGCCGATGGCGTGATCGTAACGCTGATTGCGGACAACTATTTCGGCTACTGCAAGAAAGAGGTCAAGACGCAAATCAGCTATGCTGCCAACCTGATGGGCAATGTGGAAGAGGAGCACGCCGGAGGTGCGTTGGCCTTCGCGAGTTGGTCGTTGGGTGATGAATTCCAAGTCAACAGTCAACGTTACAACGGTCGTACCTTTTCCGATGTCGAGCGAGATTACAGCGATTTCGTCGACGTGCGTCCGGAGGGATACGGCGTCGATCGCTTCTGCGACAAGCTGGTTTACATTCCCGAGGCCGCTCGGGCAACATTGTACGACCAAAAAATATACTGGGAGCACGATGGCAAGCAACAGAGCATCGCGCTCGAGCCGAGCAAAGTCTACATGGCCCCCAGCGGTTATCGCCTCAAGATGGAGAAGCACCCCTCGGCCCCTTCCTGGCGATTGGTCGGCAGCAGCGGTGATGGCATCGTCTGTCACAAGCCGTGTACCGTCAGCGGCGGCGGCAAGAGTGAGATTAGCAAATCGCTGCGCGACTACATGCTCAGCGGTCCGATCTTCGTCAATAACTTGGAGAGCGACTTCGCCAAGCTCGATGAACTTTTCACTAAAGACTACTCGACGCGCTGGCGCGACGATTCGGTGGAAAAGCCCGATTACACGCAGCTCACCAGCCGTCCGATGCTCGATCCCAAACGCAGCCTGGGGAGCGTGATCAAATTACTGACCCCGTCGCGCGATTTCACCGACGAATACAACAAATGGCTCAAGACGATCCCAGGATCACTTTACGCCATGGCCTTTATCATCAAACGCTTCTGCAAGCCGGAGTGGAACGGCGATTGGCGCTCGCACTTCAGCGTCGATGTGGTCAATGGCGAGCCGGGTCACGAACTCAAATTCCATAACCGCAAGTTGGTCGGAATGTATTTGCGAGTCGGCTTGGACAGCGAGCGGCGTTGGCAGACGTACAAACTGCGTCAAGATTTCGCCGCCGCCTACAAAGTTCAACTCGAAGACGATATCACCGCATCGGTCGTAGTCCCCGGCAGATTCTTACAAGGCGAGTTTCAACCAGCGATCAGCTACAAGTTCGTGGCCAACTGCGAGTATCGCTTGTTCCAACGCCCCGACGACGCCGTACATCGCGGCTTAGACAAGCAGACCGAACTGGACATTTCCAGCGAAGACAATTTCTTCTGCAACTTTGAACCACTCGACCGCCCCACCGCTCAGGCGATCGTCGACGACGTGTTGAACTTCGACAACTACACCCAGCCCATGCAAGACATGTTGCTAGACTTCCTGCAGTCCGACTCCCAATACGTCGTCAGTTCGGCTCACCCACGACTGGTCGACGGCCAGCCATCGAAGAACCCACGCTACCTGCAGGACCGCCCCGATCTGGCCTCTCCCGATGAAAGCTACATCGCCATGCGCAGCGTGCGCCTGTATCGTGGCCTGCCAAGCGATGCAGCCATCCACTTGCCCGTGTCGGCTGTGCTCTCGGGGCGACGCAACAACCCGCCCGACAAACAAGCTGGAATTCGCTCGTTGGCCGTCTACAACCCGATTCACTATCAAGAGCTCCCCGAGCTGTTCATGGACTACATTTGCTCGTTGACCGGCAAGAGTCCATCCACCACCGGTGCCGGTAGCGAAGGAGCTTTGACCAAGAGCCCATTCAACGCGCTACTACCCATTCACGATCTGAACGCCGCGCTGGTAAGTATGATCCTGAGCGACTTGGGGGGCTTCTCCACAGCGGCTGGCTTCGTCGGTAGCGAAGTCGAAGTGGGACATGACATCAGCCTGCTCGTCCCCGAATTGTGGTGCCGCCTGACGCCCGCCGAGAAAGATCCGGCTTGGCTAATTCAAGGTGGCATGTTGCAAAAGATGGAAGACTACGATTATCAAGGGCGCAAAATCCTGGCCAGCCGCCTGGGCTATCGCATCACCATTCGCTTCGTCAGGCGCTTCTTCGGACGGATGTTCGACAATCCCGACAAAGTCTTTGACAATCGAATTCTATGCCCCGAAACCCAAGACGAAGAGGGCTTTGCCGATGGCGTCGAACATATCGTCGAATCGCAACAGAAGGTGGCTCGACAGTACTTCGAAGATGGCAGTTACGAACTCGCCTGCCCGCCGCTCCAAGCTCTGCTGTCGATCATGGTCGACGGCCACTACCAGGGCGAGCAGCTCGATGCTCCCAAACTGCGTCAACAGTTTACCCGCGAGTCACTGCTCGGTAGCACTTGGTATCGCGCGCGATTGAACGCCAAACGCTCGGCCGATATCCAACTTTGGCAACGGCATCGACGCTACTTGAAGCAATTCTGTACCAAAGCCACGCACCAAGAAGTGGTCCAACGCCTCGATCTGCAAGCTCGCATTGAACAAGCCAACCAACGCTTGGAGTTTTTCAAGACCGACGAATACCTCGCCCGCATCGAAGGGACCTTAGGGACCGATCCCGCTCTGATTCGTTCGTAGTACTACGCATCCTCGAATTGAGTTAATCAACGAAGCAAAGTGGGATGATTCGTTTCCAACCAATTGGCGACTTCTGCACGAAATTGCGTCGCGTATTCGATCAACTCACTTGCTTATGCTTGGCTGGTAACACCCGCGATGTCATATTCAACGGTGTTTCGTTTGGCACGGCAAACTTCGAAATACTCGGCGGCTCCCTTCTTTGATTCTCCTAGTATTTGATTCTCCTAGAATTTCGACCAGCGCTGCGATTGCTCTGAAATGCTGCAAATTCCTTTCGGCTCGGAAGCCTTCGTTTCACTCTCGGCAATTAAGGGCCCTAGTCGATTGTGAAGCCCGCTCTCAAAATTCTGCGGTGTTGATGCGGATGCAATACAGAATGAACAGGAAGTCGCCGTGAGCTGACTGGTGGATTGAAGATGGAAAATAGATTGCAAGAGACAAGAAGAAGACAAGAAGAGAGGAAACGACGCGGAGCGTCGTGCCACATTAAAAAGGCAACGCGGAGCGTCGTGCCACATTAAACTTAGAACTGATGGCCCTTTTGAGGGCCGTCTTGGGTGATGGTTAGGATTTCGGGACCGTTTTCGGTCATCAGCACGGTGTGCTCGAACTGAGCTGATAGTCGATGATCGCGCGTGCGAACTGTCCAGCCATCCTTTTTGTCGAGTCGCGTGAAACGCGTACCGGCATTGATCATCGGTTCGACCGTAAAGCACATGCCAGGTAGCAAGCGCTGCTGACGCGATTTGCGGTCAGGAAAGTGAGGGATGTTCGGCGGTTGGTGAAAGACTTGCCCCAGCCCGTGCCCAACGTACTCACGCACGACCGAGAAGCCGCGGCGATGGGCCTCGGCGACAATCGTGTCACCTATCGTGCTGACCGGGCATCCCGGATAGAGAGCTTCGATGGCCATGTGCATGCAGTCGAAGGCAGCCTGGGTTACCGCGATCGCTTCTTCACTCCCTTTGCCGATGATAAAAGTTTCCGACTGGTCGCCAAACCAGCCTCCGACGATGCTGGTGACATCGACGTTGATGATGTCCCCTTCGTTCAGTCGCGTTTCATCGGGGATGCCATGGCAAATGACATCATTGATGCTGGTGCAGCAACTCTTGGGATAGCCCATGTAGCCCAGCGTCGCGGCCGTGTGGCCATGGTCCAGGGTATACTGCTGGATCAATTCATCGATTTGAGCCGTCGTCGTACCCGGCAGCATTATCTTTCGCACCTCGTCGATCAATTGTGCGTTGAAGCGCCCGGCGACGCGCATTTTCTCGCGACCTTCGTGCCCCAACAGCAATTTGCGCGGACTTTTTTCTTTTTGCAACATGCGATTGTCAGGCTGAGAAGAGAAGTTTGGATAAGTAGAAAGCAGTCGACTTGCCACAGTATACCTGCACCACGCCCCATGTGGAAAGCCGATCGCACGTTTTTTGTCAACCGTTTGCCGTAGTGGACGAGGTTACGAGTCCACTACGCTAAACATCAGCCGTCGTCCACTTCAAATCGATGCAGCGCCACGTTTGACCGGTCGGATTCTTGTCTTGCAGCAGACCGGGGAGTCGCTGTTGGCGAACGGCATCGTAACACGTCAGTTTGGCGAAGCGAAATAAGCTGGCGGGTATACCGACAGCGGTAAAGCCTGGATGCCCCGTCGCGGGGAACGGGCCGCCGTGATTCATGGCGGGACTAACGGCCACGCCGGTCGGCATCTTGTCGTTGAGCAGCCGTCCTACGCGGCGCGCCAGCAGCGGTGCCAGTTGATCGTAGGCCGCATCGTCGGCGCCTTGTGTATCCGAGTAGATACAACCGGTCAGGTTGCCTTCCAGTGCGCGCAGTACACCGCCGAGCTGATTGACGTTGTCGGCTACCACAACCAACGCTGCGTTGCCGAAGGCTTCGGTCTGAAACACTTCCGCTTGTGCGATGAATGCTTCCGCAGAGACTTGCAACAGCGTGTTGCTCACGCTGCACTGTCCTGCGACGGCTTGCCCGCCACATAGCAGTTTGGCCCCCGCCTTCGTGATCGTGTTGATGGCGGAAGTTAACGACTCTTGGACGGACGTCGAGAGGAGCGTGCCTGGGGCGGCCGCTTCGTACTTGGCAGTCACCGCGTTGAGAAACTGATCGGTCTGAGCTCCTTGGACTAGCAAGACCAAGCCAGGATTGGTGCAGAATTGGCCTGTCCCCATCAAACCACTGGTCACGAACTCTCCCACAATCTCGTCGCCACGTTCGACCAGCGCACCTGGCAGAATGACTACTGGATTGATACTCGATAGCTCCAAGTAAATCGGCGTGCCTACCGCATCGGCGGCCGCTTTGAGCACTAGCCCCGCGTGGCGGCTGCCCGTGTAGCCAATCGCTCCGACGCGTGGGTCGGCAACCAAGCGCGCACCATCTTCGTGCGACGTGCGATAGATGAGCTGTAGCGTGGCCGGTGGCAGATTCGTCTCTTCAATCGCCTTCAGCGCCAATTCCGCGAGCAGTTTAGTCGTCGCTGGATGCGAAGGGTTAGCTTTGGCAATGACCGGATTGCCCGCGGCGATCGCTGCGGCGAAATCACCACCGGCGGCGCTGTTAAACGCAAAGGGGAAATTGTTAGGGCCAAACACACACACCGGTCCGATCGGTTCGTAACAGGAGCGAATACCAAGCTGGGTATCGATGACTGCTTGAGCCCACGACCCGCTGCGCGCAGCCGTGGCCGCTTGTCGCAGTTGCCCCGCAGTGCGTGGCAGTTCGACGTCAGCCAAACGCGGTTTTAGTGGCAGTGCCGACTCGCGATGCGCCAGCTCGCACAGAGCTTGGCTGTTGGCCTCTAGCTGTACCGCGAAGGCTTCCAGGAATGCGGCTAACTGCGCGGGCGGCAGTTGGCGAAGTCGCTCGGCTGCCTCGGTGGCCGCCTGCAGCACTTGGTCACAATCCTCCCAACTGCTCACAGGGAAATGGTACGGGAGCAGTTCACCGCTGGCCGGGTTGACCGATTGAAAGGTTTTCGACGCGAGCGAGGGCCGCCATTGGCCAGCGGCGAGTATATCTGCCTGTTGAGCAGTGAGGGGCGACATATCCAAGCTCCTAGCAATCAAAGCAATGTTCCGGTTGTATTGAATTTAGGGCTCATTGTAACTCAAGAGTCGTTTCTTTCGAGGGCAAACCGACTTGGCAGGCTCCGGCCGTAGATATTTCGAGATTTTTGGTACGCACAGCCTGCTAGCTGTAGAAACCTGACCTAGGTTTACGATAGGCCAGCGAACTAGGCCTACTTTACGAGACGTGCGGGTTGATTCGACTCGACGCCTTTTCAAGCTCTGCAACTTAGTATTGCCGCAGGTGCAAAACCGTGCGGTGGAGGTAAACGACAATGCGAATTCGAAAACTAGTATTGGCGATGGTCTGTGCGGTCTGCCCACTCGGGGCCGCTAACGTGAGTGCGCAAATCGTTGCTCCGGTTCAATCGCCGGCCCGCCCCTTGGGCTTGCCCGTCCATGGGCCGGTCATGCAGTATGCCTCCGACGCTCGTAGCCAAGACTTTTATGTCAACTACATGCCCAGCTTTCTGCAGATTATCAACGACCAACTTGCTGAAAGCGTTGTGTTCACCGGCGTAAGTGGCTTCAAGCTCGATGCTTCGCGGCTGTTCCTACGCACGCAGTCGGACAAGCCGCTCCGCATTTACTTCCTCTTCGAAGGTGCCGGTTACCACAACACCGTCGGCTTCGCCTGGACACCGGCCGGTTCACCCAGTCGCGGCACCGCGACGGTATTGTTCCCCGATGCATCCATCAAAAGTGGCAATCAGCGTACCACATGGGAGCCACTGAAGTGTGGTGACTTTGTCGAAATCGGCGTTGGAGATCGCGGCTATCAGCTCGACTTCTTCCTCGTCTCGAACGCGGTCAATGGCGGTACGCAATGGTTGTGGAACGACCCTGCCGAAAACCCTGATTCGTTGCAACACGTAGTCGCCTTCTTGTTGCCTGGCACACCCTTCGTTCTGCTCGGCTTTGAAGACATCATCGGCGGTGGTGACCTCGACTATAACGATGCGTTGTTCGTGGTCGACATCGGCCAAACCAATGCCCTCGACTTGGACCAAGACGATGTGAGCACACTGCCCAACTAGTTTATCCGTCCACCCGGTTCAGGGCAGGGCCACCCGGTTCAGGGCCACCCGGTTCAGGGCCACCGGGCTCTGCGCCACCGGGGCCAGGCGTCAACCACTTTGATTCAATTGACTACCGATACTTGAACGAACCTTTGACTCCACTCACGATGCAAACCATGCGACGCACACAACGCCGAACTCGATCAGCTAGATACGGTGTCGCCACCGTGGAGCTGGCAATCGTCCTGCCTGTGCTCATCGCATTAGTCTTTGGAGCGATCGAGATTTGTCAACGCTTGCACGTCAAGCAATCAGCCTTGATCGCTGCTTACGAAGCTTGCCGTGTGGCCACTCGTCCAATCAGCGATACGGACGATGTTCAAACCCATGCGGAAACCCTGCTGACTCAACAAAATGTCCATCAGGCGACGGTCAGAATTCGCAACATGACTCAAGCCCAAAACAACTTAGACAATATTGTTACCGGAGACGAGATCCGCATTCGAATCGATGTTCCATGGGGAGACAATACCATCTCCCACTACGTCATCGGCGACAGTGCAGGTTCCTTTCGAGTCGAAGCCTTTATGCTGCGAGAGTAGCACGGGGCATCGCACCCACTTAGTTTGAGCGTAGCAGACGAGCTTAAGAGTCTGGTTATTAGGGAGATGTCAGGACTCGCAACCTCGCCCACTGCGGCCAAAACCACAACGTGATTTGCAACAAGAACTTTTCAGCAGGCAGGTGTCACCATGAAGCGTCATCATCCAAGTCGGCGAGGCACGATCATCGTGCTCTCCGCGTTCATGCTAGCCATGCTTAGCATCATCGCAGCTCTATGCATGAACTCGGCCTACGTCGCCCTCGCCAAGACCGAAATGCGTTTGGCGACCGACGCAGCCGCAAAAGCTGCTTCGATTACTTACGGTCTGACCGGCAGTATCGATGCGGCACGACTACGCGGTCGACAGATCTGCCAGCGACATTCCGTGGCAGGAGCTCCACTGCAAATTCGTAATATCGACGTAACATTCGGCAGCGCGACTCCGATGCCAAATGGCCGCTATCAATTCACTGCCGACGGAACACCGACCAATTCGACCCAAGTCCACGCCTCTTTCGTGCGCCGAGTTGGCGGCGTCTCCGCCTTGCCCGCCCTGGGACAATTCCTTGACCGCGAAGATTTCGAACTCGAAGAAACTTCCATCGCCACCCGTGTCGACAATGACATCTGTCTAGTAGTCGACCGCAGTGGCTCGATGGCCTGGGACTTGTCCAACGATCCCTACTCCTACCCGGGCGAATTGAACGGTAGATCGATTATTCAAAACTACTTCCTCAAACCCCATGCGACACTCAGCCGTTGGGCCGCGTTGCAAAGTTCGGTCGACACGTTCTTAACAGTGCTCAACACGAACCCGTACCACCCCCGCGTCTCGCTCGTCTCGTATGCCAGCAACTTTGAATTTGGGCTCTTTAATTCGACCGTATCGAGTATCGATCAGCCGCTAACCATCAACTTCGATGACGTGCGTAGCAAGCTGGCGACTCTCGCAACCAAGCCGCTAATAGGCAACACCAATATCGCAGCAGGACTGCGCGACGGCATCGCCACCTTGACCGAACAAGGGGGGAGTCGCCCCAACGCTACACACAACCTGATCTTGCTCACCGATGGCATCATGACTCAGGGAGACGATCCCGTGGCCCTGGCTGCCCTGGCCCTATCGCAGAACATCAAGGTCCACACGATCACCTTTAGCTCTCAAGCGGACCAAGTTCTGATGCAGCAAGTCGCTACGGCCGGTGGAGGGTCGTACTACCACGCACCCGATGCCGCTACGCTGCACGCCATCTTCCAACAGTTGGCCGAAACACTTCCAGCCATGCTAGTTCAATAAACAACCAACCTAGTAGTCCGCCGCTGAGCTTTCAACCCGTGCAGTAGTGGACAGGATTGTAAGTTCCTGAATATATCGAACCCAATAGACTCGTAACCTCGTCCACTACAAACTACGGACTCGTAACCTCGTCCACTACTGCCAACGGAGTCGCAATTATGTCCCCAGCCGAACGTGCTCAATCTGCTTCGTCACGGTCTCGCCGTGGTACGGTAACGGTTGAGTTCGCACTTTGCGTCTCGATATTCTTCATGTTCGTGTTCGGGATGCTCGAACTGAGCCGATTCATCTACGTTCAGCACTCGGTGCAGATGGTCGCCTATGAAGGTGCTCGCGCCGGTGTCACTCCGGGTGCCACCGCAGACGACGTACGAGCACGCGTGGCCAATCTAATGCAAGCCTGTGGCGTTCGCGTCTATACGATGAGCGTCTCGCCTGCGCAGATCAATAATCTGACCGAGGATGTGGCCGTCACAATCAACTGCAACTTTAACGACAACAGTTGGGTGCCCCCTAGCTTCTTGACCAACCAGACAATCGCCAACACCATCACCCTGCAGCACGAGAACATGGCCTATCTGCGCCCTGGGGATACTAGCCTAGAAGACATTTTTGGAAACAACGACAACGAGCCCACCGACCTGTGAACTGCTCGATCGGTTGCCTTATAGTCGCTGACCGCTCTGGTGCCGCTGCATCGTTTCGACTTGTACATCACCTGCGCGGCCGCGCTTCGCGGTTAGACAGACCAGCGTTCTGCAAACTCAAACTTGCTTTCACGCTCATTGCTCCTGAGCATAGAGGACTGACGGATTGGTAGCAATCTGTGAGTTGGGAAAAGAGCTACCCTTTCGTATCGGCTCCATTTTCATTCGCCACATCGGCAATAATGTCTTGCAAGCTGCGTTGAGGTTGCCAATGAATCAGTCGCTTGGCCTTGGCTATCGACGGCACGCGACGCTGCATATCTTCAAAACCCTCGCCGTACACTTCGTCATAGGCGATCGGTCGAATCTCCGATTGGCTGCCAGTCTGCGCAACCACTCGTCGGGCTAATTCAGCGATCGTAACCTCTTCGGTAGCCCCCAAGTTAATGACTTGCCCGCGTGCCGAGGTACAGTTCATCAATCCGGTCAGTCCACGCACCACGTCGGCTACATGACAAAAACAGCGCGACTGCGCTCCGTCACCGTGAACCTGTAGTGGCTCCCCCGCCAGAGCTTGCCGTACAAAATTCGGAACTACCATTCCGTACTGCCCAGTTTGTCTGGGGCCGACGGTATTGAACAAACGGACGATCACCACGGGCAAGCGCGTTGACTTCCAATACGCCATGGCCAGAAATTCGTCGAGCGCTTTGGCGCAAGCGTACGCCCAGCGATGCTTGGTGGTCGGACCCGAAAGGCGATCGCCATCCTCATCAAAGGGTACCGCTGTCGACTTACCATAGACTTCCGAAGTCGATGTCAACAGCACCGGCTTGCGATATCGATTGGCCTGCTTGAGCACGGTCTGCGTACCCGTGACGATCGTATCGATCGTCTCTACGGGCTTGTCCATTATCAGCCGCACACCGACAGCCGAGGCCAAGTGGTAGATTTGATCGCAACCCTTCACCGCTTCGTGGACCAATGCCTCGTCGGTCACGGAACCGATGAGCGTCCGCAGTCGCGCGTTGCCCTCCATGCTGGCGATATTCTCGATCCTGCCGGTCGAAAGGTCATCCAACACAGTCACTTCATCTCCAGCCGCTACCAGGGCTTCGGCCAAATGGGAACCGATGAAGCCGCAACCGCCAGTAATTAGTGTTCGCATTGCATGGTCCGTTCGAGTTAGGCTTGAGGCTTGAGGCTTGAGGAATGAGATCCATCGAACTGCAGTCGTTTAACCCGGATTATTCATGAGTCTGCGAGAAAACGAAGTAAACGATGATAGCGAATAGGTTTACGTCATACGAGCAAAAAACAGTCTGCTATGCAATCGTAACCCGCAGCGTCAGCAAGGACGTT
>JADYZV010000179.1 GCA_020852965.1 Pirellulaceae bacterium | reverse complement strand
TCCCGCAAAATCGCTATCTTCTGTTTTGGCGTTAAAATCTTACGTGTTGACATGTGGCGATACCCTTTGTGGAACCGCTAAACTCTAGCACACGTTTCGTGGCACACCTTCAGTTTCGGCAATACAGTAGTCGGGTACGCAGCATATCGAGCGGGTTCCGTGGGACGGGCAATGCCCTATCTGATGGGGCAACGAGTGTTTGTTGAACCAATACTCAACCTCGGAGCGCTACGATGTGGTGATGAGGTGAATGCGAAAGTTAATGTAGTTAACTGTGGATCAAGTTCACTGGCTATTGTCGGTGCCAGAAAAAGTTGCGGATGTATAGGAATTGAGGCGTTTCCAGTCGAAATTCCGGCAGGATGCAATTATCCACTTGAACTGATAATTAGGGTCCCCGAGAAGACGACGGAATTTGTTCATTCGGTGGAGCTGTATATAGCAGCCGAAGAGCGGCAAAACTTCCGTCCATTTTCGGTAGCGTTGTCTGGAATGGCGACTGAATACTAGTGTGGGCAAACACCGTGCTTGCCTTGTTTTGTTAGTTGGTTGTTAGTCAAAGGAGATCTTTATGACAATCCGAAATTTGTTTGGAAATGCGTTGGCTTCCGTTGGTGTGGGTTTGTGTATACTCACCGTAGTCCTGGCTGCGCAACAGGACGCAGATGCAGCCATTTGTACCGGCTGTACAGGTTGCTCAGCCACCACCAATTATCTACCGGATGGGACAATCATTTGTTCGGGCGTGTGCCTGGACACTTCGGCTTTTGCGCTTTGCGATGATGGTTGTGGTTGCAAGCCGAACCCATCTAACTCAGGCTGCAATTGCTCTCCCCCTTAGTTTAACGGACTTGAGTTTGATTTTTGGACGGTTTCATTAACTTTTGGAACATAAGGCTTTCTTGAATGCTCGCCGTGAGGTTCTCTCGGGAACCTCACGGTTCTGACTTTAGATTCATTCGAAAGTTTTGTTCAGCCTTGGAGCCCAGGTGAAATTGTGCGATATTTTTTTCATTTAGCATTGGTCATTTTTTGCTATTGTTCGTTTCCGACCGTTGCAAGAGGAGTTGATAAGTCTGAGGTGGTTGTAGGCATTGATGCGAGCCGGTTGGAGGAATTATTTGTTAAAGCCATGGATCTGTTGAAATTGAAGATGGCAGCGACATCTGGATTCGCGGTTTACAACATTGTCCCCCAAAAGTCGCCGGCACAAGTAGAGGAGATTTCAGTTTGTGGCGAAAACTGCATGAAGGTTTTGCGTAACGAAAGAGGCCTCGAAGTGTTGGAGGTGATAAACGAAGACTACGCCTTCGTACTCACGCGCCCCAAAGCTGGAGAGTTCTCAATCTCTGGAGTGCAGCGAAAGGGAATCAGCCTATCAGATGATCTGGTAATTAGAGAAAAAATGAACACTGCCAGATATTACCTTTTGGATGCCTACAGTTTTTCTGGAAGAACGGTGTGGGGACTGGTTCAAGATCCAGGCTTCAAACTGATAAAGATCGACGCATTCAGTAGCGATGCCGGTGAAGTGCTAGTCCGTGTAGACTTCAACTACGCACCTGTTGAGAAACCACCCTACGAGGGTATGAAAAGTATTGAGGATTGGACACTCAAAAATGCATACCTTATTTTTGCGCCGAATAATGGCTGGAAGCTAGTTGAGTATGGTAGGCCGGTGTGGCCGAGAACTGTGGTGACGGTCAGTAATCATCCTAGTGATCAGCTCGGATTCACGGAAACTGCCATTGCGAGGTTTATCGGAGACGACGGAAAGGTCAAACAGGAGAATCGGGTAAGCTGTGTGAAATCGAGTTATGACCCGATTCCTAAAGAGCAATTCTATTTGAGTCACTATGGTTTTCCAGAACCCAATTTTGGATCTGGGTCTCGATGGCCGTGGATACTCGGTGGCTTGACGCTGGGAGCGGTCTGCCTAGTTGTTTCCCGCAGATTGTTACGCCGATGATTGCAACATGACAACTGTCACCAAGCTCGATCGACACGCCTACAGAATCTTGGCGACGGCGTTGATTGTGCTAAATGGAATCATTATTCGAGCACGGGATGACGCCGTAGGTATTGTAGTCGATACTTTTTGACAGGGCGGCGCACTCGGTGTACTGCTTTGAATACTCGCTTCAGTGGGGGGCTTTGTTTTGTGTCAGTAGAAGTGGGAAAATCTGGTGACTGCTAGTAACGATACGGCCTCCATGCCAAGTTGCGAACACGTGCATCGAGCATTAGCGGAATCGAGAGTCGTCCTCGCCAATGAAGATTCAAAGTATATACGGGTGAGCAACGTGGTCAATCGAATAATGATTGCCTCGGTAACCGTTGCCTTGTTCTATTACGCTCACACGCCCTATTGTCTTCCGGTATATGTTGTGGCTCTATCACCCTTAATGTGGCTCTGCCGTAACTGCGGTTCCGCCACATCTGCTACGAGACTGACTGCGGAAGCCATCGTCGTAGGTTTTGCCATGTGTTGGGTGATAACAGGATATGTACAGCCTGCCGTACCTCCATGGGGTGCCATTTTGCATGGAGCTGGCTGCTTGATCTTCAGCCTACAAATTGCTGGGCTCGCGCTTCTCATTCGCCAAAGTCGAAGCTGGCATATAGTGAATGCAGCGCCAATAATTGCGTTTACCGCTATGATACTCGAAATGGGGCAAGCTCAGTTGGGGCTAACATGGGCAACCACAAATTCGTCGCTCGCGATCGCGACAACTCCTATAGCTCAGTGGTCAGGAATACTTACTCCATTCGGACTGTCAGGAGTTCTTTACTACATCAATTTCTTGTGGCTCCCCGATTATTCACGGGTTTCCTATCGGCGCTGGTCCAGTTCCTTACTGGCAATATCATTGACATCCATGCTGTGGTTCGGAGGCATGCTAATCGAGTCGACAGTTGTGGTGCAGCCGTTGCCATTTACGGCGGCAATGGTACAACCCCACCTACACCAACCGCACCGCGCTGCCCCCTGGCAGCCATGGGAGGTTCTGCATCCATTGACACTCGCAAGTCTTGAACACGACGGGCCCGTCGATCTCATTGTCTGGCCCGAGTCGTCCCTTGTGGATACAACGTACTCGAGCCTAGCGACTGCGGTGGATACCATCGACGATTATAAAAGTCCCCCCGCACGTTTGACACTTGCAGACTTCCGTTCTGACCTGTTGCCTCAATATCGCACCAATTGTCTTCTTGGCGTAGCGATGCTCGACCTGGGCACGGTCACTAAACACGGTCTAAAGGTCCCAGAACAACAGCGATACAACTGCGGTTGCCTCATGTCGAGTTCGGCCGAAATTGATTGCCATGAGAAACTCATTCTTGTCCCGATGAAGGAAGGTTTGCCACGATGGTTGCAGAACGATACGATGCGTCGTTGGATTTTGCCATTCTTTGAATTGACGGCACCCTGTGTCATTGGCCGCGATTTTCATTTGCTTTCTTTCAAGGATGCTAGCGGCAAGACACGAACGATTGCCCCGGTGGTTTGCTACGAATCATGGCACCCGTGGTTGCCACAATTCCATCAGGAAGTGCCGCTCGATGCAATTGTATACATGATGTACGACGGCGATTTCGTCGACCATCCCGAGTTGATCCAACGGCAATTGCTGAGCGTGCGACTAAGGGCTATCGAAACGCGAACTTGGAATCTAGTCTGTTCGACTTGGCGCGGGACGGCCATCATCGATCCTCGCGGTAGGATTGTCAAAGAATTGCCACCCGTCGCAGGCGTTTTACGCACGGATGAATTATGATAAAAGATTGCGAATTTGGGATTTGAAATCGAAGGTTTGCAATCGAAGATTTATATAAATAGATTGGAGTGAAATGATGACCAAACGGCAGAGGCTGGGCTTTACGCTGGTTGAATTGCTAGTGGTGATCGCGATAATCGGACTGCTGGTCGGATTGCTGTTGCCGGCCGTGCAAATGGCCCGCGAAACGGCACGACGCATGCAATGCCAAAATAACTTGAAACAGTTAGGGATCGCGTTGCATAATTACGAAAGCAGCCATCGCAAGCTCCCGCCAGCCATGACCTGGAACGGACGCGGCGAGCCGAACGGCGGAGGATTGCTGTGCATCGGTGCCTTCGATCGCGTCGCTATGGGCATCAGCCCAGCCAGCGGCCCCGATCCCCTGCGGGCCAATTGGGTAGTGATGCTACTCCCCTATCTGGAACAATCCAATCTCGCGCAATCGCTCAACAATAATCTTTCCATTGACGATCCGGTTAATCGTCCGCTACGAACGGTCGAGCTATCGACGATGAAGTGCCCCAGCGATAGTTTCAATTCAGCGCCCTACGAGCGGGCTCGGCTGGCGGGAACCGATGGACATACTTATGCTCGCGGCAATTACGCCTACAACATGGGACCCAACCAGCCATGCTTTACCTTCAATGCAAACTGCGAATCGGGTTTTAACAGCGATACCAGCGATGTGGCTGCAACCGCCAGTCGGATTTGGGGGAGTGGCATCGGCGGCTTCAACGTCTCGCTGCGCTTCAGCGATTTCCCAGAAGGATTATCCAACCAGGCAGCCTTGGATGAAATTCGCGCCGGCATTTCACCGCTCGATCCACGCGGCACATGGACGTTGGGGATGGTAGGTGCGAGTATCACGGCAGCACATCCGGGGCGGCCAAATAATCCCGAACGAGGTGACGGCCTGACTTCGTGCGGCATGATGTTACTTACCATCGGAGAACAAGAACTCAAACGGATGGGTATGCCTTGTCAGACTTCAGCCATACCTTCGAATTTTGCCGCCACTGCGCGTAGTCAACACATCGGCCTGGTTAACCTATTGCGTTTGGATGGTTCCGTCGAGACAGTCGCCGATTCGGTCGAGTCCAAGGTGTGGTTGAATCTGCATGCGCGCGATGACGCTTTGGTAGATCGCTTATTGCGACGGTAAGCCTAACGTGGAGTAGGCAAACATGAACGCAACCCCAGCGACCACGCGCACCAAATCTCCGTCAAGTTGACACTGTGCACTAATCGCGAACTTCAAAGTGGTCTGTTTAACCTTACATCCCGCTACCTAGCATTCTTGTAAAACTGGTATTGCTCGGCAAGCCGAAAAAGGGACCGCTGGCGGTGCGTCCCGTTTTTCTTAAATCACCTCACCGCGTAGAAGCACTTGTGTTTCTGATGATGATCAGCCTCACACTGTACTTCACCATCCAACGCACTTATCGCGCAACATGCGAAGAAGATGCAACAGCTAAGGAACGACGAACAACTACGCAGTCGATACTAAGTGAGTTCGCAGTGTTCGCCGTACTGATAATGCACACCAAGATTGGGCGAGTCGTACAACCACTGCAACCCAACAGCAAACAACGCGAAATCCTTCGTCGCCTCTCTCTACCGTCACCTGCTCTGATTCTTTGTAACAGGCTCCCTCGCGCGCCTACCTGACGACGGCATATTTGCCGACTCTCGCCCCTCTCCAACTCGACTGCCTCACAAGCTACACTAGGTAGCGGAATGTAAGTTTAACGGCGCCAGCGCGCTCAGGTGAGGATGACTTCACCGTGACGCTCGGCTTCGCGCTCGTGCGGTACTGGTCCCGCTATTTCCTTTGGGTTTGCACATCACCTGCGCGTCCGCGCTGCGCGGTTAAACAGACCAGTGTGGCGTCAACTTAAACGTGCGTGCAAGCCCATTGCTACATCACGCAATGAGTTCATTGATAACTCGGCCGTGTACGTCGGTGAGTCGGTAGTCGCGGCCGGCCCAGCGGTAGGTAAATTTTTCATGGTCAAAGCCGAGCAATTTCAACAGCGTGGCGTGCAGGTCATGCACGTGGACGCGATTCTCGACCGCTTTGAATCCGAATTCGTCGGTTGCTCCGTGAACGTAGCCGCCGCGCACGCCGCCGCCGGCTAGCCAAGTGGTAAAGCCCCAATGATTGTGATCGCGGCCATTGACCTTGCCTTGATTGGCTCCCTCTTTGGGCAACTCGACCGTTGGCGTGCGTCCGAATTCTCCACCCCAAATCACCAGAGTATCTTCTAACATACCGCGCTGCCGTAGGTCGCTCAGCAACGCACCGATACCACGATCGCACTGTCCGGCAAGTTTCCGGTGCTGGGTTTCGATATCGTCATGGTTGTCCCACGGTTGTCCGGCTCCATGCCAGACTTGAACGTAGCGGACGCCGTGTTCCACCAAGCGACGCGCGATCAATAATTGCCGAGCTTGTACGCCGGGGCCGTAGGCATCGAGCACGTATTGCGGCTCGCGTGACACGTCGAAGACTTCTGCGGCTTCCATCTGCATGCGATAGGCCAATTCGAAAGACTGAATGCGCGATTCGAGCTGCGAGTCTTCGGCGCGGGGGGCTTGATGCAGTCGATTGAGATTTTGTAGCAGATCGAGCTGTCGACGCTGATCGACCAGCCCGATCCGCTCGTTGCGCACGTTCTCAATCAGCTTGTCGATCGACTTGTGCTTGGTATCGATGTAGGTGCCTTGATAGACGCCAGGCAGGAAGCCGGCTTGCCAATTCTGCGACTCTTGAATGGGATACCCGCCGGGACACATGGCGACGAAGGCGGGGAGATTCTGATTGTCCGTTCCCAAGCCGTAGGTCAGCCAGGATCCCATGCTCGGTCGCACCAAGCGGGCTTCGCCAGTGTTCATCAGCAGCAGCGATGGTTCGTGGTTGGGTACGTCGGCGTACATCGAGCGAATTACGCACAGTTCGTCGGCATGTTGGGCAACGTGCGGAAACAGTTCGCTGACGTCCAAACCGCTCTGGCCATACTTGCGAAAGCGAAAGGGGGAAGCGAACAGGGCTCCGGTCTTGCGTTCGGTTCGCGGTGTTTCGCCCGGCATCGGCTGCCCAGCGTATTTGGTCAGCGCGGGCTTGGGATCAAAGGTATCTAAGTGGCTCGGCCCACCGTTGGCAAAGATATGGATGACGCGTTTTGCTGTAGCCGGAAATTGCGGCTGTTTCGGTAAAAGTGGATTAATTCCGCTGGGGGACGATTGTTCGGCTGCAGCCGTGCCGGATAGTAAATGTTGCAGCGCCAATGCGCCAAAGCCCATACCGCTGCGCGAGAGCAATTCGCGGCGGGTAAGCGGCGGAGTTTGATTGTCAGATCGTATCATGCTTGGTATCCGCAGTTGGGACTATTTGGCTTTTCAAGGTAGCAGGTACGCTCGGTGCGCTGTAGTTAGCACACTTGAATGGCCAGGGAGGAAGACCGATGCAGTGCGCTAGGCGATGTTAAATAAACTGGAAAAGTCAAATAAAGTTGAAAAAGAAAATAGAGAGAAAAACCGACGCGGAGCGTCGGGCCACATTAAGCTCAATCGATGTAGGCGAGCTCATTGGCGGCGAGTAGGGCACCGGCCAATTGAGCAAGAGGCGAAGATTGGCTAGCCGAGTTGCCGGTGCGACCTTCGCTGGCGGCTTGCATGAACTCATTGAGTAGAGTCTGTTCCGCTGCATTGGGTGCACGGCAAAGAACTTGTTCGAACATCCACGTGGCCTGCGCGCTGGGGACTGGTGCAGCTTGCTCCGTGCGATCGGCGAGCTGTTGAGCGAGCTCGGCTACAAAGTTGCTGTTGAGTAGATACAATCCCTGTTGCGGCACGCTCGTCTGAGCTCTTGCGGGCGTATGATTGTCTGGGCTGGCCGCATCGAAAGTACGGAACACTTGGGGCAAGTTCTGCCGATCGATGTAGGCATACACGGTCCGTCTGGGTGAAAAGGGGGCCGCCGCGATCGCTTCCGATGCACCGTACATGTGCCGGTCCAATCGACCAACGCGCGCCAACAGCGTGTCGCGAAAGGCTTCGAATTCCAAACGCCTCCGGTTCATCTTCCAATACAAGAAGTTGGCAGGGTCGACTTCGGCGCAGTCTGCTCGGTGGTCGCTGCGCTGTTGATACACGCGCGACGACACGATGCTGCGAATGAAGCTCTTCAAACTCCATTGCTGGTCGACCGAAAGCGCAATCGCCAATTGATCGAGCAGCGCCAGTTGTTGCGGCTCCGGCGAGCGCATCCCCAGATCGCTTGGACTCTCGACCAGCGAGCTGCCGGTCAATTGCAACCACACTCGATTGGCGATGACTCGTGCCGTCAGCGGATTGTCGAGTGAAACAATCTCTTGCGCTAACTCGATTCGCCCGCTGCCATCTTTGAAAGGCTTTTCGTCGGGGGCTAGCAGGCTGACAAAACGGCGAGGCACCTTGTCACCATGCCTTCCTGGACTGCCACGAATCAGGATGAATGATTGACGAGGTTCGGGCGAATCGATCAGCCGATGTGGCCAAGGTTCTCCACCCGGTTCATCGGTGTTGAGAAACACTCCGGACATCGCGTAGTAGTCGGCTTGAGTCAGCGGATCGTACTTGTGATCATGGCATCGCGCACAAGCCAGCGTCATTCCCATCAATCCGCGTGAAACGACATCCAGGCGGTCGTCGATAATGTCGTTGCGATTGTTAAGGAATCGCCGACCCAAAGTCAAAAAACCCAAAGCGGGCAAGTCATTGGAGCTTGCCCCTGAATTGTCAATTGCGCTACTGCGGGCGACGCTCGTTGCCGCTGTCGCTTCCTCAGTCGATTCGCTGGCAGGTGGTTTCTCGTCAGAAGCTGAATTGGTGCCTGCGGTTTGAGCCACGGAAGCGGTGTCGGTCGTCGGTTGTGTGTTTGGTTGGTCCGGTGTGGCTGGGACGAGCAGATCGGCGGCCAATTGCCGAGTGACAAAAACATCGTAGGGAAGATCTTGATTGAAGGCTTCGATTAGCCATGTACGGTACTGGTGCGCACCAGGGTACTCTCGGTCTTCCTGGAAAACATAGCCTTTGTTGTCAGCATAACGCGAGACGTCCATCCAAAACCTCGCCCAGCGCTCGCCGAAACTCGGGGAGGCGAGCAAGCGGTCGATCAGCTCGGAGGTCACGGCCTGGTCATCGCGAGGGTCGCTCAAGAACTGCTCGGTCTCAGCTTGAGTGGGAGGTAGGCCGGTCAGATCGTAGCTCAGTCGGCGCAGCAGGGTGGTGCGGTCGGCGGGAGGTGACAGTGACAGACCTGCGTTGGTGAGATTCGATTCGATGATCGCGTCAATTGTGTTTGCAATGTTAGAGGCACTAACACTGGCAGGCGTTGATGCGGCGGTCGGGGACCATCGGCGCGGGGGCTGGTAAGCCCAGTGAGTTTGCACGGCCAACGTCCGCAAATCGACTGAGCCTGCTGAACCCATGCTGGACAAATCTCCGCGCAGCGCCTCGGGCATTGCCGCACCGTCAGCCAGCCAAGTGCGAAAGGTCGCGATGGCTTCATCGTCAAGCTTCTCGGATGGCGGCATTTGCAATTCGTTGTCGTCATACAACACGGCTCGCAGCAGCAAGCTCTGGTCGGGCTGAGCGGGGACGATGCTGGGTCCGCGCGAGCCGCCAACCAACATCCCCGCCAATGAATCGAGCATCAAATTGCCGCTCGAATCACCACTTTCATGCGAATGACATTCGAAGCAATGCTCGCGCAGTAGCGGCTCGACTCGTTCGACAAAGTACTTTTCATACGATGTTTGGTCGGTAGACGAGTTGCCACCAGCCGGGGCCTCAGCGATCGAATGGCTGCTGGCAAGTAGGAAAGTCCAGGCGGTGGCGAAGTAGATGGTCAGCCCGCGGCAATAAACGGGAACGCTCGACAACCGGTACGGCCACGAAGGGGCGGCAAACAACAGTGGCAACATTTTCACAGGTACGGCTCAACAGGTGGGATGCGAGAGCGTTATATTGAGGCGGGAACTTATATTATCGCCCGATGGAGCAATAAGTTCAAGCGCGATTGCTCCAAGACACCCCTCGTTTGGTGCGTTCGCCGTTGCTTGGTCGACAAGTAATTTTAGGGTAGTGGACAAGCCCCGCGAGTCCGTTTGATCCGTTACACGTTTAGGGGCTTGTAAGCTCGTCCATTACCTTCAACCCCAATTCTTAACTTTGTTAATGCTCCGCCATTCTTACTATTCATATGAGATAATCGATGCAAACCGATCTTGGCGAGAATGGATGGTTGAAATGGAGCGGGCTGCTGCTGGGGCCGATTTTAGCCGGAGTCGTCGTAGCCTGTCTGCCTACTCAGTATGCGGATGCGTCTGGTGTTGTGCGCCCTTTTGATTGGGCGGGCAGAGCGACCTTGGGCGTGATGGTCTGGATGGGCCTATGGTGGTTGACCGAAGCGGTCGAGATCAGTGTCACCGCGCTGCTTCCCATCGTCATGTTTCCGCTGCTGGGAGCCACCACGGCGCAGGAGGCATGTTTTCCCTACGCAGACCCATTGATCTTCCTGTATTTCGGCGGCTTCATTTTGGCCCTGTCGATGGAGCGCTGGGGGCTGGGACGACGCATCGCGCTGTTGACGCTGCGCACGATGGGTACTTCAGCTCGCGCGATGGTGGCTGGCTTCATGTTGGTGACGGCTGTCCTGAGCGCGTTCGTTTCCAACACGGCCACTACGACCATGATGCTCCCAATTGCTTTGAGCGTGATCGGGCTGCTGCAACGCCAGTGCGACGAGCAGCCGGAATTGAAACCAGCCGTGGCGAGGTTTGCGACGTGCTTGCTTTTGTCCGTGGCCTATTCGGCTTCCGTGGGTGGGGTCATGACAATCATCGGTACTCCAACAAACACTTTCTTGGTCGGCTTCCTGAAGGACAGCATCGCACCCGAGTATCGGATCGAATTTAGCTTTGCTGGATGGCTACCGATTGGGGTATCCTTCGCGGCCATTTTCCTTCCGACCATGTACTGGATTTTGACGCGAATTCTGTTTCCCATTCAAGGTATCGAGCTGACGGGTGGGCGTGCCATGGTTGATCGCGAGCTGCGCAGCTTGGGTAAGATGAGCGTCGGTGAATGGAACACGCTGTTGGTGTTTGTCACCACGGTTAGTCTATGGTTGTTTCGCCCACTCTTGGTTCGATGGCAATTCGAGTGGGCGGGGGACAGCTACCAACCATTGGCGCATCTCTCCGACACGATCGTCGCTATGGGAGCTGCTATGCTGCTGTTCCTGACACCCGTGTGCCGCAAACCGCTTCACTTCACCATGGATTGGCATACCGCCTCTAAAATGCCATGGGGAATACTGTTTCTGTTCGGAGGGGGCCTGAGTCTAGCCGCTGCGGTGCAAGCCGGTGGAGTGGCCGAATTCATCGGAAGCCAAGCGGTAGGGCTGGCCATGCTTCCTCCGCTGGTATTGGTACTACTGGCGACAACCACTGTCGTCTTCTTGACCGAATTGACGTCCAACGCCGCCACCACAGCCTCGCTGGTCCCCGTTTTGGCTGCGCTGGGGCCAGGCATTGGCATACATCCTTATTTGCTAGTAATCCCAGCCACGGTCGCGGCTAGCTGCGCATTCATGCTGCCCGTGGCGACACCTCCCAACGCGATAGTCTTCGGTTCGGGGAGAATCACGACCGCTCAGATGGTCCGCGCCGGTTTTTCATTGAACTTGGTTGCCATTGGTTTGGTGATGCTGCTGACTTGGTGCGTCGTCAAACCTTGGCTGGGAATCTGGTAATGCTAGCATTCAGTTGGTCGGCTGCCTATTTGCGCTAGATTGCCGAGTGTGTTCCCATAGAAGCGGACCTAGCGAAAGAAAGGGTATTTTCGACAAGGTTTACCTAGAGTGACTCAACTATGTTTCGCGGACGATCCGATACTACCGGCACGACTAGAATTTTGTGCGTGCGCCAGTCCCAAACGAGGCTGGTCGCGTGGGGGCGATTCCGTTTGCTACGGTGGAAGGTAGTTATGTCGTTGCTCAATTTAGCTTTGCGAGTTTTCGCAGCGGTTACTGTGATGGTAGCCAGTCCCAGCCTAATGGCTCAGGGAAAAAATCTACCCAATGGCCCAGCGTTCCATCCGTTCGCTGAACCCTTGGAGTTCGATCCTGATTGGCAATTCTTTGCACCGGTCGATGTCGACTCGATGCTGGAAAAGTCTCCGCGCAAACGAGCCAATACGGGTTGGTTTGCAACTTATGACCGGACCCATCTGTGGGTCTCGCGCCCTGCCACCGAGGCCTCCGCTAACACGGGTGACTTCGGGTGGGGCAATCGATTCGATGTTGGCTTCATGACCACGGAACGCACCGGCTGGTTTGCCAGCTTCCGGCACATCAGCGGTCCGAACATGTATGACAATATCTATCAAGAGCGGCTCAACCGCGTGAACACGGACGATACCAACAGTTTGACCGATCCGGTTCAACCGTTCATCGACGCCAACGATCCGCAACTTGGTACTCGAGCCTACGTACTGCAAGACAGCTTGAATGTTTTCAACATGAGTAATTTCGAGCTCAACAAGACGTGGCGGCGTGAACCCTATCGCTACGGCGGTATCATCGAGCCGATGGTGGGCTTCAAGTACATGAATGTCGACGATCTGGCCGTAAACCAGAGCTATGCCCGCAGTCTTTTACCGCTTACCGGTGGAGCGGCCACTACCGACCAACAGGTAGAAACGATGACCTCGAGGGAAACGAGAATCAAGAACCAAATGGTCGGTGGTCAATTGGGTGCGCGATACTTTACGCACTACAACCGCTGGACGCTCTCTGGCGAGCTCCGGGCCTTTGGAATGGCTAACTTCCAAGCTCGTGACGCTTCCGTACGCAGTCTTGCGACCCAGTATAGCGGAGGAGCGGCTATTAATACGGGGGTGACCGCTACCGACTACACCACGGGAACCGGTTTTGCCCAAACCACCAATACTGAGTTTGTGTTCGGCTTCGAGGCAAGAGCCCAGGCAGCGTATCAAGTGACCAAAGGGTTTTCGATTCGCGGAGGTTTGGATGCGATCGATTTTGCCCAAGGAATATGGCGAGCCGCCAATCCTGGCTTTGGTAACATCAACGCGAACAACCAAGACGTGCAGTTGGCCGGTTACACCTTCGGTCTCGAGTTCAATCGCTAACACGAGCAAAGCAACTTCCACCACGCTTTCAACAACGAACCCAGGGGAGAAATCCTCTGGGTTTGTTGCATGATTTAGGTACTCATGAATAATCCGAAGTTAAAGCGGCGTAGCGCATAGGCGGTCGTACCTCTCTTTCAAGTCGGCGTTGTCCGCTTCCAGTTCGACAAGCAACCCCACGTAGCGTCGTGCGGAATCAACTAACCGAGAGCGCTCCGCCAAATCAGCGGCAGCAGTCAAGGCGCGCAACTTGAGCTCGCGAGGCGGCGAGGGGACGCGAAACAGTGCCGCTCGACGATAGGCCGACAATGCTTCGGCAATACGCCCCAATTCTTCTAGTAGTTGTCCGAGCTGAAAAGCCGCCGCACTACGCAACTTGGGCGCTTGCATGGCTATTCGAAGCGATTCAATCGCCTTGTCAGACTGTCCCAAGCCGTGCAAGGCGGTAGCCAGCGGCAAGTGCAATTGCAATTGCTCAGGATGCCGTTGCAAGCGGCTGCGACAAATCTTTTCGCGCAGTGCGTTCAATTCGAGCTGGGATCTGTCCAGCGCAGCCCGGGTCAACTGGGTCGGCTCGGACCGCTGTGCCTGCTCGGCTTCGCTGTTGAGCTGCAGTGAGCGAGCCAATTGCGACTCTTCGAGCAGAAACTGGGAGCGTTCTTCTTCAGGAAAACGCTTGCAAGCATTTTCAAGCACGCGCCGCGCGTCGGTCCAGCGTTGACTATTAAGATAGTAACCAGCCAATTCCAGATACGGCTCGACCGTCAACGGATTGTCGCGAATGGCATGCTCGAGCGCCTGAAATCGCTCAAGCGGCACGCTACGCACCGGGTTGGTACGTTGGTCGTCGAGCGGTTCTCCGTCCCGATCGAGCGGGCGGCGGCGTATCAATAAATCATCCGGCGTAAGTGGCTGCATCTTAGTGGGCTTGTTCACGTAACACGGTTGGTTTCGGTCGAACGACCTCTGCATTCATTCTACCACGCATCATTCTCCAGTCCCACTAAGCGACCATGGTTAGGTTAGCATTAAAACGTAGTGGACGAGGTTACGAGTCCCATATTGCGTAGTGGACGAGGTTACGAGTCCCGTTTGATTCGGTTGATGCCAGGGACTCGCAGCCGCGTCCACTACGGCAAGTTCCCAATCGGCTAGTGATGCTGCGAGACCTTACGTTTACGTGCTAAGACGACGTGCGGCGATTCCACGCATTCGGTCGCCAATCCGCGCGACCAACAACGTTATGGGCATTCCGCTGGCAACGGAATAGCGACGTTGATAAGCGTTGGCATCGACCTGCATGCGTAGGGGATAGAGTCCACGCGATTTGACCTCGACCTGCCCAGCACCAACGTTCCGCAACCACTTTCGGATTTTGCGATCGTCCCACGGCAATACGTCGAGCACTTCGAATGCCTGTAGCCACGCAGAATCTACTGGCGAATCGCCGGTGAAATAGCCGTGTGGACTTCCAATTGGGGACAAGCCCTGTTCGATACCCCAGCCGATCTGCAAATCGGCAGCGTGCAATGTCGGGTGTAGATCAAACACAAACGAACCAAGTTCCGCCGGTGTCACTTGCTGCGGCGGCACGGTGGCCGCGCGATAGACCTCGATCGTCGGTTGCGAGGCTGCCGTAGCAGAGTCGCATTCGGATTGGGGAGCCGGCTCGCATAGCACAGCACTGCGCAGGCGATTGCCGTCGCGATGGTCGCCCAACAGTCGGTGTTGCCGCAGCTCTCCGGTTAACAGCAACAATTGTCTACATTCACCTTGATTACCCAACCACACGCGCTGGCAGTTCGCATCGATGCGTGTTTCCAAGTCGTCCTCGTTGCGGGTCGAGGGTGCCAACTTGATAACAGCGCCTGTACATCGGTGAGCCATGTCGAGCACTTGTTTTAGCGAAGGGCTGAAGGCACGAGCGTCTATAGTGCGCTGGCCGGCCGGGCGACGGTCCGGATCGATACTCAGCCAGCGCGTCCCTAGAGGCAAGGCGGCGGGTAGGTATTCGGCACGCACTCCGACTTGGTAACCATGCGCTGCGGCGTTGTCTTGAGCCAATGCAGCCAGACCTGCATCTGCATCGACGCCCAACACCTCGCCGCGGGCAGCCAAGGCAACCAGATCTGAGCCTGCCCCGCAGCAAGCGTCTACGACCGGTTCACCGGTAGGAAAGAGCCCAGCTTTATAGGTAGCCGACCAATGATCGCTGGCTTGCGAAAGACTAACGTCGGTCCACAACCACCGCTCGGGCCATGGAAAACGATGGCGACTGCGGCGACGCAGAGCCTGCTGTTGACGCAACAATTCGACTTGCCATGCTTCGAGCCCCTGGGCGCGCCAGTCTTGAATGTCCGAATCTGGCTGCGACAACTTTTCACGCCCCTGCGCAATCAGCCAAGCGATGCCAGCAGGTGCGAGAGTATCTTTCACAGCACGTCGCGTCCGTTTCTAGCGATTAAAGGGGAAGCTGAGGGTTAACTAGAATCGGCCGTCGAGTTCTGCCGATGCCAAAGGAAACGCATAGTCGATGTTCGCTGTGTCGGACAGTTGAGTTCGTGTCGAGGGTGAAGTTACCACTAGCAGTTTCCAAGCGTTAAGCCCAGGTTATCCATGGGTGACTGAAACGAAGAGCGCCGTACCCTACCCTATGCGGGAGGGGTACACGAATAGTCCGAGTTGAACCATGGACCGGCGGAGCGATCCACGACGAGTAAAAACCGATCGGGCCAGTTACCGAGGCAAGCAACATGTCTGAAGCATTCTACAAAAAACCGCTGTCGGGACTGATGCTGTTAGCTGGCGCTGTGGGTGGACCGTATATGTTGTTTGAAACCGACGTGGGCAAGCAAGCGGCTGGTGGAATGAGCCAACTGGTCGGCGGAAGCACTGTGGCAGAAGCATCGTCCGGCTCGTACAGTGCCGGCAGCATCGGCTCGGATTCAGCGGGCTCGCCCAGCTTGACGGATCCTTCGGGTTATATGATGAACCCAGCCAGCGTCGAGCATGACATGCAGCAGCCGGCAATCCACACGCTACAAGAAGTCTTGCGGTTTGACATCGCACCGGGCTGGGTGCTCGAGCGCTTCCCACGAGTCAGCACGGTTCTAGCCGATACGCAATTAGACGGATTACGGGTCCCGCTAGTCACCGGTACGGCACCTAGTGACATCGCCGGCACGCTGACCTACAGTTTCGACCGCTATAAACGCCTGCAGCGTGTGGTCGTGCAGGGGATGACCGGCGATGCAACGCGATTTATGTCTGAATTGCAACAGCAGTATCAGATGCAACAAGTCCCATCGCTGGGAGGCGTCTTGTACCTGCTAAGCTGGAACGGGAAAGCTACTAGCATTGTGCATATTGAACCTGCTGCAGTCATCTACGCCGACTCGCCCTACGCGCGATTCAAGGTATTGATCGAACTGAACCAAGCCGGTCTGGAGTACGGGCTCAGCCGCGAAGCGCAGCAATTGCTCGATGCAGGTAAACGCACTCAGCGCTGGTAGTATTCGGAAGCGTAAACTACCAATCCCCACCGCCAATAGGGTGGTTACTTCTTGCGGTGACGAATTCTAGCTCGCATGCGTCGCTTTTTCCGTCCCAATTTCCGACGACCTTTGCCACTCTTCTTCACTCCCACGTAAAATACTCCTATAAAAAACTGTCAATGGTGAGATCTTATTATTAACGCTAGTGCTCTGTCACAGCTCAATTTTAGCGTAGTGGACGAGGTT
>JADYZV010000178.1 GCA_020852965.1 Pirellulaceae bacterium | reverse complement strand
CACAATCTATCCTTGGGATTCGTGGCAGAAACCGTATGACGACGAACCGCCGGTCTGGTTCCACGACATCTTTCGGGAAGACGGCACGGCGTATCGTCAAGCGGAAGTTGATTACATTCGAAACGTCGCGAACTCTGTTGGCGACAATTAGGCACGAGCACCCTGGGTCGGGTCGACTGGAACGCGGAACTCTTGCGCGGTGATCTAGGGACGGCCGTCGAGCAGTTCAAGCGGGAACCGGGCAAGGGACTGTTCGTAGGAGGCGTGACGCTGCCGTTGGCGCTCGCGGAGCTGGGATTGATCGATGAGTACGAGTTCGTGTTGCATCCCAGGCTGGCGGGCCATGGGCCGACATTGTTCGCAGGCTATCGAAGCATGTCGACTTGACGCTTGTGAACCGACTGGAGTTTGGCTCTGGGGCGGTGGCGATGCGGTATGAGCCGAGGTAGCCACGTGTGTGCAGTTCGGCGCGAAGAAGTACGGATCGACAGTTGCGATCCTGAAAACCAATCTCAATATAGCCTCGGTCACGCCCTCCTTGGGCAGTAACTGCGATCCAACAAGCCGACCTAATGTCAATCTACGCGCCGCTGGTTCTTTTGGTCTGTCCCTTCGCTCGAGGAGCCAGCCTCGCTCCTTCCACTTCACTGGCAATCTTCTGTTCGTTCGACTGGATCAGGTAGAGGCTGATCGTCGAATGCATGAGGCGGAGCTGAAAGACTTAGAGCGAAAAGGGGCTACGGTGGCTTGCGCTGGCGATGGCTCACTACGCCATGGCGACAGCCGAAAGCTTCCAGAAAGCAGTCACTAAGGGGGCCAAGTCGGCCAGCGATTCTTCGGATCAAGAGAGTGGTGCCAAAAGTGGTGCCATTTCTGGTTCCATCAAGGAGGAATCAGGAGCCATTAACAGCCAGCCGGAAGAACGAGAAAACCCCGATTTCCAAGGGGAAAGCAGGGTCCTGATGGTTGCTAATGGTTCTAGCCATAGTGGCCAAGTGGGCGATACAGAACTCGAATCTGTGACCTCAACGATGTCAACGTTGCGCTCTAACCAACTGAGCTAATCGCCCGAATGAGCATGAGTTTGGCGATTTCAGTGGAAGGCGTCAAGGTGCGATGGGCGAGGAAGAGGCAGTTGTTGGACAGGTTTTTATCCAATCCTAGCCGGTTCTAGAGTTTGCAGCCGGATTTTCGAGTCGCCAACCGTTGTTTGAGTCCCTTGCCTTGGGGGACTAAGCGGCCAGAGATGAGGGAAGTCCTGCAGCAAAGTGGTTTCACGAAGTGTATTTGCATTCGGCAGAGCTGGCCGGGATGCTGGACTGTCGACGAAAATCTCAAAAGCGTGGTTTGGGGTGGAGACGCTGAGGGAGTTTTGCTACGGTCCGTGAGGGAGGGGCCGCATTCGATCTCTCGGATCGCTTTTCCAAGTGCTCAGCAGTAGTGTTCATGGCGATAATCGTTGACGAAATATACCATGCCTAGCAAACAGAATCTGGTTTCCCAAGCTTCCCGAGCGGTATCCTGTCTGGGAACCACTGCGGCGCTGGGGACGCTCGCCTTTGGGCTGGCGTTGGCTAGCGGTTGTACCGACGGGCCATTCTACCAAATGAAAAAGATGAACCCTTACTTCCAGTCGCAGTGGAAGAAGGATCGCGCGCTGGGACCCACCTTTACCGATCGACTCGCCGAACTCGACCTCCTCCAAAGCCAACTCGCCCGTATGCCAGAGGCAGAGCAACAGCAATGGACCGAACAATTGTCGAGAATCATTCAGAAAGATCCTAGCGCCGAAATGCGCGCGCGAGCGGTGGCAACGGTGGCTCAACTCCCCTCGGATAGCGCAGTAACGGCGCTCAACTTTGCTTCGGGGGACGATGTCGAGAAAGTACGGCTGGCGGCATGCCACGCTTGGAAGTTGCGCGGTGGTGAAGCGGCGCGGGATATGCTCATGAGCCTGGCGGAAACGGACGAAAGTACCAGCGTGCGCCAAGCAGCCATCGAGGGCTTGTCGGTCTTCGAACTCAATGAGGTGAAATCGACATTAATTAAACTGCTCAGCGACCGCAGCCCAGCAGTGCAATTCCAAGTCGCTCAATCGCTCAAGTCACTCACCGGTCGCGATTACGGCGGCGACTTCGAGACGTGGAAGCAATTCATGGCAGGGGAAGAAGTGCCTGAACCCCCGCAGCCTTCGCTGGCCGAACGCGCTTGGAACTCGCTTCCGTCTTGGAAATAATATAATTAATAATAATGTAGCTTAACCTACTGCTTCAACCACATTTAAATTGATCGTCGTGGATGAGGCCCGCGAGTCCGCTTGAATCGCTAACCGTTGAGGGACTCGCGAGCCTCGTCCACGACGATCAATCCCAAAAACTAGTGCGGTTGGTCCCCAGCATAGTTTTAATACGTTAGGAATTGATTTTCGGTGGGTTGGGTTGGGTTTCGGTGGGGGACCACCGAGCTACTGTAAATCGTTGGGGTTCGGTGGGGGACCACCGAGCTACTGTAGGTGGCTGATGATCGCGGCGTGGATCTCGTCAGGAGATTGGCTGGCATCGATAATGACGGCTGCATCCCCCAGGCGTTGAGCCTGTTGCAAGAAACCGTCGCGGACCAGTCGCATGTATTCCGGACCGCGACTCTCTAAGCGATCCAAGCCGCGCGACAAGCGAGCGAGGGCTACCTCGACGGGTACGTCGAGAATGAAGGTCAATTGCGGCATCAACCCTCCAGTGGCGATGCTGCCTACCTGCCAAATATGCTCGACGGTCTCTCCTCCGGCACAGCCTTGGTAGACCACGTTGGCAAGCAGGTAGCGATCGGCGATGACTACTTGGCCGGCAGCCAGCGCGGGGTGGATGACTTCACGGACTAGCTGCGCACGGCTGGCCATATACAGCAGCATCTCGGCGGTCATCGACAGCGGGATTTCTTGTCGATGCAACAGTATCTCGCGCAGAGCTTCGCCAAGCGCTGTGCTACCGGGATCACGCGGTGAGATCACCGTGCGACCTTGCTGTTCAAACCATGCGATCAAACGCGCGACCTGCGTCGACTTGCCGGCTCCGTCGACGCCATCCAAGCTCAAGAATAGACCTGACATGATTGTGCTTTTTCCCGATCGCTACTGCAGATCTGTTGATTGAGTTGATGTGCGTTGGTGTTCTAAAAGACCCAAGTTCGGCTTCCGCTGTTTTCATGCGACGACGATGTCTATTGTAGAACATTTGTCCCAATGGTTGCGCCAGCCAATGATGCGAAGGGAGTTGTGCCTGGATGATTACTTGGGGACGCCTACACCTTTGGGCTGCGAATGGCCCAATGGCATGCCCGTCGGCTGAATGCCTGTCAGCGATGCGACTGTACCGTCGGCGAGGGCTTGCATAAAGGCGGCTTGGGGGCGTTGGCTGTGCGTGTTGCTATTGGGAAAAGGCCGGCCGGGATTGGCGCACTCCAGGAACTTGCACAGTTTTTCGAAGCCGACAATCTCTAGATCGGCCGTATCATCAAATTGCAACAGGACTTCTGGCCGCGCGGCAAATGTCTGCGCGACTTGTAGCTGATAGGCGTGATAGGCGCGCAAGAAGACCTCGGGATCAAATTGACTTTGTCCAAAGGTCATGGCTCGTAGCGACAACATGACTTGCATGAAGTGTTGCTCGTCGGCGCTAGCCTCGATGTTCTGCTTGACCAATTGAAGTCCTACAAACTGTCGCTCTACGGACTGAAGCCAGCCAACTAAATCGTCATCGCGGCGGACATTGACAAACAAGCTACCGGGGAATTGTCGATCGAGCTGCTGAAATACGCTGGGACAACATGCGGGATAGTCGGCTAGGCCACGGCATTCGTGGAGAATGTCGAGGTCGTAGTCGCCACAGCTAATCTGCTGATAGATCCGCGACAAGCGTTGCGGGTGGAAATGTTCGCCGGTGGCTTCACCGTAGATGCAGCCGAGGTGAGCCGTGGGTATGCCGAGCAGCCCCAACGCATCGCATAGTGATACGGTGGCGCAGCGTGGCAGCGCAATAATGAAGATTTTGTTAAAGGAGCGCATCAAGCGATGACTTCGTGAATCGGCTCGACGGGTTCGACCCCGACCAACTTTTGGTCCAGGCCGCTATAGAAGTAGCTCAAACGATTGGGGTCGAGTCCGAGTTGGTGCAGGATGGTGGCATGCAAGTGCTTCACGGGCATCGGCTTCTCTACTGCGTTGGAACCCAATTCGTCCGTAGCTCCCACGCTCACGCCCCCCTTGATCCCTCCTCCGGCCATCCACATGGTAAAGCCGTAAGCATTGTGGTCACGCCCTGTTCCTTGGGCATATTCGGCCGTGGGCTGGCGTCCGAATTCGCCTCCCCACACCACCAACGTCGAATCGAGCAGCCCACGCCGCTTGAGGTCCGTCAGCAGCGCGGCAACCGGCTGATCGGTAGCTCCGGCGTGGTGTGTATGGTTCTTTTCCAAATCGCCGTGAGCGTCCCAATTATTATCGTTGTGCGAACCGCCGCTATAGAGTTGTACGCAGCGGACTCCACGTTCGACCAAGCGTCGCGCGATTAAGCAGCGGCGTCCAAAGTCTTCGGTGGCTGGTTGGTTGACACCATACAGTTCCAATGTTTGCTCATCTTCGTCCGACATATCGACGGCCGCCGGTGCGTGCTCTTGCATCTTATACGCAAGTTCGTAGCTGGCAATTCGCGCAGCCAATTCGTCGTTGTCCGCGTGACGCGACAGGTGTCTCGAGTTGATGGCACCGATCGCATCGAGCAGTTCGCGCTGCTGCGCTCGAGTGACTCCCTCGGGGGATTGCAAGTCCAAGATCGGATTACCCGAGCTGCGCAGTACGGTCCCTTGGTACGTGGCGGGCATGTATCCGCTGGACCAATTCTTAGCGCCGCTGATGGGACCGCCGGTCGGATCGAGCATCACGACGAAACCGGGCAAGTTCTCATTGACCGAACCCAGGCCATAGTTGACCCACGATCCGAGCGCGGGAGAACCACTTAGGATTTTCCCCGAGTTCATCATCAGCATGGCGGATCCATGGATGGGCGAGTCGGCGGTCATCGAGTGCAAAAAGGCGATATCGTCGACGCGTTGTGCTAAATGCGGAAACAAATCGCTGACCCACTTGCCACACTCGCCGTATTGCTTGAACTTCCAGCGCGGTTCGACAATGCGCCCTTGATTGCGATGTCCACCGCGCCCGAAGGTCTTGACCTCGACCGTCTTGCCGTCCATACCGATCATGCCCGGCTTGTAGTCGAAAGTATCGATGTGGCTGGGGCCGCCATACATGAACAGGAAGATAATACTCTTAGCTTGCGGAGCAAAGTGGGGTGGTTTGGCCGCCAGCGGATTGGCTGAGGTGGCTGCGTCGGCTGAGGAAGCAAAAAAGTCGTTGCCCAGCATGCTCGACAGAGCGACTGCGCCAAAGCCGGCACCAGTCTGCCACAGCACTTCGCGGCGTGTGCGGCGACAAAAATTTCCACGAGAGGAGTCGGTAGACATAGCCTCAATCCAAATAGAAAAAGGAGTTGATGTTGAGAGCGACCAAGCACATCGCCACACGGGCTTGCGCGTCACTTAGCTGCTGTTCACTTTTTAAGCGATGGACCAAGCCGATCAGCTCTGCCACATCGTCGCTGGCGGGAGTGCGGCTGGTGCTCAATTCCAAGCACCTGAGCGCTTGGCGCTCGAGGTCATGGCCCACCTCGCGCTCGACGCGTTCGAGCAGGGAGGCGGCTTGCTGCTGCATCCACTGACTATTGAGCATGGTCAGCGCTTGGCCAGGTTGGGTCGTCAAGAACCGCGCTTCGCAACTGATGTCGGTTTCTGGGAAGTCGAAGGCGGTCATCATCGGTACAGGGAGCGACCGTTTGACATGAATGTAGATGCTGCGCCGTGCCTGTTGATCGGGGGGAGAATTGCCCCAGCCCAATCCAGGTTGGGACTGGCTGGCCAACACCTCGTCCGAGAGTGAAACGAACATGCTCGGTCCGTAAAGTTGCTGATTCAATTGCCCAGTGACTGCCAACACCGAATCACGGATTTGTTCGGCGCTCAGCCGACGGATGTTCTGTCGCCAGAATAGGTTGTTGGCTGGGTCCTGAGCGGCCGCTCGCGGATTGTCCTGCACGCTCATGCGGTACGTGCTCGATAGCAATATACTGCGATGTAGTTTCTTGAGTTGCCACCGGTCACGCACCAATTCGGTGGCCAAATAGTCGAGCAGCTCGGGGTGCGTGGGGGGATCCCCCATCAGTCCAAAGTTGTTCGCGGAGCGGACGATGCCGCGCCCAAAATAGTGCAACCAAATGCGATTGGCGATAACGCGCGACGTGAGCCAATTGTCGTCGGCTGCGAGCCAATCTGCCAGATGCCGACGGCGCCCCGATGAGCGGGCGTCGGGGGCTGGAGCTGCGATGTTCGGCTTGCCACCGCCGAGCAAACGCGGAAACGAGGGCTCGACCAATTCACCTTCGGCATGTGGGCTGCCACGCAGCATGACGTGAGTGGGACTAGGGGTAGGGTCGAGCTTGGCCAATCCCAATACCGTCTCGCGCGGCGGAAGTCGTTGTTGTTGCTCGCGCAAGTGGTCCCGCTCCAACTTCAGTTTGGAGTACTTATCGAATGTGTCGGCGTCGAGATATTGTGACAACTTCTCGCGTAAGACCTGCGCGCGCTGATCGCCTTCGGTGGCGCGCTGGTCGACAGCGCTCATCTTCTCGATCCCCTCGCGTTCGATCTTGCGCAGTTTATTTTCGACTTCGTCGGTTTGCGATTTGAGCTCGCTGTAGCGCCGCCCGAGGTCGGCGTCCAAGTCGAGTTGATTGTTTGTGAGGGTGTCCCCGCGCGCGGCATACGGCGTCACGTCGCGCATGAAGGCGACCATGGCGTAGTAGTCTTTCTGTTGCAACGGATCGATTTTGTGATCGTGGCACCGCGCGCAGTTTAACGTCAATCCCAAGATGCCCTGGCTAGTCGTCGTTACCAAATCGTCGTAGCCATCGTAGATCGCTTGCAGCGGGTCGGCCGGTTCGTCGTCCCACAACCCCAAGCGATAGTAGCCAGTGGCCGTCAAGGAGGCGGGGGTGACCTCATCCAATTCGTCGCCCGCGATCTGCTCGCGTACAAATTGGTTATAGGGGAGGTCACTATTCATCGCATCGATTACATAGTCGCGATACTTCCACGCGTTGGGTTTGGCACCATCGCGTTCAAAGCTGTTCGTTTCGGCGTAGCGCACCACATCCAACCAGACTCGTCCCCAGCGTTCACCCAAAGCGGGTGAGGCCAGGAGTCGATCGACCAACGCAACGTAGGTGGCTTCGGACCAATCGGTGCTAAGCTGCTGGACGATCTCGGGCGCTGGAGGGAGCCCCGTCACATCGAGGTAGACGCGTCGAATCAGCTCTTCGGAGGCAGCAGCCGAGTTGGGCGACAAACCAGCTTGTTCGAGTTTGGCGAGCGTGAATTGGTCGAGTGGTTGTTGGGGCCAGTTCGCATTGACGGTCTGGGGGATTGGCGGAGCTTGCGGGGGACGGAAGGCCCAGTGCTCGGTAAACTCGGCGCCACGCTCGATCCAGCGCGTGAGCAGTTCAATGCTATGCGGGCTGAGTGGTTTGCCTTCGGGCGGCATGCGCTCACCAGACTCGTCGCTTGCCTGCACTCGGCGGAGCAGTTCACTTTCGGCGGGTTTACTCGGCACAATGGCGACTTGCCCACTGTCGGCTTGCGCCACTACTGTCCTAGAATCGTCAAAACGCAGTCCCCCCTCCTGTTGGTCCGGCCCGTGGCAGGCGTAGCAATGACGCGCCAATAGGGGTTGGATCTGGGAGGCAAAGTCGACGGGTGCCGGAGTGGCCGAAGCTGATTCGGCGGAGTAAAGCGAGGGGGTCGAGCAAAGCACGATCGCCAGCAAGTACACGCAATTTGGCAAGGAGTTTAAGGGAGCGAGCCCGCGCCCAACTTGTGGCAGCCACAGCCTCACGGGACAACCTCGCATAGAATTCTTAGGAAAAATGTAATATGGGCGTTTCTGTTGCCTGTTATTCTACACTATTGGCTCGAAATCGGCATCCGAAAGTACCGCCGGGCTATATCTACACCTTGACATTCAGATTTAAGTTTCTTAGAATCAGGGTATGTCGTCGCTGCGTTTGCCAGACCGCAGCCTGCCACCGTCTGGTGATGGTGGCTACCGAGTTTCGGAAAGTCCCGAGTTTCCGAAAGATTGACCACTGGGAGCGGCGCGCCATCTTCCCAATCCCACCTGAAAGCGAGTGCTATGCGACTACCAGCATCCCTACCAGCCGTACTCATCGTGCTCACCAGCCTGTGCTTGTTCCCCGCAGTCCCCGCGCTAGCGCAGCTCGACTTTGAGAAAGCTCCAATCAACTACGGGCAAGCCGAAGCACACGATGCAGTCGCGTTATTGTCGCGGGCGATTGACGAAGGACGCGAAACGCTTGAGTATTCCGACGAGCATGGTTGGTTGCCGAGCGTGCTTGAAAAACTAAACATTAGCCCTGACACGCAAACGCTGGTCTTTTCCAAGACGTCGCTGCAGCTACATAAGATTAGCCCGCGCACGCCGCGCGCGTTGTACTTCAACGATGACATCTATGTGGGTTGGTGCCAGCGCGGCGACGTGGTCGAGATTGCGGCGACCGATAGCGAGCAGGGGGCCGTGTTTTATACGATCGACCAAGACCCGACCCAGCCGCCGAAAATCGTTCGCGATCGTGGCCAGTGTTTGACGTGCCACGCGACCAACCGAACGCAAGGGGTTCCGGGCTACTTGGTGCGCAGTGTCTATTCGGACAACAACGGTCGCCCACGCAGCGGAACGCGTACCTATGTTACTGACCATACGACTGATCTCGATGAGCGGTTTGGCGGCTGGTACGTTACCGGCTTGCACGGCAACATGCGTCACATGGGAAATGTCTTTGCTTTGGATCGCAGCGAGCCCGAGAAGATCGATCGCGAGGCGGGTTCGAATCGTCGACAATTGGAAGAGTTGTTCGATACGTCTCCGTACCTGCGTCCGACCAGCGATATTGTGGCGCTGATGGTGCTCGAGCATCAAACTCAAATGCACAATTTCATCGCCAGGGCCAGTTTCGAGACACGAATCGCCGGCTACTACGATCGGGGCATCAACGAGGCGCTCGACCGGCCAGAGGATACGGTCAGTCCGTCGACTGGGCGTCGTATCGCCGCTGCGGGTGAAGCGCTGGTGCGTTATATGCTGTTTGCAGACGAGATCCAATTCGAGTGCCCCATCGAGAGCGTGACCCCGTTTACGGAGACATTCCAAAACCCCAGCAATCCCCAATGGCGCGGTGATGCTCAAGGACGCGGGCTGCGGCAGCTCGACCTGTCACAACATCTATTCAAGTATCCCTGCAGCTACTTGATTTACACCGACGCCTTCGATGCGCTGCCCGCCCAGATGATGAAATACGTCAAAGAGCGTATGACGGAGATATTGGCCGCCAAGACGACGCCGGAAGGCTATGAGCGACTCACCGACGCAGACAGGCTAGCGGTACGCGAGATCTTGACCGAGACCAAGCCAGGTTTTCTGATCGAGCCGTCGTTGTAAGTCGGGTTGGTTGGTAGTCGAGCGAAGTTCGAGCGGGGCGTTGGGCGCTCGATCTATCTGCAAAACTGATTCACCAGCGTGGCGAGCACGCGGGGGTCTAACTGTCTGCAAAACTGATTCACCAGCGTGGCAAGCACGCGGGGGTCTAGCTGTCTACAAAACTGATTCACCAGCGTGGCAAGCACGCGGGGGTCTAGCTGTCTACAAAACTGATTCACCGGCGTGGCAAGCACGCGGGGGTCTACTAGTCACTAGACTGATGTGTCGAAGTGGCAAGCAGGCTGGGGGGATTACGCCTCCAAGCCACCGAGCAGCGGTTCGTCCATGGCGCGAAGATCGCTGTTGGGGATGCCATCGGGGTATTCGTGTCGCGCCATATCGAGTGCCGCGCAAGCGATTTCCAGATGCTGCACTTTCGATTTGTCGTAGAATGACTTAGCCGTTTCCGGTAGCTTGGGGCTGCCATGCAGCGGTTTGTCGGAGATGCACAGCAGCGTGGCGCAGGGGATGCGATAGCGAAAGCCGTTGGCGGCCACCGTGGCCGATTCCATATCGACGGCGACGCTGCGGCTGAGCTTGATATCCCGCAATGCTTGTTGCAGGGCTAGTTCCCAATTGCGGTTGGCGGTGGTGTAGACGGTGCCATAGCGGTAGGGCAAGCGCCGCGTGTCGAGAATCTTGGCCAGATAGCGATTGAGTAGAAAGCTAGGGGCGATGGGGACTGCGCGCGGCAGGGCTTGGTCGAGCACATGATCGTCGCGCATGTAGCCGGAGGCGAGTACAAAGTCGCCGATCTCTTGGTGGTTGCGCACTCCCGCGCAGTGCCCCACCATCAGCATCGCATCGGGCCGCAGCACGGCGATGTGATCGGTGAGTGTCTTGGCGTTGGAGGGGCCAACTCCAATGTTGACAATGGAAATACCGCTGTTGTCCACAGCGACTTGGTGATAGGCGGGCATCTGCGCGTCGGGCCGTTGCGGGCGATGGCATTCGGGAAACATCTCGCAGAAGGCGTTGATGTGCATCTGGTAGTTGGTCAGTAGCACGTAGCGTTGAAAGCTTTCGACTGGCGTACTGGTATAGTGCTCGAGTCGAGCGATCGACAATTCGGCTCGTTCTGGGCCGAACAGAAAAGCTTTCTTGAGAGTGTGATCGAAGTTGGTTTCATCGATCGTTTGCAGCAGCCCAGGTGAATTCAAATCGACGCGAGGCTGGGCCCGAGTGACTACAATCTGTGCCCCCTTCTTGGCCAGTCGCAGCAACTCTCGCCGCAAGTACCAGCGGTAGGCTGAGGGGCGAGCCATTTTCCCCGAGATGGTTGGATTGTGTTTGGACCATTGCCGCAACACGGTGATCTTCGAGTAGCTTCCGGCCGCATAGGCTTGTTCCATCCAGTCGCAGGCAGCATCGATCGACGCGATCAGCCGCTGGTTATCATCGCCTTCAATCGTCAGTCGCTGCGTCATGTGAGTCTCGCATAGAAAGCTGGGAGTTGGGAGTTGGGAGTTGTTGCAAATCACCGAACGACGAGGTTTGTGTCAACTTTAATTCAAGAATGCAAAATGATAATTGACGAATTGAAAATGCAACTGGAGAGCAAAAGAGTTCCTGGAGTTTTTCAGTTTTCAGTTTCTATTTGTCATTTTGCATTCGAAGGGCGTTCGCAGCCTTGGAATGTGCGATTGTAACGATGGAAGCAATCGTATGGGACCACCTGCGCGCAGCGACAAACTGTTGCCTTGCAGCCTCGGTTGTTGATTTGCTTTGGTCAGGCTTTTGACCTAGATTTGCAGCGACCAGATTGAGCCCCTCAATCGTAGCCCACACCAACATTTTTCGCCGCTAGAAAGAGCATCCGCTGATGGCTGAAACACAAACCACCGACTCACTCCAATTTGACGTTCTTCAAGCGGATGATGTGCCGAACTCGAATCTGCAGCAAATACTCGAATCGGCTCAATTGCCTGCTTTGCCACAAACGGCTATTCGACTCTTGGAACTATCGCAGGATGCGAGCAATGGTCCGGCCGAATTCGCGCGACCGATCGAGGCGGATGCTGGGCTGATGGGGCAAGTGTTGCGGTTTGTCAATTCGAGCTATTTCGGATTCACGCGTGAAATATCGAGTGTCAAGCAAGCCTTGGCATTGGTTGGCGTGCGAACGATCAAGAATTTTGCGTTGTGGAGCGCTGTTTTCAGTTTGGTCCCCGATCCTAAGTTCGGACCATTCGATTTGAAGAAACTTTGGCAAGACTCCTTGCGCCGCGCGGTCTTTGCGCGGATTTTGGGCAAGTCGTTGCAATTGGCCAATGCCGAGGATTTGTTTGCAGCCGCGCTCTTGCAAGACATGGCCATTCCGCTATTGCTAAAGGAGTTGCCTACGCAGTACGAAGGTCTCATTGAGCGATGTGGCGTGGAAAGGCTGCGTCTTTCGCAGCTAGAACAAGAACTGTTCGGTTGGGATCATGCCCAAGCCGCTGCCGCCTTGGTTCGCAACTGGAAACTACCCGAGGAGTTTGCCACGCTGATCGAGCGACATCCCAATTTAGATGAGCTGTTAGATGTCGATCCACCGCAACGCGACGCGGCTTGCGTGGCGCTCGCTTCGCTCCTGCCTGCCTGCCGAGACGAGCAGTGGACAGAGCGCGATGAGTTCTTGGCTGGACTGACACGTTTGGCACCTCAAGCCACAGAAAAGATCGAAGAGATTTTGGCTGAGGCCGACGCTACCTTCGCCGAATTTGCGCCCATCATGAAACTCGCCATCCCCGAGCGCAGTTTGACCGAATGGTTTTTGGCCGAATAGTTCGTTTCGCAGTGACCGCTTTTCGAATTGAAAGAGAGCAGCGAATCCGTTTGCCCCTCTGAAGGCGCACTCGACCACCTTCATAACCTGGGGGGAGCAGGGTCGTATTTGCGATTATTCGGGCATAATTGACCTGGTGGGACTTGCAAAACCGAGACGCGATGATCATAGATAAATCGATATGATATCTTGCTAAAGGAGATCATAGCGATGAATTTCAAATGCATTACTTGTTCCGCTTGCTTGTCACTAGTTGTGCTGTGCGGCGGGATCGCTCCAGTGCAGGCCGATTTTATAACATTCGGAAACGGAGCAGGGTCGAAGTGGGGCGATCGCCAGTTTGGTACCAGTAGCGGTGTGATCACTTGGTCCTTTATGAGTGAGGGGACTACGCTCAGTGCAGCACATCCGTTGACCGGTGAGATTAGCGGAGGTACCGGGGCGGGAAGCAGCTTGAATGGTTTGCGCAGTGCTTTCGATGGTGTTTATGGCGCAAGCTCGTTCGACAGCGCGATTCAGAATGCATTCAATACTTGGTCCGCTGCATCACCTGGGCGTATCGAATTCCAACACGTTGCCGACAATGGAGCGGTTGCTGGCGACCCAAGTCTGCCGGCATCCTCTGCGATCGATATTCGCATCGGTGGCTTTCATTCCCTGGCTGGCTCTGGGTTCTCCTTTGTCGGCGCAGTGGGCTATGGACCCCCAGGAGATGCAATCAATTTCCCCGACCCTGTGGCCGGCGATATCTTAATCAATTTGGATTCATTGTTTATCCGAGCCGCCGGGAGCGAAGACGACGTGTTCTACCACGGCGGCACTTACAGTAACGATTTGGAAGGCTTGGTACTGCACGAGTTAGGGCATGCCGCTATCGGCCTTGGGCATTCCACTGATGGTCCCAATGCTCAAGGCATAGGCGATGTAATGTATGTCGACGATTTTCCCAACTGTTGCAATTTCATCAATCGGCAACTGTCCGCTCAGGATATTGCGGGGGCACGCAGCGTTTACGGGGCGGTACCCGAACCAAGTGCACTATGGGCATTGTTGATCGCCGTGATCTCACTTCGCTGGCACAGGCGTACCCTTGGAAGATCGGGAGTTGTCACCTAGAGTAAATGGGAAAGGGAACTGCTTGGCTGCGATCGATTGTCGCAGTCCAGGCACACCGACTCTCATCTGAGCTGACAACTCAGACACTATAGGTTTGGCAGGTCATGCAGGAATACCAAGGAAAGGAAGCGAAGCGTTCGCACGCTGCGGTCCCTTCTCCCGATGGTCCCCCGCCGACGGCAGATCTTTCACCGCAGGCAAATCTTTCACCGCCGGCAAATCTTTCCTCCCCGGCAAATCGTTCATCGCCGGCACGTGGGGCGAGTGTCAATCGCCGCGCCTGGGCACCGCTGTCGATTCCCGCCTATCGCACGTTTTGGATCGCGGGCCTGTTTTCCAACATGGGAACGTGGATGCACGAAACCGGGGCGCAGTGGCTGATGACTTCGCTCGATCCCAGTCCCAGCATGGTCTCCGCTGTGCGCACCGCCATGACAATTCCAGTATTCTGCTTGGCGCTCCCTGCCGGAGTGTGGGCCGATCGCTTTGATCGGCGGACGTGGCTCGTATCGTCACAATTGTTGTTGCTGGGAATCGCCGGCTTGATGGCCGTACTGGCTGCGCTGGGAATGATCACGCCCACGTTGCTGTTGGTCCTAACCGCCTGTATGGGGATTGGGATGGTTCTCAACCAACCGGCTTGGCAGGCGCTCACGCCGGATTTGGTTCCCCCAGCCATGGTACCGGCAGCGGTATCCATTGGGAGTGTATCCTTCAATCTGGCTCGCTCGCTTGGGCCGGTGCTGGCCGGCGTGATCATCGCGCATTTGGGTGTGTGGGCTGCTTTCTCATTAAACGCACTATCGTTTCTAGCCGTCGTTGCCGCACTGCTGGCGTGGAGTCCAGAAATCGAATCCAACCAAACGCGTTCGCCGCCGGAATTCATGGGCGAGTTAAAAAAAGGGATGTTTGTTGTCAGCAATTCAGCACCGCTTAGAAATGCTTTGTTACGAGTGCTGGTGTTTGCGTTTTCCGCCAGCATACTGTGGAGCCTACTAGCGCTGGTGGCTACCGAGCGACTGGGCTACCGCGAGCGAGGCTTTGGAACCTGTTTGGGAATGATTGGAATCGGCGCCATCGCCGCCGCTTGGATTCTACCCATAGCCCGTAGCCGGTATTCGAGCGAATCGATCTTGCTCGCCAGCCAGTGGTGCTTTGCAGGTGTGCTGTTGCTGATCGGTAGCTGGACAGCGGCTTGGGTGATCCTGCCTAGTTTGCTGTTGATTGGCGCCTGTTGGATGGCGGCCATGACCACGCTCAACGCCACGGCCCAAGTCTACTTGCCTCGCAAGTTTCGCGCGCGGGGGATGGCGGCCTATTTAATGGCATTTGCTTTGGGGATGGCGATTGGTTCAGTGGTCTGGGGAGAGCTTGCGAGTCGCCAAGGCCTGGGAGTCGCATTTTGGGCGGCTGCTGTCCTGATGCTACTGACGTCCGTCGCGATGCACTCGTTGAAGATCGGCTCGCTGGAATTCGAATCGTAATGAGTCGCCCCACGCCGGCTCGCCTAGCACGAGCCACAGCATTGGCGGTACTAGCAACAAAACGGATTCACCAGCGAGTCAAGCTCGCGGGGGGCTGAGGGAATTATGCGGCAAGCGGTCTAGCAACTGAACGGATTCACCTGTGAGTGATCAAGCTCGCGGGGGTCTGAGGGTACTGCGGCACGCGAGATCGTGTTGATTTCAAGGGTTTTTTCGGATTTCTGGTCGCGGATCACCAATTTGGGGCAGCTAACACTTAAATGCGTAATATATTGACGTAGTTGGCTGAAATATGGGATACTTACGGCCAGTACATAGCCTGCGCGTCTGGTGCGGGCCGCGATTATTTGGCAAGGGACCTTTTCGAGTGGCATCGTTTGCGGCTCGATAGGCTGAATGCGACACGCACTTCGACTCGGTATCATCATCGATCAGTCGAGTTTCGAGTGTCGCAAGCGGCGGGTGTACGCCATGCAAACTTTTAGAAAGGGGTAACCCAAGCACAGTGGCTCTACCAGGAAAAGACCGAAAAACCGAGAGGAATTCAGATCAGACCAGAATTAACAACAACATTCGCGAGCGTCAAGTTCGTGTGATCAGTGAGGAAGGTGAGCAGCTCGGCATTCTCGATACCGAAGCTGCCTTGACCCGCGCGCGCGATGCCGGTTTAGATCTCGTCGAAGTGGCTGCCACCGAGAAGCCACCGGTTTGCCGAATCATGGATTATGGCAAGTACAAGTACGACAAGAGCAAGAAGCGGCAAGGGCAATCAGCCGCCCATCATGGCAAGCTGAAAGAGATTCGCTTGCGTCCCAAGACGGGGACGCACGACATCGACTACAAAGTCAAGCAGGCTGTTGGATTTCTCAAGCACAAAGACAAAGTGCAGGTGTCGGTCATTTTCCGTGGGCGCGAAATGGCGCACATCGAAGAAGGCCAGCGCGTCATGCAGAACGTTCTCGATGAGCTGTTGCTCTACGGCAAGCTCGAAGCCACCCCGCAGCAATTTGGCAAACGCATGATGTGTACTGTGTCTCCGAAGTAACCGCGTTTTTTATCGGCCCAAAGCGTGCCATAGGTCAGCCAGCGGCTGTACGTCGCTCAGTTGGGGCTGCCAGCCGGCGAACATCAGTTGATCTAACATCTGGGCAGCTTGCTGGGCTGGGGCCGCGACCGCCGGAACGCCCCGAGCGATATGCCTTGCGAATTCGGCGGTTGTCTCTTGATCGCGACGAGGTCTACCACGCTCGGCGGCCCAGGCCTCCAAGGCGGCGAACGAATGCACAACGACCTCGGCGGGGGACCAGCGGCTAAGCTGCCCCGCAAACGGGTTGGCAAAAGATGCAAAGGGGCGGCGGGTGGACCGCTCCTCAGCGTCGGCAGTTTCTACGGTGGGCTGAGCACTCCCCTGACCGCGACCTCCCCACAGCTTGCCCCACCAGGCTTGTAGCTCACGCCACAGCCGAGCAATGTCACCTGGATGCGTTACCAGATAGACGACGATGATCATTGCCAACACGGCCAGTGTTAGCCATTTAATTAGGTTGGCAACGCTGTTGGGCAAATTGTCGAACCAGCTTGGAGGCGAGCTCTTCTTTGGTTCAGGTGCTGGTTGGGACACGGACTCGTTTGGCTCACGCGTTTCACGCTGCTGTTCCTGCTGCTGCTCACGCTCATTTTGTTGCTGCTCGTGCTCGCGCTCGTGCTCGTGCTCGTGCTCGTGCTCGCGCTCGTGCTCGTGCTCGTGCTCGAGTTGCGGTTGTTCACGCTGCCGTTCGGACGGCCTTCGTTGTTCGCGCTGAGTTTGAGCCTGTTTACCATCGGATGGACGTTGGCCGTCGGACTCAACCTCGGCGGATTGATTGTGGGCTGCATTGTCCGACTCAGCACTCGACTTGGCATTCGGATCAGGATTCGGGTCAGCATTCGACTTGGCAGCGGGTGCGGCTTTCTCGTTATCTGGGGGCCTTGAGGCCGGTGGAGATGATTCCGACGACTCACCGGCGTCGGATTGGGGGCCTGCCTTCCCCCAACCCCAGCGACTCATCGAAAGCCCCTCGGGAGATTGAATAAAACTCGGCAGACCGATAAGCCCCAGGCTGCGTCCGGGTAGTGGAAGTACCAAGCACAGCAGCAACAATAACATCACAGCTCCAACGCCAATCCCGATCCACCGCGTGCCCATCTCGACAGGCATGGCCACGCCGCGCTGTCGCAGGTAGCGTTGCATGCCGAGCAACGCAGTCAGTACCAACAAACTCAGCGCGCAGGCCAAATAGACAATCAAGAACATAAACGCGCGGCTACGCTGGTCGGCAGCCGGGATGGCAAGCTGTCCCAATCCAAAGAGTGGAATGGCCAGTAGCGCAAAATACAAAATCCACACTCCTGGACTATGTTTGCGAATGCGGCGATTGGCGTTGGTCGCGGCGGTGGCTGTGGCCGGAGCGGCTGTGAGCAGTTGGGTGGGTGAAGCGACACGTTCCAACTTGAGCATACCTAGCGACTGCAGCAGCCCTTGTTGCACGCTCCGCTCGCGCTCGGAGACCTGCGTGCAATCGAACGTAATGCGATCAGCCAAGTACCAAGCCACCGCCAGCAATGCCACATTGACGATCCAGCTAAGCGGTCCCAGCGGACCACTGAAGGTCACGAAGCGCAGCATGGATAGCATAGAAACCACCGCCAGCGGCAGACTAAATGCATTGGCATACGCTCGGCCATGGTCGATGGCGATACGAGCTATCAGCACGGTGGCCACGGTATACAAACCAAAGATATACATCAGCCGGGTATCGTATTGGCCGCGATAAAAGGCGACGATGAGAAAGAAAATCAAGCTCCCTACCATGCCGATAATCAGTCCTGTCGAGACAGCGACGGCAATCGCATCGAGCGGAGAGGACGATTTGGCTTGTCGAGCCACGCTTGCGTTCCGATACCGATAGAAGTGGACGCTGATCGCCAGTTGCAAGCCACTATCGCGACTGCACCGTCAGCGGGATCACCAAGTGCTGCGAACCAGGTGCCAAGCAGGTCGATTCGCTGCATGCCTGGTAGGCCACCTCGCATTGTAGTTCCATTTTACCCAGCGGGGCCGTCGGACTGATTTGGAGCGGAATCACGAAACGAAAGTCACCAGCATACGTGCTGATTTCGCCCAACGGAGACGCAGCCACAGCGGCAGTCGGCAACTGCCACGGATAGGGCTGAGTCATCCCCGCAGGAAGTGTCAAATTCAACCGAGTTGGCACCCCCACGTCGACAGGGCCATCGACGGCATAGATATGCCAATGCTCCGCCGTCTGGCAACGCACGACCAGCATGACTTGTTCCCCAGGTGCTACCCGCGTGCGGCTGACTGCGGCGCCCAAAGTGACTGGACTCTGATCGGTGGGCCGAGCGACGGGGATGTCGACCGCCAGCGGGTCGCTGGCTGAACTTGAGCCTGTCGCCGATTGGCCGTCTGCCGATTGGCCGTCTGCCGATTTACCGTCTGCCGATTTGAACGAAGTCTTCGCAAAGGTGCTTTCCCAGGTGGGGAACCCTTTACCTAGCGTGCCGCAACCGCTCAGGCCCGCCACACAGCCGATCAAGCCGCCGATCATAATCCTGTGCATGCCACGATCCTTTTACTCATACTGGCCTTTTTATTCATACCGGACCCTTTTCGACATATTGGTGCCTCGTCCAAGTGCTAACCGGTCGTCGGCAGAAATAGCCATTTGGGCGATAGCCCAATTACCGTACAGAAAGTTGGATCTCGTGGCGAGTCCGGTTACGGCTGGGCCTCCATCGGAGCTCGGGTACAATGCGTGAGGCATCTCGAACATGGCGACAAGCAAAAACGTTCGAAACACTGGGCAGAACGCCACCATGCTCCACCCGCGCCGTTTCGACAGAAATCGATGCGGTAAGTCGTGGCAGGGTAACCATACCATTCTGCCCCGTGATTCTGCCTTGAGTCGACTTGGGGTGCAGGCAGAATCATGGCCGACAGAATGATTGGCCATGTTTCTGCGGTGGCAAGGAGTATTAAGTTTATCGTTCATTTACGCGATAATGTAAGATTTCAACGAGGTGACAATGGCTGGTTTGGCAGGTAAGAAGACCGTGGTGGTAGGCGGGGGAACTGGAATTGGACAGGCCATTGCGCGGGGGCTGGTCGCGGCCGGGGCTCAGGTCGCCATCGGGGGCCGTCGAGAATCAGCCCTTAAGGAAACGGCATCCGGGACACCAATGCTGATGCATACCATCGACGTGGCCTCGCGCAACAGCACCAATGACTTTTTCAAGTGGGCGGTAGAGCAGCTTGGGCAAATCGACATTTTGGTCAACGCGGCTGGAGTGAATATCAAGCAGCGGAGCATCGCGGACATGTCCCCCGAACAATGGGATCAGGTAATGGCGATCAATGCCACGGGAGCTTACAACTGCATACACGCCGTCCTCCCCGCCATGCGCGCTCGCCGCGAAGGGACGATACTCAACGTCTCGTCGATCGCCGGCAAGCGGGCCATTGCACTCGGTGGCGTGGCCTACTCGGCCAGTAAGTTTGCGATGACGGCGCTGGGGACATGTGTGGCCAACGAAGTGGCTCCCGACGGAGTGCGCGTGACCAACGTCTACCCAGGCGAAGTCAACACGCCCATCTTGGAAAACCGTCCGACCCCTGTGGATGAAGCCCACAGGCAACGCATCTTGCAGCCTGAGCATGTCGCCGAACTGGTACTTGCCGTGTTGGCGCTACCCAGTACGGTACATGTCCCTGAGCTCGTGATCAAACCACTTTCACAAGGCTATTGCTAGTGCCGGTTCGCAATTTGCAAATCCTGGTTGCCTTGATGGTCATCTGCTTGGCCTGTTACTTCCAAGCCGAGCGGCTCAAGTATGCAGGCAAACTCGGCTACGCTATCGTGAAGATTAAGGACAATTACGTCGATGAGATCGATCCGCAAGATTTGTACATGGCGGCCATGAAAGGGATGGTCTCCGAGCTCGATCCGTTTTCGGAGTTCATTCCACCGGCCAAGTACGAAGAATTTCATTCGTTAATCGAGCAGCAGTTTGGTGGTTTGGGGATTCTGATCGAAGGTCCTCCCGCTGTGCCGCAATTGACTGTCGTGGCACCCATTCCCGGCTCACCTGCTTTCGCAGCCGGCATGCAGCCCGGAGATGTCATCGAACGCATCGGCGAGCAATCGACAGAAGGATTGCAGGCCACCGAAGCCACTGGACTGATGCGTGGCCCGATCGGAGAGCCGGTCACGTTGCAAGTCAAGCGGATCGGTGTGCCCCAACCGTTAAGCGTTGTCATTCATCGCGGCGATATCCAAGTCGATTCGGTCTATGGCGATCACATTCGACACGACTCGAGCTGGGAATATCTCTTGGAAGAGGATACGCGCATCGCATACATTCGCATCACCCTGTTCGGAGAAAAGACGGTCAGCGAGTTAAAGAAGGCTTTGTCTACGATCAAAGGTTCGGCCCGCGCGGTCATCATCGATTTACGTTTCAATCCGGGTGGCCTCCTGCCGGCAGCGGTCGAGTTGTGCGATATGCTGCTCGACCACGGTACGGTGGTCAGCACACGTGGCCGAAATAATCGTCTCCTACACGAGTTCCGTGCAGATCCAGGACTGTCGCTCGATCCGTCGATCCCCATGATCGTAATGATCAACGACCACTCGGCTTCGGCCAGCGAGATCATGGCTGGTTGCCTGCAAGATCTGGGACGTGCAAAAGTAGCGGGTGAGCGATCCTACGGAAAAGGGACGGTACAACAAGTCTTCCAATTAGAAAACGATCAGACTGCGCTCAAGTTCACCACCGCCCGCTTCTATCGCCCCAGCGGCAAGAACATACATCGCGGTGAAGAGATGACTCCAGAGGACGAGTGGGGCGTGCATCCCGAGCCTGATTTGACTCGACCGCTAGGCGACCTCGAAGAACTCTACTTGCACCTCCGCTGGCGCCATCGGGGCGATCCTCGACTGATGACTGCCACCGAGCGCCCACCCGCTCCGCGGCTAGCCGGGGATCCGCAGCTCAAGATGGCCGTCGACTACCTGCAACAAGTGTTATCCAAACAATGAATCCAACAGCACACTTCTCGCCGTTCTGCTTGTCCCCCTGCCAGCTTGCCTGGCAGGAGCCGAAGTTTTGCAACTAGAAACCACCAAGCCTGAAACCCCACCCGAGCGATCGGCACGACTTCAACTTAACAATTTCTCCATTTCACCAACCGAGGATCGAGGCGATGGCCTTAGGCGTAGCATTTCGAGCTTTCTTTGCAGCTCTTTTTAATCGCAACAGTGCTGAGCGACTGAGGCTCGCATTGTCCGATGCGCCAGTCGATAAGAAACTGCCGCTGCCCGCCACCGCAGACGCTCCAGCGGCAAAGACTCCCACCAAAGCAGCTCTGCCCACTCGCAGTGAAGCACTCACTCTGCTGAGCACGCTACAACGCGAATCGCGACTACTCGACCTCGTCCACGAATCGCTGGACGAATTCGACGATGCACAAATTGGAGCCGCCGCGCGCGAAGTTCTGCGCGATTGCAATAAGTCGCTAACACGTATGTTTGCGATTGAACCACTCGCGACCAGCCCCGAAGGCGAAACCATTCCACTCGTTGGTGAGAGTTCGCCCGCCCGCTTGCGTCGTGTTGGCAAATCGCAAGGTGACTCGGGTGTCATTGCGCATCGGGGTTGGCAGGCCACGCGTTGCGAACTGCCCAACTGGAGCGGCCAAGCCAGCGACGCACTCATCATTGCACCGGTAGAAGTGGACGTGCAGTAGTTGGGCAATTCTACATCAACCAACAACTAGGTTAGGTCAGTTTTAATGCTATAATCGAAGCTATGGAAAATTATCAATATTCTAATCGCGGCATCATTCAAAAAATGACTCTGAACGAAGCGTCTGACGATCGAGAACCGATCGGAGCGAGTCCGGCAGAGCGTTTGATGATGATGTGTGGTCGGCACTTGTTGCTTTTGGCGCTCCGACATCTCAAATTAGCGTCGACGATTTTTCGACTCCTGACATCGTTTTTCAAGTTGGACTGCCTCCGCAGCGCATTGATATCCTGACCTCGCTTTCTGGTGTTGACTTTCCTGACGCGTGGAAGTCGCGGTTGATGTTGAAATTGAGGGAATGTCGGTGCCGGTCCTCAGCTTGAAAGACTTACTGCTCAACAAGTCTTCATCGGGTCGCGACAAGGACAAAGCCGATATTCCTGCTATTAAAAGACTACTTGGATAAGTAGGAATGTTAGCCACGGTTGCTGAGTAAGACTTGACGCTTATGTTTGGGCACATACATCCTATCGAGTATACGCATGAAAAAATATTCCATCGGAATCGATCTGGGGACAACCAACTGTGTCGTCGCCTACACCGAACTCTCCGACCAACGACCGGCCATCGAGCTGCTGAAGCTCGAACAGGTTACCGCACCCCAGCAGACCGAGTCGTCGACCAGCCTGCCGAGCTTTTTGTACGTCCCTACCGCCGAAGAGAGTGCATCGGGGACGCTCACGGTTCCCGGCTTACCCGACTATCCCACGGTGCAGGGAAGCTACGCGCGAGGGATTTCTGCCGAGCGCCCCGATCGCACTATTGCGGCAGCCAAGAGTTGGCTGTGCCATGCGGGGGTCGACCGGCATGCGCCGATTTTGCCGTGGGGGAGCGATGCGGACGTCACGAAATTTTCGCCGGTGGTTGCCTGCAAATTGTTATTGCGGCAACTGGTCGATACCTGGCAAACTCAGTTCCCCGACGCGCCGCTGTCGGAACAATTGGTGACACTCACCGTCCCCGCCTCGTTTGACATGGCCGCGCGGGAGCTCACGCGCGAAGCGGCATTGGCCGCTGGTCTGCCCGTCGATTTCATCCTGCTCGAAGAACCGCAAGCCGCCGTCTATCATTGGCTAGAACAGTCGGGTGATAATTGGCGCAAGGTCATGCGCGAAGGAGATTGCCTGCTCGTCTGCGACGTCGGTGGAGGCACTACCGATTTCACCTTGGTCCGCGCCGAACAAGAGCAGGGAGAGTTGGTACTGCGACGATTGGCGGTCGGCGACCACCTACTGGTCGGTGGGGACAACATGGACTTGGCCCTAGCCCACCACGTTGCGCAGAAGTTTGCCGCGCAGGGTACCAAGCTCAACGCCTGGCAATCGATCGCGCTGTGGCATAGTTGTCGTCGCGCCAAAGAATCGTTGCTTGCCAGCGATGGTAAAACAACCGAGACGGTCTCAGTACTCGGGCGCGGTTCCAAATTGATTGGTGGCACCGTCAGCGTTGAGCTAACTCGCGAAGAGGTACAATCGCTGCTCGTCGATGGTTTTTTACCCATCGTCGAAGTCGATGCACGACCGCTGCGTGGGACGCAATCCGGCTTTCAAGAATTGGGGCTTCCATTCGAATCCGACACCGCCATCACGCGGCACTTGGCTGCCTTTCTGGCCCGCAATGACATCCCGCACGATGCGCGGATGTTGTTGATGCTCAATGGGGGTGTCTTCAAATCCGAAGCGTTACGGCAACGTCTGAGCGCAGTAGTCACCGGGCTGCGCGGTAGCGACCGCCATGAAACCACACCACAAATTCTAGGAATGGTCGACGATTTAGACTTTGCCGTGGCGCGGGGCGCGGCGCATTACGGTTGGACCAAACAATTCGGCGGCGTGCGCATTCGTGGTGGCACGGCGCGCAGCTATTACGTGGGAGTCGAATCGGCAGGGCTGGCGATTCCTGGAATGCCGCGACCTCTGCAAGCCGTCTGTGTGGTGCCGTTCGGTATGGAGGAGGGGAGCGAGCTGGATGTCCCGGGTCGTGAGATTGGACTAGTCGTCGGGCGCGAGGCCAAGTTTCGATTCTTTGCCGCCGCCGATCGCAAACAGGATGCGGTCGGGACGACTCTGCGTGACTGGGACGAAACCGAGCTGGTCGAGACGGCACCTATGGAACTCACGCTCGACGTGGCCGAAGCTCCCGAGGAGGGATTCGTACCGGTCCGCTTCCACAGTCGCGTGTCGGAGTTGGGGGTCTTTGAATTGTATTGCAAGAGCACTCGCGACGACCAGCAATGGAAGCTCGAATTCAACGTGCGCGAAGAAGTCGAGGCCGCGCAAACGTGAGTGGCAAGCCTTCTTCCAATGTGGCCCGACGCTCCGCGTCGGAAAAAGAGAATATGACCCGCAGCTCCGCCTCCGATTCAAAGAATGTGGCCCGACGCTCCGCGTCGGATTCCCTTGCCGCATCAACCAACCACGACCCCACTCAGAATTCCCCCGATGGCTTCGAACAAACCCTCAGCCGTTACGTCGTCGGCATCGATCTGGGCACTACCAACTGCGCCGTAGCCTACATCGACACCACTCAAGCGTCATCAACAGTCGCCGCTTCATCCGCAACAACCATCGCGATCGAGAACTTTCCATTGGAGCAATGGGTCGACTTGGGAGCGAGTGCGCGGCGCGAACTACTCCCGTCGTTCCTCTATCAACCTCAGGCCGAGGAGCTCACATCGCTGTCGTTGGGCAATGCGACCTCTCCCCAACGCATCGCCGGCGTTTTGGCGCGCGAGCGGGGCATGCAATTACCAGGTAGGCAAATCGCATCTTCCAAAAGTTGGCTGTGCCATGATGGCGTCGATCGCCGCGCTCCGATTTTGCCTTGGCAGAACGAAGACGATGTCGAGAAAATCTCCCCCGTTTCTGCCAGCGCTGAACTACTAGCTCACATGGTGCGCGTTTGGGATCGAGCACATCCCAGCCAGCCACTGGCTCAACAAGATATCGTGATCACGCTCCCCGCATCGTTCGATCAAGTCGCACGACAACTGACGATCGAGGCGGCTGCTGAAGCGGGACTCCATCGCATCCTACCGATCGAAGAGCCGCAAGCCGCCTGTTACGCCTGGCTCGCACGACAAGCCGGCAACTGGGAGCAGCAGCTTGCACCTGGACAAACCATTCTGGTCTGCGATATAGGCGGGGGCACCACCGACTTTACTCTCATTCGCGTGCGAGACACCTCCACGAATAGCGACGATGGTGAAACGCTGGCTGCTGAACATCGTGCCAAATTGTCGCTGCATCGGGTTGCCGTCGGACAGCATTTAATCTTGGGTGGCGACAATATCGATCTCGCGCTCGCTCGGCTGGCCGAACAAAAGCTGGCCGCTCAAAACGCCGGCGGTAGCAGTCCGCTTTCGAGTCGCAGTTGGGATGCACTGCGCCAAGCATGTCGCGCGGCCAAAGAGTCCTTGCTAGGGGCTGAGCCGCCGGAGTCAACTACGCTGCATCTACCTGGTAGCGGCTCGCGGCTGATAGCCAGCGGCCGACAGGTTGAATTGTGCCGCGAAGAAGTCGACCTGTGCGTCGTCGATGGCTTCTTCCCCAGGTGTGCGCTCGGCGACCGCCCCGACAACCAACAGACGGGCTTTCAAGAGTTTGGACTCCCCTTCGCACGCGATCCAGCGATAACCAAACACTTGGCTGCCTTTCTGTGGGCGCATCGTTGGGATGGTCGCGACGAACCGAACGCTGTCGATTCCACTGTCGGTTCCGCCACCGATTCCACGGCGACTTTGCAAACATCTCCAGCGGAAATTGCTGCCGCGCGGCCCGACTGGCTGTTATTCAACGGCGGCGTAATGACCAGCCCGCAACTACGAGAGCGGCTCGAGTCGACCATCGCCGCTTGGTTTGCCGGAGTGTCCGATGTCGCTGCAGATTGGCGCGCCGGTGTGCTCGATGCCGAGCGACTCGATTTGGCGGTGGCCCGTGGAGCAGCCTACTTCGGGCAGGTCCGCCGCGGACATGGTATCGAGATCGAAGCCAAATTGGCGTGTTCTTTTTACATGCAGACCAGTACCCAGCCGCCTCGAGCCATTTGTATCGTTCCCGGCTCCGCTTCTCCGGGAGATAAATTCCAATTGACGGATCAAGCCATGGAGCTGGCCATTGGCCAACCGGTTCAATTCCCTATCCTATACTCGAGTACAAGGCTGTCCGATCGCGTCGGTCAAAGTGTAGCCATCGAAGCTGAGCACTTTGCTTTCCTACCACCGATTCGCACGGTGATTGAACACAGCGCCAACCGGCGACAGGCGACTTTGCCGGTGTATGTCGAAACCGAATTAACTCAAATTGGCACGCTGCAAATGTATTGCCACGCTGCCGGCTCGACGGAGCGTTGGAAGCTCGAGTTCGATGTGCGCGGTAGTATTCAGACCGACCACAATCCGCTCGAAGCCAGCGCCAATCAAGCGGGCATAGTCGACGAGCAATTGATCGGGGTGGCTGATCGCGTTCTCGCCCAAACTTTCGGCGAACAGTCGACTATCAAGCCTGCCAAACTGAAAACAGCTTTGGCGGAAGCCTTGTCACTACGGTCGAGCGATTGGCCACCGCACCTACTGCGGGGAATGTGGAGCAGCCTCATCGAACTTCAGGAAGGTCGTCGAATCAGTCCTGCGCACGAAGCTCGCTGGCTCAACCTGCTCGGCTATACCCTACGTCCCGGCTATGGCTTGGCCGCCGATGATTGGCGAGTTGCTCAGACCTGGCGCAGCGTGCATGGCAAGCTCTGCTTCCCGACGGCCAGTTCACGCAATGAAGCCCTGGTGTTATGGCGGCGCATCGCCGGCGGCTTTACCGCCGGGCAGCAATTGACCGTATACCAACAGGTCGCCGGACCACTGCGCGGAGTGCTCGATCCTCATCGTCGCAGCAAAGGTGGTATCTCCCTCAGCCCACAAGAGTTGGTCGAACTCTTGCGACTGGTCGGTTCGCTCGAATTGCTACCCAAAAGCGAGAAGTCGCAGTTGGGACAATGGCTGCTTGAACTCCTGCCAGTGAAGAAATGGTCTGCCAGTCAGGGAGCGATGCTCTGGACGTTAGGTCGACTGGGCAATCGCACTCCCGCCTATGGACCGCTCAACTGCGTCGTCGAAAGCGAGCGAGTCGAGCGCTGGTTGAGTGTGCTAATTGGACTACGCTCGACCGCACCCGAGCTCAATCTTGCGCTGATGCTCTGTGCGCGGCGAGTCGACGATCGTTACCGCGACGTATCCGAATCGATTCGCCAATCGGTCATTGCGCGGTTGGAGAGTATGCCCCATCGATCTGCTCGTGCCATCGCCCTGGTTCGCAACGGAGGACGCTTGGCCAGCGAAGAAGCTACACAACTACTTGGTGAAGCCCTCCCACTGGGTCTCACCCTGCGCGACTGACTCGCTGCGCGGCGCATCGCAACCAGGAGAATGATCCGTGCTCCGGCTTTGCCATCCGTGCTAGGATTTGCGTCGTTTATTCGCACGGATGGCAAAGCCGGAGCACGGATGAACTCACCCATTCCATCGATTGATTCACAACGGAAAGTTCAAAACCATGAAGCATCTCAGCACTCGCATAGTTCCTTTTATCACGACGGTGGCGTGCTTGCTTGTCGCTGCACCTGCAGACGCAGACGAGCTGCACTTCGTTGAGAACGCGCTCGTGAAGGTGGGAATCGATCCACACAAAGGGGGAGCGATCACCTGGTTGTCTTGGGAGAAGTATCCAGACAACAGCGTCAATATCGCCGACCCTGGGCGATTGATCCAGCAATCTTACTATGCTGGCAAGTCGCTCGATCGACGCGACGAAGGACAGAGCAAAGCCTGGAGTCCGTGGACGTGGAATCCAATCCAAGGTGGTGGCGTCGGCTCATGGGCGCGAGTCAATGAGTGTAAGAAGCTAGACGATGAAACGTTGTTCAGTGAAACGGTTCCCAAATTATGGGACATGCCCAACGAAGAAGCCGCTGCGGTCATGCGTCAATGGACTTCGATCGACCTCGACATGCCAAATGTAATCAGCGTTCGCTGCGAAGTGGAATGCAGCCGAGAGGCCAATGACCGCTGGGGAGACGCCGTCGTCCGCGCGCAAGAGATCCCCGCCTGTTATTTCACTCGAAACTTTGACGGAGTTGAAAGCTATCTTGGCGAAGGGCGATGGCGCAAAGAGACGCAACCCCCTGGACCACCGTGGGGACGCGCTCATCCTCCGAAGAAGGCGATGGCATTCTTTGCCAGTCAAGAGCCGACAGCGGAGGGGCAACGGCCGCTGCGGCCAGGCATCGCGGTGTTCTCGCCGATGTCAACCGACGATTGGAACTTTGGGCCACACGGGCAGGGCCTTTCCAACGATCCACAGGCCGGTCCATGTATGCACGTCGCTCCACTGGACAAAGTGGCCTTGGGACCTCGCTCTCGCTATGCCTACCGCTACTGGATCATCGTCGGAGACCGACTGCAGATCGCCGACCGGCTCGAACAACTCATTGAATTGCATGGCAATGTCAAACCAGAATTCGACGAAACCGAGTGACCGTGAATTAGTCCTCTGTCACAGCTAAGATTTAGGGTTGAAGGTAGTGGACGAGGTTACGAGTCCCATGCATCTGCCAAGCCAAACGGACTCGTAACCTCGTCCACTACCCTAAAATTAAGCTGTGACAGACCACTAGGGTCGAGCGTATCAATTCGCAACAAGATTCTTGGAAGCACCTGCTGCGGCGTAGACGGTGCGAACCTTCGAAATCAATTGCTGCTCTCCTCCATGGATGGTCAATTCGCGTGGTGCTAGCATGCCCAGCGCATCAGGGATATCGCAAACGCGTAAGACATTTAGAAACTGTGGTGCGTTGGCTGTCATGTGACTGGTGGGCGGATTGTTGAGAAGTACTCCGGCAATGTCAGGTTCCAACAACGCAGCGTAGGTCGCCAGGATGCCTGCTCTATAGTCACCAACTCCAATCACCGGCAGCTCGCCCTGATATTTGGAATTCAGGAATCGCGCCGCAGCGGCCACGTCCCACACTCGCCCCGCATCGACCGTCCTACCCAACAAGGCGAATGAACGCTCCACGTAGTTGCCTCGTTTGCCCACAGTCCAACGCGAATCGCCGACGCCCCGCGGTTGACACAGATAGATCACGTCGCCCGGTTTCCGAATAAAACGGACCCAATTGGAAACCGTTGACTCCGATCCAGGATTTTGTACGACCAACAACACTCGTTCGGGCCTGTCCGGATGTTGGGATTCTTCGGCCAGTTTCAATCGCACGTCGATACCTGATTCCGATTCGAGGCGAAGAATCCCGGCTTCAGTGCGTTCCAGCAACTTGGCTTCGGGAACCCGTTGAGGAATCCACGGAAAGCTCACGCGCCGCAGTTCCGTCACTAAGTTCGTTTTCCACTCGGCGAACTCGCCCACCTTGGGCGAAGCGATGTTCGCCAATGGTACGAAGCGCTGGTCAATGGTCGTGTTTAGCTCGTCACTAGGAATGTCCGAGTCGTTGGGAAACACTCGCAGCATCTTGGGTGCGATGGGGTGATGTGAATTGCTTTGCCACCCATCGACCAGATCCAACTCGCTATCCGTCACGATGCGAGGATCATTTTTGAGGTGCGTATTGATAAACCGATAAACGCCTTGACGGATGTCTTGTCGATAGTCATGCCCACCGCTACTGACCAAGCTGGCAAAACGATCCTCTGTTCCGTACAACTGGTAAAACTGCTGTAGACGGTCGGTCATTCGCCGGTTGGTATCCATGGGAAAGATGGAGTCTTCGTCGCTGTTGACAAACAACAAGGGACGCGGCGCGATCAGCGCCGCGATTCGCGCCCCCGGCCATTGAAACGTGTTGACCATGAATATGCAGTCGCAATGCCCGATGACCACATGGTTGGATACGAGCGACGGCAGATCGGCCAACCCGCTGACAGGCACGGCGACCTTTACCCGCTCATCGACACCAGCGATCCAATACGTCGCCGCCCCGCCTCCGCTGATTCCCGTGACCGCAATTCGTTCCGAGTCGACATCGGATCGACTGATCAAATAATCGATTCCGCGCACGCCATTCCAGCATTCGACGCCCGCAGGCGTATAGCCGCGCGAGTGCCACCACCAACGGTCGTAGCAGTAGGTTCCATGATGGGTCGCCGCAATCTCGCCCAACTGCAGCGTATCGACAACTAGGCAAATGTACCCGTGTTTCGCAAACCAAATCCCGTGGGACTGAAACGCTGTTTTGTTCCCGTCCCGTCCGCGTCCAGTATGGCCACACACGTACAATACGGCAGGCAGTCGCTGTCCCGCCTCAGTCATCGCTGGACGATACAAGTTTCCGGTGACGTACAACCCAGGCTGGCTTTGGTAGTGTAGCTTGTCGACGATATAGCCATCGCCTTTCAGTGTCCCCGTGATCGTAGCCTCCAACGGCGTCCTCTCCGGCAATGGCCAAAGCCCTAGCATGTAAAGGAATTCCTGGCGGTACTTGGGTCGCAGGCGCTCCCAATCGTCGAGCGATTCGACATGCTGGAGAAAGCCATCATGTAGCTTGTCGGTTTCTCGGCGCAAGTACTCCTCAATCATCGGATCACCCGGTTGGCCACTCTCTGGTTCACCGTTCTGCTGCGCCGCCGCCTGGCCAACGAACAGCAATAGGAACACGATGGTTGGTATCTTGGCTTGCCAAATCCGCATGATTAGAAATCCCGATTTGTTCCCTTGGAGTTACTTAGTGTTCGCTCCTTTTCCTGCGCAGTATACTTGGTGACGGTGCGAATGTCTCTTGGTCCTGCGGCAGCCACATTTGTACGTTCGCATGCGCTTGCCACCTGGCTCTGCCCTCTGGAGTGCATGTGTCTGCATATTCGGTAAACTTTGCAATCTACTCCGCTCCCAGCAGCCTGCGCCTCCTTAGCCGGTGTTCTCTCGCTGGTTCAACCCTCACAGCTTCGTTACTCTACACATAGTGAACGTAACTCGTGCCCCACCGGCTAATCCGGCTAGGCGTAAACAATTTGTGTCGACTCGGTGACGTAGATCACGCTTCAGCCACGTCGACGGAGACGGTGATGATGTGCTTACCACCACCGAGAAATACACCGCGAATGGGGACGACATCGCTATAGTCGCGTCCCCAGGCGATTGGGATGTGGTCGACGTTACAGTATTTGTTATTGGTCGGATCTAAATCAACCCAACCCAGTTGCTGTCCGCAATAGACCGACACCCAAGCGTGCGATTCATCAGCGCCTACCAACTTGGGCTGGCCTGCCGCTGGGTGCGTGCGCAAGTAGCCGCTCACGTACCTCGCACACAATCCCATCGATCGCAAGCAAGCGATCTGCACATGGGCAAAGTCTTGACAGACTCCACGCCGCAGCTCGAAAGCCGTTTTGGTTGGTGTGTTGACATTGGTCGCGGTCGTGTCGTAGACAAAGTCTTGAAAGACTCGCTGGGTCAATTCAAAAGCAGCTTCTAAAATCGGTCGATTGGGCTGAAAAGAAACCCGAGCATAGTCGGCGAACTCTGCACTTGCCTGGATGCGCTGTGAGTTGAAGCGGAATTGACAGGCTTCTAACCAACGCGGATCACTTTGTGCCACTACAGCCTCGCGCACTTGTTCCCATGGTAAAGTTTGTGCAGCGGGGGGAAGTTCTGAATACTCGACTTCCACGCGCCCTGATGCCGAGACCGTCAATTGTCGATGGCTCTCTTCGATCGAGAAGGCATGCAACGTATTGCCAAAGTAATCCTCGCGGCGATTGAGTACCAGCGGATGAGGTTTGATCGTTACGCGATGATGGATGAGCTCGAGCACGGAGCTATTTCGCGGCGTGAGCATCACCAGATTGTGGCAGACGCGCACTGGCGAGTCGTAGCTATAGGTGGTGACATGCGATAGGCGATAGGCGATTCTTTGCGTCATGCCTGCATCCCTCCTGGATTCGGATTCTCAGCAATGCTCGCACTGGCCAAATGCCGTTGCAAGCCCGCATGAATCAAGAAGCGACCGCTGATCGCGTCGGACAATTCGGGCAGTTTCTCCAGCATTCGATTGAGCACCTTGTGCAGCGACGACAGTTCGCTGCGATTGTCTTTAGCCGCCAACTCATGCACGTCGCTCAAGCGGACTGCGTTGTATTGTGAAAGTGCCAAACGCTGCTCGGGCGTCATACCCGCCTGCGTATCGGGGCGCGGCAATTGCTCGACGTGCTGGTGGATTAACTGCAGTTGATAGGCGATTGAGCGCGGATTGGTATCGTCGGTCACCAACAGATCGAGTACTGCCGCCAATTGCATATTGGCCAGATAACGATTGCGATAGGTCATAAAACTATCGCAGATTTGCAATAGGTATTCGAGTGCCCGAGTCGAGTCTACCCCACTAGCTTGAAGTGGGATCAGGCTGCGAATGGTGCGCGCGGTCTGATAGGCCCTTTCTAACCGCCGGCCCAAGTCGAGAAACCGCCAGCCTTGAGTACGAGTCATGCTTTCGCTGGCCAAGCCGCTGATGGCATTCAACGACGTCAGGGCCAGATCGAGTGCGCTAACCATTTCCGTAGCGGCCACTTCTTCGCTCGACAGGTTGGCTTCGAAAATGACACGCAGGTCATTGATCGCGCGCAGTATGTCCAGCGCGATACGATCGCGAACTTTCATAGCCGAGTCGTGGGCAGCGCGAACAACGTTACGCAGTGAGTAGATGTCATCAGGGTTCAATACGTTCACTACGAGTTGCCGGGCCAGGGCGGCACGACTGCTGGGTATTTTCTTTTCGCTGGAGAGCTGTTTGGCTTGTTGGCAGGCGTAGGCCAATCCAGAGGCGGCCGATTCGACCGCTTCGCCACTGGTCAGTTGTTGTAGGGTGATGCGTACCAACCGCGTCAACTGCTCGGCACGTTCCACATTGCGTCCCAGCCAGAACAGATTGTCAGCCGCTCGGCTGGGTAATTCGGCGCCACCACGTTTCAGCTCGACCTGGGCACTGGCGACACTCAGCAGCGAGACGGGCGATATAGGTTGGTTGGAGACGATCCACACGTCTTGGCTCTTTTCGCCGCTGGTCATGTTATGGAGCAGTACGTCTGGATCGGGCGAGACGCGAGCTAACGATCCCGGCAGTGTTTCGTACGTGTCTCCTTTGGCAACCAGGAAAGCGCGAAGGGCCAGTGACCAGGCTTGCAATTGTCCCTGCTCCCACACGGGAGCCGTAGATCGATTGACCTGCTCTTGGCCGATGTACATTCCCGGCGCGGCTTTGATGCGTTCGATCAAGCGCGCCTTGGCCTCTCCCGACATGGCTCGTGGCTGATAGGGGGGCTCGTCTTCGCTACGATAGGCGCGGCGAACGGTCAGTTTATCGATATTGCTGAGCACGTATTTGAGCGCATCGGGGCGACCGCACCACCAAGTGGCCAGCGAGGGGAGCAGCAGATCTTGGTCTAAGAAATGCTTACAGATGTTGGACATGAACGCCATCAGCAGCGGCGATTCGGCCAGGCCGCTTCCGATGGAATTGCCGACGCTCACATGGCCATTGCGAATCACTTCTAGCAATCCAGAAACGCCATAGCTCTCGCCTCCTGACAATTCGGCCGGATCGCAATGATGATCTTCGACGCGGCGCAGTAGCACTTCAACGGGTAGCAGGCCGCCGAGCGTCTTGAGCATGACTTTGTTATCGCGTACCGCCAAGTCATCCCCTTCGACCAAGGCATAGCCCAGATAGCGCGCCAGAAACGCGTCCTCAAAATAGGCGCGGCTCTTAGGACCTTTGGACCAAATGGCAATTCGCGGATTCTCGCGATAGCGATGCGCTAACTCACGAAAGGTTTGTTGCAACGTGATGAAGAACGGTGCCAGTCGTCGCACATTGCACATGCCAAAAGGCACGGGAAACATGCGCGACGAAACCAGCCGGTTCTCTAGGATATGCCCCAGACCAAATGGACAGCGCGTGCGATCGGCGGTCACCCACCACTGACCACTGGGGCTGCGCGCTAAATCGGAGGCGTATAGCTGCAAATGACGCTTGGGACGTGGGATCAGCGAGTGATAGGCGGGAAAATAGCGCGGATGGGCAAACAGCGCCTCGGGTGGAAGAATCTTCTCGTGCAGCAGCGTTTGTGGCCCGAGCAGATCGAGCAGCAATAGATCGGCCAATTTGGCACGCTGTTCAAGGCCTAGTGCGACCTGATTCCACTCAGCTTGCTCCAAAACTAATGGAACCGCATCCAGACTCCAGGGACGCGTCGCACCACGCGCGTCGTAGGGGTTGAAGGCCACCCCGTCGATATCCATTTGATGCTGTGCCTGAGCAAGGCGGCGATGCACTTCCGTGAAGCTCAGACCACCCAAATGTTGAAACAGCTCTTGCCAACTGGGGCGCAGTACTCCCTCGGCCGTTACCGCCTCATCGAAGCTGCTGTCGGTGGCCCGGTATTCGGCCAGCACGCGCCGGAACTGCTCCGCTTGCGAATTAACTAGTTGAGGACCATCTGCCAAAGTTGATTCGCTATTGAAAAGTAGAACAATTGTCCCCAATTGTATGGGGTTTTTGCGGGGTAAAGCAAGCCGATGCCCTGAACCATTGTTGGAACAATGGTTCACCACTGGTAACCGTAGTGGACGAGGTTACGAGTCCCTGACGCCCTACCTGGGCGCGCGGCGCAGATCGAGAGTCATTGGAAACGAGGAGTTCATTTCCGTGCTTGGTATTTTAATCGCTCCAGGCGTATGGCCAATACGAAAAAAGCGAGCCGACCGTCGCGCTTCCGCTTCCGCCGCATTGATAGGGAATGTTTCGTATGTTCGCCCTGCCGGATGTGAAACATAATAGCAGCATCCGTCCAAGGAGCGCCCCGCCGAGGTGTCGATTATATCGAAGGTAAGGGGTGTATGGACTGGAATCGTTGGATGTAGGCAACTCGGCGGCTGCCACGCGCGGTAACGCACGCCGCAGGCGAATTCGCCGGCCGATCCGGTGGGATGCAGCGGCAAACGTCTGCCGTTGCAAGTTATCGCGTGACGATGGTCGATCAGACCACGCACCTTCACTTGCAGCCGTTCGACCGACGAGTCGACATAGCGCGCCATGCCACCTCCCGCCGGCTCCTCGCCCAGCACGTACCACGGTTCGATGGCCGAGCGAAGTTCGATCCACAATTGATCGCTGTGCAGCTCACCGATAAGTGGAAAGCGGAACTCATAGTGCGCAGCAAACCAGGCGGGATCTAACTGTACTCCGCGGCGCGACAAATCGCCGAGCACGTAGTTGAAATCGTCCCATACAAAGTGGGGCAACATAAAGCGATCATGCAGCGTCGTCCCCCACTCGATGATCGGCTCGTCGTACGGGGTCTCCCAAAACGCGGCAACCAGGCTGCGAATCAGCAACTGCTGCGTAAGACTCATCTCTGGATGGGGCGGCATTTCGAAGCCGCGCAGTTCAACTAATCCCAGGCGACCACTACTACTGTCAGGCGAATAGAGTTTGTCGATGCAGAACTCGGCGCGATGCGTGTTGCCCGTCATGTCGACGAGCAGATTTCGAAACAGGCGATCGACCAACCAAGCTGGGCAATCCTCGCCGCGTGGTGGGACCTGCGCGAAAGCCATCTCCAGCTCGTATAGCGCATCGCGCCGACCCTCGTCCACGCGCGGCGCTTGGCTGGTAGGCCCGATGAATCGTCCACAGAATAGATACGACAGCGATGGATGGTTGATCCAATAGCCCAGTAGACTCTTGAGCACATCGGGGCGGCGCAAAAAGGGGCTGTCGCTCGGATGCGCTCCGCCAAGCACAATGTGATTGCCGCCACCGGTACCCGTGTGCTTGCCATCCAAATCGAATTTTTCTGTTCCCAAACGAGTCAGCCGCGCTTCTTCGTACAGCGTTCGCGTCGTGTCGACCAACTCTTGCCAACTGGCCGACGGATGCGTGTTGACTTCGATTACGCCCGGATCGGGAGTGACTTTCAATACGTTCAGCCGCGGGTCCGATGGAGGCTGATAGCCTTCGACCACCACAGCGACTTGCAAATCGCTGGCGGTAGCCTCAACAGCCGCAATTAAATCCAGATAATCTTCCACCCGTTCGACTGGTGGCATGAAGACAAACAAATTTCCGCCGCGCGCCTCGACACACAACGAAGTTCGAATGACCTTGTCGGCTGGAACTGTCTCGGGTGCGACCGGAGATGGTTCGCGTACCAGTTCGCCAGCCAAGCGCAATCGCGGAGGTGTGCGATCAAAGTGCGGACGGTCCGCAGCCACTTGACGCAGTTTCTCTACGATTGCCGTGTTGGAGACACTCAAGCGTTGAGGTCGCAGGGGCTGTGGTTGCGGAGCGTTCTCGACAGCGATCGAGAGTTGCTGTGGTTGATTGGGCGCCGGCAAATCCGAAACGGGCGCCATGGGGTCGATCGAGCGCAGCGGATCGCTAGGACCGTCGGCAGCATAGGGGAGTGAATCGAGCGGCAAACGCAGGCCGATTGGCGAATCCCCCGGAAGCAAAAACAGTTGGTTCGCGCGGACTGGCCAAGGGCCGCTGGTCCAGCGTGGCCGAGCTTGCCACCATTGACGCCGTAGGGGCAATACGTAACCAACCGGTGTATTCATCCCTTGTTGAAACACACGTACCAAACGCGAGCGCTCTTCCGGATCCTTGAGCTTGGGGTCGGTGGGGTCGACGTTGACCGGCAATTGCCGCTCGCGGACCAAGAAGTGAGCAACGTCCTCGAAGGCGGGGACAATATAGCTCTGCTCGACATTCAACTTGTCCGCCAAGGCGTGCAGAAATATTTCTGCGTCTTCGGCGTTTAGTCCATGATCTTCGTCGGTGTCCGCAATCAATGAATCGTCCTGCCAAATCGCTTGGCCATCGGTGCGCCAGAAGCAGGCCAGCGACCAGCGTGGCAACGATTCACCCGGATACCATTTCCCTTGACCGTAGTGTAGCAGTCCGCCCGTGGTGAAGCGCTCACGCAAGCGTTTGATCAGTGTTTCCGATAACTGACGTTTGTTCTCGCCCACCGCAGCCGTCGTCCATTCATCTCCTTCCATATCGTCAATCGATACAAACGTTGGCTCGCCGCCCATCGTCAAACGCACATCACCGCTAGTCAAACGCTGATCGACGGCTTGGCCCACGGCATCGATACTGGCCCACTGCTCCCGCGTATAGGGCTTGGTCACACGCGGGTCTTCGTGGATGCGCGTGATCGTCATGCCGAAATCAAACTCGACTTCGCACTTTTCAATGGAGCCGGTGATCGGGGCTGCTGAGACAGGATCGGGGGTGGCCGCCAGCGGAATGTGTCCCTCGCTGGTGAGTAAGCCCGAGGTAGGATCGAGCCCAATCCAACCGGCGCCAGGTAGAAAGACCTCCGTCCAAGCGTGCAGATCGGTGAAGTCGGCTGTGGGACCAGCGGGGCCATCCAGACTCTCGATATCCGCTGTCAACTGAATCAAATAGCCCGAGACGAACCTGGCGGCCAAGCCTAGTGTTCGCAGAACCTGCACTAACAGCCAAGCCGAATCACGGCAGGATCCGCTGCGCAGCGTGAGCGATTCCTCTGCCGTTTGAACCCCTGGTTCGAGCCGAATGCTGTAGCTGATATCTTGCTGAATCGCTTGATTGACAGCGACCAAAAAATCGGTCGTCCCCATCTCGGATCGAGTCAGCGCGCGCTCGCGAACTTGGCCCACATACTTGGTCAATGCGGGCGTACTGGCCGATGTATCGAGATAGGGCTTTAGCTCGGCGGCCAGCCAAGGCTCGTAGCTGAACGGAAAGCTGGTTGCCGACTCTTCGATAAAAAAGTCGAAAGGGTTGATGACCGTCATGTCGACTACCAGGTCGACTTGGATTTCTAGGCTCCGCGCCTTTTCAGGAAACACAAAGCGAGCTAGAAAGTTGCCGTGCGGGTCCTGTTGCCAGTTGACGAAGTGATTGGCCGGTTGCACTTTGAGAGAATAGCTATGCACGGGGGTGCGGCAATGCGGTGCCGGTCTCAAGCGTATGACCTGCGGATGGATGGTCGCCAACTGGTCGTAGCGATAGCGTGTCAAGTGATTGAGCGCGACGCGAATAGTCATAGAGGATGAGCCGATGCTAAGCTAAAAAACTGAATTGAATTATGGTGCAATTTGTTGTAGTGGACGAGGTTACGAGTCCCTAAAGTGCGTAGTGGACGAGGTTACGAGTCCGCATTTAGCGTAGTCCGTTTGATTCAGTAAGACTCAGGGACTCGTTGCCTCGTCCGCTACATTGCGGCTAGCAGACTCACATTCGTGTTTGCGATTGCGTTTGTCCTTGCACCGTAGTGCTCAAAGTCTGGCTTTGGCTGTTTGCGACGGGGCGCAGGGCGAAAAAAGTATTGGAGATGGCGCTGGCTACATCGTTGAGCTTGATTTGTAGATCGTCAATGAATTCATGCAAGCCTTGGTTGACGATACTCTGTACATCTGCATAGGCCAGTTCGGCCTTGAGGCGTCCCAAGCGTTGTTCGGCGGGATTCTGATAAGTGTTCAGCGGCGAACCGGAAATGGCGTGCAACGAATCGTCGGCGCGATCGACGCAAAACTGCACCGAGCGTGGGAAGTAACGGTCGAGCACTAGGAACTCGACCACACGATGCACGGTGATCGTATGAAACTGCTTGCGGAACGTCTCGAAGCCAGACACCGAGCGCAGCACGCTTGACCACTGCAAGTCGTCGACGGTGGTCCCCACATCGTTGACGCGCGGCAACAACGTGTAGTACTTTACGTCCAAGATACGGCTGGTCTTGTCGGCCCGTTCGAGCAATCGCCCTAGATTGGAAAAGTGCCAGCCACTGGCCTGCGACAGCGTGGCATCGAGAATGCCGTTGAAAAGTTGGCTTTGTTCCCGAACCGTGTCGAAGAACTCTGGCGTGGAGTGGCTCGATGTACTGACGACCGACGCCGTGCGAACTTTGTGATAAAAGCTGTTGATCTGCTCCCAGGCTTCGGACGAAATGGCTTCGCGAACCGTGCGGGCATTCTCACGCGCTTGACTCAGGCAAGAGATGATCGAGCCGCTGTATTTGGTATCGAATACCAGGAACTGAATCACATTATCTTGCGTCGCTTGACCGTACTCTTTAGAAAAATACTCTTCATCTCCGGTGATGGATACCAGCGGTTCCCATTGGCTCGCCGCCATGTTGGGTTGATCGAGAATCAAGTTGAACGTAACGTCCACGAAACGGGCCAGGTTCTCGGCTCGTTCGACGTAGCGCGACATCCAATAAATCGAATCGGCAACTCGGCTCAGCATTATAGGGACTCCTCCACATCGGCGACCTGCTCCGGAATATCAGCCAACACCCACGTATCCTTACTCCCGCCACCTTGCGAGGAATTGACTACCAACGAGCCCTTCTTTAAGGCCACTCGCGTAAGCCCGCCAGGCAAGACCCAAATGTCTTTGCCGTAGAGAATGTAAGGTCGCAAATCGACGTGTCTGCCTTCGAAATGATCCCCGACCATCGTCGGTACGCGAGAAAGAGACAACGTCGGCTGAGCGATGTAATTGCGCGGGTGTGCTTCGATGCGTTTGGCAAACTCGGCTTGTTGTTCGGCTGTAGAATGCGGGCCAATCAGCATGCCGTAACCGCCCGCTTCATTGGCCGCTTTGACGACCAGCTTGTCCAAGTTGGCCAGTACGTATTTACGATCCTCTTCACGGCTGCAGATAAGGGTAGGCACGTTGGGGAGGATCGGCTCTTCGTTCAAGTAATAGTGAATCATGTCGGGGACATAAGCGTAAACTGCCTTGTCGTCCGCAATCCCAGTCCCCGGCGCATTGGCCAAGGCGACACGACCATTGCGATAAACTTCCATCAAGCCAGGCACACCCAACATCGAGTCTGCGCGAAACACTTTCGGATCGATGAAGTTGTCATCGATGCGACGATAGATCACGTCGACACGTTTGAATCCATCGGTCATGCGCATGTATACGAAACCATCCTTGACCACCAGGTCGCGTCCTTCGACCAGTTCGACGCCCATCTGCTGCGCCAGAAACGAGTGTTCGTAATAGGCCGAGTTATATATGCCCGGCGTGAGCACGACGACTTGTGCATTGCCCACATGCTGTGGTGCCAAGTGGGCCAGCGTTTCATAGAGCTGGCTTGCATAGTTGAAGACCGGACGTACGTTGGAGGCCGCGAATGCTTGTGGAAAACTGCGTTTCATCAGCAGGCGGTTTTGCAACACATACGACACTCCCGAAGGACAGCGCAGATTGTCTTCGAGCACATAGACGGCACCATCGTCATGGCGGATCAAGTCGGTGCCGGTTATATGACACCAAATACCGCGCGGTGGTGTGATCCCTACACACTGAGCTCGGAACGACTCCGCTCCGGTAACCAACTCCGTCGGAATGACGCCATCTTTAAGAATGGACTGCTTATGATAGACGTCGTCAATGAATAGATTCAGTGCGCGAATGCGTTGCTTTAAGCCTGCCGCGATGTGATTCCACTGGTAGGCTTCGACGATGCGCGGCACGATGTCGAAAGGAAAGATCTTCTCGGTTCCGCTATCGTCACCATAAACGGCGAAGGTGATACCCATGCGATGCAGCGCACGCTCAATCGCCTCTTGGCGTTCACGCAGCACTCCCGGCTGGAAGCTGTTGATGAAGTCGTGCAGAACTTTTGCGCCAGGTCGGGGCTTGCCATGTTCGTCGAAAAGTTCGTCGTAGAAACCTTCCGTCTGGTAGCCGTGAAAGCTATGCTGAGCGGTCATGTCGATGGGCCGATTCGTCAACGAGGCGCAGGCGAGTTTCAGAGCATCCGAGTTCCGCTTGCCCCAACCTCCCGAAAAGTCCCCAATCTCGCAGAATTCCACCCAAATACAAGAGTACAATCAGGCCGCTGCCTAGCGGCGGGCTGCCTAGTGCATCAACCCTATTAGGTTTTTGGGTTGGTTGTAGTGGACGAGGTTACGAGTCCGATTGAATCGTTGACCGTTAGGGACT
>JADYZV010000177.1 GCA_020852965.1 Pirellulaceae bacterium | reverse complement strand
TCCCGCAAAATCGCTATCTTCTGTTTTGGCGTTAAAATCTTACGTGTTGACATGTGGCGATACCCTTTGTGGAACCGCTAAACTCTAGCACACGTTTCGTGGCACACCTTCAGTTTCGGCAATACAATCGGACTAGGAACTCTTGCGTACGGTGCGATCGCATTCTGGATTATTCCATCGTTACCCCCAAACGAATTTACCACCGGGCGTTTTAACAGCCTCTATGTCCTATGTGCCGGCATGATCATTAGCCTGTGCGGCTTGGCGATACGTGAAACTAGACTCAAGTCTCGACCTGTTGCCGACTCCCCTGATAGCGGCATTTCCACTGGCGTCGGGCTTCTGGTGTTGTTGATAGTTGTGATTGTTTTTGTCTTAGGCTTCTCGATTTTGAGCTAGTGGTCCTGATGGAGCTGATACTAAATGGGTATTCTGCTCCAACCCAACAGCGGTCCGATCCCGCAGAACGTCACGGCAGGGTGATGCAACGGGAGCATCCGCTCCCGCATCAAATTTCGTGATTGGCGGCACGCAATGGCTTACAATCAGGAACAGATTTGCCTGCTGCGCTGGCCGATGCAAATTGCTGTGCATAGCCAGTGCCGCTTTTATTTGTATTGCCTGCGGGATTGGATTCGTTGTATGCCCATCGCCATCACGCATTGTCTATGGCAGTTCGCTAGGCTCCTGGTACTTGCCTTGATTTTGAAAGTAGCTCTTGATGTCGTTTGGAGCTATCGAGATTATCTACCCTCACAATTTGAATCCGGGTTTCTGCAAGGGCTTAAAGGATACTTTTATACAACGGCTTACCATCTGGCCTTTTATCCGCATTTTACGTCAGGTCCTTGTGCGCTAGTCATTGGCATCGCCCTGGTGAGTGACAGATTGCGATTGACGTATCCCGATTGGCATAGATTCATTTGCGTCTACAGGCTGCATCCAATGAACAGAGTTCACCGACGGAACTTCTACCACCATTAGCGTATCCGACGGACTGTCAATGATTTCGCTCAGACGTCGCGAGCCAGTTGGTAGAAAGAATCCATGCGGTGCAACGACGCCCAGATAAGTCGTCGACCCGAGCGATAAGCCGCTACCAAGTGAGGGGCAATGATAAACTGGGACGCTACGCGCGTAGGCTTGGGCGTTGGCGGGGTCATCCCAAGGTTTGGATAAATCGATCGAATCATACAGTGCGCTTTGTTCGAGAAAGGGCAAGATCAGCGTCCGCCAACTGTGAAGCGGGTTCCCTGATGAGTCAAAAGTGGCTGCAGGAGGAAATGCGTGATACGATGTTTCATAATTCTGCAACGCAAAGGCGATCTGCTTGAGGTTATTTGAGCATTGCATCCGATACGCCGCAGGTCTTGCGCTTCTCGTGGCTGGCAACAGCAGACCGATCAGCAACACGACAATAACAATCACAGCCAACACGCCGAACATTTTTGTTCTTGGCCGATTTTTTTCGGGTTGCTGTCCTGCAATTCGGGAGCTGGCAGGTCAATGGGTTCGATAGACAAGACCAAGCTACTGTCGATGTGATGGCGCAGCTGTAGCGTTCTGCTCCAACGCCCGCAGTTTCGAGGGAGCAATTGAGACAGCGGTTTGTCCATCCTCACCGATTTCAAGCGGACATGACTTCGTTGAAATCGACCGCTGCAGATTCTCACTCTGTATAATGACGCTGGCTGCTTCAATGTAGGCTCGTAACGAGTACTGCGAGTTACGGCAGACCGAAGTAAGTGGCTATTGGCTGCGCTCCCACGTCCCAACGAGTACCGGCGTCCCGATGCGCTACGCTTGATGTCAAGTCAAACTCGGTGGTGGCCGCAACGAACACGGGTGTGGGTCGATCAGGGCACGCCGCCTGTGCCGTAACTCGCGGTACTCGTTACGAGCCTACTCCAGGGGCGCAACAGCGGCGAGGGGTTCACGACTCAGGACGAACCGTCATTGGTCACGAGGGACGCTCGACTTTGATCTCTCCAGAGGAAACTTACAGCGAAAAACACTTAGCTATAAGGTCTTGTACCGCAGCGGCACGCAACAACCAGCGGACCGACAAAATTATAGTTCATGCTTAAACCCTTCGAGCACGAGGTTGCAGTGTACTTAATGTCCGAGGGGCCTGGAGATCAGGCCGCGAACTCGAACCGGTTACCCCGGACCGGTGCGGCTTTTCAACTTTGAAGGCTTACCGAAATCTTTGCGGCGAGTCATTTTTCGGTAACATGGCTCAACCCAATTGCGTGGAGCATACGATGAAACTCGCCCCCGTCCAACCGCGCGTTCTGTTGGCGATCAGCGTCTGAAAAATCTCGTTCGATTTCCTGATTTCCATTTCTCACTACGGACATTCTGTCGCAATTCGTCCTACGGTGAGGCTTGACGCCCCGTGACGCGCGGAAGTGCAAACGTGTAGCCAAAAGTATTCACGTACGCGAGGTGAATCTCTCCGCGGCCGATTGGTTGGGCAGAGTTCTTTACCAGGCACATATTTGTGAATCGGTCACGTAGCGTCTGTCGATCGGAATCAATGCCACAAAAAATGAGGTCGATCCCCAACCCGAGCGGACCAAAGAGCCACATTAGTTCGCGAAAGGTAAGCATTAAAAGAGAAGGCGTCGTCCCGCGCAATGTCACGAGCCTTGCGCCGACCAGTCGGTAGCCCAGAGTCCTAAACGACGATCGCTTGAGCGGCACAAGGTAGAGCCAGATTGAGGCGATCACAATTGCTGCAAATACAAGATTGTAGTCGCCGATCACGTTGAACCAGGCGAAAGCAACTAGGCAGAAGATGGCGACGACGCACAGTAGATCGGCAATCAATATCACAATTCGTGGGCTAAACCCGATGTAGTCATCCTCAGCGAAGAAGACTCCGTCCCCCAGTGATCGATCTCGAGTTTTCTGTGGCATGCGATATTCTCCAGTACACACGTGAGCACATCGAAGATCCGTCCGTTGACAGATACCCAGTCGTGTTCTTGATTAAGTAAAACCAAACCCGGCATTGCGATCGTAAACCCGACGCTAGCCGGCAGCATACAAGCAAATGCATACGGCAGAATGCTCTTGGCCATGATCACGGTCTGCATCGACAGGAAGGGGTTCTCTAGTCTTCCAGGCTATCCACAAGCTGGTCAACCTCTTTCGGAGTGAGCGTCTTGCTGCCTGTTTCAAGCATTTTGCGCATGTGCTTCTTGCCTTCGTAGCCGCTCGGATGTCCGATGTTGCCGAGATTGCCAGCGCTGTCGACCAACATGGATTCATCGGCCTCAAAGATGGCGTGGAACGGAACGCCATGATGCTTGCCAAGCGTGAGACGTTTTGCAATCTCGATACCATTCAAATCGCGGAAGTCGTCAATCTTTAGCATCACGAAATCCTGCTCTAGCATTTCTCGGTGGTCGTCAAACCATCGAGCAAGTCGAAAGCAGGGGCCGCAGTATCGTTGGCTGATGCGGGCTCACACCCGCTTGTTCGACAGTCGGGCTGCTTCAAACGCATCGTCCCATTTCTGCTCCGCATCCAATTTATCGGGCACGTGAGCGTTGACAAAGGCGGTCGCCAGTTCCGCACCGTCCTTTGCCTTCAAATCTATCTCAATCACGCCTAGATCTTTTCCGTTGCCGTCGATCGCGTATGCGAACGCTTTTCCGTGGTCAGGCATCTTCCAGCCGAGCTTCTCTGCGAATGCAGTGTCCTCCGATGCAGGCTGAATATCAGCCTCCGAAAGCACGACTTGTATATAGGTCGAAACTTCCTTGTTCTCTACATAGTCTTTGAAAAAGCGATCGATGAAGGCCTTAGACGAAGGTTCGTCCGTGCAAGTTATAACCATCATGTAAAAACCCATCAAACGACAATCGCGTAGCGTATTCTCAAAACGCTCCAAAAGCGAGACCTTGGTTGACGGCGATTTTGAAATGCCAATTCGATTGATGGCCAATGGTCGACTCTCACCCGGTTCCAAGTACACTTCGCCGAGATACTCAGTATCTCGAGAGCTCGAATTGACTCTAGCATACAAATTGACTTTCACGTTCGTTGGCCCTGTTCGGGCAGCCACAGTTTTGAATCAAGCTCCATGTAGCAATGTCGCTCTTTCCAGTTTGGAAACCACCGATAAACTACTTCGCCATTTGCATCTGTCTTCAGTCGTGAATTGTCGTTGGTGCCGACAAAGTTGTAGTCAGGCAGTGTTGCCATTTGCAGTACAAAGTCGAGATTCGGCACAGGCGCACCTTGATCATCGACGACACGCAAAAGTTTGTCTCGACACTGATTGAGATCGACCGTAAACTCGTCCGAGGCTGGATCTCTGGTAGGCTTGCGATTAAAACTAAAGCCGCCCATCTTGAAATCATCGGTCCAAGCAGTAAATCGAACCAATTGCTGTTCGGGGAGCAAGTGAAATGTTGCAACGCCCGCGTCGTTCGCGACTGCTGCCAGGTTGATACTGAATCCAAGATCCGCAATTACATGAGCGTGAGCAACGGGTTTTCCCAGGTACTCGACATTTACTTCGACGACTCGCGTAGGCTGTTTCGCGAGTTGGAATTGAAGAACCTTGGTCGCCGTCTGCCTTAGTTCGTACGGGACTAGCGTTTTGTATGCCACAAGGCGTTCGTCTTTGGACGACACACGGATCCACATCGAATGCCAGTTGACGCGATTGGTAGGGACCCAAACTTCAAAATGATTGCCGTCAACCTTGGAGTTCGGACGATGTTCGGCTCCCGCTGAGTTGAGTTGGCAAGTCACGGAAAAGTCTGCCGTTTCCTCGCCGCTCGCCCCAACGACTTCACCGGTCAACCGAAACTCCAGCGATTCTCCTTTGCCACGGATCCATTCGGGCTTGTCCTCCGTCGCGTGCGAATCAGCCGAACAGAGAGCAAAGTAAATTGCAAGAAACGCAAGCCAATGACTCGCCAGTCCAAGTGAGTACAATTTCATCTCCGCCCCCTGTTGCTAACGCATACTTACTATTTGATATTTGTGAGTTTGCAAGATCAAAGTCTTGGAAACTATTGCCAGGCCTTTGTTCCAATTCCCAGTATATCGTGCATACAAGCTGACAACATGGAATTCCACTGGCAAGCTGGTGCCTTGCGTGAATAACGTGAACGGTTGCGAAAGAATTTGGCGCTGGCGGCCTGCAAGCCATAGCACTTAGGGCTGAGTGTATCAGTCCAGTGCAACCTGTCGGTGAGCTGATCGATCATTTCGACTTGTCGAATAGTCACCCCAACAATTTGAGCTGGAAATCATCGATGCCCGACGACGAACTGATGCGACGCTTGTGGATACGGGTTGGTATCTATACCTGCGTTGGCTGTTTGATTTTCGGATTGATACTTATCGCAGTCGGCGGATGGGGCATCGCACTTCTGTTACTCCTAGGAGTATGGGCTTTCTGCCGCGCAGCGTATTGGATCGTTCAGTTGAGTGAACACTCGGCGCATGGGCAGTCTTTCTCAACGCACCTGCTTTCCTTTTTTCGGCGAATCGTAGTTGGCAAGCAACTTGATGCCGATTACCAATCAATCAGCTGTGGTTGCGAGCTGGAGCACGCTGAGGGGATGCCCGCCCGCGCCGTCTATCAATTGCTACTAAAGCTTTTCTGTTGGGCGGTGGTTTCGTGCCTTTCTGCACCTCCTTTGTTTGACAAGTTCTTGGGACCTGCGCTCCGCGGAACCTGGGAAGGATACCTAGCCGCAGCATGGATGAGTTGGTTGGTTGCATGTACGGCGATGTGCATCTTGTTCGGCGCATTGCTTGACCAGCCATTTAAGCACCGTTTGCCCTTCAGCTGTGCAGCGCTGTTTGCTCTTGTCATAGCTCTTTTGCTTGGAACCAAGTTTACAGACAAAAACTTCAATAATTCGGATTCCTGGGTGATCTTCATTTTTGCAACCGCTACTTACGTTCCTGGCTTTACAGTGCTTTGGCTTTATCGTTGGAAGTGGTCGTGGACAATTGGCGTGTCGGCACAATTCAATTCGAAAGATATTGACGCAGGTTCAACAACGCAGAATCAAGTGAGCGTCAAGTATATGATTGCTGCGATGACAGGAGTGGCGTTCTCCATTGCGCTAGTAAAGTTTCTATTTCCAGCTGGATTCAATTTGCCTCAAGGCGCTGAGTTTTTTCCTCGCGTGTTTATGATCATGTTAATTGGCGCTACCATCCTCATGACACTCAGTAGCGTGACGATCTCACTCCTGCACGTGATATTACCAAGCCCTTCGAAACGAACCAAGCGGCATGTGGCGTGGGTCGCAGTTCTGGCCGCCATTTTTCCATACGCCATTATCGTGGCCATTGCCTGGCTGGAGCCATCTCCACGTGTTCCGCCGCAAGCCGCATTCGCGTCGATGTACATCTTCTTTTTGAGCTACATCGCGATCCTAAGCGTTCTTCTACTTACTTTGGCCAGCGCCGGATTGTGCTTGCGGAGAGCTCCAGTCTGCGCCGAGGCAGAATCGCTGTCCTAGACCGGCCATCGGCTCCAAGCCAGACTGGATGGGGCGTCGATTTGAGGCGACCGAGTCGTTTCGCGATGGCTGGTCGGTTCGTATTGGTAGATTCTTGCGTAGTCATTGCTACTGCTCCGGATTTTTCAACGAGTTTGCAACGCTGCCCTAACAACACGGCTTTCATTCTTTAGTCAGGTTGTCCGATCAAGAATCTTTGACTTAGACTAACATTTCGGTTTTTTGGCTAGATAAAAGTTTTGCTGGTCTCCCAGCCGGCGGAGGATAACGGACAGTCGCCTGTAGCGCCAGATCCTATCGAGCTAATGCACAAGCGCGGAATGCTCGACAATTGAGTTCAGGAATCTTGTCTAGCATTTCGTCAATGCGGTTGGGTGAATCCATTGGCAGCGGTATTAGACGGGGAGCCAACTGGAATTCCTGAGGCTTCCAACACACGAATAGGCCGGCCACTGGAACTCGTTATCGTTTGATTGGTGTCTATCCCAAGCTGCTTTAGCAGGGTAGCGCTCAATTCGGCGGGAGTACAAGGATCTTCGCTAGGTTCGTGGCCCAGACGATCAGTTTGCCCGTAAACCCTTCCCTCTTGGAATCCACCGCCCGCCAGAAGAACGCTAAAGGCCTTCGACCAGTGATCGCGACCCGCCGAACCGTTTACATTGGGTGTGCGTCCAAACTCTCCACAGCAACATACAATTGTCGATTCGAGCATGCCGCGTTGATTCAAGTCGGTTACGAGTGCGTGTACAACACGGTCGAGTTGCGGTAATAAGTTATTGCGTAGCTGAGTGAAGTTGTTGCTATGGGTGTCCCAACCGCTGAACCCAACTGTAACAAATCGTGCGCCAGCTTCAATCAGCCGGCGTGCCTTCAATGCGTTGCGACCAAATACAAATCGCTGGCCATACATCTCGCGAATAGCTTCCGACTCGCGCTCGATACTCAGCGCACTTCGCACCGTGTCCTGCTCAAGAACTGAAGCCGCCTGCTGCTGAAACTGCTTTAGGCTATCTGCCACGCCGTTACTGCCGAGTCGGTCCAACTGCTTATCAAAGCGGTCGCGCAGGGCTACGCGCCTGCGAAATCGTTCGACATCAGCACTGGGATCCAGCGAGAGACCGATCGGTATGTTATCCGAGTCGTTTTCAAGCTCGAATGCGTTCCAAGCCGATCCCAAGTAGCCAGCGGAGTCGGCGGCGGGTTTGTGGAAAGCAATATTTGACGGGATAGCAAACGTACCGGTGGTCAATCGCGCCGCCAAGGATCCAAGTGATGGATAGTCCAATGCGGGCGAGGGTTGATGACCCGTCAGCATCAACTGCGAACCGGGGCCATGCTCGGGAATGTTGTGTTGTAGCGAACGTATCAGTGTGCAGCGATTGAGGATCTCGGCGGTTTTGGGTAGGTGCTCGCTGATCCGCACCCCCGGTACGTTTGTCGAGATTGTCGCAAAATCACCGCGAATGTTGTCTGGTGCATCGGGCTTGGGATCCCACATATCGATGGTTGACGGCGCTCCATCCAACCAAAGTAGGATCATACTTTTTGATGAAACCTCGCTCGCGACTGGCCCGGCAGCTTGGAGCCGACTAGTGATCTCACTTAGGCTCACCCCGAAAAGACTTGCCGTACCCACCCTTAGAAAACTACGTCGGTTGCGTGTTGCTCGTGACATGCTTACCTCTCAATGCAAAGTGGAAAATTCGCGAGTATTGATAAGGCTCCATAGCAAATCGGCAGTCATTCGTTGGATTTCCTCTTGTTCATTGAACGCCCGCACCGCAATTTTATATTCTTTTTTGCTTGGCTCGCGGCATAGAGTCCTTAGGAAAACCTGCTCGACAACTTTCGATTTCCAGCTCTTCATTTCGCTTGAATCGTTGGGGATTGGCAGCTCCGCAACCAACCGGTTCGCTGCCCCTACGATGTGCCTCTCTAGCGACGGATCGCTCAACAATAGCATTGCTTGCCTTAGCGAGGGCCCATCTATCCGCTCACAGTCGCAACTGAGCATTCTCTCAGGCCGTGAGTACACTTTGAAATAGGGCTGAAGACTCTCATCTCTCGCCAGGAAGCTCGGCAGGCTGGCGGCTGAAGGTCGGGCAATTCCGAGTGCGCAGGCGAGCGAGTCCGAGATTTGCGCTGCATCTAGTATGCGCAGCGAAAAGCAAGCATAGTTGTGATCATCGTTTGAGATCGATTCACTAACCTGTGCCGAGCGTTGCCAAGTGTCCGAGTTTAGGATGAGTGATTCTAACTTGCGAACATCGTAGCCATTAAGGATAAACTCGTGGGCTAAAGCGTCCAACAATTCCGGGTGCGTGGCGGGGTTGGCGGCGGAGAATGCGTCGACGGGGTCAACCAACCCACGGCCGAAATAGAAAGCCCAGATGCGATTGACGATATTGCGCGCGAAAAACGGATTCTCTCGGTCAATTAACCAATTCGCGAATTCAACGCGGCGATCGCCGCCAGCATTTAACTCTTGCTTGCTTCCAAGGGGGATTGCTGGGAGAGTTACTTGGTTGCTAGCGCTGCGGAGTCCGATGGCGGAGTTTGTAACAAATACTTCGCGCAAAGCGGGCACTCTCACGGTCGGTTCGCCGCTCTGAGCGCGATCACGCTGCTGCTGCAGCTTATCGGCCAAGGCAACTCTCAACTCGGGCGACAACCCGAATCGCACTTGAGAAAAGCAGTTTGCAAACGATCGATAGTCGTCTTGCGTCCAGCGATCAAAAGGATGCTTGTGGCATTTGGCACACTGTAAGCGTACACCCAGAAATGCGGCCGAAACACGCTCCGCCAACGTCTCCAATTCAAGCTCTTCATTAACTCGAGGGCGCTTCCAAAACCAGTCAAACGTTGGTCGCTGGTCGTAATGAGACAATTGTTCCACCGAAGCTATTTGAGCATTCTTTACCGCCTGACTCACATACTCGGCGGCTGAAACACCGTCACGCGTGGTAGCCGTCAATATGTCATTGGTTAGCACATCAAACGGTGTGTTATTCTCAAACCTTTGGCGGATCCAACCGTGCCATTCCTCTTCATACTGCGGCTCGCTCGCTTGAAGATCAACTCCATGATCACGGCTGCCAAGAATCTCGCACATGCGTGTCGCCCACAGATCCGCGTGCACTGGATCTGCCAGTTGCTTTTCAATCTCCATGGCTCGCTTGTGTTCGTTCATGTTGCCCATAAATCTCTGAGTCTCCGTTGGATTGGGCAGGCTAGACGTGGTGACGAGTTTCAGACGCCGCAGGAAGGTAGCGTCGTCACAGATGGACGCGGGCCGCATTCCTAGCAGTTGCAGCTTTTCGAGAATAAATCGGTCGATCAAGTTGTCCGATTGTTCCTCTCGACTTTGATTTGGTCGCTTGACCTTCGCGTGCGGAACCACTATTCGCACGCTCGCTGGTTGGCCTGCGTACGTCGCAACTAAATAGGTATCGCCAACCGCCTTGCGCTTCACCCAATACTGTTCATCAATGGCACACACGCTCTCGTCGGTGACCCGCCAGCTTGAGAAGCAGGTAACATCCTCGCGCTCACCATTGTCGAAGGTCGCCCACACTTGCAATCGCGTTGGCTGCTCGCGCAAGACAATCCAATTGGGCTCGATGCTCAGTGTAGTCAGCGATCGGTTTGTGCTGTTGCTTGTTTTTGCACCGTCGGCGATCCAAACCCGAAAGAGATCATACTCCCACGAATCGGGAGAGAATCTTTGGCCTCCGCCATGTCCGGCGATTGCAGAAGGCTTCTGAAGTAGAATGCTCTCTTCAGGGCTATCGACATCGATTCGACCTTGTTCGGGATCGACGAATGCCCGAGAGTCCATCAGCGGATTGAAACCGAATAGACTCAGTCGGAGTCCACCTTTGCCTTCCGAATTCCCATGACAAGCACCTGCGTTACACCCCAGCTTGCTGAGCAATGGAGCTATGTGCCGATCGAAGTTCACTGATTCGATTGTCTGTCCGTCCGGAAGTGGGACCTGGCCAGGGGCCTGTTCGACCGGACCAAACAAGCACAACAGTAGTGCGCAGCACCAGGTTCTAAAACTCATATTTGAGATCCTCAAGGCTCTACGAGGAATCGTTTGTGTCGCCTCGTTTTCCATAGGCGTACAGCGCGAACGCAAGCCGAGCTGTTCTTAACGTCGAGCCAGTATCCTTGTGGCCCACTGTCAGTCGCATTCTTTATTCCGCGGCAGCGATCTTGCTCATGGTGATCACCAACTCCCGCGTTTCACCCTCTTTGAGGGCAATCGTTTGAGGCTCGGAGGTGTAGCCTTCAAGCTTTAGAGAGATGGTGACATCTTCATCGGGCAGCATTTGAGACGATCTCCACCGTCCGTCAGGTTGCTTTTCGAAGTTCATATCTCCGCCTTCTACAAAACGCCCCATGCGTATATCAGCGGGTGGTGTCGCGTATTTGCTGTCAGGCTTGGAGCCTTCGAGCAGTTCGCCATCCTCATCGACGGCTTTGATCAAGAGGATCGGTGCCGTGTATCGAACAATTTCGAGCGTCGTAAAGTCATCTTCGAGCTTGCCTAGTTTGATTTCAGGCCCCCATTGAAGCGGTTCGCTAGCGGTTTTCCGCCAACGCAAGGCGCCATGTTCGTTGGTCATCAGGTTGATGGTTGCGTCATCCGCCCCGTGGGGAAATTTGAATTCAAACCAACCGTCTTTGCCCGGTAGTGTGCTTTCCGAGAATACGAATTGTCCATTGTCACGCGCGAACATGTGCTGTTTATGTCCAGATCGTGGGTTGCCCTCGCTATCAAAAAAACGTCCACGAACAATCACGTGCGGTACAGCGCGAATTTCTAAAGGCTCTGAATTCACTCCTGGTTCAATGGTGATCTCCATTGGAGTAAACACATCCGCCACTTCCAGTTCTTCGGTCCAAGGCAAACTCTTCTCGGTGGGATCGGCGACGCGACTTTCGACGTTGAGGCGGTATTCGCCGGAGGGCAGCGGAGAAAGTAAGAACTTTCCTTCTTGGTCGGTCTTTGTCGCCGCGCGAATACCATTGGAAACGGCATTGGAATTTAAGAACTCATCCGCCTCTTCACCATCTCCCTTGCGCCCGGCTTCGACACCTACATTGGGGACCGGCTCGCCGCGAGTGTTGACGACGCGGCCGCTCAGTCGCACACCCGGTTGAAGCGTTACATCGCCAAGCTGACCTCGCTTCTGTCCGATTCGGATGGCAGCGGCGGCAAAATCCTTCGGGTAGACCCAAATGACTCCATCGCCTCCTTGGGGAACCATTAAACTTAGTTCGCCCTGCGAGTTGGTTTCGGTTTCGTACCAAGCTCCGTATTCGAAGCTCCGACCTGGTTCCACGGTGGGAGCTTTTGTGTAACTTTGAACTCTCAGACCTGCGGCTGGTTGCCCCGACGGAGTCGTGACTTTCAGACTTACGCGCTCGCCGGTTGAAAGCTCAATCGTCTCGTAAAACGGAGGTTCCCCCAAGGCTATGTTCTTGACGATCATCGCATGCGAGTAACCGCTACGGCCCTTGGGCTGGTAATCTGGGTGGAAAGCCTCCACTTCGAGATACCGTGAAGATTGCGCGACCTGCTCTGGGGGCAGCGTGAAGCTATAACGCCCATCCTCGTCCGACAGGTGTTCGGTAGTCTCCAAAACTATGTGTTTACCCGTCTTCGGATCGCGACTCAAATCGTGCCAAACCTTGACTGTCGCGCCGGAAATAGGTTTACCCGTTTCGCGGTCAACGACAGTACCCGTATAGGTAATCGGGGCCGGTAGATCCTTGGCGGGCTTGTCGGAGTTGTCCTTTTCTACCTCCGCAGCTTTGCCGCCCGCGACGGATTTGGTCACTTCTTCCGCAGGAGTCGCGTTGAGACGCACCGCTCCTAGGGTGACTACCAGTATCGAGGCACTAACAGCGGTGATGAGCGCCGATGCGCGACTGGCCTGTAATGTTAACGGCTGCGAATCATGCAGAAGGCGGGACACGCGTTGCAGCAAGCGCGACTTGCCTTCCGCCATGCACAAAATACCAGACATACGACCGCAGGAGCGCCCGCGAGCCAGCGAGACTAGAAACACGGCATAATCTTCGGCCGATTGCCCCCTATCTGCTGCATAAGCATCTGCCAGAAAATCTTGGCTCAATGCGAGCTGATTCCGCATCCACCAGTAGACTGGCTGATAGAAGCACACGAGCTTGGTTAGCCTGCATATAGTGTGTGTGAGATAGTCGCCGCGAATCACATGCGACCACTCATGAGCCAATCCGAAACGCAACTTTGTACTAACAGTTTGACTGGCCAGAGCACTTGGAATCACAATCGTTGGTCGGAGAAATCCCCACATGGCTGGCGACGAAAGATAGTCGCTAACCAGCAAACGTGTCCCTCGAACGTCGCTGCCTGCAACTTCGTGCAGTGCGCTGAGAAGCTGTGTATCGGCCGGCTTGGCCCGTTGGACGATTACCCAACGCAAATAAATCCCCATGGCCCACAACACTGCGAGCGCCGCCACGACTGTCAGATAAGTCCACTTAGCCACCCAACCGACACGATTCCAGGTGAACCAAGTTGTGACCTGTGGCGGCAACGAGGCATTCGCAAGTTCGCTTGAAAATGCGCTAGGATCATTCGCAAACGATTCACCCAACCGGTTGGTCGCTCCGAACCGAGCATCTTTGTCGATTTGCGTCTCATCCAACGAATAGAGCTGTGTTGACTCCAAATACGTCGACTCCGAAACCACAACGCCACTGGCCACCGCATTAGTTGCAGTCGCCTCAATTCGAGCGGTGTCGTGAGCGATTAGGTTCAAAGACAGGTGCGGTAGTAGATCCAACTGTTGAACTGCAGGCACTGTTAAACATGCCAGAAAAGTCCATTGGATTGCTCCGACGCGATGCACAGGCTGCTTAAGTAGTCGTACGCATAGACCACCTATACCTAAGATGATCGCGCCAAAAATGGCCGATTGCAGCAGCCAAATTTCGAGAATTGAGGGAGCCATTACTACTTTCCTTTCTTGCCGGAACGGGGTTTTTTCTTGCGAGCATCCGCAATCATCGTTTCAATCTCGTCGAGCTGACTGCTCGAGAGTTTTTCGGTACTCAACATGTTGAGCACAAGATCGCCGACGATACCGTCGTAGACTTTGTGCAGGAATCGCGCAGAGACTTGCTCGCGGGTACACACAGGACGATAAATGAGCGTTCGCCCTTCGCGGCGATGGGTAACTAGCCCCTTCTCGTCCATGATACGCATTTGGGTTTGCGTCGTGTTGAAATGCAAACCGGTCTGGTCGACCAAGTGCGAATGAACATCGCGCACCGACCCTTCACCGTGCTCCCAAAGTACTTTGAGGATTTCGATCTCTCGATCTGTAGGCGCGTTTTCCACTGTATGGTCTCCTCCAAATTGCGACACGACCTAACCTATTAAGTTAGGTCTAACGCATGCCGTTTCAGCTGTCAAGCAATTTTACCGAAGTTTTTAGGTGAGTTTTCCAGACCGCGTCTGTAAAGGAAAAGGCTCGCTGGGTTTAGACGGCCTGGCGCCAGTGAAATCGATCTATTGTTCGGGCCGGTTCGACCAATTGCGTCTGCGCGAGCGATATGGATATTGCGCTACGGGCCAACTGCTGCAAGCCTCAGTCAGTACAGTCCACGGTCGAAGACTGCAACGCACCCTGGTTAGTCCTATGCCGTGGAAGTGTCGGCGGGCAGGTAGGCTTCTGTCTGCCAAAGTTGCTCAATGTGTTTCTATCGAACATCCATCCGCTTCGTGCCTCGTAGTGCAGCCTGAAAGTACCGTCTTCAGGCGAGGTCAAATTCATAGGTATGCGAACCGAGAACGAATCACGATAAACCGGCTTTCCCGCTTCGGTTTCGATTGTGATTGGAAGCGTTATCTCGTCGACGGATACAACAGTTTCTTCAGTAGCGCGGATGGCAAGCGGTGTGAACGGTGCCGATGACGATACGTCGCCGTACACATAAGATCCGCGCTTGATGTGGACTTTTACAACGGCCTCCGTTGGTTTGGTAGGATCAATGGTTTGTTCAATCAGCGAAGCTTCGAAGCTTACCAAACCTGACTTGTCCGTCGCATTTGCTGCTTGAGTGTGAGATAAATGCCAAACAGTTGCAGCCTTCTCCCTCGGGCTCTCGGCAATTTGTTCCACGCGATCCCGACAGCCACTAAGAAAGAGGACTGCACAACAAGATAGGAAGAAGCAGCTCGGTCGACGCACAGGTATTTTGCGTGAGCTCTGTTCGCATCGAATGAAGCGTTTACTGTTACTCCTGGGCTTCTCATCGCTCAAGATGCTGCGAGTTTGGAATGGCATGACTGGAGAGCTGGTTAGCGAACAACTGCTTCCCACGAGTTTGGACAATACTCTAATGTACGCCGAATCTACTGACCCCAATGGGAAGTATCTCGCTAGGATCACAAATGAAAGCATCGGACTATACGACGCTGTTACCAAAAAGCTGATTAGAGAATGGGATCGAGGCTATGGTGCTAGTCAATTGCACACGAAGCTCGTTCGCAATTAGAGCTGAAGATTGACGTTCACCGTCGAAATTGCGAGCCCGGATCGATTCGGGGTTCGAATAGTCGTAGCTTCGCAAGAAATCTTTGGTCGCAACCCAAAGAATTCTTGTTCCCGGCAGCCAACCTGCCGCCCAGGTGTCGACGCCGTCGGGAAGCGAAATCGATGTTGATACCGAGTCATCGTCAGGTGTTAGTCGCCGCACTTTTTACCGGTTGCTGGATGAGCATGATATCTCGATCGACAAGAGCGACTGACTACCGCTCCACTGATCCTGGGTAGCGGGCATCCGAAGGCTTGCTACCCGCTCAAGGATACTGCCATAGAATGCGCTAGTTCCTCTCCATCCCCACTTTCTAAGCCGCTCGACTGGGATCAAAATGAGAAACTCCAGTCTCCGATAGGGTGAGTTTCGATCATTCAAATTTCCATGAAAGGCCATCATGGCTGTTCCAACTCCCAAAGTCGACCCTAGCAAGTGGCTAGAAGCGCACGGTGACGTCTTGTTCGCTTTCGCGTTTTCGAGACTGCGGGATCGCGACGCTGCTGAGGAAGTAGTACAGGAGGCATTTCTAGGGGGTCTCCGGAATTTGCAAACGCTGAGCGAGCAGAGTTTTGAAGGGGCCTGGCTTATGGGAATTCTTAAGAAAAAGGTTGTCGATAGGATTCGGGAAAAATCGAAGAGGGCGTTGAGCCTGGAGGGCGAAGATCAAGTCGTCTCAAGGCTGTTTGACGAGAAAGGGAACTGGTCCAATGCTGCAAGAAAGGCAGGTTCACTTAGACTCGATGCGCTGGAGCAGGCGGAATTCCGAGATCTTTTTGAACTTTGCCTTGAAGCTTTACCAGGAAATCAGGCCGCTGTTTTCGTCCTCAAAGAAGTTCAACAAGAAAATACGGAAACCGTTTGTAAGGAATTGGAGATCAGTTCGACAAACCTGTGGGTGCTCATGCATCGAGCCCGGCTTCGCTTGGCGGAATGCATTAAGACCCGCTGGGCTATGGGGGACGCCTAAATGTTGAACTGCAAAGACATGACCAAAGTGATCTCGGATTCGCTTGATCGAAAGATTACGCTGCGACAACGCCTGGAGTTGTGGATGCACATCATGATGTGCGGACTATGCCGACGATTTCGCTCCAATGCGTTAGCGATTCGAAAGAAGGTCCGTGAAACGAGTGCGCGGCCCAGTGAGAAAGTAGCCGCATCTGAGCCGGAAGCCGCGCCTCTATCCCCGGCTGCGCGGAATCGTATCGCTGCTGCGATGAAAGAACAGCTCGGCTAACTCTAGGCTAGTCGGCACGCGTGCCACTCTAAGCATTGGCAGTTTCAATGGATTGGCAAGCCAGGGGCCAGTGACAAGGAGCAGAAAAGCAGGTTGTTTAGCGGCTTCGCCAATATGGCTGACAAAGCTTTTGGAAGGTGAAACGTTAGATCGTCCCATTTGATCATTGCTTTTGCAGTAAGGACGACATCCGTATTCGCCCATGTTCTTTATTAGAATCGTCAAGTTGCCACGCAACGTCTGTGTGCGTCATCACAAGGACCCAAAATCTCTGCCTCTATTGATCTTGTAGTCGGATTCCGACGCCCGGAATTCTCAGCGCGTAACAACTTCCGTTTGCGGTCGAAACGCATACCAAGCGAACCAGAATGAATTTACCCACTGGAGTCCTTCATCAGCCGATACAATTCGTACAGTCTGATCTGACGCGTCGAAAGCAATGACGATCTTCTTTCCGTTGATTTCCTTTTCCAGTTGCGTTGACTGGTGACCAAATACTGACACTGGAATTGCAAGAGCGTTTGTTTCGCCCCAAATACCGAGTACGCGCTCCTTCAGCGGCATCGCATTGCTCTGGGGCTTAGCCGGAAACATCAGGTTGGGCTGGCGGAAGTAGCCCGCGTAGGGATTGGCCTTGTAGTTGCGGTTGTATCCGGTTTGGGACGAAAGCACATCGGTGTGTGGATGGCGAGCTTGCCAGGCTTCCCACGACGTCAGTTCCATCGGCAGCACCGTCAGTTTTTGAGCAGTGGCTGGTCCGGAAACGCCTTCAGATTTGATCTGAGACCATAGACTTTCCGTTTCCGCGCGGTCGTACATCAGCACATTGCTGTTGTAAAGCAAGCCTGAGACGCCAAACTCGCGTTCCCCCAGCGGCGTCCTTCGGTCGAAGACTACGGCGGAATCACAGAGTGGGCAGTAGGTGACCGCGATGGGAGTGTCGCCAAGTCGATCGTTTACGATTTCGTGTTGGTTGAGGATAGAAATTGGGTAGGCCCGAGCTCTTCCTTCGATGTCGACTCCGATCACTCGCTCATCCTTTGATAGAAAATCCGCTTGTTCACGAGCCACCGTTGCTGGATTACTGATGGCCGGTATTCCGTCTTTGGGTGGGCCGCCAGAATGAATTTCGTTAAGCGGAATGTTTGCTTGGGACAAGTCGAAGGGAAGTGCTTGGCGGCGCTGTATCTGATGGAGTTGATTGCTCGACAGAGGGTTCCCAGCGATTCCCATTTTTCGTTCTACATGGCGCTGGACCTGCAGTAGGACCAGGTATAACAGGGATAGTGAAATTAAAACGAAAATTAGTCGTTTTTCACGGCCCGTGCGCGAATTGGTCTTCATACGTAACTCCTAATGCTTGGTCTGTTGATTCGATTCGGCTCTTCCCAAAGGCTATCTGGTCGACGAGTAATCGTCTGTGAGCGCGCACACAGTCAGCGATCGACCGTTATGTACAATCAATGTTGTTTGGTGCAATTACCCTGATTCGACCCGAAGAACAGGAGCTTTGAAAATGCAAAGAAATGGGGGATGGCCGGATTGATACTGGCTTTTACGTGCTTGGCTGTTACGTGCATGACGGTTGGCTGCGATCAACCGGCAACGGTGAACACCCACCATCGCCGTTACCAGAGGGACTGCCATAGGAGTGGTCATCGGCCGCAAACTCGCCAGCGTACTCGTCTTGAAGCAATGCTCGCATGGTGAACGTTCCGACTCGCTTCGCCTTTTTGCCACAGGCTGGACACTCGACTAGTTTTTTAGTGCTCACTCGGTTACTCACCGTAGTCCCTTTCTTGGCATGCCAAGTATTAACAACGCTGGTTTGCGTCAATTCGTCGCCTACCTCGTCCATGAAAGCCACTTATTGAATATTGACTTCACAAAGGGAGTTAGCTTGGTTCGATTGAATTGATCGCCGAGCTTTCGGATGGCTTCAGCTTGGGTCGGATACGGATGAATCGTCGACGCAATTTTTCCGAGTCCAATTCGGTTAGTCATCGCCAGAGTCACTTCCGATATCAAGTCGCCCGCTGAGCGCGCAACGATCGTTGCGCCGACGATCTGGTCCGTTCCTTTCTTAACGTGAATCTTGACAAATCCGTTTTCTTCACTCTCCAGGATGGCGCGGTCCACCTCGTGAAACTTTTGGACGTAGGTGTCAATTTCGATGTTCTTCTCCTTTGCCTGGTGTTCGTAGAGACCGACGTGCGCGATTTCAGGCGAAGTGTAGGTAGACCACGGTATCACCAACGAACTGGCCTTCTTCCGACCTTTAAAGAGAGCATTCTGAATGACGATGCGGGCCATAAAATCGGCTGCGTGCGTGAATTGATACTGCGAACAGACGTCGCCCGCTGCGTAGATCATCGAATTGGTGGTTTGCAAGCGATCGTTAACGGTGATGCCCATCGTATGAAACTCGACCCCGACTGCTTGTAGGTTGAGATTGTCGACGTTGGGAGCTCTTCCCACGGAAACGAGCAATTGAGCCACCGGCTCGTCATAGGCGGTTCCATGAGACTCGACAGACAGTCGTATGCCAGTGTCGTTTTTGATGATCAAGTGCTTGCCGCAACAGAGGAGTTTGACACCGTCGCGAAGCATCGACGTTTGTACGATCTCGGCAGCATCGCGGTCTTCGCGAGGCAGAATTCCGTGTTCCGATTCGACCACAAATACTTCAGATCCAAGCTGCGCGAATGTCTGCGCCATCTCACATCCAATGGGGCCAGCGCCAATGACTCCCAGGCGTTTGGGAAGTTCCGTCAACGAGAATAGATTCTCGTTCGTTAGGTAGTCGACAGAATCCAGACCAGAAATTGGAGGCGCGGCGGCGCGCGCACCTGACGCGATTACTGCACGTTTGAAGTTGAGCTTTGTGCCGTTCACATCGACGGTGCTGGAGTCGATGAAACTGGCTTGACCGAAAAAGACGTCGATGCCAAGCTTTCGGAAGCGTTCTGCCGAGTCGTTGGGACTTATTTGGGCCCGCAGTCGACGCATCCGCTCCATGACGGCTGCAAAATCGACGTTGACAGTGTCTGTTCCATGGACTCCAAATTCTGCGGAATGCCGCGCTGACGCGGCAACTCTGCCGGCGCTAATGAGGGCTTTGGATGGCACGCAGCCAACATTGAGACAGTCACCGCCCATCAGGCCACGCTCGATGAGAGCGACCTTAGCGCCCAGTCCCGCAGCTCCGGCGGCGGTCACTAGCCCGGCCGTTCCCGCGCCGATCACGACGAGATTGTAACGCCCACTTGGAGTGGGATTGGTCCAGGCAAGCGGATGCACATTTGACTGAAGTGCTTGGTTGAATTCATCAAGTGGTTCAAGCTGCTGCAGATAGCTCATGGTTTCTCGCTTGTTGTATTGGTAGTTCACGGGGATGTTGAAGTATGTGCTGTCAATTGCCAGCTCTGTACGCATGTTATAGGCTGGGCGTGTCGAAGTTGTCGGCTTTCGACAGGAGTTGTGAGCCGCTAGCGGGTACTGCACCTAAATCTTCGGCGCAGCGGGCGCACGGATAGGTGTGAAGGCGAGTCACAGCTTTCTTAATGGCGAGTGGAAGAATACCCATGATGGCGAATGCCAACAGCATTTGCCAACTGAGGATACCACCTACTCCATCGTTGGCGAGGCTTTGCAGGCTGGGTACCGTTGATCCGGCATACACATAGGCGGCAGTGCCAGGCAACATGCCAAGCTGGCTAACCCACCAAAACGTTGCGGCGCGAACTTTGGTCAGCCCCATCACAGTGTTGATGATAAAGAATGGTACGGCTGGTACGAGTCTAAGCGTGAACAAATAAAACGCCCCTTCACGTTCAAACGCTTCGTTGAAACGACCAAGTCGCTCGCGCATCCTGCTTTGAATCCAGTCTCGCAGTAGGTATCGACTGATCAAAAAGGCAACCATTGCCCCGCCCGTGGACCCCATGCTGACGACCAGCAAGCCTTCCCAAAAACCGAAATACCATCCGCAGACCAACGTCAATACCGATGCGCCCGGCAGAGACAAACCTGCCACGGCAACGTAAACCGCAAGTGCCACGATCGCCGTAACCATCGGGAAATCAACTTGCCAAGCACGCATTTGGGCTTCCTGACTGGCCAGATACGCCAGCGAAAGAACGTCGCGCAGAAGCCAGTACAGAGTACCGCCAACTCCCGCTACCACTGCTAGCAAAAGGGTCTTCTTCAGCCAGCCATTGCTTTGCTGAGTGTCGGGAGAAGGCTGTGTTGCATCGACCATGTCACTGTCCAGTAGTTTGCAGGAAAATCCTGATCCCAATTCGTTTTGTGTCCTAGAACGTCGGACAACGGCTGGTTTCCTTACAAGCTTTCCTTCAACTGAGCAGAAGTGAGTCAGAACTCAGTGTTTCCGGAATACCGGCGTCTAGCGTCAAATTGAAACCTGACCAGCACTGAAGGTTTTCCGTACCCAGATGATTTGATTGCGCTGAAAGGATTTTTTTCATAGTTGCCTGTAAGGCCACGTCCGCAGCTCCGACAATCTTCTAATAACCGGTCGGACGTGAGCGATCGCACAGAGCCCGGAGCGATCAAACGTTAGTATTCCAGTCGAACAACGCCCTGAATCTCGCGGGTTATCCCGGTATTTTAAGCTGCAGTATTTCTAGGCAACGGTGTGAAAAGGAAAATGAAATGGCGAGAATGGATTTACTAGGTCGAACGCTCATTGGGTGTGCCGTTGTGATCTGGGCTGGGACAATGTCACTGTCGGCAAATGCAAAGGACATCCAAGTAGGCCTCAACGTGCCCGCTGCACAGCAGGTAGCTCTGAGTCGTATTGATCACGCCGCCTGGGACGGCTTGCTGCATAAATACGTTGATGAGAAAGGCATGGTCCAATATACGGCCTGGAAACAGTCAGCCGAGGACACGCAAACCTTAGACAAGTACCTGCAGTTGCTGTCGTACTCAAATGGCCAGGGGAGTCGAGAAGAGCAGCTTGCATTTTGGATCAACGCCTACAATGCGGTAACCATCAAAGGCATTTTGAACGAGTACCCCACATCGAGCATTCGAAACCATACAGCGAAACTGGTTGGGTTCAACATATGGAAGAATCTGAAGCTGATCGTAGGCGGCAAGCCAACCTCGCTTGACGACATGGAGCATCAGGTACTTCGGAAGATGGGCGAGCCCAGGATTCACTTTGTTATAGTCTGTGCCTCCATCGGTTGCCCGCGCTTGCTCAATGAAGCCTACGTTGCTGATCGTCTCGATGCGCAGTTGACCCTGAATGCGAAAGACTTCTTCGCCGACCCGACTAAGTTTCGATACGATGCGGCGAGTGGCACATTCTTTATCTCACCGATCCTGGAGTGGTTCGGCGAAGACTTCGGCAGCTCCCAAGCTGCCCAGCTACAGAGAATCGCCGCTTGGCTGCCAGACTCCGCGTCTCAGCAGGCAGCATCCGCTGGTAGGGGGAAAATGACATTTGTGGACTATGACTGGGGACTAAACGATCGCAAATAGTACTCACCTCGAAGCTTGAATAGGCGACAACTGCTCGCAGCAAGTCTTATGGTAATCGGGGCATGCGTTATGCATGCGGGATGTCAGCATACGCTCGCCTAATCTTGGGCCGTGGAACCGCCTTTGGGGTTACAAAACAGTCTATCCGGAAAATTCTCAAGAAACTTAGGAAGCACGTGTAAGTTCTTCATCGACGTCACGACAGTTACTTGAACGCGATGCCATTAGCCTCGCCTCAAGGGCATGAATCTGAAACTCGAAACGGAGAGGGCTCAGCAGTGATAACAGGAAACGACGGCAGAAAGAACAGGCCAGTAGAATCGAGCGTTTATGATCGCTATGCGGCAGCCGCGCTGCAGGTCGAACCGGCTCTTTGCTGCCCAGTCGAGTATGCAGCAGACTTTCTATCCGTGATTCCAACTGAAGTCGTCGAGCGCGACTATGGCTGTGGTGACCCGACACCTTACGTCGAGGCAGGGGATACGGTTCTCGATCTCGGCTCGGGAGGGGGTAAGTTATGCTTCATTGCAGCGCAAGTCGTCGGTGAATCTGGACGAGTGATTGGTGTGGATTGCAACCGCGAAATGTTAGCCTTGGCGCGCAGGGCGGCTCCCATAGTGGCCGATCGAGTAGGTTTTAACAACGTTGAGTTCCGTTATGGGATGATCCAAGATCTTGAGTTGGACCTGGGACGGCTTGAGACTGAGTTGACGGAACACCCCGTCAAAGACTCAGAAGATTTCCTTCGGCTTCGACACCTACAGGAGCATCTGCGTAGCCAGCACCCGTTGATCGACAGCGACTCGATCGACTGTGTTGTTTCCAACTGTGTCCTCAATTTAGTGCGTCAACAAGACCGCAGGCAGCTATTCGCAGAGATCTTCCGTGTGCTACGTCGCGGAGGGCGGGCTGCCATCAGCGACATTGTTTCCGACGAGACGGTGTCGGAGGAAATGAAGCATGATCCTCAGCTCTGGTCCGGCTGTTTGTCCGGAGCCTTTCGCGAAGACCAGTTCCTACAGGCCTTTGAAGAAGCTGGCTTCCACGGAATCGGAGTGGCCAAACGGGCAAAAGATCCATGGCAAACCATTAACGGAATTGAGTTTCGTTCGGTAACCGTTGTAGCCTACAAAGGCAAGCAAGGTCCCTGCTTGGAGCGAAACCAAGCTGTCGTTTACCGCGGTCCGTTCAAGAAGGTTGAAGACGACGATGGACACCTCTATCGCCGCGGGGAACGAATGGCCGTTTGTGACAAGACTTTTCGATTGCTCGGACAGAAACCCTACCAGGGCTTGTTCGATGCCATCGAACCTATAACGGCAATACCTCTAGCCGACGCGGAGCCGTTCGATTGCCGACGATCCAAACTCCGTGACCCTCGCGAATCCAAGGGAAGCGACTATCAAGCCACGACCGAGTCACAGGGACCCTGCTGCGGCAGCGACTCGGATTGTTGTTAGCTGACGATAAAGGGGGCAGGTGTCAATTGTGCGAAGCACTCGCTGGGCCGTTCCGACAATTGACTCCTGCCTCCTTTAATCGATTCCATAATTCTCTTCGTGCCTCGAGCATCAGAATGGAGCCGCGATGATTTTAAAGACCCTTCAGCGCGAGGGACACACCTTGTCCTCGCCCGAACAACAATTGGTAGTGCTCGGCGATCCCGCGCGCATCAAGTTGGGAAGATTCCAACAAAGCCTCTGTACTTTGGGTTCGAATAGTCTAAAGCGCACTCGCCTCAAGACACTGCAGATCAATGTCGGTAAGGTTTGCAATCAAACCTGTACCCACTGCCACGTAGATGCCGGACCGGACCGTCGAGAGAATATGTCCGTGCAAACTGCGGAGCAAGTCATCGAATTTTTAGCAGGTTCGGAAGTTGAAACGCTGGACATTACCGGTGGTGCACCTGAGATGAATCCTAGCTTTCGCTCGTTGGTCGAGCAAGCTACTGGCCTCGGCAAGAATGTCATCGATCGCTGCAATCTCACCATATTGTTGGCCAAAGGATTTACCTACTTGCCGGAATTCCTGGCAAACCATCGCGTAAACGTGGTCGCGTCGCTTCCCTGCTATTTGGAGGAGAATTGTGATGCGCAACGAGGCGATGGAGTATTCGTGAAGTCGATCCAAGCGATACGTACCCTCAATGAATTTGGCTATGGGCATCCAGATTCCGGCTTGAAACTCGATTTGGCTTACAACCCAGTCGGCATTGGACTCCCTCCAGAACAAACAAAGCTGGAACAGGCTTACCGCGAGCAGCTAAACGAACGCTATTCAATCACTTTCAACCGGTTGTTTACGATCACGAATATGCCGGTGAGTCGATTCTTGCACGACCTTCTTCGGCAAGAGAAGTACGAGGTCTATATGCAGAAATTGATTGACGCCTTCAGTCCGCAAACTGTCAATGATCTGATGTGCCGGTCACTAGTGTCCGTTGATTGGAACGGATACCTGTTCGATTGCGATTTCAATCAAATGCTTGACTTGCCTTTGTTCGGACAGGACCGCCGACTACACATCTCCGAAGTTCGTGATTCTGATCTAGTCGATCGTGCGATTCAGACTGCCAATCATTGTTATGGATGCACCGCCGGATGTGGCTCCAGTTGTACGGGGAGTTTGGCATGAATCCCAGAGCATCCCAAGCTGCTTTCCGCCTTCGTGGTTCCGCTGCTCTTCAGTCCTGTCCTTGTGATCGTAGCAACGATAACGATCTATCCGATGCTGCGGTTACTTCGAGTTCGGTTGGGAAGCAGTTTGCGAAGTGGAATTCCGCAGAAAAAGTTGACAGTGGGTCTGTGTTAACGAAAGGGTAAAGTTGGAGGTAAAGTGAACTTGCCCTGAAATCACCAACAAAGGCAGATATTGAAATCGGCCATCTCTGTCACCATTAGTCGCTCGCCATGCGCTCCGCTCGTTCCTCACTGCGCCGGGTTGTGCGAGCGACGAATGGCTCCGACGAAGGCAGATTTCAAGCAAGCATTTTATCCGGCGCAGAATGAAAATTTGCTTCGAATTGATTGGGACTCACGTAGCCTAATGTGGAATGTGATCTGTATTGGTTGTAGAACCGATCGATGTAATCGACAGCTCCACGGGTTGCATGTTCGTGGGATTGGCATGTTTGCCGAGCTACCTCTTCGGACTTGTAGCTTTTGAAGAAACTTTCCATTGGCGCGTTGTCATAACAGTTCCCTTTTCGGCTCATGCTCTGCAAGCATTTGCACCGGAGTAAACGAGTGCGATACCCGACCGCTCGTTGATGCTTGCCAGCCGCCTATGTTGTACGTGGTCGCAACTTATTGACGTTTCGGGTTCAACGGCGCGAGAGAATAGGCCAGTTCGTGAGCGACCATGATCGATACACGGGCCACGTTTTAGGTTTGTGTTCAAGTGGCAGCTTTGGCCCTCCTCAAAGTCGACACCAACCGAGAATTTCAGGTCACCACGGCGTACCTAACCAAGGGCATTCTGCACCGCGCACCGACTCCGCTCAACGGCAACCGCCCCGAAACGCTGCCAACTTGGCTTTTACCGTCAGCGTTCCCATGCGCTGCGGTCCGAACTCCAGGCCAAAGCTCCGAGTACTCGAAGCATTCCAAGGAGGCGTCATAGCTCCGATCGCAAAAGAATCTTTTTGGCAGATCCGAGTTAAGTTGCGGTTTACTCACTTGACGCACGAGTCTTGAGGCTTGAGATGTTTGACGCTGGCGGTCGACAGCATCGAGGGTCTAAGGCACGAGGTCAGCGCTGGCGCGGTTAAACAATTTAGCCCTCCGGCCGCGCGAAAGTGCTGCCGAAGAGAGTTTCTGTTTAACCGCGCTAGCGCTCCCTTCGTGCTTGATGCTTGGTGCTCTCGACCATCGTCGTCTAACGATGTTCAGCCAAGTTCTCTATCCCCGTTCGAGCTCTGCGCTACCGTTGTGCGACGAGCTAACCCACTATTGAAAGGTCTCTCTCCATGTCCGACTCCAATTTAAAACCCTTCGGCAACAGCGATGATGCTCGTGGCTTCTATCAACTACTGCACGAGCATCTAGCTTGGCTTAGCGTTCACAACTTCAGTCCAACCACAGTCAAGAAGCGTGGCGTCTACGTGCGTGCCTTCGCTGTGTGCTGCTTCGAGCGTGATCTACTCTCGCCAATTTAAATGACAAAGCCACAGTTCGAAGCCTTCCAGCGTCACTTGTTAAGGCCATCAAGTTCATCAAGATTCAGTTGTTAGGTCGTAGCCATGATCGCCCCTCAGGTTGGATGTGAAAGAATTTCCACCCTCCATTTCCGCTTCTTTTAAGCGCTCAAATGACAACCACTACATTTTGCGATCTGAGCCAAATGATGCTACAGCCTGTTGTGCCAGTAGTTCGCGCTCCTGAAAACGCTCAGCAGGTTGCGCCCCTTGGGGAACCAAAGTGCGTCGCTGCTTGAACCGAAAGAGAAAGGCGGCCGGAAAAAGAGCTTGATAAGCAATTTTCCGGTTCCGCGAGAGTCCCCTACCAGCGCACCCATCGAAACAATATAATTCGGCTGTGTCGATACTCGACTCGCGGAGCAGCGAAATTAAAGACACGTGCGGCGGTAGCATTCGGAGCAGGCAAACCACTGGAGATTGTCGAAGTCGATCTCGCTGGCCCGAATGCAGGTGAAGTCTTGGTTGAAATCAAGGCCACCGGCTTGTGCCACACCGATGAGTTCTCCCGATCTGGTAGCGACCCGGAAGGTGCATCCTGGGAGATTCCATGGGTGGGCACGGTGCACTTATCCTGCATCTGAATACTAACTACCGTTCCGTGTCGGCACTCTCACCGATCGTAGCACCTATGCAAGTCCCCAGAGGGGTAAAAGCGTTTGCCGCCTATCTGGGGGATGAACGCAAGTCATGGGCGGATTACGATGCGTCGATGCTGGTTGGCAAACAGCCGAGTCAGGCACAGATTCTGATCGATACCGGTGATGCTGACGCTTTTCGCGAGGAGCCATTGCGACCTTCGCTATTCATCGACGCATGCCAGCAGGCTGGGCAGACGCTGAACAATCGCATGCAACCAGGCTACGATCATTCCAGTAGGAATACTGTTGGTGCGGTGCTCAGCAGAAAACTCCTGATATCGCATGCTCCGGAGGCTCGGTTTGGCAAGAAATTGATTGGAAACTCAAAATAGAACGCTAGAGAAAAAGGTCTTCGGCCGTCTAACATCTCAGGATTTGACGTTGACTGTTTGGCTTCCTTTCCGAGGCTCTGACAATCTTGCTGGCGTCATCGACAGGCGACAATATCTCAAGGAAAACAGGAATTATGGCAACCAAAGCATCTCTCGTTGTGCCGACGCACTTAGAATCATCGGACGTCGCCCAGAACCCCGTAATCGAGAACAAAGCTCAGCTTGTGGAGTACCTTGCGGCGGGCTCCAGGTCTCCTGAGTTGTTCAGGTTGGGGGCCGAGCAGGAAATGTTTGTGTTCAGCGGCGACGATTATCGCCCTGTGGAATACGACGGACAGCAGCCGGGAATCAAAGCGCTGTTGGAACGCTTGGTGGACTTTGGCTGGAACCTAGTTTTTGAAAGCGACCTACCAATTGCTGCAACTCGAGACGGCCGTTCGGTCACGTTGGAGCCAGGTGGCCAAATTGAGTTATCCGGCGCTCCTTTGCACGATGCTCATCAGGTCTGGGACGAGACACAGTCCTATCATCGCGAACTGGCTTCACTCGCCGACGAATTAGGACTGAGCTTTCTGGCGATTGGCTATCGGCTAAAACATTCACGACAGCCGATCCCTTGGATGCCCAGCCAGCGCTACGAAATCATGCGAGCCTGGATGCCCCAGCGTGGTAACCTCGGGTTGGACATGATGCAGCGCACGAGCAGCATGCAGGTCAATGTCGACTTTGCCAGCGAATCCGACATGGTCAAAAAATTGCGCGTCGCATTGGCGCTACAGCCGATCGCTACCGCCTTGTTTGCCAATTCGCCAGCCGATCTAGTAAATATTAATGGATACAAAAGCTATCGAAGTAAGATTTGGGAAGACACTGATCCCGATCGTTGTGGCTCGTTGCCGTTCGTATTTGAATCAGGCATGGGCTTTGAACGATACACTGACTACGCTCTCGATGTCCCCATGTACTTTGTCCATCGAGAGGGCAGACACGTTGACGCCACAGGTTTATCATTTCGCGATTTCTTGGACGGACGATTGTCGATCTTGCCTGGTCAACGACCATTGTTGACGGATTGGGAAAACCATCTGTCGACCCTTTTTCCGCAGGTCCGTTTGAAGCAATACCTGGAGATGCGTGGGGCGGATGCCGGTGATGCGAAGTCGCGAGTACCGGCATTGACCGCGCTGTGGGCCGGAGTTTTGTATGATAGTCAGTCGTTGGATACCGCGTGGCAGCGCGTCGGTGATTGGACGCTGGAGGAAAGGAGCTCGATGGAAAGTGGTGTCGCCAAACAAGGCTTCCGCACGCCGTTTCGAAATGAATCAGTACAAGAGCTTGCTTTGTGGATGCTTGATCTGGCGCGGAAAGGGCTAGAGCGCCGTAACGTACGAAACGGTGCAGGCGAAGATGAGAGTCGCTACCTTTCGCCGTTACAAAACGCCGCCGAATCGGGACAAACATTTGCCGAGCAACTCGTTCGAAAATACTCGGGGCAATGGCAGGAGAATACCAACGCCGCCTTGGCGGCCATGTGTCAGGAGACGTTTTCATGAGCAATAAAAAACTGGCGGTCATCATGGACCCGATCCAGAACATCAAGCCGCACAAGGACAGCTCTCTCGCCATGCTGCTGGAAGCGCAAAAGCGGGGATTCGAAATCTATTGCGGCGACCTGGCGGACATCTGGCTTGATGGCGCTGTGCCCCGCGGTCGGTTGACAAAATTGAAAGTGTTCGACGATTCCGCAAACTGGTTTGAAGTCGTTGATCCGGTCGAATTCGATTTGGGGGACTTGGATGTCATCCTGATGCGTAAAGATCCTCCATTTGATATTCAATACGTTTTTTCAACTTACGTGTTGGAGCAAGCCGAGCGCCGGGGCACGCTGATTGTGAACCGGCCCCAGGGACTGCGGGACGCCAACGAAAAAGCATCCACCGTCTGGTTCCCCGACTGCATTCCGGCAACTTTGATCAGCAGCTCCCGGGAGGAGATGCAAAAATTTCTCGCCATTCACAAACGGGTTGTTGTAAAACCGCTGGACCTAATGGGAGGACGTTCGGTCTTCACCACAGATATAAATGATGGCAACCAGAATGTTATTTTTGAGACGGTTTCCGATTACGGGCGAAAATACACAGTGTTGCAACAGTACATCCCGGAAATCACGGAGTCGGGAGACCGGCGGATCCTGCTGATTGACGGCGAACCTATTCCGTTCGCTTTGGCACGGATTCCCGCCCCCGGCGACCACCGCGGCAACATGGACGCTGGCGCGCGAATCGAAGTCAACGGGCTGACGGATCGGGAATGGTCAATCTGTAAACAGATTGGCCCAACGCTGCGTGAGAAGGGTCTGTTGTTTGCGGGGATCGATGTTATCGGCAGCTCTATGACGGAGTTGAATGTCACGAGCCCAACCGGGATTCGTGAGCTGCAGCGGGAAACCGGAATTCCCATCGCGGAAAAGCTCTTCGATTCCATTGAATCCCATCGTCAATCCACCCCAAAAACTTCGCCCATTTCGGTTTTATGAGTCTTCGCCAACCACAGACTGAAGAGTCGAGTGTGCTCATGAGTTCCGCAAAAGCTCTCGAAATCAACAATCTCAGCAAGACCTACCGCGATGGGACTGTTGCACTGCGCGGGATTGATCTTGTCGTTGAGGCTGGCGAGTTTTTCGGCTTGCTGGGGCCCAACGGAGCGGGTAAGTCCACAACCATTGAGTGCATTACTTCGTTGGTCAACAAAACCGCTGGCACGATTCGTTGTTTCGGATTCGACCTCGACCGAGATCCCGCGCGAGCGAAACGCCAGATTGGACTGGTTCCGCAGGAATTCAATTTCAATCAGTTTGAGCCGCCTGAACAAATCCTCGTGCAGCAGGCTGGCTACTACGGCATCTCGCGGTCGGTTGCCCGTGGGCGGACTGAAAAGTATCTCCGCAAAATGGGGCTTTGGGACAAGCGAGGCACCAGCTCCCGAAAGCTATCCGGCGGAATGAAGCGGCGTTTGATGATTGCTCGCGCGCTCGTCCACGAGCCCCAACTGCTGATCCTGGACGAGCCAACTGCGGGTGTCGACATTGAGCTGCGGCGATCCACGTGGTCATTGCTGGAGGAGATCAACGCAGGCGGTACGACCGTGATTCTCACAACGCACTATCTTGAGGAAGCTGAAAGTCTGTGTCGTCGAATCGCGATCATTGATCGAGGCTGCATTATTGAGGATACGGACACGAAGTCCTTGTTGTCGAAACTGAATGTCGAGACGTTTATTTTTGATTTGGAATCGGCCGCACCAGCCCGATTGTTCCTCGACGGATACCCGCACCGGCTCACTGACGCGACAACATTGGAGATCGACGTTTCGAAAGCACAATCACTCAACGCGGTATTTGAGAGATTGACCCAACAGAACGTCAATGTACTGTCCATGCGCAACAGAGCGAATCGGCTGGAAGAGTTGTTCGTCGAGATGGTCGAAGCCAATGAGGTCCAACCAGACGATGCGTAGTTTTTACGCCCGAGACCTCAAGCATGCGAACCGCGTAGACAGATTCGCGCTCAACACTTTTTAACCGACTATCGAACCAATGCCATCCAACAGTCTTGCCGACGCCTCATTTGACTCACGTCTACGATCCAATTTTGTGGGATTTCAGACGATCGTGATCAAGGAGGTCACACGCTTGCTCAGAATCTGGCCGCAGACCATCGTTCCGCCAGTGATCACAACCACGCTTTACTTCATCATCTTTGGCAAGGTGATCGGGTCTCGCGTTGGCGAAATGGGCGGTGTGCCCTACATGGAGTTCATTGTGCCGGGACTGGTGATGATGAATGTCATCAATAGCTCGTACCAAAACGTCGTGTCGTCATTTTTCTCTTCGAAATTCCAACGCAACGTTGAAGAGATACTGATATCCCCCATGCACAACGCCGCTATTCTGCTTGGATACATGGCAGGAGGGATCGCACGTGCGATGGTGATTGGCACGCTTGTGTTGTTGGTGAGTTTGTTTTTTGTGGACACGCTTTCCCTCTACAGCATTCCCCTCACGTTTTCCGTAGCACTGCTCACGGCCACGTTGTTTTCGATCGCAGGATTCATCAACGCGATGCTGGCTCGCAATTTTGACGATGTTGCGATCATACCGACGTTCGTGTTGACCCCTTTGACCTATCTGGGGGGCGTTTTTTACTCGATCACGTTGTTGCCGCAGCCGTGGGAAACCATTTCGCGTTTCAACCCAATCGTTTACATGGTGAGTGCTTTTCGATCTGGTATTATGAAACACCGATTGGATCCGGCGATGATTGACATTAACCTGGGATTCGCCTTCGCTGTAATCGTCTTGTTCATCGTCGGATTGTTTTCGTTAACAGTTTGGATGTTAAATCGAGGGATTGGTTTGCGAGCCTAGTGCTTCGACCATTTTTAATCTTAGGGTTTGGTGTAGTGGACGAGGTTACG
>JADYZV010000176.1 GCA_020852965.1 Pirellulaceae bacterium | reverse complement strand
TCCGCAAAAAAACTTGCGACGAGCTGCGCCAGCCCCACGTCCCGATATAAAACCACTCCCTCAAACACCCAAGTTGGCAGTCTCCGCTCCGCTGAAAATGGCAGTCTTTTCAGTCTCGGTCACAATACACCATCGTCCGGCGCGGAGCCATCGCACGACTGCGACGCGGCGACTTCTACGACATCGGCGACCAGTTCTGCTTGCGATTTACCGAGAAGGGCGGAAAGTCGCGGGAGATTCCCGTGCGCCACGACCTTCAGCAGTTCATCGCCGATTACATTGCGGCAGCGAAACTGGAATACTCCGACAAGAGCACTCCCCTCTTTCGATCAGTTATCCGCCGCACGAAACAACTGACCATGAATGGCATGACCCCAGGCGACATCGGGCGGATGGTCAAACGGCGACTAAAAGATGCGGGACTACCAAGTATTCTCTCACCACACTCATTCCGGGCGGGAACGATTACGGATTTACTAACCCAAGGGGTGCCACTCGAAGACGTTCAGAATTTGGCTGGACATGCAGACCCTAGAACGACGCGGTTATACGACCGGCGACAGAGGAAAGTTACGCGCAACATTGTTGAGCGAATCTCTATTTAAGTGGAGGGATTGTCCCCGCACTTTCTTGACTGGCAGACTGCTAGTTCGGTGCAAGGCGCTGCTACTGCTTTCCTCCCCCCCCCCCCCGAGATACCTGTCCTGCCTTCTTTCGAAGCCTAGCGAACTTTGGTAAGGTTTGAGGTCCAAAAATTCCCCCGATTTTGAGGTTGGAGAGATGCTGACTTTGGGTGATTTCCTAACAGTTGCTGAAGCTGCCGAGTATTTGGGCGTATGTCCCAACACTATTCGTAATTGGGGCAAGGATGAAAAGATTCCGGAGCATCGGCACCCTCTGAACAACTACCGGCTGTATAAGCGTTCGGATTTGGACGGTGTACTTCGACAAATTGCCCGACCGGCGAAACGCAAACGAACCCACAAAGCGAAGTAATGGAAAGGGCATAGTCAAGATGAGTCAGCAGACGCTTCCGTTACCAGGTCAGATAGCACGAATTCGCCAACGCACGTATTTGGTTGAGGAAATCGTTAAGGCCAAGCGAGTTGCGGACAGTACGCTCGTTCGCCTTTCCTGTGTTGATGACGACAATCAGGGAGTGCCACTCGAAGTTCTTTGGGAAAAAGAGCTCGATCCTCAGATCATCGCCTCGGAAGCCTGGAGTAGTATCGGCTCCAAAGGGTTTGATGCTCAACGTACATTTGCAGCTTATCTGAACACGCTTAAATGGAACTGTGTTACTTCGACAGATCCCAAACTATTCCAGTCACCATTTCGCGCAGGGATCAAGCTCGACGCATACCAACTTGAACCGCTACGCAAGGCTCTGCTTTTGCCACGCGTCAACCTGTTCATTGCGGATGATGTGGGGCTAGGCAAAACCATCGAAGCAGGCCTGATCGCACGCGAGCTCCTGCTGCGCAAAAAAGTCCGCGAGATTTTTGTCTCCTGCCCGCCTTCCATGTTGTTGCAGTGGAAAGAAGAGTTAGAGGCACGGTTCGGGCTCACGTTTGAGATCCTTGATAAAGAATACATGAATCGAGTCCGCCGTGAACGCGGATTTAGTGTGAACCCATGGAGCACCCACACTCGGTTCTTGATCTCGCATCGATTGCTGATCGATGAAACGTATGTCGGCCCATTGAGGGATTACCTCGGAACGTTCTATCCGGGCTCGTTGCTGATTCTGGATGAGGCGCACCACGCCGCTCCCGCAAGCGGTCAGAAATACGCAATTGACTCGCAAATCACCCGAGCCGTCCGGGATCTTGCACCACGTTTCGAGCATCGCTTGTTTCTTTCAGCGACACCGCACAATGGTCACTCGAACAGTTTTTCCGCTTTGTTAGAGATCCTTGATCCGCAACGATTTTGTCGGGGTGTCGAAGTCGAGAAGAAGCACCGAGAAGATGTCATCGTTCGGCGCCTTAAAGAGGATATCCGCGACATTCAAGGCGGTTTCCCAAAGCGCAATGTCGTTCAGGTAACTATCGATGGGTTACCCGAAGATGCGCCAGAGTTGAAACTTTCTTCTCTACTCGATGAGTACCGCCAAACTCGTGAGGAGCGATTAAAGAACGATTCAAAACGGGTGCAAGCGTCCGCGGGGCTCCTCATAATCGGACTTCAGCAGCGATTATTGTCTTCTATAGAAGCCTTTACTCGCACACTTCGCGTGCATCGCAAAACAGTGCAGCGGCAATGGGAGAAGCTGCAGCAGGGGGAAAACCAACCGCAACCCATAGTTCGGTCGGCATCACTTGACCTACTGGCCGGAAGCATCGATAGCGACGACGATCGCGCGACACTGGATGAAGATCAACTGCAGGCGGCTGAGGATGCGCAATTCGAGGCCGCTTCAGCCGCGGCATTCGGTTCACTGGCCGACTTGTCTTCCCAAGAGCTGTTTGCGCGGGAACAGCAACTTCTCAATGAAATGACGGATATTGCTGAACAAGCGCGGTTCGAAGCCGACGCTCGGACCAAGAAGCTTATCGAGTGGATCAAAGCGAACATGTGCCCAGATCTGGGTAAGTCAGGAGCCAGGTGGAATGATACTCGTGTAATCATCTTCACCGAATATGACGACACAAAGCGCTATTTGGTGAGCCAGCTCGAAGCGGCACTGGCCGGCAGTGAACAAGCGGAAAGTCGCATCGAAGTTTTTCACGGCCCGACGCCACCGACCAAACGCGAGGAAATCAAACTCGCATTCAATTCGAATCCTGCAAAACATCCGGTTCGCATTCTGGTTGCAACTGATGCTGCTCGGGAAGGTCTGAACTTGCAGGCTCATTGCTGGAATCTGTTTCATTACGACATTCCCTGGAATCCTAGCCGAATGGAGCAGCGCAATGGACGGATTGATCGCAAGCTACAACCAAAGAACGAAGTATTCTGCCATTACTTTGTCTACCAGCAGCGTCCGGAAGACCGCATTCTACAAGTTCTAGTTCGTAAGACCGAAACGATTAAGCGCGAGCTTGGCAGTTTGGCTCAGGTTATTGACGCCAAGATGGCCAAATCAATGTCTGGTGGTATTCGACGTCAGTCCCTTGTCGAGCTTGAGAACTCCTTGGAATCGACGGATATCGACGAAACCTGTCGAGCCGCGATTGAGAAAGACCTCGAATCGAATCGTGATAGGCAGGAAGCACTGCGAAATCAGATAGAGCGACTCAGAACGCAGCTTGAGCGCTCAAAGGATTACATCGGCCTGAGTGATGAGCATTTTCGTTCTGCTATTTCGTGCTCACTGCAGTTGCTCGGTACAACTCAGTTAAAAGACTCGGGAGAGATTGGCAACAACGTCGAGAAGTTTTCTTTTCCGGCAATTGATGAACGCACAGGCGCTGATCCTACCTGGGCCGAGACGATGGACACCTTGCGGCCGCCACGGAAGCGAGATGAACGATTGTGGGATTGGCGGAAGTCATCGCCGATTCGTGAAGTTGTATTCACCGACCCTGGCATTGTCAGCGACGAGGTTGTGCATCTACATCTTGAGCAACGCGTGGTTCAGCGCCTGCTCGGGCGTTTTTCGGCTCAAGGCTTCGTGCATCACGATTTGTCAAGAGCTTGCTTTGCGCAAGCCAAAGATGCGATCCCTCGGGTGATCTTGTTGGGTAGGTTGTGTTTGTATGGCCAGGGAGCCGCCCGCCTGCATGAGGAACTGATTCCGGTAACAGCCCGTTGGATCGACCCGATGGTGCGAAAAGAAGAGCTAGTGCCATATGCCAAGGATGCCGAGGCAAAGACGCTGGCTCTGCTTGACGATTCATTGCTTGGATCGCAGGGAATCAAGCTAACTCCTGAAGTGACTGCGCAACTGCAAGAATCAGCCGCCGATGACATCGCCCAATTGCTTCCATTTCTCGAAGAACGGGGTGCTGAGTATGCCGCCGATGCGGAGCAGAAACTTGCGCAGCGAGGTGTGGCCGAGTCTAAGGCAATGCGAGAGATTTTGGAGACCCAGAGGAAGCACATTAACGACGAGGTCAAGAAGTACGACAAACGCGATCGTAATCAGCTTAAGTTTGAATTTGCTCAGGAAGATGAGCTGGCTCAGCTAGACGCAAACAAGCGTTACTGGATCAAGCGACTAGACGAGATTCGCGACGAACTGAGAACGGAACCCGAACGCATCGAAGGACTTTATCAAATTCGTGCTCGACGAATTGAACCCGTCGGCTTGGTTTACCTCTGGCCGGTGACGGGATAAACCGTGAATAAGAAAGTGCGATTTTTTTGCGATGAGTGGAGTCGGCAACACGCTCTGTAAACACTGGAACTAAATCAACGGAATTGACGATGGCCAAGTCGCCTGAAGAGTTAGCACATCTTGAATGGCTGGGGTATGTCCAGCCAGTCGGCCTTGTCGTGTCTATTCCCGCTTTGCTGGAGTCACAATGCTACGTCAACAAGAACATCATGGGCGAGCACGCCAGATTTCTTGGTTGCTTCGCTGCTGAAGCCAATGGGAATACCCTGCCAGAAATTGCTGATTTTGCACTCTTCACTCAGCAGGTACTGGGTTGGGATGCAACTGATCTACGAGAAGTACCCAAGCTTGGACCGCTGGCTGGTGAAATGGCTTCGTTGGAAGTCATCCTGCCTCAGTACAACGAAACCCTGCGCCCCACGCACGTCGTTCCGGCATTCAAGCCCTCCGAAGGTCAGAGCCCCTGGGTGATGCTTATCCAGGAACTCGGGCGCGGTGTTGCGCTGGATGAACCTAGCGAAGCAGACTCGGCGCGACAATGGAACGCGCCTCCGCATGCCAAGTTCGAACGCTTATTGCGTGAATCGGGTGTACCGATTGGCCTGCTAATCAATGGACGGCAATTGAGGTTGGTTTACGCACCGCGTGGTGAGACCAGCGGCTATGCGACGTTCAATGTCGATGAAATGGCGCAAGTAGCAGGTCGCCCAATGTTCGCTGCGCTGCAAATGCTGTTGTGCGCCGAACGGATGTTTACGCTCGGCGAGAATCAACGCCTTCCTTACATTTTGGAGAACAGTCGCAAGTATCAGAATGTCGTATCGACGGCGCTGGCCGAACAAGTAACCTCAGCCTTGTTTGAGCTGTTACGCGGGTTCCAGGCTGCCGATGATCACCGGCAAGGTGAATTGTTGCGGCAAGTGTTGGCAAACAATCCCCAGCACGTTTATCACGGCTTGCTGACCGTGTTGATGCGCTTGGTCTTTGTGCTCTATGCCGAAGACCGTGGCCTGGTTTCTAGTGAAGCGACTTACACTAATCACTATTCAGTATCGGGTCTCTTTGAACGACTGCGCAGCGATGCTGGCCGGTTCCCGGACACCATGGATCAGCGTTTTGGTGCCTGGGCTCAGTTACTGACGTTGTTTCGGTTGGTGTTTGAAGGTGGCCAACATGCCGAGCTAAAGATTCCGGCCCGTAAAGGCTACTTGTTTGATCCCGATAGATATCCGTTTTTGGAAGGTCGCTTCGATGATGGCAATGTGAACATAGCCTCGGCTGAGGAGCAGTCATCGACGATTCAGATTCCACATATCAGCGACGGAGTCATTTATCGCGTTCTCGAAGACCTGTTGATTCTCGATGGCGAGCGACTGAGTTACCGAACGCTCGATGTCGAGCAGATTGGCAGTGTTTACGAAGCCATCATGGGATTTGAATTGCAGGTTTCGCAAGGCAAGTCGATAGCCATCAAGCCTGTGAAATCGCATGGTGCGCCAGCCACGATCAACTTAGAAGCGTTGCTCTCTGCCAAGCCAACCGATCGAGCAAAATTGCTCAGTGAATGGACCGACCAGAAGCTTGGTTCCACTGATGCCAGTGCGATCAAAGAGGCAACATCAATCGAGGAACTAACTGCATCGCTCGACAAAAAGATCGCCAAGCATGTTACGCCTGGCATTGTTCCAGCGGGCAGCATGGTGTTTCAACCATCTGATGAGCGACGACGCAGTGGCTCGCATTACACGCCGCGCTCACTGACTGAGCCGATCGTTCGTACAACGCTTGAACCAATCCTCAATCAAATGTACGACTCCGAATCAGAGTTGCCGAAAACCTACGAACCCTCGAAAGCCGATAAGCAGCGCTACACCAAGGGGGAGATTGAAGCACGTATTCGCTTGTCAGAAAAGCATATCGAGTATGCCAAGGCGGCAAGAGATAAAGGCGTTCCACATCCCAACCAGATTCTTGATCTTAAAGTCTGCGATCCGGCAATGGGAAGTGGCGCTTTCTTGGTGGAGACCTGCCGTCAGTTGGGCGACGAGCTGATCAAAGCCTGGTACGCCCACGACATGGTTCCAACCGATATTCCGCCCGACGAAGATGAAGTGCTTTATGCTCGACGGATGGTGGCTCAACGATGCTTGTATGGCGTTGATAAGAACATTATGGCCGTGGATTTGGCTAAGCTTTCGCTGTGGTTGGTCACGCTGGCAAAAGATCATCCATTTACCTTTCTCGACCATGCATTACGCCACGGTGATTCGCTGGTCGGCCTGACACGGAAGCAGATCATTGGCTTTCATTGGGAACCCAAGCAGCAGCAGAAGTTTGGTGAAGAACTGATTCAAAAGCGGCTCGACAGAGCCACTGAGGCCCGAGCCAAGATACTCAGTGCTCGCGAAGATGTCCCCTACCGCGACCAAGAGCAACGAATGCAGCTAGCCAACGATGCGCTCGACCTTATTCGCTTGCTCGGCAACGCCTGTGTCAGCTGTTTCTTCGCCGCCGACAAGAAAAAAGCTCGCGAGGAAGAAGTCAAACGAGTCTTTGGTCTTGCAAGTTCCTATCTAGAATCACAGTCAAGTCCGCACGTTGACTTCGCTTCTCGCAACGCACTGCAAACTGCTGCTGACAGGCTCAACGCTTCTCCGCATCCCATACCCGCCTTCCACTGGGGGATTGAGTTTCCCGAAGTCTTTTCGCGTGAGAATGGCGGGTTCGATGCGTTTGTGGGGAATCCGCCGTTCTTGGGCGGAAGGCGCATTCGAGGCGCGTTTGGTGACTCGTGCTTTGACTGGTTGGGAGAAGTGCATGCTGGGGCATCTGGCAACGCTGATCTTGTGGCACATTTCTTTCGTCGCGCGTTCAGTCTTTTAAGGCTGCACGGAACTGTTGGACTGATTGCCACCAACACCATTGGCCAGGGCGATACACGCTCAACAGGACTGCGTTGGATTTGTGCAAATAGGGGCACGATTTACAAAGCGATTAGAAGGATGAAGTGGCCGGGTTTAGCGGCAGTTACCGTATCCGTGATTCACTTCATTAAAGGGGGCTACGATGGAGTCCCACGTCTAGATGGAAGGGCTGTTGAGCGCATCTCTGCCTTCTTAATGCACTTGGGACCGGATGATGACCCATTGCCACTTAGGGCCAACGCAGACCTCAGCTATCAGGGCTTCAACGTACTGGGCGTTGGTTTTACTTTCGACGACGGAGATAGTTCTGGTCAGGCGACTTCGATAGAGGAAATGGAACGCCTAATTTCTACCAACCCCGTTAACGCGGAGCGAATATTCCCATTTATTGGCGGTACAGAATTAAACGACTCTCCAACTCAGGCACCAAATCGCCATGTCATCTACTTCAGCGATATGTCTGAGGACGAGGCAAAGAAATGGCCCGACCTCTACTCGATCGTTAAAGAGCGTGTCTTTCCATTTCGACAAACACAACGAAGAAAGGCATTGCGAGATCGTTGGTGGCACTTCGCCGACAAGCGACCTGAGTTGTTCGGCAAGATGCAGGACTCGGAAAGGGTCATCGTGAACTCAGCGATTTCAACGCATCTTGCGTTTAGCTTGTGCCCAACAAACTGGCTCTTCTCGCATAATCTCAATGTGTTGGTGATACACAAATTTGCTGACTTCGCCTTTCTGCAATCGCGACTTCACGAAGTCTGGGTGAGACTCACATCTTCGACTTTAGAAGAGCGACTAGGATATCGACCAACCGATTCTTTCGAGACCTTTGCTTTTCCACCAAACTGGCAGTCCAACGAAGACTGCGAGGTCGCAGGTAAACACTATCACAACTACCGCGCAAAAGTCATGGTTGCCAACAACGAAGGAATGACGAAGACCTACAACCGTTTTCATTGGCCGGACGAGCGTGATGAGAGCATCTTAGAGCTTCGTCGTCTCCATGGCCTGATGGATTGTGCCGTACTGCGGGCCTATGGCTGGGACGATCTTGCCGACCAAACCGAACAGCCCGACTTCTGCCAGTTCTTGCTCGACTACGAAGAAGAGGACGACGACTCCCCCACCGATTCCAGCAGCACTCGTCAAAAGAAAAAGCCCTGGCGTTATCGCTGGCCCGACGACTTCCGCGACGAAGTCCTCGCCCGCCTCCTCGAACTCAACGAACAACGCTATCGCGAAGAACAACTGGCCGGTAAGCAAGCTGCTACTGAGAAACCTGCCGCAAAGTCGCGTAAGAAGAAGCCTGTCGATGATGGGCAAACAAGCTTGTTCTGAAAAACAGGCGCCATCCTTGAGTCTACACCATGCTACCAATTACCTTGCAGCCAGCACTTCGACAGATTAGCGAGGAGTATCTTCTCGTCGCTGCGTGGAAGAAAGCTCACGACTACATCCGGCGTCACAACTGGTATGCAGATGTTCTGGAACTGGACCTAACAAACGCCAATTTAGGCGAAACTATCAGCGCAATATCAAGGGAACTTGCAAGCGAAGAACCAATTGCCTCCGATCCGATTCGTCTAGTACTCGCTCCCAAGTCACAACAATGGGAGCTTAAAAAGAACAAATGGACCAACGTCGATAACCTGGCGACGAAGTTGCGACCACTGGCTCATCTAACCGTTCGCGACCAAACAATTGCCACGGCATTCATGATGCTTATGGCAAACGTCGCTGAAACTAGACAAGGCGATCCAAGACAAAGCACGATTGATGCCCACAAATCGGGCATGGTGAGTTACGGACACCGACTTTTCTGTGACAACACCGATCAGAAACTTCAGTTCCGCTGGGGCAATGCGACAATCTATCGGCAATACTTCCAGGACTATCAGTGCTTTGTAAAGCGTCCCCGGGAGATAATCTCAAACTACTTCGGCGAAGACGACGATTCTTGGGCAGTCGTTACAGCAGACCTTTCCCAATTCTATGATCGAGTGCGGCCTGAGCTTTTGCACAGTGCGGTAGAACGGATGTTGGGAAATAAAAGCGACAAACAATTCATCGATAAATTCAAGTCGTTCTTTAATTGGTCATGGTTGCCCGACGATGCATCGGCGGCGGCGAAGTACGCAATCCGCTCCAAGCCAGATCCTATAACTGAGTTCGAGCATATCGCGCTCCCCCAGGGACTCGTGGTGAGCGGCTTTTTTGCGAATGTCGTTTTGCTAGATTTTGATGCAGCTGTAGTCGATCAATTCGAACGACCTCAAGAGGAAGGTTGGAGCATTGTCGACTATTGTCGCTACGTCGACGACATGCGTTTTGTGATCCGCCTAAGCGACGAGATTAAAAGCAAGAAGCCGTCTGAGCAAGAGAGCTTGATCAAACAACACATTGGAGACCTTCTCAGTGGCCTTCTAAGTAATCACGCCAATGGGCTGATTTCGAAACCAGAAAAGTTAGCTGTTGTACTTGGGACTAACGTGAGCGGTGGAACAGTTCAGTTCGCAACCGTGATGGACCGCATCAATCGAAATGCGTCTGGTGTAATGGATGCGGCAATCGGTGAAGAAACACTAGATTTGATCGAAGGCCTGCTCCACTCTACTCGAACAAAGCCGCTCGTCTTGGGAGATCGATTCCAGGGAACTGTGCTCGATAAGCAACCCGATATTCGCGAAGAGACTGTTGCGCGATTTGCGGCACATCGATTTAGGATTGCTTTTCGCACTTTGCGTCCAATGACAGAGCCAGCGAGCATCGAAAAGAAGGAGCCTCAGGTTGACGAACCGGATAGCGACGATGCACCATGGATCGGTACAACAAACACTGCACCAGGAATTACAAGGAAGGACCTCGATCACAAAGCATATTACTTTGCGTCGCAGTTGATTGAACGCTGGGTCCTCGATCCGTCAAACATGCGGCTCTTACGGGTTGCATTGGACATCAATCCCAATCCAGAAACTCTCGCTCTGGTTGTCGAGTTGTTGAGTGACATCGTATTCGCCAAGGGTCGAGAATCAGAGAAAAAGCTAGTTGCCTGCTACTGTGCAGCCGAATTACTCAAGGCGGGTGCAACCGAAACCGGCCTAGTCGATGATCCCGACAAGCTGCCGGAAGCCTCTGACCTAGTCGATTACCAAACGAAGCTCGGTGAATTTGCGACGAGGGTAGTTGGTTCAAATACCCGCTTTCCATGGTATTTATTGCAGCAAGCACATTTATTCCTAGCGTGCTTCGACAAACAGTCGCATCCAACTACGAATGTCAAAGATCCGCAGATTGAGAGCCATATTATACTTCGCAACGTCGTTTCCGGGGACTATTCCCCAGTCCCAGATTCGCAAGTGCCGAGCTTTGCGTTTGTGCACATGCAGATACATGGAATCGACGATGCCGCACGATGTTTTCTTAATCGGTGGAGGCATGCAGACTCACCTTGGAAGAGCAGGTGGCTCAACACCATAGTTCTTGAGCAACCTGCTTTTGCTGAATACCTTTGGAACCTGTTGGATTCCAGTGAGAAGCGCGACTGGAAACATTTATTCCTGCAATTCGGCAATGGCGATTCAACTAATCTTACCGACCTCACGGCTTTTGACTCCCAACTTCAATACAGCCTACTGGATGTCGCGCGAAGTCATGCTAATCCGTTTAAGCAGGAGTATCTGCTACTACATTTTGCCCTCAAGCTTCTTAAGCAAAAGATTCTGGGTTCGCAGTTACTGATAACACCCCAAAGAGTGACAATTCGCGCGCGAGATTGGACGGGCCTAGATTCTCGGAACTTCCCAATCGATGACGATTTGTTCACTGTTGAGCTTTCAGCGCAGAATCATGAAGATCCACGCTTTCAGGTTCCAGATTGGATTGAGCCAAATTCGCGTTGGAAGTATCAGCTCGGTATGCTGTTGCGCGTTCTTCTCACGGGACAGCCAGACTACACACGATCCATCGGAAGCAGGGTTGCTTGGACACGCATCAAGTACAAACCATACCGATCGAGCTGGTTGAGAAGACGCTATGGCATGTTCAACGGCCGGGAGTCTTTTGGACCGCCTTGGCTACCAATCACATCCTGGACTGGCGATTTGTTGACCGCGCTCCTTCAGTGGCCTGGATTCCCCCGATATGACTCCGACTTCCCAGCTTCTTTTACTGAATCTCAGTTGGAAAAACTCCTTACTCAAAGAATCGAATTGCTCAAACGGATGTATGGCAAGGCGTCGAAGCTTTCCTTGCTCCCTACGAGGCACACCAAGCTCACATCGGGTTCTAGCTCGCCAAACAATGGCTCGACGACTAGAACTTCCATGCGAGTTGCCATCGCACAATCAGTCATCCCACGCCAAACCGATTTTCAACACGATCCAACACTAGATGATCCAAGTTACCGTAGAAGGCATCGCCGCCACTTGGCATCAGTTTTCGCCGGCGTAGAGAAAATGCTGCAAGTGCGCGCGACACATGTGGAGCATGCCCCAGGCATCGACTTGCTCGTACTTCCCGAGCTCTCGCTCCATCGAAGTGATATCTTCTCTCTGGTATTGCCATTTGTCAGGCGTAATCACTGCATGGTTTGTTGTGGACTAGTATTTCATGAGCTTAATCCAGGAGATGAAAACCTTATCAATGTTGCGGCATGGGTCCTCCCAGTTCTGCAGCCGACTGGAACCCTTGATATACAGCTGATCTACCAGGGTAAATGCAACTTAACTAAGGAGGAAAAGGATCTCGGTATCTCCTCCTTTAGACCTGCTCAGTGGATTTTCGAAATACTTGACACAGCTTCAGGCAACAAACTTTGGGCAATGTCTAGCGCTGTTTGCTACGACGCGACAGATCTCGCGCTGGCAGCGGACCTTCGAGATCATACTGAGATGTTTGTCGTGCCGGCATTAAATAAGGATGTTGGTACTTTTGATAATATGGCTGCAGCGCTGCACTACCACATGTTCCAGCACGTAGTCGTCGCGAATTCAGGCGAATTCGGCGGTTCAAGTGCCCACGCTCCGTTTAAGGAATCACATAAGCGAACAGTGTTTCACGTCCATGGCAATGAACAGGTTGCGATCGGCTTCTTTGAGCTAGACCTGACGTTGTATCGCCAGAACCATACGAGTCTCAAGACACCTCCTGCGGGGCTCAAAAGGTGAGTGAAAATCAAAATGCACTATTTGCTCTCTATTTGAACGACTTACGACCCGTGTTTCAGGCATTGAGAATCGACATTAACCTCCCCTTCTGGCACTGTGTGCCCTCAGGAGAATAGGCACATGAAACCAGTCGACATCCGAAAACAACTTCAGCAAGCTCTTCAGCTCGATCTGGTTGGTCCAGAAGGAGAGCTTGGTGACCTTGGTGAGTTGCTTCCTCAATCTCCCTCGCGCTGGTATCTCACTGGCTTTCTAGTTCCGACTGATGCTGAGGAAACGCAGAAATGTGATCCAACGAGCAACGACGAGTTGGATCAAGCCGCCGCGCCGGCAGGCCTCGACGATGATGCAACGCCAGAACCGGTTGCCGCTCGACGCTCGTATTTACCGAGCAGCATGGGTGTGAGCGTTTTGGTTGCACCGCAAGTTGGCTCACTTGCGGTGACCGTCAACTATGGCGAGTATCTACTTCGAGATAAGGAAGAAGGTGAGACAGGTCCAGATCTGTGGAAGCGTGTGCCGCATACGCAAACAGTGACGATCGAATTGGTAAGTCAGGTTCCAGGGCGTGGGCGCGTGCCGATTCCCAATAGTCGTGGACTGGAGGTTGAATGGTCTATTCGAGGTGTTCCGGACTCAGGCATTGAAGGCGGCTTGCCGGTCAATACTCGCAGCTTGTCGATCTTCTTGGTGAACCATCGAAAGCCCGCCGATGACAAGCACGCCGATGAAGCATCAGTGTTTCAGACGCAGCTGATAATACAATCAGAGCAGGGTTTTGTAGCCCGACCAAATCTTCGTAGTCTCGAAAGCGATGATTGGGATGAGTGCGTTGCGGATATCCAATATCGTGAAGCTTGCGAATATTCTGTGGGTCACGGAGTTTCAACCAAAGCCGTAATAGTCAATGGTGAGTGCAAAACCGTACGTTCCTGCTGGATTCCAAGTGCTGAAGTAGAGCGAGTTGCTCCTGCAGCCATTCAAGGAATTGAGCTGCGAATGGAAGAACTCGCAGTACTGAAAAATGGGGACGATGCCAAGAAAAAGCTAGGTAGTTTTGTCGAATCCTATACGAGCTGGATCGAGAATCAGCGCACAAAGTCACCAACCACTCCCCCGCGTCGTAAAGAGACCGCAGATCTACTTTTACAAAATGCAGGACGCGCCGCTGCCAGAATTAGCGAAGGGATAGAACTACTGAATGATCCCGCTTGTTTGGAAGCGTTTCGTATTGCCAACCGCGCAATGGCTGAGCAAGGGAAACGGCGATTAGCCACAATCCTAAAAAAGCCCATTGAAGAAATCGTACCTGCCTGGCGACCTTTTCAGTTGGCGTTCCTGTTGATGAATCTTAAGGGCATCGCAAGTCCGGAAAGCCATGATCGCGAAGTTGTCGACTTGCTGTTCTTCCCAACCGGTGGCGGCAAAACGGAAGCATATCTCGGATTGGCGGCATTTTCACTTGTGCTGCGACGGCTGCGAAACCCTGGCATCGCATCAGCTGGTCTAAGTGTGCTAATGCGATACACGCTCAGGCTGCTTACCCTCGACCAACTCGGTCGTGCAGCGGCGCTTATCTGCGCCCTAGAGTTAGAGCGTCAAAAGGACATCTCCAAACTCGGCGAATGGCCCTTTGAGATCGGTCTATGGGTTGGACGAGCTGCGACCCCAAACCGAATGGGTAAGAAAGGTGATAATGACAGCGAATCCGCTCGGTCCAAGACGATCGCCTTTAAGAACGATGATCGAAAGCCCTCACCAATTCCATTAGAAGAATGCCCAGGGTGCGGCACCAAGTTCAAGAACACGTCGTTTCAGCTTCTACCCAATCCCGACACTCCAACTGATTTGCGAGTCACCTGTGCCAATCGCAATTGCGATTTCTCACGAGGGAATAATTTGCCGATTCTGGCTGTCGACGAACCGATTTATCGACGATTGCCCTGTTTTCTTATCGCGACTGTCGACAAGTTTGCGGCCATGCCCTGGACGGGTGAAGTGGGTGCTTTCTTTGGACGTGTAAGCCGACATGATTCCCACGGCTTTTATGGTCCCTGTAATCCGGTTGTCGGAAACAAACTTCCCTGCGAGCGTTTGAATCCACCAGACTTGGTCATCCAAGACGAACTGCATCTAATCTCTGGGCCGCTTGGAACCATGGTAGGACTGTACGAAACTGCTCTGGACGAACTGTCAACTGTTATCAAAGAAGGGAAGGAACTTCGACCAAAGATAGTTGCTTCCACTGCGACGGTTCGACGAGCTGAAAGTCAAATCCGCGGTCTGTTCAACCGCAAATTTGTCGATGTGTTTCCTCCTCCGGGGCCAGATTGTCGTGATTCTTTCTTTGCTGAAACCCACAGCACAGATCGCAGTAATGCCCGGCTGTATTTAGGCGTAGCTGCCCAGGGGCGTTCGCCGAAGGTAATCATGCTGCGAGTCTACTTGACCCTATTAGCTGCAGCGCAAAAGGCCTATTTAGAGAACGGCGGTTCTAAAAACCAAGAAAACCCAGCCGACCCCTACATGACACTTCTTGGGTACTTCAACAGCCTTCGAGAGCTGGGAGGCGCTAGACGACTTATTGAAGACGAAGTTCGAACTCAATTGATTGCACGTGGTGCGCGTAAACGCATTGGCGAGGAACGTGGGATTTTCCGCGATCGAACCATTGCGTATGAACCGGTTGAGTTGACTAGCCGAGTAACAACGGACAAGGTTTCTGAAGCAAAACGAAAGTTGGAGCAACCGTTCTACGAGAAAGAACATGTTGACGTTGCAATTGCTACCAACATGATTTCAGTCGGTCTCGACATTACTCGTCTTGGGCTTATGGTCTGCTTTGGCCAGCCGAAAACAAGCGCTGAATACATCCAGGCAACTAGTCGTGTCGGACGGGATGATTCCAGACCAGGGTTGGTCGTTACAATTCTTAACATTCATCGCCCCCGCGATCGTTCGCACTTCGAACGCTTCGCTGCATTCCACGAGTCATTTTATCGTAGTGTCGAGGCAACCAGCGTAACGCCATTCTCACCACGCGCGTTGGATCGCGGGATGGCCGGAACGCTGATTTCTCTCGTTCGCCAAGGCTATCAACCAATGACTCCAGCACGAGGGGCATCTGAGATTTTGAGTGAGATGCCAAAATTAACTTTCGCAATCGAGCAACTTGCAGATCGTGCGCTAGAGACTCACCCCAACAGCTCTTCCGAGGAGGCGGGGAATCTAAGAAAGATCGTTGAAGAGCGGGCCAAAGATCTACTCGACGAATGGAATCGCATTGCAAAAGACCTTCAGGACGCTGGCGGAGCACTTCAATACCAGACCGAAGAGGGCGGTGCGCAGCGCCTGCTATACGAGTTTCTCAATCCAGAATTAAAACAATTGCCACCGAGACATAAGAAGTTTCGAGCCAATCGCTCGATGCGCGATGTCGAACCTAGCGTCAATCTCTGGCTACGAACCATCGACGGTGTTGAAATTGAGCCCGAGGAGGAAGAACTATGAATAAGCGCCGCGGCAAGCGAGCCCACGGTCAGATTCGACAAAGCCAGTTGATTACGAGCTTTGGTCCCGGTGCGATGATGGATCTCCCCAATCATTCCGTCCTAATCTCTGGACTCGACGCCTGGTCTTCTGGTGGAGAGGAGATTATCGAACCGCGTTTGGTAGACAAACTAAAGACATTATTTGACCCGCCACTAACCAGCTTAAAGCTGATCTCCCCGCCACCCGATCCAGAGGATCCGACCGCAGCGCAAACTGGAATTACTGCCTGGCAGTTTCCCGAGTGGTTCATTACTCAGGACGTTGATGCTGGCGAAAGTTCAGGAACTCGTCGCGCGAGAATGCTGGTTCATCGCTCACGACTCACCAAGGGCAAGTTTATCGATGACAACAAGAAGAAGCGTTCGGTAGTGCCGATTCGCTTTATTCGGGCCTGTAAGAACGGGCACATTGGAGACATCGACTGGTACGGATTCTTGCATGCGCAGGATTCGGCTTGTCGGCGTCAGCTTTGGATCGAAGAGCGTGGCACCAGTGGCGACCTGGCCGAGGTGTTTGTTAGGTGTGAGTGCGGAAATGCAGAACGGAGCATGGCACAAGCTGCACAATCAAGAGAGGCGCTTGGGCACTGTGATGGTCGAAGACCATGGTTAGGGGCATACGCAAACGAAAAATGCGGGGACATGAATCGATTGCTGATTCGCACCGCCAGTAATGCATACTTCCCGCAATTGATGAGCGTCATTTCGTTACCAGATAGAAATGAGCATCTTCGCGACGCTGTTGAGTCTGTCTGGGATTTTATTGAAATTGCCGAGGGTCCGGACGACATCGCTTCCGAACGAAAGAAACTCAAGGTTAGCAAGGCTCTGGATGGCTTCACAGATGAAGAAGTTTTTAGTGAAGTCAAAGTTCGACGGGGCCAGGCTTTTGAGCAAACAAAATCCGTTAAGCAGGCAGAGATGGAAACTCTAATTGCAAGTAAGGATACTCTTGGCGAAGATCGGCCTGATGGTAATTTCTTCGCACGAGCATTACCTCCGACACTGTGGAACAAATACCCTTGGATGAATGGAGTTGAACGGGTTGTTCTCGTTCACCGACTTCGCGAGGTTGCAGCTCAAGTTGGCTTTACTCGGTTCGAAGCTATTTCTCCTGACATTGACGGCGAACTAGAGATTGGAGTTCGACGTGCAATGCTAGCGCGAGAGATTACTTGGCTGCCAGCGATTGAGAATCGTGGAGAAGGCATTTTCATTCAACTCAAGAAGTCCGCTATCGAACACTGGCTGGAGCAGCCAGCGGTAAGATCTCGTGGAGAGTCGCTACTGCGCGGGTACGAAACCTGGGCCGTTGAACACAAGGAAACGAGCCGAATGTTCCCCGGTCTTAGCTACCTGATGCTACATTCTCTGTCTCACCTGCTGATTACGTCAGTCGCGCTTGAATGTGGTTACCCAGCAAGCTCTATTCGTGAGCGAATCTACTCAATCCCTAGCGTTGGATACGGGCTGTTACTATTTACCGGTACCAGTGACGCAGAAGGAACTCTCGGAGGGCTTATCCAAGTTGGTCGACGCATCCATGAACACCTTCGTAACGCACTTGAATTGGGATTCCTGTGCTCTAACGATCCAGTTTGTGCGCAGCATGATCCAACGAACCCCCATGAAAGAAGGTTTTTACACGGCGCAGCATGCCATGGCTGCTTGCTGATTTCCGAAACTTCTTGCGAACAGCACAACGAGTACCTCGATCGTGCTCTGGTTGTCCCAACGGTTGACAATCTGGGAACCGAGTTCTTTAAGCTGGACTAAGATGACGAATACCTTAGCGCAACTAAGCACTAATGACCTCAGAACGCTTGTCGATTCAATTACTAGCGGTCGGCTTACATCGCCCTATTCCGAACTTCAAGTCTCGCGTATTCTACCGAAATCTCTATCACACTCTGTTTCATGTAATTTGCAATCGTTTGATCGGAAAGGGTTTAGTCCACCCCAAATTGCAGACATGCTAGGCTTGCTTTGCGTCGATCGGACCTCTCGCGACGCTAATAATACCGCAATCGATCTCGTAACATCCGGCCCAGAAGCAGATGGGGTTACCAATCGTGATACAGCGGTAGTAGTCGATGAAATGTTCAAGCATGCATCAAATTCGGTGTTGGTAGTTGGCTATGCAGTTTACCAAGGCCAAAAGGTTTTTGAGTCTCTAGCGAATCGAATGGCCGAGGTACCAGATCTAAGTGTCGCATTTTTCCTAGACGTACCGCGCAGCAAGGGTGATGACACCAAACAGGAAATTATTGTGTCGCGTTTCGTCAGTAGATTCAAAGACAAGCAATGGCCTGCAGGGAGTCGTTTGCCTCAGGTTTACTATGATCCTCGCTCATCCTCGGATACTGAAGCTGTTCGCTCATCTTTGCACGCAAAGTGTATAGTTGTTGATCGCCAGCAAGTGTTCGTGTCTTCAGCGAACTTTACAGAAGCTGGACAGCAGCGAAACATCGAGGTGGGGCTACGTATCGAGTCCAGTTGGCTCGCAGAAAAACTTTCGCACCACTTTGAGCAATTGCGAGATTGCGGCATCGTCGAACGGGCAATTTGAGCAGTTAATTCCTCCTAATGCCAATTACTGTGCCGATCAAATGATCTGCCAGATGCTAGTCAGGCAGATCCCCCAAGCTGAGCAATTGCCATTAGTTCTCTAAGTAACTCAAAGTATGCTGGATACATCAAAGAAAGTGACTCATCGCCAAACGGCCTAACGATCTTCCGCCGGAGTGGGAGTACCTCAGTCGGCAATGCCTTCCGCCCCAGCTTCTTGCGTACACGGTTAACTTCTCGATGCATCATGAGTAGCTGCCTACGGACTGGTGCGTATGGGACCACCGGCAGTTCGTAGAAGGCGATCGCTATTCGTTTGGCTGTTTCCCGTAAGGCAAGTTCGGAAAACCAGGCCTTCAACTCCAAGTACTGCCGCCTATCGATTGCGACATGCGAATGCCATTTGAGATCTCGCTGGCCGTCTTTCGTCCGGCCACCGCGCTTGTAGCTGATGGAATAGCCTGCGTAGCGAATCGGCGAGCGGCGAATATCGCGGATGAGTTTTGCCTCTTCTTCAAAGAAGCGGTGTTTGCCCTTGGTCGCCAGAATGACAAAGGTCGACTCGTGGCGGATGTACTGCAGGTTCGCAAGACCAGACTTCTTGCGTCTTGCCCTGGTCGATTCTGAGACCCCAATACGGTACTTCTGGATCAGTTTCTCATCGACCTGCTCCGGTTCTTTCCCCGGCGGCACTCGTCCGATCACGTAGAACCAGTACCCATGCCGCAAATACGAACAGGCCAGTTGCTGCAAAAATCCTTCGACTGAAGTCACCACTGCACGATACGCCATCGCATGCAAAGTGCATCCGCACCCTCCCTCAAGAAAGAAGGAGCTTGTTCACATGGCACAAGCTCCTAAGAAAGCCAGTTCGATTTCAAAGAACGCTAAGTGCGTGCAGTTCAAAGCCACTTGTGACCGAGACTGAAAAGACTGCCATTTTCAGCGGAGCGGAGACTGCCAACTTGGGTGTTTGAGGGAGTGGTTTTATATCGGGACGTGGGGCTGGCGCAGCTCGTCGCAAGTTTTTTTGCGGA
>JADYZV010000175.1 GCA_020852965.1 Pirellulaceae bacterium | reverse complement strand
TATTGGGCTCCGGTTACGGCATTTTCTCCGGTTCGGATGTGAAATGGGTCGTCCTGCGCTTCACACCGGCCCGCTCACGCTGGGTCGCCGCCGAAAAATGGCATCCGGCGCAGAAGGGTAAGACTCTTGAGGATGGAAGCTTCGAACTGAAGCTGCCCTATGCGGACGACCGCGAATTGATCATGGACATCATGCGGTATGGCGCGGACTGTCAGGTCATCTCCCCGCCGGAACTTGCCCAACGGGTTGAGATGGAAGCTGAGTCGTTGTTGGCCTTGTACCGGAAGCGGGCTAATTAAGCAGTTAGCAACAGGCTCACTCCATGAGCCTTTCAAGTGGCATGATGGGCTCATCCGACCAACAGGAGCGATCCTCATGCTAGCCAAATTGCATCATATACTCGACCGCCTGGGCGTCTTTGAACCGCTGGACCGGGCTTGTCTGAAATCGCTGCGGAGCATCGCAGCTAATGAATCCCGGTTCTCTCGTCTGGAAAGTCCTGCCTATCTCAGGCGTTCCGCCCGTACCCGATTTGCCACCCTGCGCACTGCCACATTCGCTCTCGACCTCGGTGTATGCGCTTGCATTGATCTGCAACGTGCGCTCGGCTTGCGTGCAGAAGAAGCCGTCAAGTCCTGTAAATCGCTTGTCAGCTGGAAAAAACAATTGGAATCAGGCAAACCTGTCCACGTCATTTTCGGCACGAAAGGCGGCCGCCCCAGGCATGTCGATCCTGCAAACCGGCAACGTGCTCTCGAAGCGGTTGAAGCGGCACAAAAAATAACCGCTACTCAGCGCGGGGTCTTAATCAACAAAGCGGATGAAAAATCAGCAATGAATCGGTACAAAAATGTCATGCGCAATGCCGGATTCAAAGGGAAAGAGAGCGGGCATGCACTACGTTACGCATTCGCCAATGATCAGATTGAAGCATACACAAGTTTAGGGTATAGCAAATCTGAAGCACTCGCTCTGACCTCTGTTGACCTCGGCCATGGTGATGGCCGAGGGCGATATATCGCACAGGTCTATGCCAGATAGGATTCCCGTTCAGCTTTAGTGTTGTAACCTCTCGCCTCGCAAACCGGAACCTTGAAGGAACTGCTTATTTGCATATCATTAACGCTCGGAACTATAACTACACCGTAATTCCTCACTAACGTACGAACGGTGACATCGAGTTCATTAGCAAAAACCTCGGCCATTTCACGCGTCATTAATTTATTTTTCATGAGAAAACTCCAAGTAGAGATGGTGGTAACACTAGTCATCAATCTACTGAATAAATTCCCATTGGTCCCCTTCCTAAAACAGCAAAAAGTGCTACCTATAAGTGACTCTGAGCTTCTGCCGCAAACATTTCATTGGAATTATTTTATGTTTGATTGAGATTGCTCTCATCGAATGTTCAAATTTCCATGCGACGTAAAACACGGCCTCAAAGAATGTCCCCTACTCAACACCCAACGCCTTAAAAACCGCATCCACAGGATCGGAGTAGAAACTGGTCTGGAACTTCGCAAACAGCTCACCCGGAACTGTCGGCAGATCCGTAACGCTCGACATCGGCAGCAAAATCCGTTTCACGCCTGCATCAAACGCCACTTGCAGGCTTTCAGCCAGATTTCGCGCCTGCGTGATCGTGCCGCCCAAGCTCATGTCGCCCATCACCACCATCTGACTTTGAATCGGCTTAGCCAAGGCTGCCGAGCAGAGAACAATTAGACTGGAAAGCGTCAACATTTCAGGACTGCCACTGTTCTGAAGTTCAACCAAATGCAGGTGAAAATCCTTCTCGGTCGGATGAATGGATGCGCTCACCCGCGCCGCATTGGCCTTGAAATAATCGAAGGCCACCCTAACGGGTTCGCGCGACAACGACCCGGATACGGATAGCTTGCCACTCCCTGGAATCGTCTGGATTTCCATACGATAGAGGCCGGGCATGCCGTTGGCCCCAATCGTGATCGTGTGCAATGTGCCTGGATTCAGGCGCCCCTCAGGAATCAAGCCACCACCACCCTGTTCCGGGACATTGATAAATCGTTCCTGCTGGTCTTCAAGGTCGATATAAGAAAAGTGGACATCGTAGAACTCCATGCCACCGATTTTCTTCAACTGCTCTTTCACGCGGCGCCGCGTTTCCAAAGCGTATTCGAGGCACTTCCTGACAGCATCCTTGGTGTAGTCGCCGTCGGGGTAGATCAACTTCAACAAACCTGACACGGTGCGGCGGACAGCAATCGTGTCGCGCTGATTCAGGTTATTGCCAAGCTTGAACCACTTGTCGATGGAGTCCGCAAAACTGCGTTTGCGCATTTCGCGCAGCCATTCGGCAAGGTAATCGACGATCAGTCCGTACTGGTTGGTGAAAAACTCAGGGCGCATTTTTGGGATTTCCCAACCCGGAATATAGGCGTGGAATCGGTCGAAGAATGCCGAGTCAATCATCTCGTCCGGGAATGGCGCAAAGAGGTGGCTCGTTTTCACAAGAGACTCAACCGATTGCCCCTGTGGCAGATTGCCCACAAATACCATGGCCGCGCTGGCGTTGATTGACTCACGCCCACGCGAGAATGAGCCGCTGGCCATGAAGTCCTTCATGATCTGAATGCCGTCATGGTCCTTGAAGTTGATACCGGCCACCTCGTCGAAGGCTACGGTGTCCCACAAGCCGACCAACCCCACCTTGCGCGTGCTCATGTTGTAGAACAGGTTGGCGACAGTCGTCTGCCCCCCTGATACAAGAATCGAGTTGGGGCTGATTTCCTTGTAGATATGGCTTTTGCCCGTGCCGCGGGGGCCAAGCTC
>JADYZV010000174.1 GCA_020852965.1 Pirellulaceae bacterium | reverse complement strand
CCGGCTTTGGTGAGACTGTAATACTTTGCCCGTCGATTCGATTCCGATTTACCCCATTCAGCAGCAATCCAGCCCTTGCGTTCCATACGGTGCAGAGCCGGATAGAGCGAACCTTCTTCTACGGTTAACGCCTGCTGGCTGGTGCTCTCAAGCCAACGGGTGATTTGGTAACCGTGCTGTGCCCCCAGTTGTAATGACTTAAGGATGAGCATATCCAGCGTGCCCTGCAGCAACGCTGCCTTGTCTTGCTTACTCATTTAGCCCTCAACAGTGTTACCTCACTTCGATACCTCACTTCATTCGCAGTGATACCTCACTTCTTTCCCAGCGAATGTCTAGGGGAAATTCTAAGCGACTTCCCTAGAATGTCAAGGGGTACGCCGTTGCCCGTGGTCGTTTGCCGCAACAAGAGTGAATACCGAGGGTATTCGCTTCGATTTGGGTTGCGAGTAAAAGATCGATTACTGGGCCGTGCTATCGCTCGACATGTGTTTGGCAATATATGCGGGCTCACCCATGCGTTTGAGCAGGTCTAGCTGCAACTCCAGCCAATTTGCATGCCCCTCTTCGTCGATGGCGATTCGTTCGAACAGTTGACGTGTACCAATATCACGATCTTCGCTGGCTTGAATGGAAGCGGTCGTGTAGAACTCGATCGCCTCCTTCTCGTCGGCTAGATCGGTTTCAAACATCTGCTTTAACGAGGTGGCACGCACTGGCATCTTTTCCAGGGTCAACTTTGGGTCACCCTTCAAAAACAGGATGCGAACTAAGAAATCCTCTGAATGGCCGAGTTCCTCTTGCAACTCGCCGCGCATCTTGGTCGCCAATAGCCCCATGCCCCAATCGTCCAAGACACAGGCGTGCAACTGATACTGGTGTGTGGCCGTCAACTCCATCGACAACGCGCGTTGGAGGTTCTCAATCGTTTGCGTTTTAGTCACAATATTGCTCGTTTCTCTTAAGGTTAGTCGACCAGGGAAATCTCACTCGAATTGGCATTTTCATTGTCCGTTAGTTTACCGTCCAGGCTCATCATGGTCTGCGGGTAGACGATCTATTCCAGTATCCACAATTGCGATTCCTTGTCCTGCGTAAGGCCACTCGAGGGAAGTCATCTCTAGGGTAGAGTCAAATGCGAGCCATAAGATACAATGGATCCACTGAATATTTGTAGTCGGCCGTAGATTGGAACGAATGATGGAAAGTCACCACGTGGAGGAACCGACGCAGTTCGACTTGCTACGTGGTGCGAAAGCTGGGAACTTTTCTGCTTTTCAGCAACTGCTGAACATTCTCCAGCCACGTGTTTATGGTCTAGCGTGGAGAATTCTTCAACAACAACAAGATGCCGAAGACGCCACACAGCAGACTTTTCTGGCGATGATCGAGCACATCGCGGACTTCCGTGAGGAGTCGTCGATCGCAACTTGGGCGATGAAAATCGCCAGCAACAATGCGCTTAAGATCCTGCGTAAGAGGCGTGGTTTAAACGTCATCTCGCTGTCTCAGATCCAGTCTGAGGATCAATACAGCGATGTACCCACCCCCGATTTTATCGCCCCGTGGGCCAAGCCGGCCGATGAGCTTGCTCAAGAGGCTGAGGTTCAAGCGGAACTCGACACGGCTTTATCGCAGTTAGACGACAAGTATCGTTTAGTATTTATCCTCCGCGATGTCGAAGGACTTTCCGTGCGAGAAACGGCTGAGGCCTTGGAGTTAACCGAGTCAACGGTGAAAGTTCGCCTCTTGCGAGCGCGGTTGGCGCTCCGAGAACGACTGACGCGCAAGTTCGGAAATGCCCTGCAAGTCGTAAAAACTACCCATAATCATTCCTGATTTCTTGTAACTTTTTCTGCCCAGCTGGATCCATGGCGATAGGCGACTCATGCGAGGAATCGAAAAATGAACTGCGAAGAACTGCTTAAAGCTCTCAATGACCACGTCGATGGTGCCGAACTCACGGAACTGTGTGAAGAGTTTTCGCAGCATCTAGCTGGCTGCAATCCATGCCAAATCGTCGTCGACAATATTCGCCAAACAATATCGCTCTATCGGGCTGGTGAGCCTTACGAAATGCCTGCTGCATTTCAAGAACGCTTGCAGCAGAGCTTGAAATCGCGCTGGGAGGAAAAATTCGGCAGTATCTCTACTGGATCGAGCACTGTGGGATTCCGCGAAACAGGCCTTGATCGCCCTTCTGAGAACTAAGGGATTTTTTCATCCCGAGCGGGCCGAAGCATAGCGATATTTAATTCGCGGCCCACTTGTAACCTTTCCTTGGTTGGTGGCTCTAATCTACTGAGTTCCGTCGACATCGTTTCCAAGAACGGCTAGCAAAAATGTCCTGTGATATTGGTGGTGGGTGCAGATTATGTCCTGGTATGTGGCTCGCCGTGGCGTTGTTTGCGGCGATGGCCATACAAGGACTTTTCTCTCGCACCAAACAACCCGACAACGCGTCCCCCGCGGATGCTATAAGCGCGAATTCTACAAGCACAGTTGAGCCTACAAGCACAGTTGAGCAATCGCAGGCCGTGCAACAGACCGACAATTAACCCACTCTTATTATCGGACTTATGATGAACACTGAATCTACCAATACACCGAAGACGGAATCCGACGCAGTCCCACCCGACCAGTGCGGACCGACGTGCGGACGAAGTGGTCGTTGGTTTTGGTTATTTGCAATACTGTTCATTGCACTCTTGCAATGGCCAGCAATCAAAGAGCTCTATTACCAGGTATCGGGTACTGAATTCCCCGAACAAACAATCCCATGGAAACATGATCTTGCGAGTGCACTCACGCTCGCGAGCACCCAAGAGAAGCCAGTCCTGGCAGTCTTTGGAGCTACTTGGTGTCCACCCTGTCGCACCATGAAACGAGAGGTTTGGCCCGATCCTCAAGTCAGTGCCGCCGTTGAAGCGGGATTCGTACCGCTGTATGTCGACGTCGACGATCAATCGCAGGCGGAACTAGTATCTCGCTACGGTGTGCAAGGGATCCCCACGATTCTACTGCTGGACTCTCAAGGCAAAGTCTTACAAGAACGAAACGTAATGTCCGTTTCAGAAACGCTTTCGT
>JADYZV010000173.1 GCA_020852965.1 Pirellulaceae bacterium | reverse complement strand
TCGATTTGACGAATCAGATCGATCAAGCCATGGGGCTGGTCCGCAGCAACATCGTCGTCAAAGGGATGACGGGGGTTGGGACAACGGGTACCGATGGCGCCGTCGACCGTGTGACGTACGAGATTCTTCGAGCGATGGAGGAGCGTCCGACGTTGGTCGTTTGGTTCTTCGATCAATCGGGGAGCTTGCAAAAGCGGCGTCAGGAAATCCGTGATCGATTCGATCGCATCTACGAGGAGTTGGGGATCGTAGCGCGAAGCAAAAAAGAGCAGCTTGAGAAAAATGGTGGCGACGAACCGTTGTTGACGAGTATTTTGGCCTTTGGCAATCAAGTCAACCTGTTGACTCCCAAGCCAACTGCGGAAATTGAAGAGATTCGTACCGCGATAGACGGAGTGACTCAAGATGACTCGGGGGTTGAGCGTGTCTTCACCGCCTTGTACCGCGGTATCGAGAAGTACAAAGGATACCGAACAGGGCGTGGCGGTGCGAGCCACGAGCGCAACGTGTTGTTCATCGTCGTAACTGACGAACGTGGCGATGACGCCAATGGACTCGACGCGACCATCAAAGAGTGTCGCAAGTACGCTATACCGGTCTATGTCATCGGAGTTCCCGCTCCCTTTGGCCGCGATATCGCTTATGTCAAATATGTCGATCCCGATCCAAAGTTCGACCAGTCGCCGCAGTGGGCCGAAGTCGACCAGGGGCCCGAGTCGGTATTGCCCGAGCGAGTTCGCTTAGGGTTTCGCGACGATTACGCAAACGAGCCTGTGATCGACTCTGGCTTCGGCCCGTACGCTTTGAGTCGAGTAGCTTATGAAACCGGTGGGATCTACTTTACCGTTCATCCCAATCGCCGTGTAGGGCGTCGTGTAAAAAAGGGTGACATCAGCCCCTTTGCCTCGAAGCTAGAGTATTTTTTTGATCCCGAGACGATGGATAAGTACCGGCCCGACTATGTCGCAGCCGAGGACTACATGAAACGTCTGAGTGAGAGTCCACTTCGTCAGACACTCGTGCGCGCCGCCCAATTGCCGCGCGTCGATACGCTTCAGAATCCAACTTTGCGTTTCGTACGCCGCGACGATGCAGCCCTGGCCAGTGCATTGACCGAGGCGCAACAGCAAGCCGCGCGACTCGACCCGCAACTGGCCGCGCTGGCCGAAGTCTTGCGTGTGGGCGAGTCCTACCGCGACAAAGAGATTTCACCTCGCTGGTTGGCCGGTTTTGATTTGTCCTACGGCACGGTGTTGGCTCACAAAGTGCGAGCCGAAGGCTACAACGCCATGTTGGCCAAAGCCAAACGTGGGATGAATTTTGAAAAGCCTGCGAGCAACACTTGGGTCTTGAACCCCGATGCCGAAATCAGTGTCGGCAGCCGCTTGGAGAAGGAGGGTCAGCGCGCCACCGAACTGTTGCAGACCGTGGCTGAAAAGCACAAGGGAACTCCGTGGGGATTGCTGGCCGAAGAGGAGTTGCGCAATCCGCTGGGTTGGAAGTGGATTGAAGATACCACCGATTTGAATCCTCCGGCAGCTAACAACAACCCTGGCAACAACAATCCGACGCTACCGCAGGACGACCAAGCCCGCATGCTTCCACCCCCTGCTCCCAAACGACCACTGCCGAAATTGTGAATCCGACTAGACCGCGCAACGTTGAATATCTATCCGCGCTCCGGCCTTGCCATCCGTGCTAGCCTATGATTCGAATTCTCGCACAGATGGCAAAGCCGGAGCACGGATGACAGGGGCAGACGACGATCTCACACGCTGTCCATGCATTTTTAGCTTGTCAGGCGTATAGTACGAGCGACAGCAAAACTCAGCGTGGCGCGAGTGGCTTCTTCCAGCCGTGATTGTCGAGCGGCAATGTCCGAGGCGTCTCTTGGTGCTGGTGCCACCAACCGAAGCTGCTGTTCACTGATCTCAAAAGCATCCGCCGCCGATGAATCGCTAGCCGATCTACTGATAGGACCACCCCGAAATGCGGCGGCTAAGAAGATGCAGCCGTCGGTGGCCGGTGGCGCGCGTGGTCCGATGTCACCCGTAACGGCGACTGCCAGGTTGGCTTCAGGTGTGCGCTCGAGGGCTGCCCGAGCCAGCCAGCGAGAGGCGGCCGCGCTGACGGGGCCTTGCTGCGGATCATCCAACAAGCTGTCGGGAACTCCTAACCAAGCCGACTTGCTAGCGTTGCGATACACGACCAGACTGCCGCACAGCCATTGCGATATGCCAGGCAGTTCTCCCAGCGTGGCCGCCACTCGCCCGGCCGTGCAGGATTCTACCAGCACTAAACGACATTGTTCACTCGCGAGCATGTCGCGCAATGAAATTGCGAGCTCGAGCATGTTGGTTAGCTTATTCGTAATCGTTCACGAACTTGGAGGATTGGGAGTTGTATTGACCACGAAACAGACGAAGGACACGAAAAAAACTGCTGGTGTTCTTGGTGGTCTGGCAACGAGGCAATGAGCAATACTGAAATACTATTCTAAACTAAAAGTTGCAAACTCAGGGGACCGATTTTCGAGGTTTCCAAAGAGCAATGTGAACGAATCGTCCACCAAAAGATTTTGAGGATGGAATCGCGGGTGTACTAAGCAATTAAAGTGCAGAGACGGCTTTTCGTGTTCTTCGTGTTTTTCGTGGTCAAAAACAAAATAACTCGTGAACGGTTGCGATTATTCTTCCACGCGAAAAATGCGAGTTCCCATGGTATCGTGTCCTTGGGCGTCTCGCGCTCGCACTTCGATCTGGTGTGAGCCGAGAGCGATGTCAGCGGGTAGCATCGCTCGGTAGATATGCGGCGTTTCGTGGGGTTTGGGCAAGTTGGTCCACGTATGATCGCTGAGTGACTCTTCACGGGCTTTTTCAGCCATGAAGCCGGGATCGACGATGGTCAGTCTCTCCATGCTCGCCCACGGTAAATCGTCGACGCGCATTTCACACACAGTGTTGGGTGCCGCAGCGAATACGTTGGCCAATATTTCAGTCGAGGCCAGGGACTGAGTCGTCAACGTTTCAGGGGCATAGATGTTCATTTGGTAGCTTGCCGGGCGACCTGCCGCACGAAACTCGAATGAATAGTTTTTACCGTCGAACTCCATGATGGAATAACCGTTAGGACCTCCGTCGCTCATGGTTGCGTGGGGAATGCCACGTTCGTCGGGTTGTCCACGCCACCAACTTCCGCAGACGGTAACGTTGATAATGTGATGGTGTGGTACAGGCCCTTGCCACCCGTCCTCTTTGTCAATGATTCGGTGCTCCATATAGTGGGCATGGGCTGAGATGGAGACCGTTGCTGGGCGTTGCTCGATCAGCCGGTAGAGATCCTGACGATCCTGGACCGCCGTCAGTGGAATGTGCATCATCAAAACCACCAATTGCTCTTCGGGGATGGCGGCCAAATCGTTGTTGATGAATTCTAATTGTCGCTTGCCGAGTCCTCCGTAGTAATGACTCTTTTCTTTATCCTTTTTATCGCGGCCGACCCAAGCGACATCGTCGAGCACGAGAAAGTGCGTTGAGCCGTAGTCGAAGGAATAGTAGTTGGGGCCGTATAGACGCTCAAAAGTTTCGTCGCTGAGACGATCGTCGGTTGCCTCTTGGTTCACATCGTGATTGCCGATGACGTTGTACCAGGGAATGCCGATCAGCGCGATGGCTTGATTGAGCGGTTCGAGCGTATCGAGATTGTTAAAGGCGATGTCCCCCAGCGTCACCCCGAAGGAAGCATCGTGAGCGTGTTCCGCGATAACCTGTTCGATGACATCGTGCGCGATGTATTCCACTTCTCGAATGTCTCGCGGTTGTGGGTCACCGAACATCAATGCTTTGAATTTCTGCGGTTCAAGCTGTCGCGTTAGCGGAAAATCGATCGACTCCGGTAGTGGCCCCGTCGGAGCGACTCCTGCAAATTGAAAGTCAGCGGGGGAACCCTTGGGTTTGTGGATATAATAGAATTGTGGTAGTTTTTGCGAGTTGAGCGGCGGGCTCCAGCCGCTGGGTTTGATGACAAACACGATGGCATCATCGGAAATGCTCAGTTCGTACTTTCCGTCTGCATCGGTACTGACAATGTCCGCGCCATTGCTGACGCGAATATCGGGCAGCCCTGCCTCGCCGGTGTCCCGAACGCGATTGCCATTGAGATCCTCGAAGACCACGCCTCGGGCCGTCTTTGTCGCATTTGTATTGGAATGCGAAGCAGCGGGATGAGCGTGCCCATCATGGGCTCGGGACAGGGCTGGTTGACTCGCGAGCAGGCAAGTCAGCGAAAGTAGCAATTGCAGGGGTTGCGTTATTGTTCCGGACAGGGTTTTTCTACTAGACATTGGCTCAGTTCTTGCAGGTAGGACTTGGCGGCGGGAATCAACTAGTTATAGACTACTCCATTCCCGTGGATTTGTTGAGGATCACTCGGTCTCGTTTTCGAAGTTTACTGAAACGACGCGGTGGAGAATGGATGCAGTTCGATGAATGTACTTGAGATTTACGCTATTCCCGGGTTTCGCGAGCCGGTGAGTAGCTTTACGCACTTGTTGGCAGTACCGGTTTTCTTGATTCTGGGCTGGTTTCTGGTACGACGGGCGGGAGACTGTTGGACGGGAAAAATCAGCTTGAGCGTGCTGGTCATTACTTCGGTATTTTTGTTGTCGATGAGTGGCGTGTATCATCTGCTATGGGCAGGGGCAGCCAAGAATGTGTTGCTGCATTTGGATGTGACGGCCGTGTTCACCTTGATCGCTGGGACAGCCACTCCGGTGCATGTTCTGTTGTTTCGTGGCGTGTATCGCTGGGCACCGCTAGTTTTTGTATGGGGGACGTCGATCACCGGCATCGTACTCAGATTGGTACTCGGTGAGGGCTTTCCTCCTGCGGGCCGTGCGGCTTTGTTTTTGGGATTGGGCTGGTTCGGCCTGTTCTCCTGCGTACTCTTGTGGCGACGCTATGGATATCGTTTTGTCGAGCCGCTGATTCTCGGTGGGTTGTCCTACTCGGTAGGTGCCCTAATCGTGATCTTTCACTGGCCAAACATTCTGCCTGGAATTATCGGCGCACACGAACTGTGGCACGTGGCCGTGCTCGTGGGGCTGGGCTTCCACTGGCGATTCGTCTTTCAATTCGCCTCGGCAGGCTGCCAGCGGGAACATCCCGAGGGCTGGCAACCGCTACCGAACATGGCCAAAATCTGAACGTCCCCCTCTGGCTTGATTGGAGGAGTCCCCTTACGGTATGGGCTCAATCACAACCAGCGCAAATCAACAATCAATCGGGTCATTCATGCCGCGATACAACCCCGCCGAAATCGAACCAAAGTGGCAACAGTATTGGGAAACCGAGCGTACCTTTCGTACTCCCGACATGCCGCAGGCTGAAAAACTGTACGTGCTCGACATGTTCCCCTATCCCAGCGGATCTGGGTTGCACGTTGGCCACCCAGAGGGCTATACGGCCACAGACATCGTTTGCCGCTTCGCGCGGATGCGAGGCAAAACCGTGCTGCACCCGATGGGCTTTGATGCTTTTGGACTTCCCGCCGAAGAGCACGCCATCAAGACCAACACGCCACCGCGAGTCTCAACCGAACAGAACATCGCCGAATTTACGCGCCAATTGAAAATGCTCGGCTTCAGCTATGATTGGGAGCGCGCGCTGGCTACGACTGACGTCGGCTACTTCCGCTGGACGCAATGGATCTTCACCGTACTGTTCGACACGTGGTACGACCCAGAGCAACAACGCGGTCGAGCCATTGCCGAATTGCCAATTCCAGATGACGTAACCGCCCAAGGTGCCAAGGCAGTTGCCGACTACCGCGATGCCCGACGGCTGGCCTATCAAGACGATGCATTGGTGAATTGGTGTCCTGCGCTGGGAACCGTCTTAGCCAATGAAGAAGTGATCGACGGCAAGAGCGAACGTGGCGATCATCCGGTACAGCGCATGCCGCTGCGGCAATGGATGTTGCGCATTACGGCCTACGCAGAGCGACTGATCGGCGACTTGGACGGACTCGATTGGTCGCCAGGCATTAAGAAGCTGCAATGCGACTGGATCGGCCGCAGTACGGGTGCCGAAGTTGACTTCTTTTTGGGAAGTACCGACGAGTATTTGAAGTGGTCGGCTGAGCGCGTCGACATTGGCTTTCCAACCGATGCCGGCAGCGATGTTCTACGAGTCTACACCACTCGGCCCGATACATTGTATGGCGCGACCTACATGGTCGTTGCACCAGAGCATCCGCTGATCGAGCAACTGACGGTGGCAGGACAACGTGAGGCTGTCGAAAAGTATCGTCAGGCCGCTTCGTTCAAAAGCGACCGCGAGCGTACCGAAGACGATGCCAAGAAGAAGACCGGAGTGTTCACTGGCTCGTCAGCCATCAATCCAGTAAGCGGCAAGCCGATCCCAATTTGGGTCGCCGACTATGTGCTGGCGAGCTACGGGACGGGGGCTATCATGGCGGTGCCCGCCCACGATGAGCGCGACTATGAGTTCGCGGTGCAATTTGATTTGCCGATCATCACGGTCGTCGAGCCGATTGCTGAGCCGAGAACCCAACTGGGAACCGAACCAAGCGGGTCCAGCGGTAAGGATAAGAGTGCAACAGCAAGTGAGCATGCTCCAGGGGAGACGACTGGACAGTGTTTCTCGGGCTATGGCACGGCGATCAACTCGGGGCAGTATGACGGTACCCCAACGGCCCAGTTCAAAACTCTGATTACTGAATCGCTCGCCACACAGGGGCTTGGTCGCGAGGCGGTCAACTACAAGCTCCGCGATTGGCTGTTCAGCCGTCAACGCTTCTGGGGCGAGCCCTTTCCGATCCTACACGAGCTGGATAGGACCGGGAAGGCGACGGGTGCTATTCGCGCGGTGGCTGCGGAAGATTTGCCAGTCAACTTGCCGCATCTCGAAGACTACAAGCCGCACGGGCGCCCCGAACCGCCGCTAGGCAAGGCTCCGGACGAATGGCTGTATGTGGAGCTGGATGGCAAACGCTACCGCCGCGAGACGAACACCATGCCGCAATGGGCGGGTTCGTGTTGGTACTATTTGCGTTTTATCGATCCGCACAACGATACCGTCTTTTGCGATCCGATCAAAGAAAAAGCATGGATGCCTGTCGATCTGTATGTCGGTGGAGCCGAGCATGCGGTACTGCACTTGCTCTATGCGCGTTTTTGGCACAAAGTGCTTTTCGATCGCGGCCACGTGTCGATGCCTGAACCGTTTCAGAAGCTGGTCAATCAAGGGATGATTCTCGGCGAAGTCGAATACACTGGCTACCAATCCGCAGGAAAATGGGTCTCGACCTCCAACTTGCGCAAAGACGAAGACGGTCAACTGATCACCGTCGATACACGCCAACCGGTCGAGTCGGTGGTGGTGGACGAAGCAGACGTGACCAAGAAAGGGGACTCGTTCGTATTGGCCAACGATCCATCCATTCGAGTCGACTCGCGGGCGCACAAGATGTCCAAGAGTCGCGGCAATGTGGTCAATCCCGATCAGGTTGTCAAAGAATATGGCGCAGACTCCTTGCGCCTATATGAAATGTTCATGGGGCCGTTGGAGGCCACCAAGCCCTGGAGTATGGCTGGAGTTAACGGTGTGCGCAATTTCTTGGATCGCGTGTGGCGCTTGATGGTCGACTATCAAGCGGAGCATTTCGAATTATTACCCGCAGTTCAAGATGTCGCGCCGACCGCAGAACAAAATCAAGTTCTGCATCGAACCATCGCTGCGGTGACACACGATATTGAAATGATGAGCTTCAACACGGCCATCGCAAGAATGATGGAGTTCGTCAACTTTTTCACCAAAGCCGAAGTTCGGCCAAAATCAGCCATGGCCGATTTCGTGCTGCTGCTTGCTCCGTTCGCGCCTCACTTGGCCGAAGAGTTGTGGCAGTTGTTGGGCAACTCACACTCGCTGGCCTATCAAGCCTGGCCGGTAGTCGACGAAGCGGCCACCAAGAGCGCGGAGGTCGAGGTGCCGATCCAGATCAACGGCAAGCTGCGAGGCCGCATGGTGGTCCCTGCCGATTGTTCTAAGGAAAATCTGGAGAAACTCGCCCTGGCGGATCCTCGCACGCAAGAACTGCTCGAAGGCAAGCAAATTGTCAAAACGATCATCGTCCCAGGGCGATTGGTCAATTTGGTCGTCAAATAGGTCCTGATCCAAAATGACAATGCGCGAGATAGTATTGCTATGTACTTACAACGAAGCGGAGAACTTGCCCGAGTTGTTCGACCAGCTAGGTGAGCACTTGCCGAATGCGGACATCCTGGTGGTCGATGACAATTCGCCCGATGGCACTGCCGACTGGGTTCGCCGTCAGGACAATTACTGTGCTGCTCCCGATGCGGTTCGATCGAGTTCGTCCATTTACCTGCTGCTGCGTTCTGGCAAGTACGGCCTTGGGACCGCGACTCGAGATGGGCTGCAATGGTGTTTGGATCGTTCTTACGATTTCATCGTCAATTTGGATGCTGACCTAAGCCATGCCCCCCAGTACGCACCACAACTCGTAGCCACTTGCCTCGACGAGCGTGTGCCCTGTGATGTGGCCGTGGGCTCGCGATATGTTGCGGGAGGAAGCCTTGAGGGGCTGCCCTTGCATCGACGTTGGATGAGCCGACTGCTCAATGGCTATGCAACGTGGATGTTAGGATTGCCGGTGAAGGATTGCAGTGGTTCGTATCGGTGTTACCGAGTCGACGCGTTGCGGCGACTCGAGCTCAATCGCTTGACTTGTCCTGGCTACGGGTTTTTGGAGGAGTTGCTAGTGGCACTGCATCGTGATGGCGCGCGGTTGGTAGAGGTTCCGATCGAGTTCCGCGAGCGGGCGGGTGGAAATAGTAAACTGGGATGGAGCGACGCCTGGGGGGCGGTACGAGTGATTCACCGGCTTGCATTCATGTCGTCTCCAAAGTAGCCGGTACAGCCCCTTGGGCTGTCTGCTCCATCTGAAGTGTTGGGCGCGCGTAAGCCGGGTATTCATCCGTGCTCAGGCCTTAGCCGATGATGGTCATGTTGTCGCGATGAATGACCTCTTCGTAAGGGCAGTGTCCCAGCAATTCTGCGATAGCCAGCGAGCGTTGGCCACGAATCTTGGTCAACTCATGGGAGCTGAAGTTCGTTAAGCCGCGCGCGATTTCTACGCCTAGTTCGTCGACCACCGATAGCACTTCGCCTTTCACAAACTCACCGCTGACTCGCACGATGCCAATGGCCAGAAGGCTGGGGCCACCCGAGCGAATGGCGCGCGCGGCACCTGCGTCGACGGACAACGTGCCGCTGGCCTGTGCGGTAAAACCGATCCACCGCTTTTTGGGTGCCATCCCGCGCTGGCTCGGCAAAAACAGTGTGCCGAGTTCTTCACCGGCAACCAGACGTGTCAGCACGTTTTCGACTCGGCCACCTGCGATGATGACGGGCACACCGCTTTGGGTAACGAACTGAGCCGCTTTCAGTTTGCTGGCCATGCCGCCTTTGCTAATGCCCGTCGTGCGATTGACGGCCAGATCGAAGATCGACTGGTCGACATGGTCGATGGTATGCAGCACTTTCGCCTGCGGATTGCTAGGGTTCATATTGTAGACCCCCTCTACGTCGCTGAGGATGATTAACGCGGGACGCGAGAACAAGCCTGCCACCATCGCGGCCAGTCGATCGTTGTCGCCAAACGTGGTCGCCAGTTCGTCAACGGCAACGGTGTCGTTTTCGTTGATGATCGGGATGACCCCCAGTTGCAGCAACGCCAGTAGCGTATTGCGGACATTTAAATAGCGAGTGCGATGGTCGAGGTCATCGGCGATGAGCAGGATTTGAGCTGCGTGGCGACCGAGGGTCGAAAAATAGCTTTCGTACGTCTGGATCAGGTGGGCTTGACCGACGGCAGCGACGGCTTGAAGTCGCGCCAAGTCGCTTGGGCGCTGTTTGAGGCCGAGCCGCCCCATCCCGGACGCGACTGCTCCGCTACTGACCAAGACAACCTGGTGTCCTCCGTCGGCCAGCGCGGCTAGCTGCGTGGAGAGTGAACGGACCTGCGCTATATCCAGGCAGCCATCGGGACCCGACAGTACGCGTGAACCTACCTTAACGACTATTGTTTCGGCCCCATTGAGGAGCGTTTGACGATTGGCATTTTCCATAATTGCACTAGTTGGACCGTACTTTACTTCGAAGCGCTAGCCGAACAATTAAAACCTTTGGAGGTTCCGACTCCGATTTTAGTTAGAAAATGGAAATTGGAAATCCGAACTGAAGGCAATTTGGGTTACGATTAGTGCTGGAAATCCATACTCTTGGCGAGTTCAGCCACAATTGCTTGGCTGAAGTCGTTGGCTCAATTGACCGCTCAGGCTAGACTATGATAGAAGCTACTTCAGCCAATGGGCAATTTCGCTTGGACGATCACCTCCCACGGATCACGTAACGGGACCTAGCCTTACATGAGTGAACTGCATCACGAGTGCGGAATCGCGGCAATCTACCACCTACCTGGCGCGGAGCCCAGCCCATTGTGTCCCGAACAGGGGCCCCATGAAATCTCGCGACTGCTGCCGCGCATGTTGCAGGATATTCAGAATCGTGGACAACTGGCGGCGGGGATCACGACCTATTCGCCCGATCGAGCCAACTTGCTCGATACCTACAAGGACGTCGGCACGGTAGCCGAGGTCTTCAGGCTGTCACATCGTGGTAAGAGCGAAGCACTGATGGACGAATACGCTGGGCGCGCCGGAATTGGCCACGTCCGCTACGCGACCTGCGGCAAAGAGGATCGTAACTATGCTCAACCTTTCGAACGCCAGCATATTCACAAGCACAAGTGGTTCAGCTTCTGCTTCAACGGGCAATTGGCCAATTATGCACAATTGCGGGCTAAATTGATGCACGAGGGCGAGCACCATTTGGCGCGCGATACCGACACTGAAATTATCATGCACGAGCTGGGGCGGGAGCTGTCCAGCGGCCAACCGGGACGCGACATCGCCGAAGTCTTTGCCAAAGTGGCCACGCAATTCGATGGAGCTTACAGTCTAGCGTTCCTCAACGCACGGGGTGAACTACTGCTGGCGCGCGATCCACTCGGGCTTAAACCCCTGTGCTACGCGCTCGAAGGGTCATTGTTTGCCGCGGCCAGCGAGAGCGTGGCACTACTCAACTTGGGCTTCGAGCCGGACAGTATCCGCTCGCTCCTGCCGGGGCACCTCATCGTGGTTCGACCGGACGGGGTCAAAGTCAAACAATTCGCCAAGTCGAATCGTACGGCACATTGCTTCTTCGAGTGGATCTACTTTGCCAATGTGGCTAGCACTCTCGATGATCGCAGCGTCTACTTGTCTCGCACTCGATTGGGCGAAGAACTTGCACGTTTGGAAGTAGCCGAAAACCGCGTGCCTCTGGATCGCGATACCATCGTGGTCCCCGTTCCCGACACTAGCAAGGCGGCGGCTGACTCGATGGCGTTTGAATTGGGTATCCCAAGTCGCGAAGGGCTCATTCGCAATCGTTATAGCGGTCGCACCTTTATCGAAGGTGGTCGCGCGCGATTGGCCAAGGTGACGAGCAAGTATACTCCGCTGCGCGAGGTGCTTGAAGGCAAGCGAGTCTTTCTAGTCGAAGATTCGATCGTCCGTTCGACCACGATGAAAGTACTGCTCGACCGCATTCGAAAGTTGGGTGGTGCCAAGGAAATTCACGTCCGCGTGGCCTGCCCTCCGATCGTCGCTCCCTGCTTCTACGGCATCGACATGTCGACGATCGACGAACTATTTGCTCCCAGGTTTCTGGACAATGGCGATTTAACTGAAGAGTCGCAGCAACGCATGGCCGCGCAGCTTGGCTGTGATTCGCTGCGATATCTGCCCGTTAGCGCAATTGCCCGAGCCATCGACCTCCCCGAAGAGCAGCTCTGTCAAGCTTGCATCACGGGCAACTATCCTACTGAACATGGGCAGCGGCTATACGACATTGCGTTGCAGAATTCCGGTCAAGTCACACAAGGCAGTTCGAGGACGTACGAGCAAATCGTGGCCGGTAGTGCGGACATCAGTTAGCTTCGCCTCAGACCCCCGCGAGCTCACCCTATCACACTTTCGCTTAGACCCCCGCGAGCTCACCCTATCACACTTTCGCTTAGACCCCCGCGAGCTTGCCTCGCTGGTGAATCAGTTTTGTTGCTAGAACACCCCCGCCCCCCCGGCTCCTCATTCTTCCCCCCTTCTCGTCCTACAACTTCAATTCTGTGCGATAAAGAATTCTGCGAATGCTACCCCCCGCAGAGCATCTATTAATTTTTGCAAGGCTTCCAGAGCCAGGCAAAACGAAAACACGTCTGATCGATGCCTTTGGCACGCAGCGTGCCGCAGTACTATATCGTGCTCTGGCTCAACATACCTTGGACATGGCACGTCGCTTTGCCTCCCAGCGTGGCTGCAACTTGACGACCTGTTTTAGTGGAGGCAGCGCCGGCGCAATGGCTGCCGAGTTCGGCGGCGAAAATGATTACCGCGAACAACAAGGTGACGATCTGGGAAGCCGCTTGATCCACGCAATCCATCAAGCCTTTTCGCGCGGAGCCGAACGAGTAGTTGTCCTAGGGACCGACTGTCACGAACTGGATGAACAGCGATTGACACAAGCATTCGATGCGCTCCGCAGGAATTCAAACTCCGCAGGAATCCATTCGGGGAACAAGTTTGCGAGTTGCGACGTGGTATTGGGGCCTGCCTTGGATGGTGGCTACTATCTGATTGGCGTGAATCAGCCTCAATCGTTGCTGTTTGAAGGTATCGAATGGGGGACGAACCAGGTGCTCGACCAAACCAAGCTCAAGGCGCGCGAGGCTGGATTGCGCTGTGCCGAACTGTCACCGTTGAGCGACATCGACTATCCCGAAGACGTTATTTCGATGCGCAGCGAGCGTGCTGGATTTTCGGGCGAGTTGTTCCGGGTCCAGCCCGGTCGACTTTCGATAGTGCTCCCAACCCTAAATGAAGCGGGGCAATTGTTGCAAACGCTGCAGGCGATCGGCTCCCCAAGCGAGCAGCTTGAAATCATTGTCGCCGATGGTGGAAGTCGTGATCGAACATTGGACATCGCCAAGGAGTGTGGATGCCAGACGCTGAAGGTTCCTCGCGGTCGCGGTGCACAAATGAATGCCGGTGCGGCGGTGTCTACTGGTGAGACGCTGCTATTTCTACATGCCGACACGCGGTTGCCGAGCGAATACTGCACTGCAGTCGAGGATTGCCTGGCAGCGGGGCATGTCGCCGGTGCATTTCGGCTTGGTATCACGGGCCAACGGCTCGGCATGAGGCTCGTGGAATACGGAGCCAATTTGCGTTCGCGTTGGCTGCAAATGCCTTACGGCGATCAAGCGCTTTTTATGCGTGCCAACACGTTCTTCAATTTGGGTGGATTTGGCAGATTGCCTATCATGGAAGATTTTGAATTGGTGGCCCGCTTGCGTCGAACTGGGAGAATCGGATTGATTTGGCAGCCTGTGGCTACTTCCGGACGGCGCTGGCAGAAGCATGGTATTCTCAAGACAACTGCCATCAATCAATTGTGTCTGCTGGCATATCGGCTGGGTATTTCGCCTCAACGCATCGCGAACTTCTATCGCCGGCAGGACTGATCGGAATTGCCCGTCATCCACGAGGTATTGCGTCATTGACGAGGCAACGAGTCCATTTGGGCCAATTCACTGCGTGAGTTACTCATCGATATATCCTGTGTTCCAAACGTACGGTTTAGAAGCGTGCCGGATGTATAGACGCACAACGCCCAGATCAACAGGTACGGCGCTGCTGCGGCCACCCGTTGCACAACGTCAAAAAAGTTGAAGGGTCTTTCTCGTCAACGTTGGTCGGCGCGTACGGATTATCCGTTCGCGTGGAATTAAGCCCCCACGCATAAGTTACCTGTCATATCAATTAACCCTGGCTACCGGCAAAGCGGCCAAATATGCGCATACACTCATGCGTGAGAGCTTATCGGGGGCGTCGAATGGATTAGTGTGCGATTGATGAAGATTAGTGTTCCCTAGTCTGATGCTCAGCTATAGTCTGATGCTCAGCGATGTTGAGGGATGTAGAGATCGTCGAGGATAAAACGCTTCCACTTCCGGGCAGAATGATGGAGTCAAGGAAAGCTGACATGGTGGGATCTCCGGCATAGTTAACTTTCGCGGCCGAACTTAAGATTTCCAGTACTTGCTATCGCAAGCCGACTTGCGCCCAGCCGTTATCGATTCGCAATGTATCGACAATAAAGTGAGGAACTCCGGCAGGCAGTGACAACTGGTCCAAGCGCCGCGTCACAATTTGTTCTTTGAAGAACATGTCGAATTTGCCTTTCAAGAAGGAACGCAGGGTTACGACACGTAGGCCGCGCGACGCACGAGTAAAGCTGACGTCGACAGGTCCTTGGCGATCGAGTACTACTACGCCGTTGGAATAGCTTGGTCGATAGACGGCCGTCACGATAGCGCTATCGTCTAGGGATTGCGCACCGCGAGTCATACGAACAATGCGAAGCTTGATGGTGATTTGGCCATCATCGAGTTGAAGGTCTACGGGGCGATAGGCAGCCAATGCAATGGACCACGGCTCACCTTCCGCTTCTTTCTTGATCTCTTCCGTGACGCTCCCGGTGGCTTGTTTGGCGTAGTCGTCGAGGTCGGCACTACGAATGGTGCGATCGCCGAGCACGATGTCGAGCGCGTTGATCACCGCCGACTGATGGACTTCCGCCACGAATTCGGCTGATTGAGGTTTGGCAAGTTCACTCGGTCGGTGAGCGGCTAGTTGGAACACGGCCGCTTGACGCATGTTGGCGTGTATCGCGTTAGACGTCGAGCTGTAGTGAAGTTGAGGCTTGGGAATACCCAGTCTTACCAGTTCGGGGGGGGATTGACTTTGCATCGATGCGAGTCGAGTGTTGGCGGTACTCAACTGCTGATCGATTTGTTCATTGTACTGATTGCGAATTCGATTCTGCATGCGACCTTCGGCGATAGCATCGGCTAGTGGCTTTTGCTCCGCCGCTTTGCGGCTGGCGATGCGGCGCACAATACGCGAGCGATGAGCGATCGCATGGATGGAAGATTGCAGGTTGGTCGCCACGTTGGTCGGCGAGGCTGAAATGCCCGACGGTGTTACGAAAATCTGCTTGGTCACGTTGACAGGCGAGTAGCTCGTGGCACCAATCACAACGCCTCGGTTGAAACCGTTGCTGCGCGTCGTTAAATTGGCATTTAAATTGAGCTGCGCCGACACGCCACCGGTCATCGGTAGCAGGTCTACATTGACTGCACCTACCATGCAGGCTTGCCCGACGATGTGCGTCCCTAGAATGCACTCATTGACGGGACTTGGCTGGGCGATCGACCGCACGAGCAGACGGTTGATCAGACTCTCGCGCGCATAGATTTGAACGTTCGGCGACGAGTACTGTTGTTGGAGTTGTGCCAGGGCTGAAGGGGCTTGGTTCATTTCGTGCAGGTAGTTGGCGATCAAGCCAACTTCCAAGGCACGGTCAGAAGCCGCGCCCGCAACCGGTTCGTTGAGATCTTCGACGAGCTGCTTGAGTTTGCCATCGAGTACTTCGATAGTCCGCTCGGGTTGGCTACCGTATCGCAGCGCACGAACCATGTCGCCAACCCCTTGACGCAATGCTTGATACGGCGCGTACTCCAGGCCCAAGTAGTTCTGACGCATGTTGAGCTCTAGTTCCACCAGCTTGCCGATCTGCGGGCGCTCGGCGGCCAACTCCTTCTTCAATTCTTCAAGCTTCAGGAATTGGCTCCACGCTCGCCCATTGGGGCTGTCGAGATTGATATAATTCTCAAGATTGGCGATCGCTGATTGTAGACGTGAGGTCGACTCCTGTCGCTTCGGCAAGCGGCTCGCATCTAAGTTGCCGATGGCTTGGATGACAATCGATTGGAGCTTTCGCGAAGTCGGATCGGAGCTGTTCGCCACTAACGACCTGTCTTGATCGGTGCTACTGCCCGTCTGGTCATTGTCGTCGTCGTCCTCGACTGTGGGGGGGACGGGCGTGGAGCGGGTTGGAGCGTCATGTTGAGGCTCAATCGGCTCTTCCGCTTGTTCCGGAGGTGGCACGGGGACGGTCGAGCCATTTTCCTGTACGGACGGCGGCTGCACTACACCTTCGCGCGCGTCGCTCGGGGACGGTTCGCTTTGAGAATATGCAATGGTGGAGTTTACGCACAATAGCAGACCCAGCCCAAGTGAGCTGAGTCGTTCCCATTTAGGCCATTTCGCCAATATCATCACCTGTGCTCCGCATCCAATACGCTACCAAGCAGAAAATCTATAGTCAATCCATACAGTTTCTCTAACACCCCTAGCTTTGCAAGGGTCCGGGGCGTTAATTCCAACCGATAACCCCCGAAACACCAACTTATCTCTCCCAAAGGATTCAACCGTCGGAGCCCGTAGATGTTTGCCACTTCGATAATTGCTAAGAAACGCGACAGCCAACGGCTGACCGGTGAGGAGATCCGCTTCATGGTCGAGGGCTTTGTGGCGGGGGCGATCCCCGACTATCAGATGTCAGCTTGGGCCATGGCCATTGTTTGCCGAGGGATGGAGGTCGACGAAATTGCCGCCCTAACGGACGCCATGCTGACCAGTGGGGTGCGCATGGGCCGGACGCACGATCGTCCACGCGTCGATAAGCATTCGACGGGCGGCTTAGGGGACAAGGTATCTCTGGTGCTCGCCCCGCTACTCGCCTGCTTCGACGTCGATGTACCGATGCTCAGCGGTCGTGGTCTGGGAATAACTGGCGGCACGCTGGACAAGCTGGAAGCCTATTCGGGCTTCAATTGCCACCTATCGCAGCCGCAAATCGATCGGCAACTCGACAGAATAGGCTGTGTCATCGCTGGCACAACTGCCGACATTGCCCCAGCCGATCGGCGGCTCTACGCCCTGCGCGATGTGACTGGCACGGTCCCCTCGATTGCGCTGATTACCAGTAGCATCATGAGCAAGAAATTGGCCGCGTCGCTTGACGCGCTCGTGCTCGACGTAAAGTTTGGCTCGGCGGCATTCATGCGTGACTTGAATCAAGCGAGGCAGTTGGCCGACAGTTTGTGTGCTACCGGCCAGCGGTTCGGAGTGGCCACACGCGCGGTGCTATCCGACATGAATCAACCCTTGGGGAGGATGGTAGGCAACGCATGCGAAGCCAACGAGGCTGTGCAGGTCTTACAAGGTGCTGGTCCAGCCGACGTTCGCGAGTTGACCCTGCACTTGTCTGCTGAATTGTTGGTAGCCGCAGGCAAATTCGCCGACTGCGAATTGGCGCGACTTGCGTTAGTGGAAGCTTTAACGAGCGGACGCGCGCTGGCGCGGTATCAAGCCATGATCGCGGCGCAGGGAGGACAATTTAATCCTCAATTGGAGCTGGCACCATCCAGTACTCTAACGGCTCCCAGCGGCGGATGGCTCCAGCAAGTCGATGGTCAGCAAATCGGACAAACCGTGATCGGCCTAGGAGGCGGCCGAATGCGGCTCGAACAGCCCATCGATCACACAGTCGGTTTGGAGATGATGGTACGCATCGGCGACCGCATCGAGTCCCAACAGCCCCTCGTTCGCATCTTCGCCCGTAGCCCCCAAGCCGCCGAGCGGGCCGCAACGGAAATCCTGGCCGCCTTGACCATGGCTGAGAAACCCGTAGCACCCCTGCCGCTGATCCACTCGTTGTAAGCTGCGTTTCTGTGGCAGACATACAACGACTGCTTGACATCCGCAGACCAAGCTGATAATTTCCTGTTTGCAGTGGCCACACTGGTCGATAACTGCAAAGTTCTCGATGGGGGATTAGCTCAGTTGGGAGAGCGATTGCATGGCATGCAATAGGTCATCGGTTCAAGTCCGTTATCCTCCACTTGTCTTAAGTCCTTACCGAATCAGCATTTAAGATACTCTCCTACGCTTGGCGATGCGGCATTTCCTAAAGCGCAAAACGGTGCACACTGCTTTGAATCTATGAATCAAAGGGGGCGGGAGCCGAATAGGTCGGAGAGACAACTCTAAGGCGAGGGCCAAGCGGGGCAGACATTTTAGAATCGCCTGATTTATTGCAATCCCGCCCGCGGGCAGACGCTCGTCAGCCGCTCATTCTTTTTCGCGGTCGCGACTTACCGGTGGCTTGAGTTCAACAGCGTCGAGCGGTGGAGCCAGTTCGCGGGTTACGCCAGACTGGAGTCAGTGATCATGATGCCGCGTTTGCACGTCCCTGTGAGAAACGGGCCAGTCGATCACTACGGTCGATGTACAGCCAAACTCGACGGTCGCCACTTGAGTCTGACGCGAACACTTGAGAACCCAGGTGCGGGTCGATCCGTAAGCTCAGCCCGTGCCGTAACTCGCGGTACTCGTTACAAGCCTACTCCAGACGGCCAACAGCTGCGAGAAGCTGAGTCAGTTCTCGCACTTCTTAGCTGCCTGCGTCTCTGCTCCGAGATGTCAGACGCATTCGTTTCGAGGAGCCGCTTGAGATTCCGGACGGTGCAGCAGAGGCTACGAGAGTTGACATCGTGGGATTCTCATGAGTCCAAAAAACTTTGTTAGAATTGGCGATGTTGGAGGCAGGGCAGATCTGCTTATCAAGCATAAAGCGAGCTGTTTTAAGACCGATTGTTCTGGGCTGCGCAGATGTATTGTGTTTTTGACAGACGAGATATCGAGATCGAAAGGTAGGCGATGAAAGGCATTATCCTTGCCGGCGGAGCTGGGTCGCGGTTGTATCCACTGACATTGGTGGCCAGCAAGCAACTGCAGCCGGTGTATGACAAGCCAATGGTCTACTTCCCGCTAACGACTCTACTTGAGAATGGCATCCATGAAATATGTCTCATCTCGACGCCACATGATTTGCCCCGTTTCGAGCAATTGCTAGGCGATGGCAAGTCTTGGGGAGTATCGATCGAATATCGCGAACAAGTGAAACCTGCTGGGATCGCTCAAGCCTTCCTGATCGCCGAGACTTTTATTGGTGCGGACGCTGTTGCGCTAATCCTAGGAGACAATATCTTCTATGGCGGTGATGGCTTTCAACGAGCCTTTGGGGGGTTCCGTTCCGGGGCCATCGTGTTTGGCTACCATGTTCACGATCCAGAGCGGTACGGCGTGGTCGAATTCGACACGCAGGGAAGAGTGGTATCCATTGAGGAAAAGCCCTGTCGGCCGAAAAGCAATTACGCAGTCCCCGGACTGTATTTATTTGACAATCAAATCGTGGAGATCACTAAAGCCCTACGCCCCTCGGCAAGAGGCGAGCTGGAAATTACTGATGTGAATTTGACTTATTTGCAGCGAGGACAATTGCAGGTCCAACTCTTAGGTCGCGGCTTCGCTTGGTTGGATGCGGGGACGAGTAGCAGTCTGCATGATGCCTCAGCCTATGTGCAAACCATCGAACGCCGCCAAGGCGTCAAGATTGGTTGTCCTGAAGAGGCTGCCTTCCGGCAAGGCTTCATTAGCCTTGCCGAGTTCGAAGCCCTCGCAGGCCGCATGCCGAATTGCGAATATCGCACGTACCTAACGAGCATCGTCGACGAATTGAAACGGCTGCCCGCCGCCAAGCATGAGGAGAGTGTCAAATGATCGTTCTACTTGGCGCATCGGGATATGTGGGCAGGGCCTTTCAACGGCTGCTGCAACAAAGTGGTGAGGATTACGTTTCCCTATCACGGGAGCAAGTGGACTATACCCAGTACCGTGATCTGGTGGATTTCTTGCGCAGCTTACGTCCGCAATTTTTGATCAACGCAGCAGGCTATACGGGCAAACCCAATGTGGACGCGTGTGAGATTGCAAAGGCTGATGCCTTGCGCGGAAACGCTATGTTTCCACTTGTGGTTTCGCACGCTTGTCAATCTGTCGGTATTGCGTGGGGACACGTTTCATCGGGCTGTATTTTTTCTGGTGGTATCGTCGACTGCGATGGCCGGCGCCAAATTGAGCCTGACCTAACGACGCCAGCCATGAAATATTTACTCGCCACCAATCCGAAAGCCGTTCATGGATTTCGGGAAACGGACGAACCGAACTTCAGCTTCCGACGTCCGCCATGCAGCTTTTACAGTGGGTCGAAAGCCTTGGGAGAGGAGTCGCTTGCGGACGATCCATTCGCCTATCTATGGCGGCTACGAATCCCCTTCAACCAGCAGGATTGCCCACGAAACTATTTGTCCAAGCTGCAGCGATATGGGAAGGTTTACGACAACGTCAATTCGGTATCGCATTTGGACGATTATTGCCGTGCCTGCCTCGACCTGTGGAAGCTGGGAGCCCCGTTTGGTATCTACAATGTAACCAACCCAGGCTACGTTACCACGCGTCAGGTGGTTGAAATGATCGGGCGCGTACTGCTGCCTGCGCGGTCCTTCGACTATTGGGAGAATGACGACGAGTTTTATCGCGTGGCGGCCAAGACGCCGCGTTCCAACTGCGTGCTAGATACATCAAAGCTGATTGCGAGCGGTGTGAAGATCCGAGGGGTGGAAGAGGCGATCATGGATTCGCTGGAATCCTGGCAGGCGGAACCGGATCGCGTGAGTGTCCATTTAACCTGATCGAAGGCATATGATGAAATTGCTCGTCACTGGCGGCGCTGGCTTTATTGGCTCGAATCTGATTCAGCGGGTCATCGATCAACCGAGTATTGAACGGTTGGTGAATCTCGACTGCTTGACCTATGCCGGCCATATCGAAACCATATCGGCACTGTCCATGCATCCCAAGTATACCTTTGAAGAGGTGGATATCCGCGATCAAGCAGCCGTCAGCCGCATCGTACAAGAATACGAAATCAGCCACGTGCTGCATTTGGCTGCGGAGTCGCATGTGGATCGGTCTATTTGGGGCCCCGCAGATTTTATCCATACCAACGTCGTCGGTACGTTTCATCTGCTGGAGGCCTGCCGTGGCGCATGGGGTGGGGATTCTTCAAATAGGCGGTTTCATCATGTCTCCACCGACGAAGTTTACGGTAGCCTGGGTCCTACTGGCGTGTTTACGGAAACGACGCCTTACGCACCCAATTCTCCCTATTCAGCCAGTAAAGCCGCGAGTGACCTGCTGGTGCGCTCCTATTTCCACACCTACGGTTTGCCGGTAGTCGTCACCAACTGCTCCAACAACTACGGCCCTTACCAATATCCCGAAAAGCTGATTCCCGTCGTCATCCAAAGCATTCTTGCTCGCAGGCCAATACCCGTCTACGGAGACGGGATGAACGTCCGTGACTGGCTTTATGTTCAGGACCACGCCGACGCGCTCTGGCTGGTGTTGACGCGTGGACGCCTGGGTGAAACCTACAACATTGGCGGCCACAATGAATGGGCCAACTTGCACATAATCAATTTAATCTGCGACCTCTGCGATGAACTGGTACCGCAGTCGTGTGGGATGTCGCGCAGCCTGATTACTCATGTGCAAGATCGCTTGGGACACGATCGGCGCTATGCCATCGACGCCAGTAAGATCGCCAACGAGCTCGATTGGAAGCCACGCGTAAGCTTTGAGCAAGGGATTCGCGCCACGGTCATTTGGTATTTAGAGAATCAGGCTTGGGTTCAAATGGTTCGCCGAAAAATGCTGGTTTGATAGTACGGATGCTTCGACGATCGGATAGGCTCAACCATCCGTGGCTGCTGCAGGAAATCTGAACCATAGTAGGTCCTGAATTGTTGTCGTAAGCTGCGATTTCCTCGAATATCAATTTCTATACATTGTTAATGGTTTGCCCTTAACTGCAGATACTTAAGAGATGGTGGATCGATAGATGACGCAGCTCGACGAAGCGGTACCGAACAAGCGAATTGGCTTCGACGATACTGATAGAGCCCGTGGGCGCGCTAGTAACTCACGGCGTAACCAAATTGCCTTTGCCATACTGACGCTGGTCCTAGCAGGGATATGGTTGGTAATACTGCCGTGGATCGCTCGGCAACCGCAAATGGCCACTCACCTGCAGTGGCTCGAAGAGCAAGGCATCGACGGCGGCGCGATGTTTTACACCGAGTTAGAAGCCATGGAGCCGATTCTCGAACGGCTTGAACGACGGCCATGAAAGGGCTCAGTGCTTCACACATTCGAGCACGGCTGCTTGCAGCTCACGACTGCTCGAAGCAACCAGGTTGGGGTTCCATAAATCGAACTCACCGCCTCTAGTATTGCTAAAAATTGCGCCTGCATTCTTAGCGATTAAGTAGCCAGCGGCGATATCCCACGTCTTCACCGATGTGGCCCAGTAGGCATCTAAACAGCCCTCAGCTACATAACATAAATTAAGCGCGGCCGACCCCAGCCGCCGTAGCGACTGACTTCGTTCGAGCAAGTTCAGGAAATACTCTATCTCAGGATCTTGGCGCGAGACTCCAGGGCGGAAACTGCAGCAGACCATCGCTCGATCGATTTTCGTGCAACCGCTGACGCGGATCGGTTTGCCATTCTTGGTGACTTGTCCCGTCAGATCGGCGGCGTACATCACGTCGACCATCGGATCGTAGACCACTGCCACTCGTGGTCGATTGTTCTCGATGAGCGCAATGGAAACCGAAAAGCCAATCAAGCGATGCACAAAATTAGCGGTACCATCGAGTGGGTCGACAACCCACACCGGTTTACCGCTGGCCAGCGCCTGCTGACGTTGCTCGTCGGTCGACTCTTCACCCAAGAATGCATGTTGTGGAAAGCGTCCCAACAAGAGTTGCTCGATAGCGTTTTGCGAAGCAAGGTCGGCGTCGGTCACCAAGTCCGCCGGCGCTTTCTCACGCACAGCCGCTTTACCGAGTTGCTCGCGCAAAATTTTCCCACCGACGCGCGCTGCCTCACAAGCGGACTCCAATACAGATTGCACTAATTTCTAACCTTCGTTTTGGAAGTCAACATTCCCTTGGCTATTGGTCCGCCAAGACTAGATTCTCTTATTGTAGTAGACGAGCTTACGAGCCCCTGACGCACACCAATTCGGGCCGACTCGCAACCCTGTCCCAAACGCCGCAGCCAGTAAACCACTTATTCATAAATCGGATAAAACGTACCAAATGCCTGTTCGCAGAATACACCAGGATCATTGAAGCGACGATGTTGGTCGAGTGCAGCAATTTGATTCATCTGCGCATCGCTCAAGGTGAAATGGAAAAGGTCAATATTCTCCTTCAATCGCTCAGGCCGGCTCGTCTTAGGAATCACCGCAGTGCCACGCTGGACTCCCCAACGCAGTACCACTTGCGCAGGAGACCGTCCGTGTTGCGCGGCGATTTGTTTGACGAGCGCATGTTCGAGTATTGAATCGCTTGACTGCGCCATCCCCAGGGGGACGTACGAACCAGCACCCAAAGGCGAGAAAGCCGTGTAAGCGATCTGCTCTTGCTGGCAGTAACGCAACAGTTTCTCTTGCACCAGGTACGGATGCGACTCGACTTGAAGCACGCTTGGGCGCACACTGGCGTAGCTCAGCAGGTCTCGCAATAGTGCGCAGCAGAAGTTGCTTACACCAATGTGTTTGGCCAAACCAGCCGTGTGTAGGGCTTCCATGGCCCCCCAGGTTTCAGCGAGTGGAACGGCCTCGATCTCCATTCGTGGCTGCTCAGCGGACGGGTCAAAAATCCACCCAGGCGGATAGCGATCTTCAGGGGCAACGTATTGTAAGTGAATCGGGAAGTGGATCAAATACAAATCGAGATAGTCGAGTCCCAGATCGGCCAGGGATCGCTCGATCGCCGGCCGCACATGCTGGCGGCGATGGAACGTGTTCCATAGTTTGCTGGTAACCCACAGCTCTTCACGAGTACAGAGCCCGCGTTCGATGGCGATTCGAATCCCACGCCCAGCCTCACGTTCATTGCCGTAGTCGCACGCCGCATCGAGGTGGCGGTAGCCTGCCTCGATCGCCGCGACCACCATGTCGGCTGTGGCGTCGTTGTCGATTTTCCACAGACCGAGCCCGACGCTCGGCATGTGGTCGCCCTGCGCGACAGGGATCGTTTCAAAGTCGCTCATCAAGTACCTCTATTGCGTTGCTGGCAGCTCATTTGGCTTGCAGTCCGCCTAAAAATGGAAAGAGCTCTTTGATTTCTGCGTCATTTGGCTGGCGACCATATTCGCAAATCTCAAAAGCCTCCGCGTATTTGACTTGTTGTGCCCGTTCGTCACCGTACCAGCGAACCAACGCATCGCGATACTTGTTAGCCTCTCTTGTAGAGCGACCTTCCCAACGCTCACGTAGCCAAGCGCGGCGCAGTTCGGGTTTCGAGGCGGGTGGAGCGGCATCCATGATCGCTTGGCTGCCTAGCGCGCCTCCTTCGAAGATTTGCGACTCGAGCGCAAGCAGTGCGTCAACTTTGAGCTCGAATACTTGGTCGATGTCGACCACGATATCAGCTTGGAAAGGGTAGGGGCGTAGGAATGAATCACTCGAATACAAGAACAATGGGTTCTTCTCTAATGGCGGAGTATCGGGGCAGAAGAAAGGGACGGAGACCATATAAGCCGAATCTTGCACGAGCTCCCCCACGGCGCGATGGTCGGGATGATAGTCCCACGGGCGATGCGAAATAACTACGTCTGCTTTCCAATCTCGAATCAGCCGTGTGATCGTGCGCCGATTCTCTAGAGTCGCTTCCAACTCGCCGTCATGAATATCGAGCACTTGAGACGTGACCCCCAAGCGTTTCGCGACCAGCGCTGATTCTGCAGTGCGCCTGGAGGCCAGCGGTCCACCTGCCATAGCCCAGTGGCCGATGTCTCCATTGGTTACCGAAACCAGCTTGACTTCGTGTCCGGCCTGCGCCCACAGAGCAGCAGAGCCACCGCTCTTGTATTCTGCATCGTCCGGATGGGCACCAAAACAGATAATGCGAATGGGCTTGCCCCCCTTCGCATCTGGGTCTTTTGAAGTGGGCTGCGCAAACACCGGCGAGATGCTGAACTGAAACATCCATAGCAAGGCCGAGCAGGTGAACAACACTCCGGCGGCGGCGCGTTGAAAGTACTTTAGCTCTAGATACATGGAACTCTCCTCAGAAGTACGGTTTTGTGTGGAGCGGGTCATCGAGGTCGATGCGATTTTAGCAGCTCTGGCGGAGGTGAGAACGTGGGCCGGCCTATTTCCAGACTTTGCACGGCATGCGGACGGATCCGGTTGCTCTAGTTCGTTGGGCACCTGCGGCCATTCTTTATAGACGTTCACGCGTTAGTCGCTCATCGCTCCGCCAACCAGAACTCTTGGTGAATGGTGCGTGGATGGTGTCAAATTTCGCGGGCGACGTCTCAAACAACCGACCGGCGGAGCGATCTGGCGGCTATCATGCAAATCCGCGAATAGGTTACGTTTTTTTAACACGAACTATTGCTACTAGGCCTTAATCACTTGCACTTGCAGGATCGTATAGTTTACTATGTATGGTCACCCAGGCATTGGTTTCAGTCCTTTTAAGCAACCCAAGCCAGTGCTAGAAGCCTATGCATGAGTAGTTATGCTGAAAGACTCATGCATGGCTACATACACTTCATATAATTCCCCCTACCGCACTCTCTATCGTGCACCCATCAAGCGGAGCTCCTACACGATGCGTCCCACGTCAACCCACCGCAATGCTCAGTCCCCCCGGCGCAAATCGAGCTTGGCTAGCCGCCGGCAGTTCCTAGCCGCATCGGCTGCCTCTGGCCTGATCACTGCAGGCTACTTTGGCAGTTGTGCTGCCGAGGAGTCGACTTCTCCCAACGAGAGACTGAACCTCGCTTGCATCGGAACGGCCAATCAGGCTGCGTACGATATCAATGAGTGTAAGCACGAACAGATCGCGGTGCTCTGCGATGTGGACGCGAACTACATCGAACAAAACTTGAAAACGTTTCCAAGCGCACGCACCTATGCCGACTATCGCGAGATGCTCGATCGGGAAGGGGACAAAGTTGACGCCGTCATTGTGGCGACGCCGGACCACCATCACGCGCCTGCTACTATGCGCGCCATTCGCGCTGGTAAACACGTCTATTGCGAAAAACCGTTGTCGCACTCAGTCCAAGAGGCGCGCTGGATAACGGAGGCTGCGCAGGCCGCCGGTGTCGCCACGCAATTGGGAACGCAAGTCCATGCCGTAGACAATTACCGACGCGTCGTCGAAATCATTCAGGCGGGTACGATTGGGCAAGTCAACGAGGTCCATGTATGGGTCAGCGGAAAGGGCTGGGGCGGCGGCGACCGCCCCGAAGTCACGGATGAGCCACCAGCCCACTTGGATTGGGATCTTTGGCTCGGAGCTGCCGAAAAGCGTCCCTACGCATTGGGTCGCTATCATCCCGCTCAGTGGCGCAGGTGGTGGGACTTTGGCCAAGGAACGCTGGGAGACATGGGCTGCCACTACATGGATCTACCGTATTGGGCACTTGGCCTACGGTATCCTGTCGAGATCGAAGCCGAAGGGCCGCCGGTTCATCCTGATACTGCGCCGCTTGGATTGACGGTTCGATACCGCTTTGCCGAGCCCGCACTCGATTTCACTTGGTACAACGATACGCAGATTCCGAAGGCAATTCACGGTACTAGTGTGCCTGGGAACGGTGTGATGTTCGTTGGCAGCGAAGGAATGATGTTCGCCGACTATGGCAAGTATCGCTTGTTCCCGGTCGAGAAATTCCAGGGCTTTACCCCACCGGCACAGACGATCCCCAAGTCGATCGGTCATCACCGCGAATGGCTCAAGGCCTGTCGCGACGGCTCCCCTACGACCTGCAGCTTCGACTATTCCGGGCCGCTCAGCGAGTGCGTACTGTTAGGAAATGTAGCCTATCGCGCGGGCCGAAAGATTACATGGAACGCAGAAGAGCTGAAAACAAATCACCCCGATGCGCAGCAATATGTCAGCAAGCAATATCGCAGCGGTTGGGAAGTTGCGTAAGCACAAAGCAACTGCGGCATTAAGAGTTGTACGGTTTGTGCCCCAAACTGGTGCTCGCTGGTGCACAGCCCTTGCCAATCATCGGCGGCAAGGCAGGCTACCCGGCTTGTTCGTCGCGTGGAGCACGCTCGACGTGGGGACTAGCCTGCGGTTTGAGTACCAAGCCGTTTTGCAGCATCGGACGGATACTCGAAATCGCGTCGTATCCCCATACGGTAGCAACCATGAACGATGCGACGGTAGCAAACAGCCCGATGTTCATGCTAAGTCCGTTAATTGCTATCAGCACGGTTCCAACCAACAGCCCCACGATGGCAATTACTGCTTTGAGTAGAATGCTGCTGACGTGTCGTTGACGAGTGCTTTTGTGTATGGCTGTGCGAGCCGAAGAGTTGGCCAGCTCTCGCATAGCGGCCAAGCTCTTGGAACGTTCGGGTGCCAAGGCGCGAGGCATGTACTTTTCGGGATCAAAGGGTTCTGTGACTTCAGCCGAAATCGCTTGCGAGGCGGGATCGTAGCCTGTTGTGGCAGCTCCCTCCGATTCGGTTTCCGGCGAAGGCATGGGGCGTTCGATGTGTGCCCTGGGGTGTACGGCCACGGCCGGCTTATCAGGTGCAGCCGGTGATGGGCCAGATTTGGGAGCAGTCGAAGCTGCTGCCGCCGGCTTGGACAACTCCACTTCGTCCTCGGGCACGCCACGCATGCGCGCTAATAATTTGCGCATGTAATCTTCGACACTATCGTCTTCCTCTTCCTCCGCCTCAGTATGCGTCAAACCCGATAGGGAACTGGCTGATTCTCCAATTGCCGCATCCTCGTTCAATTCGTCTACCATCGGCAGTTCCGCAACCGGCTCCGGTGCGAAGTCTGATGTTGGGTCCAGTGGTGGCGTGCTCGTAGCCGTCGGATTCGAATGAGCTACAAGCGATTCGCCAAACCCCAGCAGTTCTTCGTCTGCGTCGGGCTCAGGAGGATTCTCTTCCGCAATTTCTAGTTGTGGGTTTTGTACTACTCCACCGGGCAATGGCTCCGCTTCGCGCAGGTGATCTTCGATGCCGAGCTGGGCCAGACCAAAGAACTCCTCCGAGGGTTCCTCGTCTTTACTGAGCACATCCACTGTGGCGTGCGAGCTGCCCTGTTGTGATTCTAGTTCGATCGGCTCAAAACCGGAGTCGTAGCCATTGGTTGGTCCATCCGATTGCGGTGCCAATGGCGAATCGGCGACGTCTTCCTCAGACTCGTCGTCCACCCACCAAGTCGGTAGTGACGACGATGGCGGCGGTGATTCATCGTCAGTTGGCGGCTCATCGACGGTCACACCGCTTGTGCCTTCACTTCTGGCAACTTCGCATTCCGCCGTTTCACTTCCAGCTACTTCACTTCCAGCTACTTCACTTCCAGCCACTTCACTTCCAGCTACTTCACTTCCAGCCACTTCACTTCCAGCCACTTCGCATTCAACCGTGCCAGTTGCAGCCACGCCACTCTTGGCTAGCTTGCTTTGAAAGACCTTGCTTTCTGGGCTTTGTCGTGATGGTGAAAGCTGTTCCTGAGCCGAGTGCGGTGGAGTTTCACTAGCTAGACTTTGGTCACCGTAGGGGCCAGCGTTGCCAGCCTCATGCTTGCAAGGCGCTTCGATCGCTTCTAGTTCACGATCATCGATGGGCTCGTCAGTAGTGCTGCTGCCTTGTGGCAGCTGGAGCTGGGAGAACTCATCGAAATCATCCGCCGCATCAAATCCAACCGGTATCGACGCGTCAGGGGCAGACGAATCGGCGTCGATTGCGTCGCCTGCGTAATTGAATTCGTGCTGCACCAGCGAGTCGTTGGACGTTTCCAGAGAGAATGGATCGGCGACAGCTCTCTGAAGATCCACGTTCACTTCATCCGCGCACTCTCGGGTCGCGTTGCCCTCAGCAGTCCATTCTTCATGTGTGTTCCTGTCAGTCGCTGGCCAAGGCTGATTGGTCGCTGCCGGCTGATTTGGCTCGGGTTGAATCGTAGGCTGTTGCGTGGCTGTGCGTAGAGCTACGTGATGCACCTCAGCCACGCTGGTAGATAAACCGTCGATGACCTGGATCAATCCATCAAGCTGCGAATGCAGATCGGTCTTCCACTGCTGGTCATCTTCGCGGGCTTCGGAGTGTTGTACTTGTAGCTGTTCCAATGCCGATGAGACTGTCACGATGTCGAGCTGAAGCTGCTCGATCGCCGCGCTTTGCAATGCTAGTTGTGGGCTTTCGCTGGGGGGGGACGCTGCCTGACCTTGGTTTTCTAAGCGTTCTTCGGCAACAATCCGTTCGATGGACGACAACTGATGGTTAACGTCCAAAATGCGTTCGGTCAGCACCTCCATTGCTAGTGCGTGCTTGCTTTCAATTTCCTCGACTTGCAGTGAGAACTGCGGCGAGACGGTTTGAATGGAGGCAGCGTGCTTGCCTACGATCTCCTCGACTTGTTCCACAAACTGCGGTACGATCGTTTGAATCGAGGCAGCGTGCTTGCCCACGATCTCCTCGACTTGTTCCACAAACTGCGGTGCGACAGCTTGAATGGAGGCAGCGTGCTTGCCTACGATCTCGTCGACTTGTTCCACAAACTGCGGTGCGATAGTTTGAATCGAGGCAGCGTGCTTGCCAACGATCTCGTCGACTTGCTGCGCAAACTGTTGTGAGACCGTTTGAAGCAAGCTATTCTCGGCGTCGCGAGCCTCACTCTTAGGGGGTGAGTTGCGTTTTCGCAACGCACGCTTCTTGCGCAGGCGGCGCTGTTTGCGAGACTCGTGTTGCAGTTCGTTGAGCGGTTCGATCAGGTTGTGGAGTTGGCACTCAAGCGGCTGCATGGCAGCTTGGATCAACTGCGCGACCCACTTCGAATCGGTCCCAGCCATGCTCGCAACAGCCGGTTCCGCATTCGGAACGTTTTCATTAGCGTAGGGTAGTTGGTTGGCTTGCGGACGATTACGCAGCTCGAACGGGCGAGCGAGCGTGAACTTGATCCGCTCCGGACTACTGTTTTCGGGCCGTGCGGCGGTGCGCAATTCTTCCTGGTTTCTCGTTAATTCAAAGCGGTGGCCGGCTAGTTCAAAATGACTATCATCGTCGGTCAGCAGCAGTTCATTGAACGGGCGACCATCTCGGGTCAGTTTAGGGGCCAAAGCGCGAATGAAGATCTGGCGCGCACCGATCACCAACAGAGCATGATACGGTGCCACTCCCGAAAGCTGGCAACGCAGCGAACAGCTTGCAGCGCTCCCCAACGTACACTTGTTCTGCTTGACCAGCCACTGTTGGACGACTTGTCCCTGAGTATTGCGCAATAGCAAGCGCGCAGTCGGCTGCTGAGTTTGCGTAGCGATAACCAACGGGAAGCCGTTGGTCAGCGAATCTGTGGTAGGCAACTTCATCTACAAGCAACTCCATGTTTGCACAAGCGTGCGGAGGGGGCCAACCATCCTGCGGCCTCCGAAAACCCGCCATTGCTAGCTTGTAGAGCGAGCGCAGCGGTTCCCTTCCTTCGTCGGCTATCGTCCATAGTTCGGCTCGGACTATCTGCAAAGTTGCGTAAACCTGCCAGCTAAAGCTGGAATGTCCAGCACAATCCGACCAATTTGCCGTATCGTCAACAGTCTGGACGAACGTAGGTAGTTTGCTCAGAATTGGTCGAGTAGATAAATTCATTTAATATTATTACTTATTGAGACGAGCATGGCCCTGCGCGAGATCCCGTTGTACTTATCTGAAGCTCAATCCTTGCCCGACCAGGTAAGCGAGTGGATCGCCAATTCGCGCCAGCGCATTGAGCTCTACTGGGACTCTTTCTCGAAGGAACCACTGCCGCAGTATATCGAGTGTGATTTCGACTTGGTTGCTCTGGCGCTGGCCGAGGTGGTCGAGCGTGATTTGATCGATGGAAAGTTGTTCGTCGAGTGGGGCTGCGGCTTTGCCGTTGTCACCGGCATCGCTGGAATTCTCGGTCTAGACGCTATTGGGATCGAAGCTGAAGAGATGTTATGCGTGGAGGGACGTAAGCTACTGGCCAAGCATGGTGTGCCAGGTGAGATCTGGCAGGGCAATTTTCTCCCCAGCGGCGCACGACGGTTAGCCGAAGACACCGATCCACTGGTATCGCTAACGCATTCCATACCGGCCGCCTACGAGGCGAATCAGATCGGTTTGGATGACTTCGCCATCGTATTCGCTTACCCCTGGCCGGGCGAGGAGCACTTTCTGAAGCTAGTCTTCGATCGCTACGCGCGGCAAAACGGACTGATGCTGATGTACCGCGGCCCATATCATATCGAACTATACCGCAAACGCTAAATCGAGTATCGAGTTGATTGCGCCATTTCGTTGGGTTTCTTCATGAACGCAACTGGCAAGTCGACCCATCAGGCCATTTCAGAAATGGCTAAACAATATCCAACATTGGCGTAGAAGGTTGCCGCCCTATTATCTCGACCATCACGTAGTGAATGGAAATCGTTCCGGTCAACGCTTATTCTGTCCGATCACTGTGGGTCAGCCAGGTGTCCCTGTTTCCACCAGACCACCTTCGGCTTCCCTTCGACATTGGTGCGATGATCGTAGAAGGGGGTCGACTCGGGTAAGTCAAGTCCAGCCAGCTCGAATACCACTGGATCAATCGTTTCGGCAAGGCTGAAGTGTGAGTACTCGAGTTCAATTTGTTCGCGCAGAGTATTGGTCAAACCGAGCGGCTCATTCTCTCCGCTAACGGTATTGCTGCGGCGCACCAGTCGTTCAACGTAGGGAACGCCATCGGCTAGCTGCCAGGTCAAATGCCAATCACGAAATGGCGTTTCTTGCCCGATTCGATATGAGCTGACGCGGCGCAGGTCATAGCCAAAACTCCCCAGAAAGTAGAATTTGAGGCGATAAGTGTCCTTGTTGAGCGTGCCTACGAAACCACCATTGGTCAACGGTGTAGTGTGCGCGGTCAGCAAATCCGCTCGATCGATCTGCAGCGGCTCGCGCCATAGCTCGATCGGGTCTTCGAACGGGAAACCAGCGATGCGCAACATATTGGGGCGATGGAAATCGAAATAGATATCGCCGCGAAACGTTCCATTACTAAAGTGCTGCACCTTGGTCAGCGTTTGTCCATCGAACAGAAGTGTTTGATCGGTGACCACGGGCGCTTTGTTTTCGTCGTTCGACTTTTGAACGGTTGCGTTCTCTGTCAGGCCCTCGGCAAGATCCGTTGCGTACTGCAATCGCAACTGGAATTTGGGGGCTTGGTAGAATACCTGCACATCCGCATCGAGCGTGAGCGAGGGGGATTTCAAATCGCGAACGTAGGCAATATGACGAATGCGTCCTTGTGCTACGACGGTATCCAATTGTTCCGCGAGCCGTTGGTCGGCCAACTTGGCCGCTGCCAAGAGTTTTTGAGTCGTCGCGGGGGCGCTAACAGCAGTCTCCTGCAGACCTAGCGATTGCGCCCAAACCAATTGGGAAAAGCAAACCGCCAGCACCATCCCGCAAAGCACACGAGCTGAAAACTTTATGAAAAAACGAAAACACACGGGCGAGGACTCGGCAGGAAATGCTAATAATTAAAGAGGGAGACCAAAGTATTGAGTGAGTGGAACGGCGGAGGTATCGCCTCTCATTATAGCAGCCCCGTGGGCAAGCCCGATACCAATCAGTCGGCTGTTGGAATGAGGAAACCCCTAATTCCAGAATGCAAAATAGGAAATGCAAATTGAAAAGCGAGGCCCACGACGCGATTCGTTATTCACGTGGTGGCGTTCACCTGGAAATATCAACAACCCCGTCACTTTGCATTTTGCATTTTTCCATTGTCATTTTGTATTCATTTGGGCAGCGAATACCTAGCGTCCGATCTCGCCAGCCGAAGTTACTCAGTGTGTCTCCCGCAACATGTGCGTTAGTCGGCCAGCCAGCAGGCTTAGGTCTCCTCCAAACACTTGGCGGAAGTCGCGACCACGCTCGATGGAAGGATACTCGCCAAAAGGGCGCGCAGCGAGTACGCTCGAGTACTTGCGGAATTCAGCAGGCATGCGCTCGGCCACGTAGAAAGTCAGCGCCCAGCTTAGATCGTAGGCCACCTCAATCTCGCGCTCGAACAACTCGTCGGATTCGCTCAGGCTTTTTAGATAACTCAACAGTAGATTGGGTTGATCTAGGATCGCTTGCAGCCGATGCCTGCGGGCCGGGTCCATACGGCCGACAAGCGTCCCGGATTGTTGCTGCGAGTCGTATACGCCCGGCTGCTCGAACATGCAGGCTAAGCCTTCAATAAACCACAGCGGATCCATGCTCAATCGTTCGTGGATGCCCGAGTTGTATGCCAACTGATGCACGGCTTCGTGCACGATTGTGGCTTCGGTTTCGGACCAATTCGTAGCTCTGTCCCCTCCGGTACTCGTTGCGTGACCGTTGGGCAGGTCGATATTGTAAAGTGCGCAGCGATTGGTCCTCGGCGAATAACAGCCAACCATCGAGCTCGGTATCTGCTTCTCATGCCGGCTCGTATAGGCCATGAACTCTGCCCGGGTAGCATACACGACCACGCGCAGCGGGAAGTCCGGTCGGCGTAGCGGCCACTGACGTACTTCGAAATAGCGCAAGTAGCCGGCCAATAGTCGACGAAAACGAGCTCGCCAATGCTCAGCTTGTCCCAATGGTGCGGCAATGACGTAAGGCCCAAAGACCAGCGTTTCGTAATTTGCTCCCATTTCGTTTTGGAGTTCGACCCGCGCATCGGCTACCGTCTGCGGGGAAAAATCATAAGGGAGAATGCTATGGCCCTTCACATCGCGTTGCTCGATGAACTGCATTTGTCCATTGGGTTCGAGTACTACTGCATCGTACGTTCCCCAGTGTACAGGTAGCCCGACGAAGTGACCGCCCGGCACTTCGACCTCTAGCAACTTGGGCGATTGCGCATGGCTCGTTTGAACCGAGGAACTACCGAGCAGGCACAGTAGCGCAAACACCTGGATGCAAGGAGATATTGGGCGATGCATATGGCTTTTTCCTAGTGCAAAGTTGATTTTTGCCTTCGAGCCTTTGCAGCAGTGCCGCGCAAGCCGGAGTTATCGCCCAAGCGGCTAATGAAATACATGCTGATTCAGGCTATGGGGTGTTGCGAATAATTTAAGTCTAGGTCCAGTCGGATCGACAAGTCGACGCTGCGGCGCGTTACCATAGAGTAGCCCCAGCCGTTTCGACTACTTATTCCCTTTATGACGGTTAGTCAGATGAAGTTTCCATGCGTCGCTCGCAAACATCCACGTTCAGCTCTGAGTTCGACCCAAATGTTGCTATTTCTGAGTTTCGTCTTTGGGGCGGCCCTATGTAACCCTTCCGATACGGCATGGACACAAACGCCAAACGATTCGCCAGCCGATTCGGCCACAAATCCAGCGGGCAAGCTGGCTGCAGATTCATCTGCGACAACCGCCCAATCGCCATCGGCTGAAAACCCAAACGCAGACACTCCCGCAGCCGTCGATGGAAATCCTGAGGCAGACGTTGTTACCCTGCCCGCTATCCGTCAGGCTCTGCGCGAACTCGAATCCAACGAGCTTCAAGTTCGTGACAAAGCTGAAAAAACGTTGATCGCGATGGGGGCGGCTGCGTTACCCTATCTACCGGAAATCACACCGCGCACCAGCGGAGAATTGAAAGTGCGATTGCAACGAGTGCGGCAAGCGTTGCAACAAGCCAAGATCGGCAATCAGTTCGAAGCGTCCACCGTTACGCTCGATGGCAAAATGCGACTGAGTGATGCACTCGAGCAAATCAGTAAACAAACCGGCAATCCAATCCAACTCGATAACATGTCGGCGTTGGCTGAACTGCCCATCGAGCTCTCCGCCGTTGACGCTCCTTTTTGGGATGTGATGTCGAGCGTGATGCAGCAAGCGAAGCTGCGCATTAATCCGTATGGCACTACTGAAAACTTATTGGTGCTAGCACCGGGTGGAAGCGAAGCCGCAGATGCTGGTGCCAACTTTTCCCAAGGCCCATTTCGGCTCGATATGACCTCAGCTCGCAGCGTACTCCCCTTCAATTCACCGATGGGTGGTCAGCTCGAATTGTCGCTCACGGTGACTTGGGAACCACGATTGAAGCCGGTGTTTATGCAACTCCCGATGAGCTCGCTGCGCGCTGAGTTTACCAGCGGCAAGACGCTAGCAGCCAGCAATCCTCAGGCCGCTCCCGAAGTTCCGCTAAATGCCGGGGGGTGTACCACGCAAATTGATTTAGTGCTCGAGCGGCCCGATCGCTCGGAGGGTAAGATTGTCAAGTTAACGGGTGAGTTTTCGATCGCCGTTCCCAGCCAGCGACACCAATACGTCTTCGAGAAGTTTGGTAATGGCGCGCGACAAACCGAAAAGTTTGGCGATGTGACGGTCACCCTCGAAGGTGCGCGGCGCAACGGGTCGGTTTATGAGCTACGCATTTTCGTCGAATTCGGCGACTCGCAAGGTGCACTTGACTCCTTTCGCGGCTGGATCTTGTCCAATGAAGCCTATTTGCGTGATGCGAAAGACCAACGCTTGGAAAATGTCGGACTCAATACCTACGCGGTCACCCCAAACGCAGTTGGCATCGCCTATCTCTTTCAGATTAATGGAGATCCCAACGACTACAAATTGATTTACGAATCGCCGGCAGCGATCACCACGCAGAAGGTCGAGTATGAACTGCGTGACATCGACCTCCCCTAGCTCCTGCGTTCATGTTAATATGAGTTCCTTAAATGTAGTGGACGAGGTTACGAGTCCCTTGGATGCAATATAACGCACGGCCTACGGACTCGTTACCTCGTCCACAACGGGGCTCGTTACCTCGTCCACTACGGACGCGCGCAGATGGATAGTTTTGATTATAAAGACATTGCATGGCTCAACCGACTGCTCCCAATGACTTGCTCCCACCTCCGCTCCTAGCGCGGCTCGAGCGGATGGAGCTAGTTAGTCGAAAGGTCTTTCGCGGTCGCTTGAAAGGCGAGCGGCGCAGCAAGCGCAAGGGACAGAGTGTCGAGTTCGCTGACTTTCGCAGTTATGTTCCCGGCGATGACTTGAGGTTCGTCGACTGGAATCTCTACGCACGACTCGACAAACTCTACTTGAAATTGTTTCTTGAAGAGGAGGACTTGCACGTCTATTTCCTGGTTGATAGTAGCCCGTCCATGGATTTTGGGGAGCCGACCAAATTCTTTGCGGCCAAGCAGATCGCTGCGGCGCTGGCATTTGTCGGCATGTGCCGCGGTGATCGCGTGCGCATCGAGTTTTTGGGGAGCGAGAATCGTAGCAGCCCCGTTCTGCGTGGGCGTTCACAATTGTGGCGCATGACCGACTTTTGTGAATCGGCCAAGCCCGACCAACTCTTCGACTTCACCGACGCGATCAAGCGATTCTGCTTGCGGGCCGCCGGTCGCGGTATAGTGGTATTGATTACCGACTTGATGGACAAGAACGGTTACGAATCTGCACTGCGACTACTTGTTGGACAGCAGATGGATGTGTTCGTGTTGCATATGCTCAGTCCCGAGGAGATGAAACCTGAGTTGGCGGGCGACCTGAAGCTGGTCGACTGCGAGGATCAGGACGAGGCGGAAATATCGGTCAGCTCGGCGGTTATCAAGAACTACCAAGCGACTTTAGCATCGTTTATCGATCAGGTCCGCCGCTTCTGCGCTCAGCGCGACATGACCTATTTGCTCACGCGCAGCGATCAGGGGGCCGACGTACTAGTAGGACAATATTTACGTGAGCGAGGATTGGTTCGATGAGCCCGATCAATATGCTCAATTGGTGGCAATGGACGATTATGGCGGCGGTTCCTCCGCTGATCGTCATGCTCTACTTCTTGAAACTGCGCCGCGTGCCGGTCGCGGTTCCCAGCACCTATTTGTGGAAGAAAACGATCGAGGATTTGCACGTCAACAGTATCTGGCAGCGACTACGAAAGAACCTGTTGTTGTTGCTGCAGTTGTTGGTTGTGCTCCTGTTGGCGCTGGCTTGTCTGCGCCCAGGCTTTCGTGGCCAAGAGTCGATCGGGGGTCGATCGATTTTTATGATCGACAACTCGAGCAGTATGCAATCGACCGACGTAGAAGTTTCGCGTTTGGCAGCGGCTAAGCGTGAAGCCCTGCGGATGATCGAAGGGCTGCGCAGCGGCGACGTGGGGATGGTGCTCGCTTTCTCAGATCGCGCCGACGTGCAACAAGGCTTCACCACTGACAAACGCAAGCTGCGCGCTGCCGTTGAAGCCATTCAGCCCACCAATCGCACCACCGACTTGAACGAAGCCCTACGTGCGGCGGCTGGTTTAGCCAACCCAGGTCGCACGAGCCAGATTGAAGACATCAACGACATCCAAGTAGCCGAAGCGGTACCGGCGTCTATCTACATTTTGAGCGACGGCGGCTTCGGTCCTCCGCAAGTAGACCTCGGGAATCTTTCGGCCGAGTACATCGCCATCGGCACAGAGGCTCCCAATAACGTTGGGATATTGGCATTCACTGCCGATCGCAACTTGGAGAAACAGGATGATGTCGAGGCCTTTGCGAGGCTACAGAACTTTGGAATCGCGCCGATGACATTCAACGCGACGTTAAAACTCAACGATGAGTTGGTCGATGCTAGCCAAGTCGAGCTCGCCGGCGGTGAAGCGAAGGGAGTCAGCTTTTCGCTCAATCAAGTCACCGAGGGGCGATTGACACTTGAGTTGGACGTGGTCGACGACTTTGCCCTCGACAATCGTGCCTTCGCAGGACTCGATCCACCGCGAGAACTGGAAGTGGTGCTCGTTACCGAAGGCAATACGGCTCTCGAAGCCGCCTTGGCTACGCCACAAGTCAAGTCGATGGCGTTGATTCGGAGAATTGATCCGGCCAGCTTGTCAACCGCCGAAAATCAGCAGTTGGCTACCGCTGGACAAGTCGACTTGTTCATCTATGACCAATGTTCGCCTGAAAAGCTACCCAATGCCAACACACTTTTCTTGGGTGCGATACCGCCTGGTGACCAGTGGCAAGCCGGTCCGTCTGCCGGTCCACTGTTCATCATCGACTCCAATCGTTCCCACCCGGTAATGCAGTATGTCGACATGGGAGCCGTGCTCATTGCCGAGGGCCAGGCGTTGACACTTCCGCCCAGTGGAACCGAGTTACTGCGCACAGATAGAGGAATTTTGATGGCAATCGCTCCCCGCGAAGCCTATCAGGACGCTGTGTTGTCCATGCCCTTTGTGAAGCGGACAGAATCCGGCGCAACTCCCACAACCAACTGGCCGGTCCTACGTAGCTTCCCTGTATTTATTTTCAACGCGCTCGAGTACTTGGGGGGCGCCGTTTCGACGGCGTCAGCCAAGACCATTAGGCCCGGCCAGCCTGCGGTACTCAGTCTGGCCAACCGCTATGAAAAGATTCGTATCGAAGGTCCCAGTGAGAGGAAGAATATTATCGAGCGAGCCGGTCAACCCAAGTTGATTTACACGCAGACCGAGGATCTTGGCTTTTACCAAACCAAGCCGGCAGACGGAGAGCGGCTATTGCAATTATTCACCGTCAATCTCTTCAGTGAACGCGAGAGCAATATCGCAGTCGCTCCCGACGTCGAGATCGGCTCCGTTACCGTTGCGGCCAATGAAGCCAGGAAAGACATCGTGCGTGTCGAAACATGGCGTTGGCTCTTAGCCCTGGCTTTGGTCGGCCTATGTGTCGAGTGGTATGTGTATACTCGCCGCATCGCAGTCTAGGAAGTCTGTAAGGCGCAATCGAGTGGCATTGCTATCCGTGCTAGCGAATGACAGGAATTCTAGCACGGATGGCAAGGCGGGGCACGGATGACAGGGCCAGATAAGCGGAGTTACAACGCAGTATGCCTTCACCACCAGAATTAAACTTCGACCAAGGAACGTTGCTGTTGAGTGGTGTCAGCCAGCGTTTCATCGAACGTGTCTTTGACGATGGCGTGTGGGTTTTTGATGGGCGTGTCGGCAAGTTTCGCTGTGACGCACTTCACTATGCAGCGGTCCAGGCGGCCCTTAACACACATTTGACGAGCCGTTGGGTTGACAGCGTCCCTGCCTGGAAGCGACTCGATCATTTGGCGGCGCTCGCCGTTGCGGCTGAGCAGGTGCGCGACATCAACACATCTCCTAATAACCTTGAAATGAAACCATCTGAGAGTTCAGAGGTCTGTGCTCGCAACCAATCCGAGCGGCCCGTCAAACGCGCGGAAGTGCAACTGCGCATCGATCAACTGCGCGCCGTCGATGCTTGGTTGGCTACTCGTCGAGGCTGCTTGGTCATGCCCACAGGAACCGGCAAGACCGAGGTCGCTCTGAAACTGATCACGTCGGTGGCGAGCAGCACGTTGATTGTCGCGCCGGTGCGCGATTTGATGTATCAATGGCATCGTCGGATTTTACTTAGAACTGGTATCGACGCGGGCATCCTGGGGGACGGTGTCTATCGCGTCAGCCCCTTGACGGTCACCACCTATGACAGCGCCTTTTTGCATATGGCGCGACTGGGTAATCAATTCGCATTGATTGTATTCGACGAGTGCCATCACTTGCCCGGTCCTTCCCGTCAGGATGCCGCGCGGATGTGCGCGGCCCCCTATCGACTGGGGCTAACCGCGACTCCCTATCGCAGCGACGGTCGCCAAGGTTTATTGGAAGAGTTGATCGGACCGATCTGTTACCAGCAGAAGTTGGACGAAGCGCGTGGCGACACGCTGGCCAATTATGATCTACATCGCATCCCGGTATATTTGTCCGATGCCGAGCGACAGCGCTACGACGAACTATCTCGCACCATACAGCAGTATATGTTTCAACGTCGTCAGGATGATGCGAGTTTCACTTGGCAGAAGCTCTGTCAAGAAAGCGGTCGCGATCCGGCCTCGCGGCGCGCACTGAAAGCGTTTCACGCCAAGTCGGCCATCGAGGATCGCGCCGAGGAGAAGCTGCGCGTGCTGGAAGATCTATTTCGTTTGCATGTCGGTGAACCCTGTTTGATTTTTACCGGGACCAATGCCATGGCTCGCGACATCTCGCGACGCTTTCTCATTCCTTGTTTGCTCAGTCATTGCGGCAAGCGCGAGCGGCTCGATATCCTCAGTGGCTTGGAGGAGGGGCGCTATCCGGCCGTGGTTGCCAATCGAGTTCTCGATGAAGGAGTCGACTTACCCGACGTGAAGGTAGCCATTGTCATCGGTGGCAGTTCCAGTCCACGCCAGGCAACACAGCGGCTGGGTCGTATCCTGCGCCGCAGCCGTTTCGGACGTGGCGTGTTGTATGAAGTCGTCACTCGTCAGACCAAAGACGTTGCCCGCTCGCGACAACGTCGCGCATCGATGGACTCGTAAATATCGTCTACTACCCTCAATTCAAAAGTGGAAGAAGCACTGCGGCGGCGTACTTTCCAGGTTTTCCTTGCGATAAAACAAACGCATTCCAAAGGCAGGTAGCAGCCCGAGTGGGAATGCTAGATACGGCAGCCAAGCCCAACGCTCCATCCACTTCAACCCACCAGTGACCCATTGTTGATCGAGGTAGGATTTTGCTTGTGGCGTATTGGCTTCGCGAGCCACGGCAGCACAAATTCCACCGATGGCTACTCCGCCGCAGGCGATCAGGCCTCTGGCAATTCCACCCAACGCTAGCAGCCAGCCGTCGGCGTGATCCCCGAATGCAATCCAACCACGCGCTGTCAAGTATTCCGGCTTGGATTGCGGTTTATTGAAATCCAGGTCGCTGAACTGCACGTCTATCCAGGGACGCCCTAAGAATCGCGATCGAGACTGATACTTTTTGCCTAGCCAGCGACCTTGACTACGATCAGCCCCGATCCAGCGTTTGAGTTGAGTGTCGTTAGGTTGTCCCATCTCACCCAATGAATCTCGCGATTGCCAGGCGGCTAAAAAAGTTTCTTGCGAAATATCTTCACTGATATTGAAATCGCCAACTCGGCTGTAGGATACCGCCGAAACGGAGTTTTGGTATTTGGCGACAACTATTTCAAAGGCTGCGGTACTACCCTCGATGACTTGTACCCAAAGGTCGCTGTCTTCGTTACGAGTGGAAGTAATAGAGGCCATATGTTTCTCATGCCGGCGAGGGAATTAGCCCGCTACGAACCATTCGTAGTCATACCCAATAGTGGCGTTTTCGACGTAGTCGGTGACATGAAATCGATCCTTTGAAAGTTCGGCGGATACTTCCACATTGCAAGAAATTACAAAGTTCCGAGAAAGTCCATTCTACAGCTCGTTCGATAGCGAGGACAATATCTTTAGTTTGCCACGGATTGCATTCTGAAGCTGGAGAAACTGTGGCTGTTGTCCTAAGGGTTAACTTCCGCTTTTAAGTTTGATATGGCACCAGCCAGATAATTTGCAAATGTTGTCATCGGCTATAACTGTAGAGTACACTAAAATCTGACCGCACGCGGTTCAAACCTCTACGTTTGGAGTTCCAGGATGCTGAGCTGGTTTCGGTAACGTAGCACGTTGGTCCCCAACGTGATTTCGCTGGGGACCACCGAGCTACGATAAGAAATGGATCGAACGGTTTGTTGACACGACAAGAGGCATTGGTTGACTACGATGAGGCCAGCGGTCGGGCAATCCCTGATCGCCTGACGCGAGAAAAACATCGCAGTTACCTGGGCTATGCACAAAGATTTCTAGACATCTACTCGGCAGGCATCGGCCGCACGCGGCGCGAACTGCATCGCTCGGTGGAAAGCGCCTTAGCAGCGAATGACGATTGTCCGCTGCGCCGTATCGCTGCCTTCAAGAAGTTGCTCGACGAAAAGTCGAAGTATGCGGCTGACGCTGGACGCAAAGCAGCCAAGCTTCGACAACAGGTCTTCCTGTCTGCCGCCACGAGCCACCCTTTGGTGTCCCGTGTCGAAGGGGTTTTCTGCAATCTCGAACAAGATGTCAAGCAGCGTATCGCGGCGGAGTTGAACCTAACTTGGGAACAAATCGACGCGCGACTGTTTTCCGACGTGATCGAATTTCAACGCCTAGAAGGGTTCGAGGGGTATGCTTCGCCCGAGGCGCTATTGGCCCGGTACAATGTGGCGCAAACCCAAGCCGCCTTGTATGGTGCGGAACAATTGATGGTCTGGTCGCAACAGGACTATAAGGCGATTCTAAGGTACGCCAAGCTAGCTCGACTGATGCATTCGATCCGTCGCGAAGGAGACGGAAGCTACTGTTTTCGTTTCGACGGACCAGCCAGCGTACTCAGGCGATCGACGCGCTACGGAGTCGCCATGGCTCGCTTTCTGCCCGGGCTACTTTCGTGCGGCCAGTGGCGAGCGACAGCTAAAATTGTCAATCGTTGGGGTAAACGCTACCGTCTGGAACTGAGTTGCGACGATGGTTTGAAAAGCACCGCCGCTGAAATTGCCGAGTTCGATAGCGATGTCGAAGCTGAGTTCGCTGCCGCTTGGAAAATAGCGGATTGCGGTGGCTGGAAGTTGGAACGCGAAAGTGAGATTCTGCACGCCGGGCAATCGGTATTCACTCCCGACTTCACGCTGGTCAACGATAGCGGACAACGCGTGCTACTGGAGATCATCGGCTATTGGACGCCCGAATACCTGAAGTACAAAACACAGCAGCTAGAAAAATTCCAGCAATACGATATTTTGTTGGCCGTACTTGAGCAGACTCACTTCGAAGTCCCCAGCCATTGTGGTAAGCCGATCGTCTTCAAGCGACAATTAAAGCCCGCAGATGTCTTAACGCGCTTGGAAAATCGAGCGGAATGAAATCGTAACCCGCTGCGTCAGCAAGTACGTTTGACTCAACTGCAAACCGATAGAGTAGAACCAAATTAATTCATCCTATAAGTTGGAAAAGCAACATGACCGCGCAATGCTTCAATCGTCAGCGACTTCCCATGGCGATGTTGTTATTATTTGCTTTTGTTTGTTGCTCTGCTGCCGCCGGGGACGAAACGCTGCCTGAAGTTCGCATCACGAATATCCGCCGCGTGTTTCACAACGGCGAACACAATGCATTCACGGATCTAGTGCGATTTCGGAATAAGTTCTATTTAACGTTCCGTAGTTGCCCCGATGGGCACATGGTGCATCCCACCGCGTCGGTGATCATCATGTCGAGCAACGATGGTAAAGATTGGAAGCAAGTTCATCGATTTCATGTCGAGCAGCGTGATACTCGCGATCCGCATTTCCTAGTCTTCCACGATAAGTTGTTTGTCTACAGTGGTACTTGGTATAGCGGCCAGACCACGATTCCTGTCAAAGACTACGATTTGAATCTACACCTCGGCTATGCGGCGTGCAGCGAAGATGGTGTGGCGTGGCAGAGTCCGATCATGCTGGAAGGGACATTCGGACACTACATCTGGCGTGCTGCTAAATTTGGCGACAAAGCGTACTTGTGCGGTCGGCGAAAGACTAACTTCGACGTGGGACCCCGAGGTGAAGGCGGGGCAGTCGAGTCGATAATGTTGGAAAGCGACGATGGATTGATCTGGCGAAAGCTTGCATTTTTCCAGGAGCAACAGGGCGACGAAACCGCGTTCCAGTTCGAGCCAGATGGAAGTGTGATCGCGATCGCGCGGCGCGGCAGCGCGAACGCACAGTTGCTGCGTTCCCAGCCCCCCTACCAAGCGTGGGATCGTCGGAATTTGGATCGATATATCGGTGGCCCACTCCTAGCGCGCTGGGGAGACCGCTGGGTTGTCGGCGGCCGCAAGTCAATCGGAGATCGTGGGCCGAAGACGTCGATGTATTGGCTGGTGGACAATAGCTTACACGAGTTCGCGGAATTACCGAGCGGCGGCGATACATCGTACCCTGGTTTCATCGAACTGAGCCCCACCCAAGCAATCATGTCTTGGTATTCGTCACATGAAAAAGACGAGGATGGCAAGCCGATAACTGCAATTTACATGGCTGATTTGGAAGTAGTCCCAGCTCACGGCGGCGAGTGAAAGAGCTCCTTGTGCTTGGTCACATTTTGTTTTTGGGGTGGGGGTAGTGGATGAATCAACCAATGACTTAGTTGCGTTCAACATTGTGGGCCGGTAAACTGAAAGACTCGCTCAGTGCTGCTTCGAGCTGATTCCCACCTCCTATGAAACGGGCCTGCGTCGCTCATGACATGGCATGTTTTCAGAAACGCTGCGATTGTTTTCGCGCTGACTTTTGGCTGCGCGGAAGCGGCGGATTATCTGCGTGACATCAAGCCGCTTTTGCAGCAAAAGTGCTATGCCTGCCATGGCGCGTTGAAGCAGCAGGCCGAACTGCGACTCGACACGGCGGCTTCGCTCATCCAAGGCGGCGAATCTGGCCCTGCTCTAACCGCAGGGGACCCCAGCCACAGTCTGCTGTTGGACGTGTTGACCGGTGAGGCTGGCTTCACGATGCCCCCAGACAATGAAGGTGCCAAATTAACTTTGGCGGAAATCGATTTAGTGCGGCAATGGATCGGACAAGGTGCACGCGCGCCAGACAGCGAGCAGCCGCAAGCCGATCCGCATCAGTGGTGGTCCTATCGTGAGCTGCATCGACCAGACTTGCCGAAACTGACCGAAAAGGATGCCGCGTGGTGCAGAAACGGCATCGACCGATTTGTCGCCGCCAAGCGAGCCGAACATCAGTTGCCTCACGCAGCGGAAGCGGCCAAGTCGGTGTGGCTGCGGCGCGTCTACCTCGATCTGATTGGGTTGCCGCCAACTCGCGCCGAGCAGCAGCAATTCCTGACAGACGCGTCCCCGTCGGCCTACGAAACCGTCGTGGACGACCTCCTCAATCGCCCGGCTTACGGAGAACGCTGGGGGCGACATTGGATGGATGTTTGGCGGTACAGCGATTGGTATGGCAGTCGGGGCAGTAACGAAATTCGCTACAGCCAACGCCACATCTGGCGCTGGCGCGATTGGATTGTCAATTCACTAAACACCGATAAGGGCTACGACCAGATGATTCGTGAGATGTTGGCCGCTGACGAAATCGCAGGCGACGACATCGACGTTCTCCCAGCAACAGGCTATCTCGGGCGCAGTTGGTACAAGTTCGATCGCGATGTGTGGTTGTTCGAGACCGTCGAACGCACCGGCGAGGCGTTTCTGGGAATGACTCTGCGCTGCTGCCGCTGCCACGATCACAAGTTCGATCCGGTGACGCAGGAAGAGTACTACCGCTTTCGAGCCTTCTTCGAACCGCACGATGTGCGAACCGATCCAATATCCGCGCTGACGGGAACTCGAAAGGATGCCACGTTGGGCGACGTGTTGACCGACGGAATCGCTCTGGTCTACGACAAAACGCCCGATGTAAAAACGTATCGCTTCGAACGCGGTGACAGCCGATTTCCGGATGAGAGCAAACCCTTAGAAGCTGGTGTTCCGTCGGCTTTGGGAGGAACCCTACAAGTTCAAGCGGTCACATTGCCCTCGACCGCCTGGTATCCGCTGCTGAAACCTTCGGTACGAGACACTCTTATCGCCAAAGCTCAGCAACAGGTGAGTATGACGCAACAAACACTGGCCAAAGCGATGGAGCAAGTCGCTGCTGCGGACGAGCGTCTGACGCGATCCGAGGCCGCTCTAGCGGACGATGCGTCGCCAACCGTGCTCTTGCAGGACGATTTCTCGGTGGCCAGACCAGATGTGTGGCAGGTGGTCAGCGGCCGCTGGGAATACCAAGGTGGCGCTCTATTGCAGTCGTCCGTGCAGAGCTTCGCGACGCTGGTCAGTCAGGCACAGATCACCGGTGACTTGCGAGTGACACTACGCTACCGCCCACTGGTTAAAGGAAACTATCGTTCGGTCGGCTTCAGTTTTGACTATCTCGACCATGGGAATTCTCAGGATGTATACACCAGCACCAACGATACGCGACAGAGCGTGCAAGCCTTTCATCGCGTTGGCGGCCAGCAGGTGTACCCACAGTCCGGGATCGTCTATACGCCGTTGGTGGTCAACGAAGAAGCGACGCTGGATGTCACGATTACCGGAACGCAGTTAACAATCGATCTGAACGGCCAGCGCAAGCTCGATTACACCATGCCGGAAAAACGCCGCGACGGACGATTTGCATTGTGGGTCCACGAAGGGACTGCGCAGTTTCTGGAGCTAAACATCACGCAACAGCCCGATTCGATAGAAACGCTCCAACGTCGCAAACGGATTGCCGACCAAGCCCTGAAGGTCGCGGATTCGCAGTTCAAGCTGGCCGAAGGCGAGCTCGCGTCGGTGACCGCTCGGCTGGCCGCCGACGTCGAAAAATACCTGCACGCGGAATCTCCGCGCATCGCGCAACTCGCCAAACTCGCAGCCACAGCGGAAAAACACGCGGCTGTGTTGCGAGCCGAGGCAGAAGTTGTAGCGGCCACAGATCCTAACGCCACCCCATCCGATAAACAAACCGCCGCCGAAACCACCGCTCAAACAGCGCTGCAGCAGGCTCAACAGGCAGCGGAGTTGTCATCTTGTGAGTATACACCGCTTGGCGAACAATTCCCTCGAACCAGCACGGGTCGCCGTAGCGCGCTGGCAGATTGGATTGCCAGCGACAGCAACCCTCGCACGGCTCGCGTTGCCGCAAATCACCTTTGGGGTCGACACTTCGGTCAGCCACTTGTCGCCACGCCAGAAAACTTCGGGCTGAATGGTCGCCAGCCAACTCACCCAGAACTCCTGGACTGGTTGGCTACCGAATTGATTGCTCACCAGTGGAAGATGAAACCCTTGCATCGTCAGTTGGTGTTATCGGCCACCTATCGCATGGCCAGCGAGTTACCCTCGGCAGCCACCAACGCAATGAACACATCGGCCACCACGGATCCCGACAACCATTTCCTGTGGCGCATGAACTCGCGGCGCATGGAAGCCGAAGTGGTTCGAGACAGCACTCTGTCTGTCGCATCACGACTGAATCAAAAGATGGGCGGGCCAGAACTTCTCGAAACCAAAGGCGAAAAGAATCTGCGACGCAGTTTGTATTTTCGCAATACGCCCAATGAAAAAATGTTGATGTTGGAAGTGTTCGATGTGGCTGATCCCAATGCCTGCTATCGTCGCAAGGAAAGCATCGTGCCGCATCAATCGTTGGCGATGATGAACAGCGGCCTGGTACTGGATTCCGCGCGCACGCTCGCGGCGCAACTGGCCGACGAAGATGACTTTGTCACGGCTGCATTTGCCGCAGTGCTGTCGCGTTCGCCAACGGCAGAAGAAGCTGATCGTTGTCAGACTTTCCTACAGCAACACGCGGAACTACTGCAACAATCACCGCGTCAACCGTTTCCAGCAGGCGGGAGTGCGACTCAGCCGGCCGCGTCAGATTCACGTTTGCGAGCCAAACAAAATCTGGTTCATGTCCTGTTACTCCACAACGACTTTGTGACAATCCGATGACCGCAATGAATTCAAAACCCGACTTTCCCTGTGGTCGAATTCAGCGACGACAGATGCTGGCCGATTGCGGCATGGGCTTTACGGGACTAGCCCTCAGCGCCCTGCTGCAGCGTGATGCCCCAGCCAGCGAAACACAATCTACCGAAGCAGTTGCCACCGAAACAGCCGGCGGGCGGTTGCTTGCATCGGGCATCGCGCCGAAAGCCAAGAGCGTCATCTGGTTCTTTATGAATGGTGGAACCAGCCATTTGGAATCATTCGACTACAAACCCGAAATCAATCGCCACGCTGGCAAGACGATTGACGAGTCACCGTTCGGAGCGGCTATTCTGGAATCCGAGTTCTATCGCAAAAATGTGCGCGACTTCGGAGGTAAACCGCGTGGTCTGATGTCTCAAATCTACCCGCTGCAGGTTGGATTCCGCCGCCGTGGACAAAGTGGTTTGTACGTCAGTGATTGGTGGCCTCATGTCGGTGATTGCATCGACGATATCGCCGTGGTTCGTTCGATGTGGACGACTGACAATGATCACGCCGCTCAGCTTCAGTTTCACACCGGACGCCATATCTTCGACGGTTTCTATCCATCAATTGGGTCGTGGGTGCACTACGGCCTGGGCACACTGAACGAGAATCTTCCGCAGTTTGTCGTCATGGGACCTCCCCCGGGCGATTGCTGCGGAGGCACGGGAGCTCACGACGGTAGCTACTTGGGGCCCGAACATGCAGGTGTCCGCATGACGCTCGATCCCAACAACCCCTTACCCTTTGGCACTCCTGGTAATGGCGTGGGCCTGAACGAACGCCGCGACCAGTTGGAGTTGTTAAACGATCTCAATCAGATGACTGCGGTGCAGTACCCCGACGACGGCAACTTGCAGGCTCGAATCAAAGCCTACGAATTGGCCTTCCGAATGCAGATGTCGGTACCCGACATTGTCAATTTGCAGCAGGAATCGCAACACATACAAACTCTTTACGGTCTGGATCGGCCCGCGACGGAAGCGATGGGGCGTCAGGCGCTGACCGCACGTCGCTTGGTTGAAAGCGGAGTTCGCTTTGTGCAGATCTACGATGGCGGAGGAGGTGGAGGTGGCTGGGATGCTCACACAAAACTTCGCGAAAACCACTCGACCAACTGTGGCCGAGTTGACAAGCCGATTGCCGGACTTCTGAAAGACCTAAAGCAGCGAGGGCTGCTCGACGAGACGCTAGTGGTCTGGGCAACCGAGTTCGGACGCACACCGGGCGCAGAGCAGTCGGACGGACGCGATCATCATCCCTACGGGTTTTCGGTGTGGATGGCCGGCGGAGGTTTAAAAGGGGGCATCGCACATGGTGCGACGGACGAGATCGGCTTTCACGCCGTCGAGGATCGTCACTACGTCACGGATATTCACGCTACCATCCTACACCAGATGGGCTTGAATCCTCGTCGCCTAGATGTCCCAGGTCAGAAACGGCTGGAGATCGACTACGGAAGTCCTATCCATGATGTGATTGCGTGACAGGGGAAGTAGGCGCGCAACAGGCACCGCGCAGGTAGGGTATGGACCATGCGAGCGCATCGACCCGAAAGAGAAGTCGCCGCCCCAAACCATTCGCTTCGCACACCCATCCAAATTAACAACCATTCCACGCCGTATTAGCGCTTTGATCGTTACGAGCCTAAGAACGAGTTAACGATGGAAAGAAACTTTATATGAGCGGACAGTCCCACTTCACGATGCGGTCCTACAAGCCGATTCGCTGGCTTTTCAGGGCATTTCTATTGCTGGCCGGAGCGTTGTACTTTTGCAGCGCCAAGTCGTTTTCTGCCGATCCGATTCCGGAGAAGCTTGTCGTGTTAACCTTTGACGATTCGGTCAAGTCGCACTTTACCGTCGTGCGCCCCATTCTGCTGAACTACGGTTTTTCAGCTACCTTCTTTATCACCGAAGGCTTCGACTTCATAGACAACAAACGCGACTACATGACCTGGGACGAGATTGCCCAACTGCATCGAGATGGATTCGAGATCGGCAATCACACACGCGACCACTTAGGAATTAAGGATGACAACCTGGAACAGCTTCCCCAGCAACTCAATGGGATCAACGAACGCTGCGCTGAGTATCAAATCCCCCAACCGATTAGTTTTGCGTGGCCTGGCAACTCGTTGACACTCGCTGGACTAGACGCACTTTCGGAAGCAGGTATCCGCTTTGCTCGTCGAGGCGGATCCCCCGAAGAGCCGTATGAGAAGGGGCGCGGATTTGCATACGAGCCAATGCTGGATGACCCTCGATTGATTCCGTCGGCCGGAGACGCTCGACCGGACTGGGAGCTGGCAGACTTCGTGCGCGCCGTGGAACAGGCCAAGTATGGCCGCATCGCTGTGTTGCAGTTTCACGGAGTTCCCGACACAGCCCACCATTGGGTCAATACACCCAAGGCCAAGTTCGAACAGTACATGCACTATTTGGCACAAGAGGGCTATCAAGTGATCGCGCTTCGCGATTTAGAGAAATATGTCGATCCAAACATCAAACCCCGAGACCCAATGGGGGTGATCAACGACCGAAAAGCGATGCTGGCTGACCACAGCGACTATCAGAACTTTCGACGGCCCAATAACGACCAGGACTTAGACTTTTGGCTGCGCAACATGATCGTGGATCACCACTACTCGATTACTGAAGCATCGGCCGCCACCGGACTGAGTTCCGCACAGATCCAGGCGGCCATAGATCGACTAGAAATGGATGCTCCTACCAAACTTCCCGATGGTCAAGTGCGAGTGCTACCGTACCCAGGGGGGCGCCATCCCCGTATCGGTTTTCGCGACGGTGCCATTCGCCCTCAGCGCGAAACCAAACTTAGCCTATTCCTGCCCTGGGATCCACAGGCATACGTGGTTGCCGATATACCCGAAGCGATCTGGTGGACGCAACCAGACCGACGCGAACTTCTTTATCTGGCACATACCCATATAAAGACAACCTGGGATATGCGCGGTCAGTCGTTGAAGCCGACCGAATGGCATAGAACCGAGTCGGGTTGGAGCGTAGTCAAACATTTGCCAAACGGCGTTGAATTCGGATGCGAGGCAGAGCCACACGAACACGATGTGCGAATGAGATTATGGATTCGCAACGGTTCAGACGAACCGCTCAGCGGATTGGTCGTCCAGAATTGCATCATGTTGGCGAGAGCCACAGGATTCGATCCAATGACCCGCGACAACAAACTCATGAGAAGCCCATTCGTCGCATGCCACGATGCGGACAAGTCACACTGGATCATCACTGGCTGGCAGAATTGCGTAAGGCCCTGGGCGAATCCACATTGCCCGTGTATGCATTCGGACCCACAATTCCCTGACTGCCCTCCTGGCGAGCTGCGGCAGCTCAAGGGAGTCGTAGCGTTTTATGAAGGCACGGACATTGATGCTCAGCTCAAACGACTCGAACCGCTACTCGCCGATTAGTCCCCTGGGCACCAATGCTGCTTCAGCGGCTTGCTATCGTCGAGTAATCGGAAAAAAACGATTGTTGGGCAGTGGCTGAACAGTTTGGCATATATCTTGCTGTTTTATGTAAAGTCGTCTTATTTTTGCAAACTTTCGTGCGGTGGCACACGAAACTGTGCCAGTTGTCACCAGTTGTCACCAGTTGTCACCAGTTGTCACCAGTTGTCACCAGTCGTTGACTGTCAGTTGACGCCTAAATCAAGGGAGAAAGCTATGAGCACTCAAGACATTTTCATCAAAAATACCCAGTCGACCATTCGTGACTGGAAACACGAGCTGATCGAGTTGGAGGCCAGAGCCAAACAAGCGGCTGAGACGCCTGAACAATTAAAAATCTCCGCACAGAGGATTATCGAGCTCAAGAGCCAGATCGCCACTGCGGAAAAGCAAATCCAAGAAGCTGCCAGTTCGTAGCCTGTCAGTAGCCGTCTAAGTTGAGTGCTGCCGCACATCATTCGTTCTATTATCTGGAACGATAGGATTGATCGCAGTCGCGATTGCTACTCATGCTCCACCCGTTTGGGATAAGTCATCACACATCTGGCTCGACGAGGAGAGCTTCTATTCGGGCGATCACTGCGGCGAGTGCATCCTCACCGACGCGTTTGATTCGCTCTGCTTTACGGGCTTTCCAATCGACGTTTCGTAAATGGTCTGACAGGATCACACTTGCCGCTTCTCCTTCGTCAGCTACGTTGACTTCGAAGGCATATCCCATAGCCTGTCGAGTTGCGGGGCAAAGAACACACAATCCAGTTTTGCGATTGTAAGACTTGGGACTAATCACCAGCGCGGGTCGCCGCCCCGACTGCTCATGTCCGGCCGTAGGCTGTAGGCTGATCCAAATGAGATCCCCCCGATCAGGAATGTATAGCTTGGTGCTGGCTTTGCTCATGATGTCGAAACCTCTGAACCAACGTCTTCGCCCCACTCAACTTCGCGATGGAGATTCGAAGAGTTGCATGACTTAAGTAGAGTGCGGAGACTTAACTTCGGTTCTTTCGCTGGCCGAATTACCAACGCTCCTTCACGGAGTGCCAAGTCAACTTTGGTTCCGTCCGTCAAATCGATTTGTCCTGCCAGTCCGGCTGGAATTCGAATCGCCAAACTATTTCCCCATTTTTGCACCGTCGCCATTTTTGACACCTGATACTTTCATTAGACGTCGATCGCCATGTAGCTACAATGAAGATACATGGCTGGTGCCACTGCGTCAACGCTATCGGCCAGAGTTTCGGCGTGTTGCTGGAGAACATTAGCCGCAGGCCGATCAATAGAACCGATCAGCCCTGTTTTTGCTTGTGGCCGGGTGTGCGATAATACGACGCCATGAGCCATGAGGTCCAGCAAACCATTGAAAGAACTTTCCAACAAGCGTCGCGACATGTGTTCGCGTCGTTGGTTCGGGCATTGGGTGACTTCGATTTGGCCGAAGATGCCATGCAAGACGCGTTCGCGGCAGCGCTGGCTCAATGGCCGGTCGATGGTATTCCTGAAAATCCCGTTTCGTGGCTCGTATCCGCTGGGCGGTTTAAAGCCATCGATCGGATTCGTCGCGATGCCAAACTCGGTGAGATGGCCGTCGACGTATCGCAGCGCCTCGATGCGATTCGTGAGCAAAACGAAACTAGGAGCGCAAGCGGTATTGAAGACGATCGGCTGCGACTGATCTTCACCTGCTGCCACCCTGCGATTGACCCGTCGATTCAGGTGCCACTGACACTGCGCGAAGTTTGTGGGCTGACGACCGATGAGATCGCGAGTGCCTTTTTGACTGAGCCAAAGACGATGGCACAACGTCTGGTGCGTGGCAAAGCCAAGATCCGAGATGCAAAGATTCCGATCGAAATTCCCGAACTGAGCGAACTTCCCGGGCGACTGGATAGCGTGCTTTCGGTCGTCTACTTGATCTTCAGCGAGGGCTATTCCGCTTCGCGCGGTGAGAGTCTCACGCGGAGCGACCTGTCCAGTGAAGCAATTCGGCTTGGGCGGTTACTACTGAGTTTGATTGACGACGGTGAGGTGCGTGGCCTACTCGCGCTGATGTTGATACACGAATCGCGTCGCGATGCGCGCACGGACTCAGCCGGCGACATCGTACTGCTCGAAGACCAAGACCGTTCGCGATGGGATCAAGCACTGATTCGCGAGGGGACCGAGCTGATTGAGCAATCGCTGCGCAGTGGTCGATTCGGCGCGTATACTCTGCAAGCCGCGATTTCCGCAGTTCACGCCGAAGCCCAAACACCCGCCGAAACCGATTGGTCCCAGGTCATCGCTCTGTACGATGTGCTCCTGCGACTCTCACCCAGCCCCATCGTCCAACTCAATCGCGCCGTCGCGGTCGCGATGCGAGACGGGCCGGTCGCCGGACTTGCGATCATTGATGCAATTCTCCGGCGAGGCGAGCTTCGCCAGTACACTCTGGCACATGCGGCCCGCGGTGAATTCCTGCTGCGGCTAGGGAACGTCGAGGCAGGACGCGAGGCGATTCAGACCGCGCTGTCGCTCTCTAGCCAGACCTCCGAGCAACGCTTTCTTGCGAAAAAGCTGGCGAAATTGTAACTCCGAGCATAATTCAGAAACTTATTTCCGGTGGTGACGATTCCGCAAATCGTCACTCGACTAATTGCCGTTAACAATAAGCTGGACATAATCTCAGTTTATGCGGACGCCGGCGAGTTATTCTTAATCGTAATCTTGATCCACTTAGTGTGGCTGCTTACGCAGTAGAATGTCAGTGATCGTGCTCACCGTGCGGCGCTTCTTTGAAATCACCTGAGAAAGGCGTGCCGTCGATGACACCGGCAATCGTTCCTGCATACTCCTGGACTACGCCTAACTTTTCGTGGTTGCCGACGAAGCGTGATGCCTTTCCGGCTGGGTCGCCATCTTGAGGTGTGGCCTTGAGCGTGACTTGCATAGCAGGATCGGAAATGCTCAGGTCAATCTCCGCCGCATCGATCGGTATTGCGGTCGTTTCGTCGGCCCCCAGGATGTACACAGTAGCTTCTTGCTTGTCGTGATCGACTGTGAACTCGACGTGATACTTTCCGCCGCCCCAATCCGCAACGGTTCCATCGTGTGGACCAGCACCATGACCGTGATGATCTTCGATGGAAGATTGTTGATTGTCGGTGGACGATGGCGGTTCAGTAACTGGTATTTGCTTACTGCAACCAGCGACGATACTGAGGCCGACGAGGCAAGTTGAGGCAAATAGTGTGGCTGTGAACGTTTTCATAAAACTCTCCTTTGAGGTAAATGATTGTCGATTGCAACTTGGAAACATCCCAAAGCTGAAAGTCAATCGGCAATCCCGAATTCAACATTCTTCAATTCTTCAGAGTTCGACCTTCGATCTCAGATTATCACTCAACAGTCTTTTGGCGTCTTTCCCGCTGAATCTCCAAAACAGGCCTGGGTGGATTAGGAATTCGCAGAACGTGGCTGTCATAAGTCCGCCAAGGATTACGGTTGCCACTGGGTACAAAATTTCGCGACCTGGTTCTTGCCCACCCAATACTAACGGGATCAGGCCGATACCAGCGGTTAACGCAGTCATCAACACGGGTGCAAGTCGCTCGAGACTGCCGCGAATAATCATGCGCTGCGTAAAGTCCTCGCCCTCCTGTTCCATCAAGTGGAAGTAGTGCGTCACCAATAGTATGCCGTTTCGAACTGCGATGCCACCGAGCGAGATAAAGCCAACCAGACTCGCAACGGTGAGACTCTGCTGAGTGATCACCAGCGCCAACACGCCACCGACGAAAGCGGTTGGCAAGGCGTTTAGAATTTGCAGCACGATTCGGATTGATGGAAACAAAATCAACAACACGACAAACATACCGACCACAGAAACTCCGGCCAGTACGATGATCAGTTGCGTGGCCCGTTGCTGGCTTTCAAACTGACCGCCGTATTCGATGAAATATCCGACGGGCATTTGGACTTGGCTGCCGATGCGTTGCTTAATGTCATCAACTGCGCCCGCCAGATCACGACCTTCGGTATTGCAGCGGATCACAATCCTGCGCCGCGCATTATCGCGATTGATCGAATTCGGTCCGGTACCGACACTCGCATCAGCCACTTCGCGCAGCTCGATTTGCCCGCGATCTGGTTGCCCCACACGATCGGGCAAGTCGATGCGAAGGCGATCGAGATTTGCGTAATCGGTGCGATATTCTTCTTCAAGCCGCACGAGTACATCAAATCGCCGTTGGCCTTCGAGTACTTGAGAAACGACCTCGCCCTGCAATGCCGTTTGCAATACGTCAGCCACGTACTGACGGGTCAGTCCATGCAAAGCCAAGTCATCAGCCCGCAGGGCAATATGCAGCTCCGGCGTTTCTTGAATAGGTTCGACCACCGGCGGCGTGATGCCGGGAACGCTCTGGATGGTCGTCTTGACTTGCTCGGCGACGCGTTGCAGAGTGTCCAAGTCGTCGCCATGAATCTTGATTGCGATCTGGGCATAAACACCAGAGATCATGTGGCTGATCAGGTGCGCCAGCGGTTGTTCCACCTCGATGTCAACGCCGGGAGCTTGGCTGCTAATTTCCTGTCGTAATCGAGTGATGACCTCCTCACGTTCGCTAGGCGACTCCGGGTTCATGCTCAGGATGTATTCGCCAAAATTCACGGGCGAAGCGTGTTCATCCATCTCGGCGCGACCCGTTCGCCGAACGAAGTGAAGGATTTCACCGTCAGGATTCTCGTCGGTCTTTTGCATCGCGAGAAACACGGAGTCGATTGCTTGCGAGATTTGATTCGATGCACTCAGTGACGACCCGGGAGGCAACGTGACGTTGACCTGAACGCTCCCTTCATCAAATGGTGGGAGAAAGTTGCGACCCAAGAGCGACATTTGCCAGGCTGCGATTCCAACGGCAATCCAAGTCAGAATCAGCAAGGTGCTCGGCATTGCCATACTTAGCCGAATTAGCGGTGACACGATCGCCTTTAAGCCTTTCAACAGATGGCTGTCACCTTTTCGATGCGTTGCGGCGGAGTTCGGCAACAGGTAGTAAGACAGCACCGGCGTGACGGTCATGGAGACGACGAACGACGACAGAATGGAGACGATGTAGGCGATCCCGAGTGGCGTAAAGAGGCGGCCCTCGACGCCAGACAGAGCAAAAAGCGGAATGAAGGAAAGAATCACGACGGCAGTTCCAAACACAATCGAGCTGCGGATTTCACGGCTGGCATCAAAGGTAATAATGATTGAAGGTTTGCGATTCTCAATTGGCAAAGCATTGTTTTGCTTCAATCGTCGGAAGATGTTCTCGACATCGACAATGGCATCATCCACAAGCTCGCCCATGGCGACTGCTATCCCGCCCAACGTCATGACGTTGATCGACAACTCAGACCCGCTTATCCATCCCATAATACGGAAAGTCAATGTGGTGAGCACAAGCGACAGCGGAATAGCGGTCAACGTAATAAAGGTTGTGCGAAAATTGAACAGGAACAGGAACAACACGACGATCACCAAAGCGGCTCCGATAACGAGTGCTTCGGCAACATTGGATATTCCTCGGTCGATGAAATTTCTAAGTCGAAACAGGTCCGAATTGACAACGATGTCTGCGGGCAATGACGCCTCGACTTCGACGAAAGCTTCCGCGACCGCATCGCTGAGTTCACGGGTATCGATGTGAGGTTGTTTGACGGTAGTGAACACGATGCCGGGGCGACCATTGATGCTGCCGTCACCTCGTTTGAACTGTGCCCCTTCGGTCACACGGGCGACTTGTTCAAGTAAGACAGCGCGTTTGACATGCTCTCCAACCGGAACCTTTTTCAAGTCTTCAATGACTCGCTGTGATCCCGGTCCCAGCCGACCAAGAATCCGAATGGGTCTCTCCGTCTCGCCGGTCACCGCGAAGCCGCCGCTGGTGTTGATGTTGCTCGCTCGCAGTGCGCGTTCAACTTCTTGGACGGTGACGCCGTATTCCAAAAGTGCTGTCGGATCGATCAGGATTTGGTATTGTTTCCGGTCGCCGCCGAGCATGAACACTTCGGCCACACCGGTTGTCTTGAGCAGTCGTGGGCGAATGATCCAATCGGCGATGGTGCGAAGTTCAATTTGCTGCTTTTCGGCCGAGTAGAAATTCGCGGTGTAAGTCATCCCCTCAATGTTAAACATGGCAGTGTCGTGTAATCGGCTGGCGCTAGCCACGGGGGAATTTACGGTTAAGGCCACCAACTCATTGGGGACCTTCTGCCACGTAGATAAGTCATGACGATCCCCAGGCATCCAGACGGTGAAACGCGTCTTCTGGTTCTCGTCGACAATCATCTCAGCCATCATCTCGGTATCGCCGACCTGGGCCAGGACTCCAGCACTCGGGCCCTTTTGGCGGTAAATCCCAGCGACGATGATCTGCCCCATGATCGACGATGGTGGTGTCATTTGAGGACGAATCCCCGCGGGCAATATACCTTCGAGCGTGGACAATCGTTCTTGGACAGTCTGTCTGGCCGCACGGATTTCCGTAGACCAATCAAACTCGATGTATATGACATTCAATCCCGCCGTGGATTGACTGCGAACGGCTTGGACACCACTGGCTCCCATCAATGCAATCTCAATGGGTTGCGTCACCAGCGTTTCAACCTCTTCGGTCGCAAGCCCGCGCGCTTCTGTAATGATGACGACGCGAGGACGATCCAGGTCCGGAAAGACATCGATCGACATCTGCGTCGCCAAGTACGATCCGTATACCAGCACGAACAAACTGGTGATGATAATCAGCATGCGGTAACGGAGTGAGAAACGAATGATGAAATCTAACATTGCCGATTGCCAATCGCTCGTCCGCCCGAGTCATTCGGAAATGTGGCAACTACATTCGTGACGCGCAAACCAAACTGCTCAATTCGTTTCTTCACTTCTGCTTGATCCATCGCTGTTTTCCCTGGTTTCAAATTGGAAATCGGAAATCGACCGTCATAGATTAATGCGCGGCATGTACGGTGCCATCTGCGTGAACATGTACGCCGGGTTGTTGGCCACTTGCCGATTGCGATTTCAGTACACGATTCAGCGAAGCTGCTGAGCCCTGTGCCAAGTATGCACCGGAAGTGACCACACCATCGTTGGCAATCACGACCGAACGCCGATCTTCGTGGAGCACGTGGACTGGGAGCTGTTTGAAAAGGTCCCCATTCTGCCTAAACACATACGCTTCAGGCCCCTCGCGAACGACGGCCTCAGCAGGCAACACGAATACGTCGTCAAATTTCTCAACCGGCACATGAATGCGAACACGTTGACCAGGTCGAAACCGCCAAACAAGGAAAACGCGTCCCTGTTCGTCGAACGCTCGCGATTGGTTTATCAGTGGCACGAAGAAATCAAAGGTTCGATTGTCCGGGTCGATGGTGTTCGCGAGATGACGGATTCTGAACGACTGATCCATCGCTGGCCAATGATCCGTGGCATCTTCCGCAAACTCGACTTCGAGGGGTCGATTTTCTTGGGCCGATTGCTCCAGATATACAGCCTCACGTTTGAAGGCGTGGCCGACGATATAGAGCATTTTATGGTTTGAAAGTTTGGCGATGAGTTGCCCCGCTTGCACTTGCTGTCCTAGTTCGACTGATAGCTCCTGGACCTCATAAGCAATGCCTTGGTCATTCGCCAAACTTATCTGTTGAACTTCTTCATTTTCCGGGAGAGGTGAAGACGCATCTGGGGCTCGCAAGGGTGGAGCCACAACTTCGACCGTCGAAACAAACGTTCCCGTTTCGATCTGCTGGACTTGGCGTGGTGCCAAACCTCGTGTGAGCAACTCTTGTCGAGCTGCTCGGATGAGCGTGTTTTGGCGACTGATCTCACTTTCTAGCTCGATCATCTTGGACCGCGAAATCGCTCCGGTACTGGCCGCGTCTGACAAACGATCGATCTCGGCCTGGACGATCTCGGTTTCTTGCCGAGCCTTGAACAACTGCGTCTGCGTCGCTTGCAAGTATTCGCTGAAAAGTCGCAGTGTGACCAGTCGTTCGCCAGGTCGCATCGTGTCACCTGGAAAGGCATGAATTGCGGTGACTACGCCGACGGCTGGTGACGTGACTCCTCGATCGGACAACCCCGGTCGGTCCGCAATCTCACCCGGAATCACGACTGTCCGCCAGTAAGTTCGTGGTCGCGCCGCTTTGGATATGAGGTCTAAGTTCTTGCGTGCCTCCAAGCTGATTTCGAGCACAGACTGCTTCTCGCCGGTGTCCGCCTGCTTAATCGGCGTTGTCGATTGCACCGAATCGTTTCTAGTAAATAGCTGTCCCCACAGCAGCCATAAAACACCGACCACGCCAACAAGGATGGCGGGCCCAGCAATCGCCCGAAAGTATTTCATGATTGAAAATTCTCGATTGAAGTGTGAAGATTGTCGACTGAATCATACCGATGGGTGCAGCAACGCTCACCTGTAGCTTGAACTTACATCGCTACACGAGACTGAAAGAAACGATTCGAGAGCAGAGTAGCCTCCGCCATCGCAAAGAAACTTCTAAGAAAGCGTCAACCGACAAGCGTCAATTGGCAAGCGTTCATCTATAGCCGTAGAGAGGCCGTGAGTAGATAGAGAGGAAGCGATAAACTTCGCCGCAATGGTATCGTACAGATCAAGTGTGTTGGCAAGGAATTGAAGTCAATACTGAGTTCAGCGACCACCGCTATCAGATCACTGTCAGGCGAATCAATTCTACTTGGCCGATCGTAGGCTAGCCTCGAGCTTGCAAAATAGATTGCGTCACTATCGTGGTCGCTTAGACTAGAGATTCCAAGGGTGTTGCTGGCAGTGTCAGTCCCGTGACGAATCGAATCTCCGTGGTCGTGATCATCGGTAGCCTGAGCATGATCGTGAGAATGACCATGGTGAGAATCGTGAGAAGCCAAGTGAATATGTGGTCTCGCAGCAGGATCGCCCGGTTGATCCGCACCAGTCCCCACATGCGAATGAGGCAACAGGTGCCCCAGCATGAGCAAGGCAATCAACAACAGGGAAAGAACTCGTTTCATCGTAGCAATTCTAACCCAGCGGTTCCCGGATGTCTAGTTGATGCCCCGCTGCATTGCGATGAAGATACCAGACCGTAGAAGTGTTACAAACCTTTTGTCCCGGACCATTCGCGACCCGCAGCGTCAGCAAGGTTGTTTGCTTTGAATCGAATCTCAAAAATGTGAATTACCTTGGCTCTACGCGATCGGTTTGCAGTTTCGTCAAACGTCATTGCTGAAGCTGCGAAATGTGATTTTATTGAAGACTGTTTTTCTACCTATGACGTAAGGCTATCGGCTATCATGGTTTACTCCGTTTTCGCGTAAACTCATGAACAATCCAGGTGTAGTATCCGTACATTCGAATTCTGCCCGGCTGAGAACTATTCATCGCCTTTTTCAATAATTTCGACACGCTGGCCTGGTTGAAGTGACGCCGCACGTGTGAGTACTACCGCCTCCGTTCCCTCCAAGCCAGAAACTATCTCGACCTCATCTTTGACTCGCAGGCCGAGCTGAATCGGTCGCTGCTCGATCTGTCCAGCGACGACAACGCAGCAGAATGTCTTCTCACCGTCTCGCACGACGGCCGAGATGGGAAGTGTCAGGACGTCGTCGCGCTGTTCGAGCAGAATACTCACGGTTGCGAAGGAGCCTGGACGCAACTCACCATTTGTGTTTACCAAGTCGATCTCGGCCGTTAACGAGCGATTTTGTTCATCCAACGACCAACTGCTCCGAGTCACTCGAGCTTCAAAAACTTGATCTACCAGTGATTGAGCTCGAACCACGGCTTTGTCTCCCGCGCTCGGATCGTCGAATCCCGCATCGAGCAGTGGGGCTTCCATTTCCGGAATGTCGACAAAGACTCGCACTTTGTCGGTACTGGCGACGATCAGTAGCGGGTGGCTGTTCGATGAATCGGCAGGGTGGACATAGTTTCCCTTGACAACTCCGCGCTTAGTCACGACTCCATCAAAAGGTGCACGGATCTCGGTGTATGCAATCATCGTTTCCGCCTGAGTGACGTTTGCCTGGGCGACTCGAACGCGAGCCTTGGAGGCGGTGACATCGGCCATGGCTTTGTTGATGTTCGCTTCCGCTTCGCGCTGCTGCGCCTTGACCGATTCGATATTCGCCAAGGTTTCCTTTTGAGCCGATTCGGCAGCGCGAAATTGGTTGAGTGCTTCATCGCCCAGCTTAGCGGTAACCGATCCGGTCTTGACGAGTTGTTGCAAGCGTTGATGTTCGGAATTCGATCGCGCGTATTCGCCCTCGGCGCGGCCGATGCTGGCTTCCGCCTGCAGCACCATCGCCTTTGCGGAACTAGCCGTGGCTTCCATCGCGATCAAAGCCGCTTCGGATTGTTGAACTTCAGCCTCCGCTTGGGCCAACAAACCACGCTTCTGTTCGAGCTCGTCATGGTATTCGGGTGCGAACAATCGAACGAGTAGCTCGTCTTTTTTCACTCGATCGCCCATATCGACTCTTACCTCTGCGACGTAGCCGGCAAGTTTTGAGTACAGTGGCACTTCATCGAATGCCTCGATCCGTCCTGGTTGCTGCGTGGTGAGCGTCAGTGTCTTCCGCACCGGCGGCCCAGCCGAAACTCGATCCAGAGCCGCACTGCTTCGTGGCGATCCGTCTGCCGCATCGGGCGGGGCGGTCTGTTCGCAACCGATAATGGTGACTAGCAAGCCGATGATTGTGAGAGCAAGGAGGCGTTTGTTGGTTTTCATTTTGGTTGTCAAGTGTGATGAGATGGTTCGAAGGCTTCCGTCGATGTATTAACACTTGCCGATAGGTTTTCGATAGTGCTAGTCGTTTCGGTTAGTCGTTAAGGCAGTAGCCTCGTTTTGGTGGCTTGAACCCAGACCAGCGCTAGGCAATCCATAAGGGGACAATGCTAGGGGCTTCACCTTTTCTAATTGCAAAACTCTTGCTCCTGCCAGACAAGCTGGCTTGGGGCATTAACTTCAC
>JADYZV010000172.1 GCA_020852965.1 Pirellulaceae bacterium | reverse complement strand
GACGGAGCCATGGGCCGTTTGCTTTACTGGGTATCTATGACCCACGCGGCTCGGCATCATGCACATTACCGCGCCACTGGAACAGGACATCTCTATCAAGGTCGATTCAAGAGCTTCCCCGTTCAGAGTGATGAGCACTTCCTAGTAGTCTGTCGCTATGTCGAACGCAACGCGTTGGCGGCCAGGTTGGTCGAACGGGCGGAGGACTGGCGATTTGGTAGCTTGTATAACTGGAACGGAGGCAAGTGTGGCGTTACTTTGACGAAGTGGCCAATCCGCCGGCCGCCCGGTTGGATAGCAAGGGTCAATCAAGCATTGAACGAAAAGGAGGAAAAGCAACTCCAACGAGCAATTGCTCGAAGCCAGCCCTTCGGTGATCCAAGTTGGTTAGAAAGCACAGCCCGAAAATACAATTTGGAATCGACGCTCCACAATCTCGGCAGACCAAGGAAGCTTACCTAAAACGCCAATTCGGCTCCTGACCCCTTTTCCCCAAGCACCCACAAGTTGGGTAGAAAGCACAGCCCGAAAATACAATTTGGAATCGACGCTCCACAATCTCGGCAGACCAAGGAAGCTTACCTAAAACGCCAATTCGGCTCCTGACCCCTTTTCCCCAAGCCAATCTCGGCAGACCAAGGAAGCTTACCTAAAACGCCAATTCGGCTCCTGACCCCTTTTCCCTTCAAACCGAAATTCGGGTTGTCTGACAGGGGGCTGTAGATCAACTAGGCTGCAATGCGCTGGCTCTTAGTTAGTCGATCGCGCAATACCCTTTGCTTCTTCTTTTGCAAGTCTGGATCCCCGTCGAGCCCCACCTCATGCAGCCATGTTCCTCGCCGCTCAAAATAGGCTTTCTGTAGCGGAACGTCTGGCCATACCTGTTCCGCTGTTATGGGGCGTTGATAAAGTGTAGCTACGTCGATGTTACGGTAGAGTATTTCCCAATTGGCTCCGCCCGTATCAAGCCCAGCAAACCAGTCGAGACCAAAATTGAGGTGATGATCGCCTAGCCTAGATTGGTCAAACATACAGTAGCCAGCCCAAAGAAACCAGCGAGTGTTTGCCCTGCGAATATCGCCACCACAAATAGTCGTTTCTAGAATATCAAAGGGATCTGAGTTTTCTGTAGGATAGAGGTCATGGTCGAGAAACCCAAAGTGCCTAGGACGACCGCTTCGCAAAACGTTGCGATAGGCCCAGTTCATGGCGAATCCGTGGGAACGACTTGGGTTCCTACCCGTCCATGGGTTGTGATGGATTCTCACATAGTGGGAATCCGAGTTGTTGGTAACTTTTTCAATCGAACTCGCCAGACTAGCATTGGACGAGTTGTCCACCACAATATGAATCGCATGAGGCACGAACTGGCGGAGCAAGCGTATTTGCAATGCGATTGACTCGGAGTCATTAAACGCAATGGTGACAAGCGCTTGCTGATCATTAAGAGAGCCGGCAACCTTGTCTATCAAGTCTGCATTGATGGATGGCACACTCAATGCATGCTCGTCCATAAGTCGATACCGCCGCGACTTCAGAGCATGTAGCACCGGGCGCAATCGTAACCAATCGGTGCAGTTGTATTCAGACATTGGTCGCGACATCGCAATTTTATCTTACATGCTACTGTTTGGAATCTGCAATAGAAGTGCTCAAGCGGCCATTCTTCGTGAACTACCAAGCTGGTAATAGAGACTTTCAATCGCCTTGAAATTGTCGCTCTGGGTATACCGCTCCATGGTAGCGCGTGCCGCTCGCCCCAAACGATCGGCCTCGCCAGCGTCCATACAAACTTTCACCAGTCTTTGAAGTTCGGTCGTGTCCCGGCCATCGTGGGCAATCAGCCCGTTGCATTCGTGGTCTATCAGCTCGCTCGCTCCGTTAACCCGAGTAGTTATCGTCGGCAGCCCGCTTGCCATCGATTCAAGAACGGTCAAGCTACAGGCGTCATATCGTGAAAGCAAGACGAATGCGTCTGAAGCCCCGTAGTACGGTCGCGCATCGTCGACCGCACCGGTAAAGGTAACTTGGCTGGAATGATTCACACGACTTCTACACGGTTTCTTGTTCGCCCCGCCAACGACGACAACATGCAACGGTCGTTGGAACTGCGCTTGCGCCAACTTTAGCAAAGCTGGCACTCCTTTTAAGCGATGGTTGTGGGCGACGGTAAGCAATACGAACTCGTTATCGCCGATCTGCAGCTCTTGCCGCATTCGTCTCCGGAATTGACATCGCAAATCAGGATGAAAACGACCTGTATCAACGGAATTGTGAACCATGGAGATGCGATCCATCGGGATCGCGTGCAGTTGGTGCAAATCATTTGAAACTCGCTCCGAAACTGCCACAAATTGGGTATGAGTTTGTTGAAACTGTTTGTCGGCCAAAGCAGTCAACTTCTGCTGTCGCCTGCTAAAGCGCTTCAACAGTTGCCGTCCCAGTTTTGACAAAGCAGAGTGGAGTTCGCGTTTACTGCGATCTATCGCAATTTGGCTGCCACAGTGAGGCTGAAAAACATCGGAATTAAAGCCATACCCCATATCGTGGACGACGTCGAAAGTGGACCTGTCTACCTCATGGGATACTCGTTGCGCGAATTCAAAACGGTCACGTGAACTGAAGACTTGCTGTGAGATTCCAGACCAATTCTGCAGGTTATGAGTTGCGCGGGACGTCAACAAGGTAACGCAATGTCGCTTTCGCAACCAATCGACATAGTCCGATGTCCAACGCTCAGCACCTCCGCGGTTCGGCTCTAACCGATAAACGACAATTGCAATCTTCATAGCAAGCAGATCACTTCATAGCAAGCAATTTGAAATAGTCTGTGTGGGCCTGGGAGACTTTGGCGGTTGTAGTGGTTGTCTCGTCGTCTGATTTGAGTTGTCGGAATGGCTCAACGTCAAACTTGAATCAAAATCTCCGACGGAAGGAGAATTAGAGCAATAGGTACGGGCAAAATGCTCTTGCACTACCGCAATCATCGGTGATATGAACCAATCTCTCAATTTAGTAACGCTGCAGATTCGTATAAAAAATTATGCGAGTTGACTGTTGCTCTATGCTTGGGTAAAGCGAAATTGGTTTGGTGATGGATAGGCGTGTCGTGTGTAGACACCACCAAAACCGACTCACGGATTCGACAAACGGTTAGAGAAATGCAAAATCGCCCCACAGTTTGGTTCGATGCGACCACCGTTCACAAGTTGCGCAACCAAACGCCAGTCGGCCTTACACGGATCGAAGCCAATGTGTTGCAGGGAGCAATGCAGGAAAAACGTTTTCGAACTAGGTATTGCATCTACGATCGATACAGCGACGGATTGGTTTCGCTAACCGAAGACGCTGTGCGAAACTACACGACGGCGCATGGCAATTCACCACGTCCATTGAGTCGTAAAGAGATCGCGGGGAAAGGCGGGGCCTGGCGATCCAGTGGCCGATCGTTGGAGAGGAGTTTGCGAGTTTCGCTACGGTCCATTGCGGGGCACACAAAAAGACGTCTTGGAATCCGGGCCGATCTTCCCTGGAGAGCAGGCGATGCGTTCGTGATTAGCGGATCGACATGGGATACGATCAGCGTCGACTTGCTCGAAGATCTTACAACGAATCGGGGCGTGCGCCTAATCTGTATCCTGTCCGATATGATTCCTTATCATTTTCCGCACCACTTCCAGGAGCCCGAAAGTGTCGCAAAATTTGTACGTTTCGTCGGTTTTTTGGCACGCAGCGCAGCCAGCGTAGTCTGTATTTCCCATTCAACTGAACGAGAGTTTATCGAATTCGCTCAACACGTTCACGGCACCTTACCTGCTACCAAGGTCATTCATCTGGGCTCCGATAGTAGCACTAGTCGGCCAGCCACTCGCCCTGCACTTCCACACGACGTCGATTCGCGCGGATTCGTATTGAACGTCGGTACTGTCCAGGTCCGAAAGAATCATCAACTACTCTATAATCTTTGGCGTCGCCTTGCGCAAACACGCGGTGATAGCTTGCCCTATCTGGTAATCGCGGGGGCCAAAGGCTGGCTTACTTCGGAATTGCTGCACCAAATTGAAGTTGACCCGATTGCAAGCAAAGTGATTAAGGTGATGCACCATGTCAGCGACGCCGACTTGCATTGGCTTTACAATCATTGCCAATTCACGCTCTATCCGGCGTTACACGAAGGATGGGGTTTGCCGATTGTTGAGAGCATGCAGCATGGTAAACCTTGCATCGCTTCAAGCACCTCCTCCATGCCCGAAGCCGGACAAGGCTTGACCACAAGCTTAGATCCCCTCGATTTTCATTCCTGGCAGGCGAAAATCATACAATGGATATCCGATCCTGAAGAACTCAAGAGGGAATCGGCATGGATCATGAAGCACTTTCGCCATCGAACGTGGGACAGTTTCCGAGGCGACTTCTTCAATCATATCGATACGTTGCTAAGTGGCCAAACATCGCGTCTCGCGGCTTAGGGTTGCACTACATCTTTCAATGCGGCGTCTAAATTGAACATTTGCGGGAGATGCCGTTGTTTGGCTGCCAAGCGCGAACAATTCCATCGAGTCCCACTGCCATAGAAGCCGTCAACCAATGCGTTTGAGATAGCCGCTTGGATTCATCGTTAATAGAAAGCGTTCTCGTTCTCGATCGACGATGAACCGCGAATCGTGGGTTAGGAAGTCGCGAAGAGCTTCCATCGGACCTGGGCCATGTCGACGATAGACCGGGTGTGAATTGACGCAAGAGTCTTCGACGATGAGATAATCACCAACGTGCACCATCTCACAATACAGATCCAACTCTTGCCGCACGTGATCACGGGCGTGATCAGAATCGAGAATCACCAAACAGCGTTGGCCGTCAACCATCGTTCGAATCTGATCGACAATCGCAGTGTCTGTACTCGAACCCTTCACGTAATGGATGCGTGGATGTTCTGGACGACGTTCGTAATCATTTGGATCGATCGTAGCAATTCTTCCATGCCCTAAAAGGTCGAGCAGGCTGGCCATGTACAATGCGCTTCCTCCTCGGTAGGTCCCACATTCGACGATCCAATCCGGACGTCGTTCGCTAATGATCTCCTGGTAAACCCACAGATCCATAGGGCATTTTAGCATTTCATGGCCGAACCAGTGCAGGCTTAGCGTTGCTGGGCTGGTTCCCGTCTTGTGTCCCTTTCGCCAACAGTCGTAGTATAGTTTCGTAAACGCTCTAGTAATCAGCCGTTCTTTCAGCTTCATCGAGCGTCGCTGAGACTTTGGGCGAAATTTCCCAACTGGTAATGAAGCCGTCATGCTGTGTTAACTTTCAATACAATTCGGTGGTATCGCTTCGGGAAAGTGCCTACAATTTAGACGGGTAGCGGAGTCGGGTAAACGGGGGCATTTTGCACAGAGGTTGCAAGACGGTTTTGTCACTCGCTGGATTGGATGGCGTTCGTTGGAAGAGTTGGGGAATTGTGGCTAATAGCGACTGGGCACTGGAACTGAGTCTACATCAATAGCATCCACTTCACGCCAAGAGATGATCTCAACAAAGGCACCTCGCGTATCGAATTCTCGTGCCAGGCCCTGACGCACAAATTCTCCAACCGTTTGGTCGTCAACCGTGATCAAGTTGTTATTTGTGTCCGGGGCCCCGTAGTCAGTAAGGTCGATCGTTATGGATTTTTCGCCTAGATCCCAATTGTAACGATCGTAAATGTTAAACGTGAAATGCATTTGGTACGTTTTAACTCCGTTTTCCATTGTCACAAAAACAGTTGCCATCCCCCAGTATTGAAAACCATTAACCGCGTAGTACCAACTTCCGTAATTCGCCGTCGCTATGCTTACGCGAGTTGAGCGTATCTGGTGAGTGCCAACCGGGAGCGTTGATGCAAACATTTGTGCTTGGCAAACCTCTGTCTGGTAGGCCGTAAACACAGGATTCGAAGAATCCGCAGGCCCCGCATGAAGCATGGCGCGTGGGCTGACAATCTTATCCGTGCCGGTTGCATTCAGAAAGTGAATGATAAAGTCGGCGGCTTCCCACCCGAATTGCCCTTGATAGTAGGGTAGCACCTGCAGGAGTGCATGGCGATAGAAACTGAATTCATACGTTGGGAGTTTGCTCCCGAACCTCCCAGCGCCTCCATCTGATCGAGTTTGCGGATTGGTGCTTCCGATTGTGTATTCATTTCGCCTGTACTGCGGCGGCTGTTTGAATTTGATGTTGGCGAAGTCCGACTCCTTACTGAGTGCCAAGAGGTCCAATTCCCTAATGGTGTTGCGACCCGCGATACCATCGGCTTGAAGCTGAGAGCGAGAAGCCTGAAAATCGAATATCGCCTGATGCGTTTCGCGACCGAATCGTCCATCAGGCACCCCCGAGGCCATCGTTATCGGCATATGCGCTCCGTTGCTAGCCAAAACGGCTTGGATAATTGCGACTCCAGCGCCACGAGATCCAGAACGGAGCGCGGGAGAATTTGACGCTGCGGAAACGATCTGGGGGCAGTTCTTAAATATAGCTGAGCTAATCATCTTGGCTTCCAATATTCTCGAAATGAAAGTTTGCTAGTTACTGGGCTGCATACCCGAGTTTTGACGACGACGCGTGAAAACCATGCGGGCGATTGCATTCAGCGACGCCACGGAGTCCGGCTGGGGAACGGGCAGAGCACCGGGATTGTTGAAGAGATACGAGACGTGGGAGGAGGTCAAAGCATTGTCCCAGACGCTGGCTTCGTCCGCAGCGCCGGTCAGGTCAGGTAGCCAATCATTTGGACCCCTCAGGACGAAAGATGCGCCGACCGAAAAGTCCGCGGCCGAGGCAGCAATACGTGCCCCGTCAAATAGGTGACTATTACCAAGGCATAAACGGGGGGCATCCAGCATTCATCGTAGTGAACAACACGCAAGCTTTCGAGGGAAATTTGTATTTTCTGAAAAAAACAACTGCAACGAAACGGTGACCCGCAAATCGGGTGCCCCCTGTGGAGGTATTGCAAGATCCTCCACCTTGGCCCTCCCCGCTCGTTTTACTCGCAACCCTCCCGCTCGCGGGAGGATACCTTGCCGCACGATTTAGGTACTCATGAATCATCCCGGGTTGAGTGCCTTGGTTGGGATCGCGGAGACGAATATCAATGGCCAAATACGTTGAGACTTGGCCGAATGCTACGTTGACTTCGATGTAAAGCTTTGCGGGTGGGTGCGAATTTACTGGTCATGCTGTTTAGACTGAGACGATCAACTTCCGGAGTTCAATCTCGGTGTTCACCACACCCAATACGGCGTCGCTAAGCTAACGATGTTCGAGGATCCTGCCCTCGTTTTCATGCAGTCTTGCGCAGCGAGTGGAACCAGTTGCTGATTTTTTTTCCAGCGGTTGAATGCTCGACGGTGGGCTGTGCGGCCAATTCCGCTTCGTTTGATTTTGCCTGCTGCAATTGTGACATTAGCCCGTCGATGACTTGTAGGCGAGCTTCGGCTTCCTGCTGCATGAATAGATACAGCGGCAATACGGCTTCAGCAATCGGTTCGCGATTGGTCGCCAGAGTTTGTTCGAACAACTGGACTAGGTCGCGTCCAAAAGTCAGCACACGCGAGCGACAGGCTTGCAAGGCTAGCGACTCCGCGACGGGTTCGTGTCCGGCGGGGAGCGTAGACCATTGGCCTTCGATAAGATTTGCGAGCCCTGTGACGTCGTGAGGTTGAAAGAAGCTTTCGGGGGACAGGATTTGTTCCCGATGCACCTCTATATCGGAAAGCAAGACGGGTTTGCCGAGACTCTTGGCCTCCTCGACGGAAGTGCTCCAACCTTCGAACAACGAAGGCTGAAGCACCATTTTTGCCCCTCGATATAGTTGCCATTGGTCGTGGCGATCGATCATTCCTAACACGCGTACGTTCGTGAGGTCGTGGCTCTTGAGCATGGCCTGCAAGCGTTCAAAATGCTGTGGGTCACGAGCGTCATGGGTTGCACCGGAGCATACCAGCAGAAAATTTTTCCCGCGCGATTTGAGCAGCGACCAAGCTTCAAACACTTGTTGATGATTCTTGTGTGCCCAGAACTGATACGGCAAGTAGGCGTACGGTTGGTCAATCTCGAAACGTTGGAGTGTATCTCGAATATCGCCTCGCAGGGCCGACTCGGGTGGCTCGGCAGTAAATCGCAATACGAATCCACGCTCGCGTGCGATCGGATAAAACCGTTGGAGGTCTGCTTCCACAGTTTGGCTACTACAGACGATGGTGTCGCTAATTCCGGTCAGAAACGCAAACATCTTATCGCGATAGGCTAGCTCTGATTCGCTGAAGAAACCGGGGTAAACCCTATGTTGGTAGTCTGGAATCCAGCCAATGATTTTGGATTTGACGTTTACCAAAGGGGGTGTGAGCGCGGGGAAAAGAACATCGCAGTCGTACTCTGCAACCAACCGCTCCAAGCGCTCGATACCTGCGCGATCAACCAACATTGACTCGGCAATGGGTACGATGGTTAGCCAAGACGATTGTGCGAAATCAGTCGACTCGGTGAGTTTATCAATTAGCGCTTCAGGTACAAACGCATAGACCTGAGGTCGCTCGTTGGCAGGCAACTGCGCCAGTGCTTGTAGGCAATTCTTAATATAGTAGAAGCCCGCGATCCAATGGGACCAATTGCGAATGCTATCCTGCATCAGCCAAAACGCGATTCGCATATTGTGATTCTCCAAATTCTCGTGTAAGCCACCGAGCGTAATTAGCGATACCGCGTTCGAGCGACATCATCTCGCCACCGCATAATTGCCGACAATCTCGTGCATCGACACTCCATTGTTGCGGGGCACCTTGATGTCGAATTCCCGAGAATCGAAAGCTGCCACGATAGTTGAGAGATTCAAGAAATAGCTTGGCGAGAGTCGCTATCGTTACCGACCGACCGCTGCCAATATTTACTATTTCTTGCGGGATTTGGCCGCTAGCGATGACGTTTAGCACGATCCTAGCGATATCCAGGCTGTAGATCAAGTCGCGAGTTTCGTGCCCGGTGCCATCGAGCACTACTTCGTGAGCGACCAGTGACTTGCGAAAGATATCCCACAATACTTGCTTTTGCAAACTTGGGCCGTAAGCCGAAAAAATGCGCCAGTTGGAGACTTCAATTTCGCTGTGTGCGCGCAAGTCGTTGCCCAACTGCTCACAGCGCAATTTGTGTTCGCCATAGGGTGAAATTGGCACGGTTGGGGTTTGCAGAGTAATCGGAAGCAGGCAGGGCTGCCCGTAGATGGCCGCGCTGGACATAAACAGCACTTTGGCTTTGGGGGCGTGATGCTGGACCGCCTGATATAAGCACTCGGTGGCTGTAACGCTGTTGTGAAAATCCGTTGCAGGGTCTTTGAATGAGGCGGCGACTCGGGCTGGTCCGGCGCAGTGCACGACCCACTCGGGTTGGGTAGCTGCCACAAATTCCGTGAGTTTGCGCGAGGGCAAACGCTCCTTGAAGACCTTCGTATGGGCATAGCTGAAGCGCTCGTTCAGCTTGGAGCTGCACAGGCACAGCGGAAAACCTTGTTTGGCAAGAACGGTTGCGATAGTTCCGCCAAGAAATCCGCTGGCACCGGTAATCAGAACGGTGGGAAGGTGCATCCATTAGTTCCTTCGAATGCCCACGGCAACGCCGTATCCAAGCTCTCGATACTTATAGGAAACAAAGTCGGGATTCGAGCCAACAACGTGGTCCCACACGTCTTCTAAGTAACGGTGTTGTGGGTGGGTAATGTCGTCGAGGAGCAGCATGCCACCTAGGTCGACGTAGGGTAAAACACATTCCAAGTCAGCCTGGGCGCCATCCGGTGAGTGATCGCCGTCGACATTGATCAAATCGAATTTGGCTTGTGGATTGGCGGCGAAGAAGGCTGGAACGGTGGTATGCGAATCTCCCGAGACCAATTCGATCTTTCCACGATGGCCGATTCGCTGAAGTTCGTCAGTGACAAACTGCGGTCCGGGGTTAGGCATGCCCGCATAATCTACCATCCACATGTCAAAGCCATAGATATCACAGGTGGGGCATGCGGCGGCTACAATCGCCGCACTGCGTCCTCGACGTACACCGATTTCCAGAAAATTGCGTGGCTGGAGGATCTCCGATGCAGCGGCCAAGAACGTGAGTAAATCAGCATAATCCCATGCGTTACCAAAACGCCGATCCCCCTCACGATAGTAGTCACGCACGAAAAGAAGATAGTCGTCGTCGCTCAATTTATCGAGCGTGTGCAGCACAGCCTTGCGGGTGTCCTGCGACATGGCCCGTGTTGCAATCGTCTGCGAGCTGACTAGGACCGGCGCGAGCCATTGGGTCCCGCCGCTTCGAAATACGGTCCGACAATCTTCTTGATGATGCTTTACTTGCGGAGCACATACCAACATTTGAATCCCTCCTGAATTACGGCGGCAATCTCTAATTCTTAACTCAATCCGCACGCAGCCCTAGGCTGCTCTCTGCAGCGTGCTCGCTTCGCGCGCTAGAATATCTGTATAGTCCCAAACAAAGGGAGCTTTGAAGTGATTGCGAATGGCTTCTTGGATGGTATATCTTCGGTCGGCCCGCCGCTGTTTGCGGACGTAGGGCTCGACAATTCTCCCAATCTCGGTTTCGCCGGGCACAAATCCAAGCTCTCGCTTGCGCAGTTTGGCAATATCGTGAGCTCCCGTTGTCATTGCCAATTGCGTGGTCTTCTGACTGTCGGTAATCCGAAATGCACCGAGAAACCGTGGCAATCGCGCAAACCGCATACCGGCCGCGCGGAAACGCAGGATCAGATCCCAGTCCATCGCAAAGTGGAACGATTCGTCCACGTGCTGATCCGCCGCTTCCCAAGCGCGTCTGCGCCAAAACATTGTCTCTTGAGGGATAAAGTCGGCCCACGGCAGCACTTCGTCATCGTGCTCGGGCAAGACCCATCGATTGATGACTTTATCGTGCTCGTCAATCAACAAGCGATAGCCATAAACGACGTCGATATTTGGGTGCTGGTTAAAGTATTGAGCGACATAGTGCAGGCTTCCTGGAACGAGCGTGTCGTCGGAGTTCAAATAGGCCATGATATCGCCATTGGTATGCTGCAGTCCCCTATTGATGGCGTTCGATTGCCCACTGTCCTTGGTGGACTCCCAATGGGCAATTCTATTTTCGTACTTGCGAATTACCGCCAGACTTTCGTCGTTCGACGCCCCATCCTGGACCACATATTGCAGATTGGGATAGTCCTGATCGATGACACTTCGAATAGTACGTTCGATGTACTCCCCGCAGTTGTAGTTGGGTGTGACAATTGAAATGCAGGGTGTCTGGTCGAGCGTGGGTACATTTAGGTAGGAACTGGGCAGCCTACACTGGTGGGGTTCGTCCACTCGCAAGCGAAAGATGCGCAGCGGCAGAGAACGCTTTGTATTCTTGAAAAACCGGTCTGGCAACAGTCGTAGGGCAACCCGTGGGCGTCGCAGAGCCACGTTGCACTCAGTCTTAACATGTGCCGCCAGGATCGCTGAGCTGCGCAGGCTTACGGCCAGCAGACCGCTTTTCGAAGTGGCAGCATGTTGGAGGGCAATTGACAATACACGCTTATCATAGGCGATGCTATCACGTTGCAATTGTGTGGCAGCGGCGGTGGCGGTAGCGATGCGCAACGGCCAGCAAGCCCTCGCGGCCCCCGTATGTCTTTCGACCAGCCGCATTGCCTCTTCGCATGACCGGACCTCGGCATCATGGATCATTTGAGAGGAATCTCTACTAACCTTCCGCAGCCGCACGCCGGCGATTTCATACGGTAGCTCGGTGAAACTACAGCCATTCTTTACGAACCAGAACCACATATCGTAGTGCGCCCAGAACTCCAAAGTGTCGTCAAAATCACCAGCTTGCAAGAGCACGTCTTTCTTGTAGAAGACAGCCGGCGAGCACAGGCATGGCCGTTTGGATAGCGCCACCAGTGTGGGCTTTCGGGTGCGTAGTCTACGGATAAGCTGGCCTCGCTCGTCAACATACACCGCTCGACCATAGGCAATCTTGAGCTCTGGGTTCTCATCAAAGGCCTCCAGGACCTGCGTCAGCCCTTCGCCCCGGAATACGTCCTGGTTGGACAAGACACCTACCACATCACCTAGGGTATGTTGCAAGCCGATCTTTAAGGCTTGAGCCCAGTTGAAGCCAACTGGAGCAGGCACGAATCTCAGCCGTGAATCACCGCTCGGCAACGCAGATCGCAGTTCATCGCTGCGGCTTGTGACTACTAGACATTCAAAACGGGTCGCCGTTTGATTGAGGATGCTATCCACTGTTTGTTCTAGTGGCTCGTCAACAAAAAGATCTGCGACAATAATTGATAACGAAGTGGGTTTAGCCATCGGAGGTTGCTCGGGTTCGGGGGGGCGGTTAATTGGAACTTGTCGTCTCTCGGCAATGGAACAAAAATTCCAGAGAGGCAGTTCGCAGGTTAAGCACTCGCGGGCCGACCTTAGCAATTGTCTACTTCCGTATCAATAGCAATTGTTATTTCCCCATCGCCGAGTCTCGCGCTCGGGCTGCTGTTGACTTCAAATGCAACCGTGGGCTACATTCGGCGCTGAGAACTCCTAGCTGAAAGCTCTTGAATTTACGCCTGCCGAGGCAGAGCCGTCTAACAGCCCAAGAGGCGACAACCATGATCGACCGAATTTCGCTCGACAAACTTGAACTTTTTGGTCTCGAAGAAGACCCGAGAATGTGCGAGAGCCTCATCGAGAAGGAGCACCTCCGCGCGGAGCGAGACCCCCTGGCACAGCAGTTGTTAGAGTCGTGCTATTGGGAAGAGGATCGCGAACAGGCATTTCGACGATATATCGACAGTAGAGACTTTTCAACTACGCTGGAATTGCTGCGACTATTCAACATCCCTGCTGACCAACCGCTCGTGGAAATCGGCGGTGGAAGTGGCTTTTTGTCGTGGGCGCTAGCTCAACACGACTTTCAATCCGTGTGCTTGTTAGAACCCAATTCGCATCGCACCACGGGTACTGGCTACCTACGCACTCGACAGGACGCGGCCGGTGTCACGATCGAGAACTCGCTGGATGCTTGGTACGCTTCGCCAGATCAATTTCAGACCGTGATTACGCGCAATTGTGTGCATCACTTCAAGAATATTGCCTGGATTGCGGCCTGTATTCGACAAAAGGTTGCTCCCGGAGGCTATTGGGTCATGATTCGCGAACCGTTCGTAGATACGTCTCGAGATCTATATCGCTTCATGCATACGCACCCATACTCGCAGCGTTACGGAGTTTTTGAGTTTGCCTTTCCACCCTCCCATTTCGTGGATGCTCTGGAATTAGCAGGCTTTCAATTGCGAGCAATCGTTCCTGAAGGATATAGCAACAACTGTTTGTCTTTGTATTCTGAAGAGGCTGGAAGCAAACCCAATGCTATCTTTACGCGTGTAGTGCAATGGGCCCTGAGGCATGTCCCGCGAGCGACCACAGCCTGCTACCGCATACAGTCTATGATCAATCGCCTGTTTCCTGGTCGAAAATACTTTGCGCGACCGCAGGTGATGCTGTTTCAACGCAAGGAAGTTGGAGAGATCGCTGCGTCGGATATTTGGTATCCGCTTGCGGAAGATCAAAGTCCTGCGGCTGAGCGGATGCTAGAGCCATCGGCTGAATCGATCTGCGCTGCATAGATACCGGTTGCAGTTGTACACCTAAAATTTCACTGGACCATCAACGGATTGAATAAACATGTCAAGCTTCAACACCGCGCATTCGATAGCACAACAGTACCGTGACGTTTTCTTGCATAGGGGCAAAAATGCTGACACGGATGTGTTGGGGGTGGGCGCTTTCGGGCACGATTCCGCCGCAGCACTGATCGATGGAGATTCTGGCGCCGCGCTATTTGCAATTACCGAAGAACGGTTGAGCAATACAAAACATGATTGGCGCTTTCCGGTGGGTGCCATCCATGATTGCCTGACCTACGCTCGCCAGCACCGCCGGCGCGTCGGCAGAATCGCGGTTAATTTTCGATACGAAGAGTTTGTGGAAAAGACACTGCTCCAAGAAGTCGCACGGATTATCCCAGATCGCGAGAAACAACAGCGACTCCAGATCGGATTGAGACGGCTAGCCGATTCTGCGGACTACTTGCGACTGACTGAGCCAAGTTCTGCTCGAGAGAGTATTTGCGACCTTTTTGATTCAGCTCAGTTGGACTCAGAGCAGTATCAAAGGCTTGCGTTACGCTGCAGTTGGTATTTGAACTGGGCCATCAAGTATCGCAAGATCGCGGAGGCCATTGATGAGCAATTCGCAGGGATCGAAATTGATTATGTCAATCACCATGCAGCCCACGCCGCATCGGCCTTCTACAATTCTGGATTTGAACGAGCGACGGTGATCACCATTGATGGCTCGGGTGAAGCGGATACGGCGACAATCTATTCCGGAAACGAACATGGGTTGACTCGCATCAGCCAAACCAATTGGCCCCATAGTCTGGGCATTTTCTATCTATTTGCAACGGAACATTTGGGATTTGGATTGGGGGATGAATATAAAGTGATGGGCATGTCAGCCTATGGCCAGCCTCGCTTTCGGGACATCCTTCGGCCGATGTTGACGGTATCCGCCTCGGGAGCGTTGCAACAGATAGAAGGTGAACACATCACCTTAGGGACACTCGAAGGGACCGGGCATCTGATCTATCGATTCACGGAACTACTGTCCCAAGTCATCCCACGGCGTGATAGTTCACATCCCATCGAACAGGTTCACTTTGATTTTGCAGCCTCAGTTCAATGCGTAACCGAAGAGCTGGGAGTGGCCTTCGCGAAACAAGCCATGCAATTGACCGGGCTCAAGCAATTGGCCATCGCCGGCGGTGTGGGCTTGAATGGACTAATGAACGAAGCCATACGTCGGCAGAGTGGTTGCGAAGATATTTTTATTTATCCGGCTGCATCGGACGACGGCACTTGCGTAGGAGCTGCCCAACTTGCACTAGCCAGCAGCAAACGACTACACACCTCTCGCATCACCGCTTGCTATCTCGGGAAAGAGTTTAGCGACGAGGCCATCTTTGGTGAACTTAGCACACGCGAGTTGCGGTTCAGCAAGCCTGACTCCATTCATCGCCAAATCGCCGAAGCCTTGTTGGATGGCAAGATCGTGGCTAGATTCAATGGCCGTTCAGAATTTGGTCCCAGAGCACTGGGAAATCGCTCGATACTAGCCAATCCCTGTATGGCATCGACGAAAGACACGCTAAACGCTCGCGTTAAACATCGGGAGCAATTCCGTCCCTTCGCACCGGCCTGCCTCGACGAACGGGCACAAGAGTACTTTCAGATGGAAACCCCTTCGCCGTTCATGTTGCTGATCGGTCGAGCCACTGAATTGGCCAAGCAAAAGACTCCAGCAGTCGTCCATTGCGATGGTACCGCACGCGTACAAACGGTGACCCGCGAACAGAATTCTGACTTTTACGAGGTCATTAGCCAGTTCGTCCAAATCAGTGATGTTCCGGTCGTGGTCAATACCAGCTTTAACGTCAATGGAGAGGCGATCGTCGAAACGCCACAAGACGCCATTGAATCGTTCGGTTTTATGGACATCGATTTCTTGGCGATCGGTCCCTACTGGGTTAGCAAACAGGAAAACCGTGCGGCGTTTCCCGAGTACACCGACGCAGACTACTTGGCTATCCGCCGGGCACGATACCCGCATGGCGACCAGGGTGGCTTGGGGGCGATTGACATCTCGAAGTTCGACAGTGGTTTTTCCGTAACATCCCAGCAGCTAGAGGAGTTCATGCGTTACGCGCGGTCGCGCGGCAAACAGTCACGACGAGCTGGCTAAGCAGTGGCCCTCCCCGCTCGCCGACCAACTACGTCGGTGCCCGTCGTGATCCTCCCGCACGCGGGCTCGTTGTACCCCATAACTTTTTTGGGACCCCTTTGATCTTGTCTCGAACGGCGTGGACTTAAGCCGTAGCGGAAGTCGCCAAGTCTTAACCAATTCGCTTCGACTTGAAACTCCAAACACTTGCGATTATCGGCTACGGACTCCCCTGCCAGCTTGTCTGGCCAGAAGCAAAGTTTTGAATCTAGATCGAGGTCCTCACCAATGCCCCTACTTTCCTACCCGCTCGCCACCTGCGGTGGCGGGCGAGTGGAAAAGTGGTAAGGCTGGGGTGTTTTCATGGTGTTCTATTCTTAAAACTTGGCTGCCGCAGGTGCCGTCGCCTGCGCAGGCCACGAAAGTGGGTTGGATAGGCTGTGGTTCGTCGGAGACCCACCTGATGACCAGCTCACCTTGGTCATCGTGGCCTGATGCGTCTCGGCGTTAAACGAATTCAGCGCGTCGACGCAAATGGTTTAATTCGCTGTCATAGCTACTTGCATTTCAGGCAGACTCATGAAAACTCTTGAGTCCAATCGTCATTGGCTTCAAACCCAGCCATAATCAGCAGGTCACCGTACATGCGATGGAATTCTCGCGTGACACGCGGGGTAAAATGATTGCGCCAGTCGCCAGCAATTCCTTTGCGTTCGTGAGCCAAGATGTCCTCCTCGCCGCGTGACCGCCCACCAGAGAGTTTTTCAAACCGATTTTCGAGGATCACCTGTTCAATTCTCTCTCGAGGGATTCCCAAGGGGATTTGCTGTGTGAACAGATCAGTCAGCAGGGCCATGTCGTTGGTCAGCAAGTCCCGGTACTTGATATGCGGCTCGCCTGCTTCGGCCCACGACTGCTGAATTACCGCACATTTTACGAGAAGATCATTCATCAGATGCAGCATGGCATCTTCGATATCTTCGATGCGAAAACGACTTCGGAACTCCTCGATATCTTGCGGCCGACTATCCTCAGGCTTGTGGCTGAACAGCACGCTGAACACGAGCGAAACCAGGGTGTCTCGCAGGTCGCGAATAACGACAAATCGTCGATGGTTTTCCGGGATAGCGACCGAATCAAATTGCTCTTTGGTGACGTAGACGGTGGGATAGATTTTACCGGGAATAATCGGCTCAATTAAAAACTGACTTTGGTCAACTTGCGGAAGCACCATTCGCTCGTAACACCAATGGTGAAACATGCGATGGATCCATTGTGACCCCGCTTTCCAGTGAGTTATATGAAACACTGTGAGCGAATCTTCGCTTATTGGTACGCTTGCGCTAGCAATGGGTTCAGTCACTGCGAATTGCATTCTTCTAATGTGGAGATTTGCGAGGGATGACAGCATTGCCGACTACGAGAGTTGTGCATTTTTCTTCACGGATGCTGCGTTACCACCATCTTGCGTTTTCAACGTGTGCAGGCCGGTCCAGTAATCCTCGAGTACGGTACCCTCATGGTGGGCCAAATACTCGCAGACGAATACTGCGCGATCGACCACTGGAGAATTTCCCGTACATGGCTTCCCTTCAGCCGCAGGATGAAGAACGCTCGAGGAATGAACTTTAAATCCCAAAGATTCCAAGGTTTCAGTCAAGCCTTGGCGATTGAAAAATGTACAACTGGTGGACTCATACGGACCATTGTCCTCCGTTGGGCAATACAGCATGGGGAATTTGTCCTGCCCATAGAATACTGCTGTTTCGAGCACCATCATGCTACCTGGACGCATGACGTCCCTGAGCAATTTAAGTGACCAAAACGGATAGCGGAGGTGGTATAGTACGCCAGCAAAAATGACGACATCGAACTGGCCAAATGTCTCTGGCTTAAGATCGAGCAAGTTCATTTGGTGCATGCGCACCTTGGAATTGAGATATGGAATCAATAATTCAACGGCGCCCAGCGACAGGTCGTGATCAATGCCTACAATTTCTGCCGCGCCGCAACGCTCCGCCAGAAATGAGTAAAGTCCATCACGGCAGCCGACATCCAAGACTTTTTTGCCAGCCAAATCGAGCTTGTTAATCTCTGCCAGCACGGGCTGCTGACTCAACGCATGTTCGGGAACACCAAGCGTACTTACGGCGTCCGTCACTTTAATTGTATGATAAAACTTATACTGGCCGATGCGTTGCTGCAGTTCCGCTTCCGTCATTTCTGGATGCTTTCATAGTGGTCGAGCCGAACGTCGTTCGGAGCATAACGAATCCAATGGATGGTATCAACTTCAATCCCAACGGGACATCAGATGCCGCCAGCGATTCTTTAGACGACGCCGAAGTGTTTTCTTCTGTTGCGAGCTAGGTAATTGCATGCGCCAATCGCCGCGCCATTTGGTAGCGCGGCGCGTCAACTGGGTCAGCTTAGCAACCAACCGTGGGTTCGCTTGCACATCGAAGGGGTCTTCGATGCCACGCAACTCCTTGCGATTGCGACGGACGGCTTCGCGCCACTCGGGTTTGATCGGTGTACCATCGGAGAGTTGGTCGTATTGGCACCTCAGCGAAGCGTATTGATTGGCTTCGTGTTGTTGCAAGCGCGCATGATAGTCTCGCACCAACGCGCGCAGGGCGGGGCTGCTCTGGAAGCTGACGCGCGATTGGCTGTGCATAAACTCCAGTGGATTGGAGGGGAGGAAGTTGCTGAAATGAAAGCACTCGAGTGGGTAGTCGCCCACACAATATCCCTGTTCGCGGTCGCCGCTGAGCGGGAATTGGGAAAGGGTCCAGTGTCCAGCATTGCAGCCCGGCTGTCGTACGATGGCTAGGCTGGGGAACAAGCCAGGGGCTAAATTCAACCATTTCTGATCGACGAATACTCCACCCGCCACATCGACATAGCAATCATTGCGCAAATGATCACCCCACCACTGGAGGAACTGTTGGCCCTGGGGGTCGTTGCAGCAGGCTACCAAGCCTCCATTGAACGTACCTGCGTTGAGAAAATTGTTTTCCAACGGCTTACGACCGTCGCGCGGCAGCGGACGGTGCAAGTGGGGTACCAAGGCGATCGAGTGCGTCTGGAGCGCTTGCTCGATCGATGCCAGCGGCCCATACAGCGCTAGATCTGAATCGATGAACACCACCCGTTCGAAGCCTTGCGCGAACAATGCTTGCATGGCGTGTGGTTTGAGGGCGCAGCAGAGTTCGAACGGAGTGTACTTAAATGTGAAGCGATTCCAGTCGTCGATGCCCAACTGCTCGGCGAGTAGAACCCGTGCCAGATGTTGGTCGAGAGAATAGGACGCGGGGAGACTGTCAGCCAGCACCACCGTTAGCGGCATATCGGGCTGCCAGCGCTCGCACGACTCGGCCAACACCCGAGCATAGTGCAGGTAGTTGCGAGTAACGACGGTAACTAGTGCGGTCCGCAACATTGAGGCTACTTGGCGGCATGGCGAACGGAATTCGCGTGGCAATGGAGTGCATGATTTAGCGTTTTCGCAATTCACGACATTGGATGCCATCGGCGTTTGATGACATTGTCGAGAAAACTTAGCTATTGCGTGGCTTACGATCAAGTGCAATCGATGTTCCAGCCAACCGCAACTCGGACTGAAACTGCCGAAATGCTCTTGTGATCGTCCCCCAGAATGGTTTATATCGAGCGCGATGCGTCACGCTAAGGCAGCGGGGCAAAATGAACATACAGGCAACGATGTTGAGCACCACAGCATGAATCAGTCGCTCGGACCTCGCCCTCAAGGTGATGCCGATAGCCCCAAACGCATTCTCTACGACATGTCCTTTACATGCCTGTCTGGCAAGATAAGCGGCATTGAACGGGTGGTGCGCAGCCTGGTTACCGCTGGCGTGGCGTGGCAGCGCGCAAACGCTCACCAAGCCTCCTCGTTCGCATTCATCCCTGTCTTTGCCAGTGAAGGACGGTTCTACGAGCTCGATGAGCGTGCACAGTCCCTGTTAGCGCCGTCTGTCGAATTCGAACGCGACTGCATCTCCTCCGCTCCACAGTGGTATCGCCTGATAGCTTCCATGCTCTGTCGCACCGTGCCGATGCCGTGGCTGCGTCGCCAGCTACTCCCCCCGGCGGGTCACCTGGGGATTTTCAAAACATGGCATCGTCGGTGGAAGAAGAGCTCGCTGGCAAATATCGCAGTCGGGCAAACCCCAATCGAGCTCAGTGCTGACGACATCGTATGGCTTCCCGATGCTTACTGGGCGCAGCCAAGCGTATGGTTGGCTGCCGAGCATGCGCGACAGCGGGGCGCTCTGGTCGCGTCGTTGGTTTACGATTTGATCCCGCTGCGAAGTGACACGAGCAATCAAGGTTTTCGCGACTACTTGCGTCAGTTGTTAGACAAATCAGATGTCGCATTGTGCATTAGCGACTGCGAGCGTCGTCAACTAGAGGCGTTTCAAGCCAGCTATTCAGCGAAAAGTAGCAGTTGCAGTAGTTTTCGCACGATCACACTGGGCTGTGATATCCCACATTCCCACGGCAAGGTTCGCTCGCAATTCACGATTCCTTTCGAGTCTCGGCCGTGCTCTTCCGACGGCGGAGCGTCGGGCCACATTACTTCGAAACATCTCGTGGCTGGGGGCGATGGTCCGTCAGTATATCTGTGCGTCAATACGTTCGATCCGCGCAAGAACCATGCCTTGCTGCTCGACGCGTTCGATCAACTGTGGGCTAGCGGCAGTGATGTTCGCCTTTGTTTGGTGGGTCGCGTAGGCTGGCAGTGCCACGAGATTCTACGGAGGATATCGAGCCACAGGGAGCTCAATCAGCGGTTATTTGTCTTTCATGACGCCACGGATGCTGAGATCAACTTCTGCTACCAGCGCGCTTGCGCGGTAATTACCAGTTCTAAGGACGAAGGGTTCGGGCTGCCAATTGTCGAGTCCCTATCGCGGGGGCGCACCACCTTGGCTAGTGACATACCGATTCATCGCGAAGTGGGTGGCCATAGTTGCCACTATTTTGCCTCGACCGATCCGGCCGAGTTAGCGCTGCTGGTTCAGCGGTGCGAGTCGAGTCAATTGCCGAGCGCCGACTGGAATGGTTCCAATGTCGGGAATCGCCCAAAAATTCAAAGCTGGCAGCAGAGTTTCGCGCAGTGCCGGCAAGAGTTGGTGGGCGCCTTGGAGCAGCGTCGGTTGCACCGTGCGGCGGCATAGCGTCGAAACAATGGCTGCGGGAGTCATCAGTCTGGCAGGCTTTCCGTGAGTCGAAATTTCGCTTGCTGCCAGCTCGTCAGCCTGCTATGAAACAAGTTCCATAGACTACTTTGCTCGTTCGTTAGGTTCACTGGACAATGAAGAATTTCTTGCGTGCATTGCGAATGGCCAGCAAATACTGGCTGTCGGTATGTTTGGCCGCAATGTGCTCGTTTGCGGTCGCCGCCTTGTGGAGCGCCAATATTGGAGCCTTCTATCCGATCCTGGAAGTCACCATTCGCGGCAAGTCGATGCAGCAGTGGGTCGACGAGGAGATCGCCAAAAAGGCTCAGGCCATAGGAGCCGTGGAGGAGCAGATCGCCGAAAGTCGTAGGCAGATCGAGGCGCTTGCCGGAGAACCCGCTCGGCAAGCCGAATTGGCAAGCGGAATCCAGGGACTGCAGATGGAGCTGGTCGGGCAACAGGCGCAGCATCAAAGCTACGTCAAACTCAAGCCGTGGATCGACCGTTTCATCCCAGCCAGCCCGTTTCAAACGATTACGCTGATAGTCGTTGGGCTGCTGGCCTCTACGATGGTCAAGCATGTTTTTCTGATCAGCAACGAGGTGTTAGTCGGCAGAGTCGCGCTGGACATATCGCGCAGCCTGCGCGATCGGATCTTTGGGCAAGCGCTTAACATGGATCGCGCCGCCTTTGCGGCTCGCGGTAACGCTACCTTCGTCACGCTGATCGTCCACACGACCGACATGCTCTCGTCAGGTTTGATCAATGCTCTGGGTGCGGCCCTGCGTGAGCCACTCAAGATCGTTGCCTGCCTAGTCGGCGCTTCCTTGATTTGCTGGCGGCTGCTGCTGCTCAGCGTTGTGGTCGCTCCCGTCGTAGGTGTCTTGTTGTACTTTGTTACTCGCAGCATAAAAACTGTGTCGCGAAAAACCTTGGAACGCGCGATGGGCTTCCATGGAGTTCTGCTCGAGGCATTGGGCAATATTCAAACGGTGCAAGCCTATCGTAGCGAAGCCCTTGAGCAGCGGCGTTTTGAGTCCGGCACGATGCAAATGCGCAGCTACTGCCTGCAGTTCATCTTTCTATCGTCGCTCTCCAAGCCGATTATCGAGTTTCTGGGAATTGGCATGTTGGGAACTACGATCATCGGTGGGGCTTACCTGGTGCTCAATCAAGAAACTTCTATGCTGGGACTTCGCATTTGCGATGAGCCGCTAAGCGTTTCGGCATTGTTGGTATTCTTTGGGATGTTGGTAGGCATCAGCGATCCACTGCGAAAGTTATCGGCGGTCTATTCGTCGGTCTACGCGGGCACCATCGCTGCCGATGCAATTTTTCCCATCCTCGACCATTCCAGTGCCATTACCGATCCGGCCAAGCCTGTGGAGTTAGCTCGTCCCCACCGCAATCTGGAGATCAACGAAACCAGCTTCGCCTATAACAATTCCAGCCAACAAGTGATCGACAATATTTCGCTCAAAATTCCTTTTGGATCGACCGTGGCCATCATCGGCAGCAATGGTAGTGGTAAATCGACACTGATTAATCTGCTCTGTCGCTTCTACGACCCCAGCAGTGGTAGCATCGCTTTCGATGGTGTCGACTACCGCGATTTACGCGTCGATGATGTCCGCTCGCGATTCGCACTGGTCAACCAGCAGACAGAGATGTTCAATGAGAGTGTGGCGTACAATATTCGCTACGGCAACCCTGCGGCCAGTGACGAAGAGGTCGAGCGCGTTGCCCGCGCTGCTCACGCACATGAGTTTATTACTTCCGTACTCGACGAAGGCTATGAGACCAAGGTTGGGCAGAATGGCAATCGGCTCAGCGGTGGTCAGCGCCAGCGCATCGCACTGGCCCGAGCCCTGTTGTGCGATCCAGAGGTATTGATTCTCGATGAAGCGACCAGCCAAATTGATATGCAGAGCGAACAATTGATCCGTGAGTCGTTGGCCGATCATCGTGGCGAGCGGACGATGATCATTATCACCCACCGTGAGAAACTACTCGAATTAGCCGACGTGGTCTATGAAGTGGTCGAGGGGCGATTGGTCGAACGTCCGCACCTGGCGGCCAAGGCGGCGTGAGGTTGCTGGCCGTAGTGGACGAGGTTACGAGTCCCGCGCCACTCCTATCAATGGAGTAGCGTTATTATTCGTGCTAGCGAATGAGACATGTTCTCGCACGGATGGCAAGGCCGGAGCACCACGAGTGATCCAACCATCTTAACGCCAATCGCGGCTTCGAGTTCTGCGGTTCCATCCTAAATGCTGTTGGAAGGACTGGAGACAACCAGGACTTTCGACCATAATCAACGACTAGGCAGCTCCTGGGCGACGCACAACGTTGGCCAGACGTAGTTGCTGTTTGACCGCGTTAGCGCGCCGGATGCGATAAATCGTGCAACGCCTAGCTGACTGGCCACCAACCCCTGTACTAAACTAAGCCTCCCGCCACATTGACCTATAATGCAATTATCGTGTCGTGCAGTACAACCGAGCGAGTATTTGCCGAGACGGCCATGTCGGCTCGGGGCGATCCTGGCAGCGATTATCTTCGCCATGCCTTTGACAGCGCAAGAAGTCTTGCATCCTGTCAAACTTCGTCCCGGCGAAGTGGTGCGTTCGATTTCGATACGGGTCACGACGGGGCAGCCAAGGTTCGTTGTCGCTTCACGAGTCGTTGAGGAAGGGGAGTCACTTTCGGTTCCATTGGAGCCACCTGCAGAGATCGTCGACTATTACGAGCGAACTGCAACGCAGCAGATCGAGGATATCGACCGCGTTTGCCGGCTCGACGAGCGACAGAAAGCCAAATTGAAATTGGCTGCGCTGGGAGACATGAGCCGCATTGCACGCGAGTCGCGCGAAGTTCGAGAAAAGCACTCGGGTATCGCGATCCGCAATCTGCGCGATGCAAAATCGGCGTTTGATGATGTTGCCTTAGTCAACGTCCACCTGAACGAAGGAGTGCTGCGCGACGGGTCGATGTTCCTGATGGTGCTCAAGAGTTTGCTGACGCCCGAGCAAACCGAGCAACTCGCCCAAGCGAATTTTGGAAAGCTCACCCTGCCATGGCCAGTCGAGCTCTCGGATGTCCAACGCAGCCAACTATGGAGACTTGTGATGGCTACGAACGATCGCCATACCGAGCCCCCCATACTTTGGGAACCCAACGACTGTCGATTGCTGGTTGCCCAATTGCCGAGTTCGGAACTTGCCGGATTCCTCAATGAGTCTCAGATCGACGCTCTCCAACGTTGGTGCCGACGCTGACTCGATTCTTGATCTGCGCTACGCTGGATGCTGGCATTACTGATGCCTGCAGGGCTGTGGATAGAAATACACGCGAGACCCTCTGCGAAGGAAGTTTCGACTCGGTCGTCGGCGCGCTGCGTGACAATTCTGAGTGGCTTGGGTTCGCTAGCCGACACGCATAAGCAGAATAGACTCGGGAGAAAGCAAATGAGCGTGCGACGGATCATGGGTTGAGCTGAGGCTGCGGGTTGCGAGTCATCGGGGGGTAAAACAATGGGGGTAAATCATTGGAGGTAAATCATGTGGGGGTAAATCATGTGGGAGGGGGGGGTAAATCACGACGCGGAGCGTCGAGCCACATTAGAACCAGCCTCGGCGACGAAAGAAATAGAGCATGCCTACAATCGAGGCGAGCATCAGGCCAAGAGAAAACGGATAGCCCAATCGCCAATTCAACTCGGGCATGTTCCAAGGCGAAGCGGTATTGAAATTCATGCCGTACAGTCCGACGATAAAACTAAGCGGCATAAATAGAGTCGATATTACAGTCAAAACCTTCATGATCTCATTCATGCGCTTGCCGACCAGCGACATTTGGAATTCCCGTAGGTCGGCCGTTAGCTCGCGATACGATTCGACCATATCCAACAATTGGATGACGTGGTCGTAACAATCACGCAAGAAGACGCGAGTTTCGCTACTGATAAATTGGCAGTCGTCGCGCACCAATTCGTTGACCATGTCGCGGTGCGGACGGATGGCGCGGCGCAGCGACAGCAGTTGATGCCGCGTCTGGTGCAACTGCTGAAAATTGGGTGTCAAGTCGTCGTCGGCCAGGCGTTCGTCGTATTCATCCAGTTGGTCACCGATCGCCTCGAGCGTCGGGAAGTAGCTATCGACCATGGCATCCAACAAGAGATAAGCCAAGTAGTCGACTCCTTGGGTGCGCAGCGGTCCGCGACCCAACCGCAAGCGTTCGCGAATGCTACCCCAACTGTCACCCATGCGTTCTTGAAAGGTTACCAGCATGCCGGTGCGTAGAAACATCGTGCATTGTTCGGTGACATGTTTTTCTCCAGGATTGCACATTCGCGCTACAATGAACAAGTGGTCGCCGAAGTCATCGACCTTGGCTCGCTGGTGAACATGTACCGAGTCCTCGACCGCCAGTGGGTGCAGGTTGAGCGACTGTCCGAGCTCGGAAATTGTCTGTGCCGAGCCAAGTCCCGCGATGTCGATCCACACTTTGGGCCAACGTTTGAGCAGTGGTGCGATCTGACTGGGGCGCGAGATTTTGACTTCCTCTAAGGCGTCGGGTCCATAGCAGATAGCACGGATCTTGGTTTCTTCGGCGTTCGGATCGGTTTGTATTGTCCCCGGAGGCAAACCGACTTTCGCGCTCCGCCGTGGTTTTTGCCGACGTCCATTCCGCTTTGCATAGTGGGTCATTGCGAAACCATCTGCCAGTAAGGGTAGGCCGTAACAAGCCTTGCGCCGTTACGGCAGAATGAAGTGAACGAGTCTAGCAGGCTATGTTCACGAACCAAAAAATTGAGTCTGCCGCGCACGTATTTCCGCTAACGGTTCAGCTACTACGTCCCGCCCAAGTTCTCGCGTCCATCCCGTGCTGGATCGGAAAGCCTATAATGACAACAAATGCACACAATGGCAACGCTAGCTGAGCTTCCGCGAGGCCCCCAGGTTGTGCTCAATTGGCTGATGTTTCTCTGCATCCATCAACGAAAAAAGCCCAGAGCGGGCTCTGGGCTAGTGCTTCAACCATTTTTTGATGTTAGGGTTGGCCGTTAGCGACCGATAGTCGGCGGGTTGTCCATCAGGAAATCGCGAGGCCCGCGAGCGGTGTAGTATGGGTAGGCGACTTGTGCGGCTGGCGCTCCAGCAGGCCCACAAGCGCCGGGTGGTTGGGAGCCGGCAGTCTGTCCCAATCGCCCGCCTGGCCCACCGTTGTTTCCTAGAAAACGTTGGTAGTCGGTACCACCGCGCTGCCAACCCAAATTGCATGGGCGACAACCCAACGCGCCATTGCAATTGTTGCAGCTATTGCAGTTGCTGCTGCGTCGGTTGCCCATCAAGCCGCAACCGGAAATGCTCAGCAGTGTGAACGTTAAAACTAAACCCAACATTACGCGTTTCATCAGCGCCATCCTTTTACGCACGTGTTGGCTGAGTGCGGACAGCCAACTTGGTTTGATCTTTGTTTCTGTGGGTCGGTCGCGGCCGATGCGGGCTGGCCTTAAAGAATCGATTGACCGACAATCACCGAATCGGAACGTTTAGCTCGCTCCAATTGGGAAAACCGCTAGGATTCATGTATGCGGACCGAATGCGGCTGGGAAACGTCTCGCAGTTTGTCTAGATTAACATGATGCATTGCAGGCAATGCACTCAAGTAGTAGTCAATCTGCCTGCGCTACGACCCACCGCAGCCAAAGATCTGGTGCTCTGTCCACATTAGATTTTGGGGTTGGTCGTAGTGGAAGAGGCCTGCGAGTCCCAAACGGTTACGAGTGCGAGCACCGTGATACTGAGCGCGACAACCAACTGACGAGATCGATAGAAACTTTATGAATCCAACTCCCAAAGTCGACTCGCCGTTCATGCAAGCCGCCCCAGTGAAGCTCGGCTTTGGGACCGTGATGATCATGTTGTTGACGGTCGTTGGCGCCGGAGTTGGCTTGCTGATCTGGTACGCTCTGCAAGTCCCCGCTATCACTTCGGAGTTGAATGCCTGGCTGGGCCGTCCCAATCCAGTGGTCGATACGGCTGAGGGAAGGCGTGCGCAAGTGACCTTTCTATTGGTCGTCTACTCGGCACCGCTGGCTTTGGGGATCATGGTGTATATGCTGCACTATGTGCTACGATGGCTTAACCATTGGAGTCAATCTCGCGATGATACGGACGATGAATCCTATCGCATGGAGTAATTGACGTACAATGCCTAGGATTGGGGTAAAGGGGTCAGGAGTCAATTGTGCAAAGCACCCGAAGGGCCGCTGGCGGCAATTGACTCCTGACCCCTTTACCCCAATTC
>JADYZV010000171.1 GCA_020852965.1 Pirellulaceae bacterium | reverse complement strand
CTTCGAGCGTAGAGACATCCAATGTCCCATCAAGGCTGATAGCCACACCGCGTGCGCTGCGCAGCTGACCAAGCTGGATTGTGCCTCCGTCAGCGACCACCAATTCAGAGTACTGCGGGGATTTGTCCTGATACCCGTCACCAAGGCCGCCGGCATGGAGATCTTCGAACGAGCTTAGCAAACTCAGGTCGATGGTGCTTCCTGGGCCTCGTGCCTCGAAGGCAATGGACCGACCGTTGCTATTTCCGCGCAGAGGCTCGACGATGTGATCGATCTGCGATAGTTGAATTCTTCCACCCTCGAGCGCTTTGAAGCGAAAATCCTGCCCAAGCTCGGTCCCGTTCTGAAACGAAGTTAGATGCGGTAGGCTCAGTACACTGCCAACTCCGCTTGTCTGCCAAAGCATGTCTCCATCCGTGTTGACCACTTCCGTGATTTGCGGCAAGTCAACTTGAATTCCACCCGATACATAGAGGTCACGCCCGTTGATATTGGTCAGTGTCGAGAGGTCGACAGCGTTTCCATTGGTTTTTAACCAACCGTTGGTCGCAGTTGTCAGCACGGGAAGTGTGACACCCGCAACATGGAGGTCAAGGTCCGAGCCATCGATCGTCGACAAACGACTAAAAGCAACAGCGGAATGGATGTTCAGGTGACCGTCAATGAGTTCTTCGAGCGTAGAGACATCCAATGTCCCATCAAGGCTGATCGCCACACCGCGTGCGCTGCGCAGCTGACCAAGCTGGATTGTGCCTCCGTCAGCGACCACCAATTCAGAGTACTGCGGGGATTTGTCCTGGTACCCGTCACCAAGGCCTCCGGCATGGAGATCTTCGAACGAGCTTAGCAAACTCAGGTCGATCGTGCTTCCTGGGCCTCGTGCCTCGAAGGCGATGGACCGACCGTTGCTATTTCCGCGCAGAGGCTCGACGATGTGATCGATCTGCGGTAGTTGAATTCTTCCACCATCGAGCGCTTTGAAGCGAAAATCCTGCCCAAGCTCGGTCCCGTTCTGAATCGAAGTTAGATGCGGCAGGCTCAGTACACTGCCAACTCCGCTTGCCTGCCAAAGCATATCGCCGTTGGTATTGACTGCATCTGAAGAACCGAAATGGGCATTTCCACCCGCTGATACTAGGATGTCGACGCCGTTCAGCGTAGCACGATCCGACGAAAGGATTGAGTTTTCTCCCACAATGTTAAGCCGTCTTCCGGCCTGTACATCTAGATCTCCAAGTATCGACAGAGTCCCTCCCCGCAACTCAAGATGCGCATCCAGCCTGAGACTTTGAATCGCATTGCCCAGGTTCTGGAGCACGAGTGGTTCGTTGCCGATCAGTGTGACGGAAACATCGTCAACCTCGACTGGGACTCTATCGTTATCCCAATTCATCGGGTTATCCCAAAGCAAATCTCCCCCTTCGCCGTCCCAGGTTACAGATGCGAGAACACGTCTAGCGCACAGTTTCTCGAAATCGAGGCGACGGCTCTGGTGTCGCCGGAAATTTTGATGTCGGCCAGAATTGTGTTTTGTTCTGTGATTCATGGGACGCTTCATTCTGAGGTTTTCGAGTATGGTGCCGATGCTTGAGAGCAATACACTTCACTGAGCCACATTTGTCGCGATCTCACAGCAAATTCGCGATAAATTTTGAATCCACTCTCGTGTACCAAGGGATTCAGCGGAATTCTGAATGCGACTGGGCTACAATGGCACACTGAAGCGGTTGATTCCCGATAGATAATGCCACCGCCAAGTCGATACACGATGGATACTACCTCACTCTCATTGCTGGAACGTGTAAAGAATCCGCTCGACAAAGATGCTTGGGGGCGGCTGGTGGACGTGTATGTGCCGTTCCTATTCGCGTGGGGTAGGAAAGCGGGACTCAACGAAACTGATTCCGCCGATTTGGTCCAAGAAGTTCTAACTGTGCTTGCGAAGAAGTTGCCAGAGTTTGAGTACGATGCTTCGAAGAGTTTCCGGAGTTGGCTTAAGACGATCACGGTGAATCGGGCTAAGAATTTTCACAGAGCGGCTGCGAATCGGCCAACCGTCGGAGTTGATTCGGCGATCCGGCGTGAGGCAATCATCCAATCTGAAGCGGATCTGTTTGATGAGGAGGAATATTGCTCCATAATCACGAAGCGATTATTGGACCTGGTCGCAAATGAATTTGGTGAGCAGGTTTGGCGTGCATTCGAAATGCAGATATTGGAGGAACGTCCCGCTGCCGAGGTAGCTGAAATCCTTGGAATGACGAAAAACAGTGTCTACTTGGCCAAGTCGCGGGTATTGCAGCGACTTCGGGCCGAAGGCGCTATGCTGTTGGACTGAATTCCCAGCAAATCGGGATTGCTGGACAGATTCTTCTTTGACGCGTGTAACCCTAGAGAAAACGCTTACCGTCCTAGAGGAGATAATGATCGAATCCACCTGCCCAAACGACGAATTGCTCGAAAATGTGTTGCTTGGGCGTGTCTCGCTGGGTGAGTTTGCACATTGGGAAGCCCATATCTCAGCATGCGAACATTGTGTTGGAAGGGCGGATCAGCTCCCAGGAGCAGACAGAATTATCCGGGCAATTCAGGCTCCCGGAAGTGTTGATTTTAAACTGAGTGAAATGCGCGAACTGCTCCAACGCGGTCGTCAACTTTACGAGGAAACCCGGGCTCAATCCAAAGATGAAACTGGAGAGCTTTCTGACGCTTCGATGGACAGCACTGCATCCGCGAATCGCATTTCTTTCAATCCGGATAATTTCAGTTTTCTCGACCCACCGATAGATGACACCGAATTGGGCCGATTGGGAGAATATCGAGTACTTCGACTCCTCGGTCAGGGCGGGATGGGAATGGTATTTCTGGCAGAGGACCTCGCGCTGGGGCGACAGGTCGCATTGAAAGTAATGTCGCCCGTGATAGCGGGAAATGTAGCGGCGCGAAAACGGTTCTTGCGAGAAGCGCGCGTCATGGCCGCCGTGATCAGCGACCACATCGTCGCCATCTATCAAGTCGGAGAGCATAGCCAAATTCCATTTCTGGTGATGCCGCTTCTTCAGGGTGAGAGTCTAAGCGATCGTCTGAAACGGCAAGGTAAACTGCCCCTTACGGAAGTAATCCGAGTTGCGACTGAAGCAGCTTGGGGATTAGCAGCTGCCCATGAGCGCGGCCTGGTTCATCGCGATATCAAGCCAGACAACATTTGGCTTGAAGCGCCCAACGGCCGAGTTAAGATTTTGGATTTTGGACTCGCTCGCGGGGAAGAAGATACAGGACTTACTCATTCTGGTACGGTTCTGGGTACGCCGCGTTATATGTCGCCCGAACAGACGGAGGGCGGTTCGATCGACCACCGGACGGATCTCTTCAGCTTGGGGAGCGTGCTGTACCACACCGCTACTGGACAAGCGCCATTCCAAGGTACATCCTTAGCTTCGACCCTAGTCGCCGTTGCTCGGGCCAATCCCCGGCCGATTACTTCGCTGCGAGAGGACCTTCCCGCTTCCGTCGCTAGACTCATCACCAGTTTGTTGAAGCGGAATCCTGACGAGCGTCCTCAAACAGCTCAGCAAGTCGCCGAACAATTCGCAGCCCAGCAGCAGTTCCCAGAGCCTCACCTTAAGTTTGCACCCAAGCCCACGACGGAAGCCACGAAGGGTCAATCAACGTCAACGCTGTCGCCACATAAATCTAGTACTTCACTCTTTAGCCACTATCGAAGTATTGTAGGTGTCGCCATTGGCCTTTTGTTCCTGTTTGCAGTAGCAGGAGTAATCATTCAATGGAAGACAAAAGCTGGAACCGTATTCGTAACCATCGATGCTGCAGTTGATCCAATTCCAGTCTATGTCAAGCAGGAATCCTTGGAGATCGCGGATCCAAACGACGGAAAGACAGTTCGTATTACGGTCGACGAGTCGAATCGTCAAATGCAACTGCAAAAAGAAGGGTTTGTTGCCGTCGTTAGCACATTTGATCTTACTTCCCAAGATGGTCGAAATATCTCTGTGCGATTTGAACCAAGCCCACGGCCTACGGACCCGGCATCAAGCACTCAAGAAAACGTGACGTCCAGTTCAGATGCCTCGACAAACGTCGCCGCGAATGAGCGCAGAATCGCTGAATGGGTATTGGCACATGGTGGCAGTGTCCAGGTGCAGTATGGCAATGACTGGCACGATGCGGGCATCACAAGCCAAAAAGAGTTGCCAGACATGGACTTCTTAGTTAGCCGAGTCGTACTGTCAGACGTGGAAGACGAGTCTGAACTTGAAATCCTGGCGGGCCTCTCTCGCGAGATTGAGATTTGGCTGCCGAACACCAATGTATTGGGACATTGTTTTGAATATTTTAATTCAATTTCCAAACTTGAATGTATCAACTTGCAGGGATGTCGCAATCTAGATCCGGCGTATGTTCATCAGCTCACTCAAGCTCGCAATCTAAAACGACTAATGTTGCTCGGTTCCAATTTGGGCAATGAAATTGCGGACTTGGCAGTGAAAGTCCCCTCTCTTTCCTACATTGAATTTGGAAATCGATTGACGAGCGAGGGCCTCAAGGTCCTGGCAGGATGTAAAAATGTTAGGGGAGTAGGCTTACGTGGCTGCCGGTTGCTGATGCCAAGTGACTTCGTACTCCTCTGCGAGATTCCCAATCTTCAAGCGGTCACTATCGACACAGCTCAAGCAGGTACGGATGTTTTCGAAAGTCTCTCTCAGGTCCCAGGACTGAAAACCTTGGGAATCCATAAAGTGGACAATACGCACGAGTTCGATGTACGGGGAATAGCTTCCTTAAGCTCAGTCGAAGAGTTGGACCTCTCTCACAATGCTCTTACCCTCGCGGCCTGTGAACCGCTGCGGCAATTGCCATCCCTACGCCGCCTTCGGATTCGCGCCACGGGACTACCTCAGTCGGACATCGTACGCCTTGGAATGATCCTGCCGAAATGCCGCATCGATCATGACGGAGGCGAGCTTCTAAGTTCGGAAGATCGACGAATTGGACAACAGCAAGTTCTTGCTTGGCTGATTTCCCTAGGTGGAACTGCAAACGCTGTACTGCCGAGCGGAGAAACCGTTACCGTAGATGCAAACACTGGAATTCCTGCGGCGGATGTCTGTGTTCAGGGGATAGCGATTCATGACGCTAGCGACGCGGATCTTCGACAGCTTGAAGGTTTGCCGGCGATTGGTACCGTCAACTTGCAGGGTGCGCCTCTTACTGGATCGGGCTTTAAGAGTTTCGCATCAACATCCCGAGTCGTTGATTTAGAGGGGCTGTTCCTCGATGGCTGCGAAAACTTACAGGATCAATTTACCGAATTACTTTTAGATACTCCCAACTTAATTTATCTCCATTGCCAAGAAACACCGCTGGGCGATGCCCTGGTTGATGTAGCTCTTCAGCTTCCGCAGTTGGGAAGCCTTGGACTGGGAGAAAATGTTTCCGCAGATGGCCTTTCGCGATTGGCTACTCACGCCACAGTCGGCTGGCTTTTCCTTAGTGAACTCTCACGCTTTGAGCCGCATGAATTGGAACCGTTGCAATCGATGCGCAACCTACATTTTCTGTCGGTCGGCGTTGATCAAATCGATCGAGACTCACTGGCAATCCTTGGTGCTATTCCAACGCTCAAGACGTTACGAGTCAGCAGGCTCTTGAATCATGTCGCCGACCTCATTTTGCTTCGCAACATTGAAGAGTTGGAACTTAACTATCAAGGCTCACAACCACTGGATACGTCGTCACTAGGGAAGATGAGTTGGCTTAAGAAACTGTCGTTCTACAACAATGCGAACATTAGCCAAGCTGATATTGACGCACTGCGATACGCGCTTCCCAGCTGTGAAATCTCTTGGCGGGAAGGAACCGTCCCGCCCACCGCGAATGAAAACTGATATATCGCTGACCGATCGATTCCCAAAAAGCTCCTGCCTAGCCCGGCCACTCATTCACAGGTTTAGTTGGCGTTCACCGAAACTTTCATCGGTCGAATACCTCAGGGGAGCATTGATCCAATGCTAACTCGTGGGTTTTTGTCCAACTTTAAAGGAGAGCCGCATCACGGTGGTCATCTTGCATTGCAGCTTGATCACAGATACAAACGGCATTCGTATGATGCTGCCACAAGAATGACGCCGGAGATGCTGGCTCGGTGGCGCTCGTATCTAACATTCTCTGCAATGACTGTCGTTTACTCGAGCCGCTGGCCAAAATGATCACCTGCCTTGCCTGAAGCAAATCGCTCATGCCAAGCGTTAGCCCGTAACGGACTAATTCCTGCGGATTGTCTACCGTTGACTTGCTCAGCATCGCATGCTGCCGTGATTCGAGAGCCAGTTCTGAGACGTGCGCGTGAGCCGCAAACACTGCGTGGGGTTCGTTAAAACCGATGTGACCATTGACACCAATCCCGAGGATGGCAAGATCAATGGGGCCCTTATGGGCCAGAGCACCCGCGATGCGTTCGCATTCGGCCTGCCGATTCTCTGGATTGCTCCGAAATGCGATATACCGATCGCCGGAGATCTTTAATGGTTGAACCAGGTGCTGCTGCAGATACATTTCGCAGGATGCCGGATCATCTGCATTTAGACCGCACCACTCATCGAGTTTGATGATGCGCACCCGACGAAACAACTCGGGAGACCTAGTGCAACATTCAGCAAGAAGCCCATACGTACGCGTCGGTGTAGACCCCGTTGCCGCACAAATTAACAGTGATGGCGTGCGTCGAATCGCCTCGAAGATAGAATCTGCGGCGCTCTGGCTCATCGTTTCGAAATCGGGAACTACAACGACACGTTCAGACAACCAGTGGACCTTTCAAAAGTACATTGTTAGATTGCTGTCGACGACAAACTTCGCTGACCGAACTTGGCCTGAAACTCAGAATGTTCAAGAGGGATTCTTCCACAGGTCGATTGGCTTCTGCGCATTTGTCTGGAACGGCAAATGTACCTTCCGCCCTGTACCCGCTGACTCGTAGGCGGCAAAAATGATTTCTAATACAGCTCGCGCATCTTCGCCCGTCACGGCAGGTTGTTTGTCGGTGGCAACGCAGTCGACGAAGTGGGCAAACTCCGCATGAAAACCATAGTTCCATTCTTCCTCAAAAATCGGGAAGGACCACCCCTTGGTGCTTCCCGCCTTTTCCACCGCGTAGTCCAAGCCATTCAGGCTGTAGGCTTCAATCGCATTGCCATGCAGCAAATCGGCCATCGCGACACCTTTGGTTCCATGCACTTCGGCTCGATCGTCCATCCCACCGAGCTTCGTCCAACTCTCTTCGGCGACCGCAATACAGCCGTTCTCAAATTCCAAAATCAGAATTGCATTGTCATCGCCAATCGTTTTGTCGCCGTGGACCTGCGTACTCATCTGAGCATAAACCGACTTGACCTTCGGACGTCCAAGCATCCAGCGAAAGAACTCAATCGCGTGACAGCCCATATCCATGGTGACGCCACCACCGCTACGGTTCACGTCCCAAAAGTGATCTGCGTGCGGTCCATCATGCTTCTCACTCTGTTTGATCAGTGTTGGCTCACCTAGCGCTCCGCTATCCAATAGCTGTTTTAGGCGTACGTACTTGGGAGCAAAACAAAGTTCTTCGGCATACATCAATTTCACACCTGCCACCTGACACGCCTGAATCATTCGATCCGCCTCCGACAGATTCAAGCACATCGGCTTTTCCAGGACAACATGTTTTCCTGCCGCCGCTGCGTCGCACGTCAGCTGACAATGCACGTCGTTCGGAGCGCCGATGACCACCATGTCGATTTCGTCCATCTCCAGCATCTGCTGATGGTTAGTAAATGAATGTGGGATATCAAACTGACCTGCAAACTCCGCTGCATTTCCAGGTGTTGGAGAACAGACTGCAAGGATCTCCGCCGAGTGGCATTGACGTAGGCTTCTCGCATGAATCTTAGAAATGAAGTTGGATCCGATTAAGCCAACGCGCACGATGTTCTTCATGATTGCACTTTCGAGTTATGGATCGTATCATTCGCCCGGTAGTTGAAAAGCCTATCGCTCGTGGTTGTTGCCCTTAGACTCTTCAGCAGAGCCTTTGAATAGTTGATTGTCGATCCGAGATAACAACTGCTTGAGTTGAGGCAGTGCATCCAACGCAGCTTTTGCACCGATGCTGGACATTTCTTTGGCGCGTGAGAACTCTGTAATCTCAAAATTACGCACATCGGGTTGAATCACAAAATCGGCGGGTTGCACACCCACCGAATTCATGTTGACGTTTTGCACGATGTATGTTCGCATGATCGTTTCAAGCATCGAAGCCGACTTCATTTTCGACGTCTCGGTGTTTGGTCCATTCGAAGCAAACTCCTGTTTTATTTTGGCGGTAACGCTCACTGCAATGACAACGTTACATCCTTTCGAAGCCAGTACGTTGGCTGGCACATTATTGATGATGCCACCATCCACTAGAGCTCGACCGTCTCGGTTGATTGGGATCGACAGAACCGGCAAATTGATACTCTCAAGGATTGAGTGTACTGAGTCTCCCTCGCCGCGAATGATCGCCTGGCCACTAATCAAGTCCACCGTGATGGAATGAACTGGAATTGGTAGCTGTTCCAGCCGGCTATCTTTCAAATACTTTCTCAACATTGGATCGAATAGGCCCCGTCGATACTTGTACAAAAGATGCCAATAGCCACCTTTCGGTATATTCCGAAAGAACCAGGATGGTGTGAGATCTTTCATGAAGCATTCGACACTATGGTCGGGATCCATTCCCGATGCGTACAAGATACCCGTCATCGCACCCGCGCTAGTACCAGCAATCATGTCGACATAGATCCCGCTCCGTTCCAAGGCGTTGAGGACCCCTAAATGCGCCATCCCTCGCGCGGCGCCACCACCCAATGCTAGGCCGATTCGAACTCCGCGCATTTCATGAACAATACGTTCGAAACCATTCATCATGACTCGGCTTTGATATTCCGATGGCTCATCAAAAGACACCTTGAAATCTCGGGTCGCTAGCGACTTCAACTCGGGGGCCGGCGGCGCCCAGGGCATGCTACCGGGTAGCAGCCACACCATGTTAATTTTGTCGCGCCAAGCGGGAGATCGACGTTCGATTTCTGCAAGTTGAGCGGCAGCCTTTCTCCAGTTGTCAGGAGTGACGCACCAGAAAACCTTCTCGCTTATCTCGGCAACATCCGAACTCCTGTTGATTTCCGTTACCGCATCCAAATCGAGAACAATTGGCTTTCGATCAGGCATCTTGTCGATCTCATGTCGAATTTCCGCATCGGACACGAAATGCCCCTCTCGTAGCACGCAATAATGGGCAACGCCATCGATTGGAGCCCAATCGGGCTGGTCGTGTATGACGAACGGATTCTGCCCCAACTCGTGTAGACGACTCACCAGTCGTCGCGAGAGCTCCCTCGTTGCTGACGATTGATGAAAAAAAGAAATCAGCCGCGGCAGCTTCTTTCGGCGTTCCCCCATCAACGTGCTGTTTATTGCTTCGGCAATGATGCGAGACATGTTCTGACGGAATATGTCATATTGTTTGGTCAATTCGAATACTATTTGATAGTTTAGACGTAGTAGTGTCGAGGATTCGACTACTTCGACCCGCATGGGAGTCGGCTCGCCTGACGCGGCCGCCAACGCTCCGATTTGTGTCCCAGCGATTTGATATCGATCCAACAGCACATTCCCTTGAATGTCGATGATTGACAGCTTGATACGGCCGTAGACCACTAAATAGACAAATGCGATCGGATCATTGGCTTTATGTAAAACCTCCCCTGATTCACATCGCAGCAAGTCGCAGCGGTTGCTTATCTCGCGTACGATTTCGTCACATAAACCTTCTGAACAAGGATGAAGCTTGAGCAAAAGAAACTTATCGTCCGTTACCATGATTGAGCCTTATGGAGTTCATCTTTTGATCAATCTGTTGTAGTACAGTATTCTGTTTGGGTACATCTGGCGAAGTCAGATCATTATCTCACCATTTCCAACCGATCGCCACCAACCTTTCCAAAAGGACTTTGATCAAGATGACCACTTCGGTAGCACGAGGCTCAAAATTGATTCGCTTAGGATTATGGCTACTCATCGCCTGTGCCGCCTGGGCAGCGATTGGCCTGGTTGCTGAATTCTATCGCTTCACACAATCGATGCCGGACCCAAGTTGGAATTTTCGGGTTGCGAGGCTAGTGGGACTGGTCTGTTTGAACCTCGTTTTCACAGCTTTGTTAGCTATTATCGTAGTCTTAGCTTTGTGGGTACGGATGGCAGGGGCACTCCCAGATCTTCAAGGCTGGCATTTGCAGTTTCCAGCTTCAGAGTTTTGCGCAGCAGACGCCGATGCCCATTACACTCTGAACAATTATTTGGAACAAGAACAGCGAGTATTCGGCGAGCTGGATGCACTGAACTCAGGCCCTTGGGCACAGCAGACCGTTGGGGCATACTCTCGATTTATCCGCGACTCAGTCTCGAATCCAGTGACGATTGTTGATCGCAATTGGAATCGGACTTACATCTTGAAGGCAGAAAACCCCATCGGCGGCGTCTTGCTTTTGCACGGCCTGAGCGATTCGCCCTACTCGCTGCGGGCAATGGGTCAGAGACTGCATGCCGAAGGCTATAGCGTAATCTGGTTGCGAATACCTGGCCACGGCACTTGTCCGGGTGCACTAGCCAACGTGTGCTCGGAAGATTGGTTCGCCGCCGTCAAAGTTGCCATGCGAGGTTTGCGCGACCAATTACCTGAAGGTCTGCCATTGGTTCTGGGAGGCTACTCCAACGGAGGCGCACTTAGCGTTCTCTACACTCTCTCCGCAATCGACGATGCAACACTCCCCAAACCCAAAGCGATCGTCTTATTCGCCCCCATGATTGGGATCAACCCAATGGCCAGTATCACTCGGCTATATCACATGGTCGCTCTAGTGTCGCGCAATCAAAAGGCTCAATGGTCGGGCATCGATGCCGAAATTGATCCTTTTCGTTACAGCTCCTGGCCAATGAATGCCAGCGTACAGGCCTGGTCAGTAACGCAAGCGGTAGAGAGGCAACTTTCTAAACTTGAAAAAGCTGGCCGCATGAAAGAAATGCCACCTGTCCTGGCGATGCAATCCGTGGTCGATTCGACGATCATCGTTCCCAAGCTGATTACCACTTTGTTCGACCGCTTAACATCTGCTTCGAGCGAACTGTTTTTGTTCGACATCAACCGCATGGACAAGTTCATGAATCTATTCAATCGGTCGTTCGAACATGCCATCTTTTCGAAACTAAAGCGAACGGATATGCCGTTCACGTTGAGCGTATTAAAGAATGCCAATTCCGATTCGCGGCAGATGCTATTGCAAACTCGCAATGGTAAATTGTGGACAGAAACGATGACGGATTATTCTTGGCCGGCTGGAGTCGCATCGCTATCTCACCTGGCAGTCCCCATTCCATCGGAGGATCTGATATACGGTACGCAGGAAGCAATGGCCGCTAGCGGTCTGCCACTGGGCACTCTCAGCATGAGGGCGGAGCCAAGCTCACTATTGATTTCGAACTCGCTATTCTATCGCTGTCGAAACAATCCTTTTTACCACCTTATGGAGGACCATGTCGTCAAATGGATCTCAGGTCGAATCTTCGAATGACACAGAAGCATTCTAAGTCACATTTGTCGAAGGTGAAGGATCTTCATTCCCTAAAGCGAAGTCCCCCAAGTTCAGTGGGCAGCAAATCACAGTTGATCCCGCCGCCCAATAATATGTTTCCAGGGAAAGGGACGACTTCTTTTCCTGGGAGCGCGTGACGCGAATTGGCTTTGCGATCGGTATGCGCATCTCGAAGAGTTCGACCTCTGGTACAATGTCAGCCACACCTTCCGTCCCATCACCGCCCGCTTTCGACAACTGCGAATATGTTCGAACGTCGCTCGCTAAAATTGCCCATCATGCTGGGCGTGACGATGATTATCCTGCTTGTGCTGATCATCGTCGGCTGGGTTCTTCTGGCCGTGTTTGGCGCGCTTCGAGCCGCCGAGCAAGCGCCTATCTATTGGACTTTGCTCAGTGTTGGTACGATTGTCCTCGCGCTCATAGTGGCAGGCGTGGTAGCCTATCTCGTGCTGTCGATAAAAACGATCAATCTCAATCGCCGACAATCCAATTTTCTTGATAGTGTTACGCACGAATTGAAGTCCCCCATTGCCTCACTGAAGCTGTGTTTGCAAACGATGGATCGCCACCCAGTCAGCCCACAGCAGGCTGCTACATTCCACAGACTGATGCTCGATGATGTAGAACGACTCGACCATCTCGTTACGCACCTATTGGCAGCGGGGAGCGTCGAGAAGCAAGACTCCTTTGGATTGGATAGCACGTTCGATCTCGAAGAGTTGCTCCATCAGATCGCGTTAGCTGCTAGCCAGAAATATGGGCTCGCCCCGGAGTGCATGCAGTTTGACACGGAAGCGTGCATGGTGACGACGCGAATGGTCGACATCGATTTGATTCTCAGAAACATCGTCGACAACGCACTGAAATATGGTGGCAATCCGCCGGAGGTCGAGATATGGCTAAGGTCCAATGTCCAGGGTAACATCACGATCAGCGTTAGTGACAATGGGCGTGGCATTCCGCCTGACATGCGTCGCAAGATATTTCAAAGGTTCGTACGATTGGGTTCCGAGCTGACCCGCGAGCGGCCTGGCACTGGGTTGGGGCTGCACATTGTGCGGACTCTCGTTCGGCGGTTGGGAGGTAAGATTAGTGTGCACGACTGCCAACACGGCCAGGGTACACTCTTTCAGTTGGAGCTACCGGGCAAGCTGCGAGCGGGCGATACACCTCGATCGCTGACTCGGCCTAGCAATCCAGTGCCTGTCGGTCCATCGAGGAGCAGTGCGGATGACTAAACAACCTCCCAGCAAGATTCTCGTCGTCGAGGACGAGAAGCACATCGCGTTCGGAATCAAGTTCAATTTGGAAGCCGAGGGCTTTCAAGTGGTAGTTGCCGAAGATGGCTCGGTTGGCCTGAAAATGGCAGCGGACCCCGAGAATCATTTTGGGCTGATTATTCTCGATCTAATGTTACCAGGCATGAGTGGATATGCGATCTGTCGTCAGTTGCGTGACGCCGGCAATGATGTGCCCATCCTAATGCTTAGCGCCAGATCCTTGGCAGAAGATCGCACGCAGGGCTTCGATGCGGGTACCAACCAGTATTTGACCAAGCCATTCGATTTAGAAGAACTCATCGCTCGTGTCAAAAACCTATTGTCCAAAGGGACAGCTCGCACAAAGCCAGCCATCCCGGTCGGCAAGCTAAAGAATTACGAGTTCGGGCAGGCAGTGATAAACTTCGAGGCTTACGAAGCACAGGTAAATCACAAGAAGGTCCGCTTGACCGCGCTACAACTGAAATTGCTGGAATACTTTATCGAGCACAAGGGACGCGTTGTAACGCGGCAGGAGTTATTGGAGAACGTCTGGGATTTGCCCGGCTATGTAAATACTCGTGCACCCGACCAATTCCTGCGGCAGTTAAGAAAGACATTCGAAATCGATCCATCGCATCCGAAGCATTTCTTGACGATTCGAGATGTCGGCTACCGCTTTGTTCCTGATCCGAATGCATCTGACTCACAGGCTGAATCCGATGCGCCGGTCGATGTCGACAGTTAAATACAATCAGTGGTCTGACAGGTTTAGACTTAGGATTGGCAGCAATGGACCAGACTACGAGACCAGACGGTTAGCGAATCGGAAAAGGACTCGTAACCTCGTCCACTACATCAACGTAACCTCGTCCACTACGTTAAGGCAACCTCATTCACGACATTTGAATGGTTTCTCGACAATCCGTTAAGGCATGCGTTTGGCCTGCATGGCTTTCGCCGATGGCAGCTTGACATTCCAAGCCAGTCCACACAGCTCCATGCTACGGATGATGATCCAGCTCAAATCGAATTGCCACCACTTCAAACCATGCCTGGCCGATGTCGGAAAGGCATGATGATTATTGTGCCATCCCTCACCGTGGCCAAGAATTCCGAAGATCAAGTTGTTGCGTGAATCGTCACCTGATTGGAAATCACGAGAACCGAAGAGGTGGCAGATCGAGTTGATCGACCAAGTCACATGGTGCGTCATGAACATGCGAGCCAGTCCACCCCAGATCAATCCCAGCATCGCGCCCGTCCAACTCATGGTTACGATCCCTGCGATGCCTGTCGGAATCGCCAATGTAGCCACGATAACCCACAGATAGTACTTGTCGAGAAAAACCGTAAATCGTTGTGACATCAAATCGGGCACATATTGCTGTAGAGTTCGCTGCGACCAGGCCTTGCCAAAGAGCCAGCCCATGTGCGCGTGAAAGAAACCTCGCCACCAGTTGAAAAAACCGCCAGCATGATTGTGGGGCGAATGTGGATCATCCTCTAAATCGCTGTGTTGATGGTGTTTTCGATGCACGGCCACCCACACCAAGGGCGAACCTTCGATAGCAAGGGCCCCCATCAGCGTCCAAAAACCATGAATCCATGGGACGGTTTCGAAGGAGCGATGCGTCAGCATCCGGTGGTAACCAATCGTAATTCCCAGCCCCGTTAATACCCAGCCACCGAGCATCATTCCCAGGTACCAAGCGTTGATCATCCCGAACTGCCAGGCTAGTGCGATCCCTGCGAGTAGCCCAAGGAAGGGAAATACCACAGTGATGGTCATCACGATCCGCTGCATCAAAAGTGAGCTTGGCGTGTCGTCATATTGATTCAGGTCCTTCTTTCCCCGTGCATGCTCGACATCGGAAATCGCCGGTAGCTTTGGAAGCAGAGACGATGCGGACGATTCGATCGGGTTGCCTGACGATGGCCGGGTCTTTGGTCGTATCTTGTTTTTTCGCGGGTCCGTTGCGATCGACATTGAAATTCCTCTCATTTGCGTCGAGTTGGTTGCTTGACCGCTCAATGAATTATCGGAGAGCAGGTCTGAGTGCCGCACACGAGATCACCTCGCCTGCTGGTGGTTCACATCGACGGAATTCTAGCGAGCGCTACTGCTTCCAGAGTGAACGGCATGTAGGCCGCTTGTAATATCTGTGTAAAACGCCATAACCCCATTACAGGAAACCACTTGCGCCAAATCTCTCACGGTGTATTGAACGAAAAATAACCATTATTTCAACGTGAGCAATGCGACACCCTGGAAAGCGACCGACTTGTTGTCGCCGGGAATTTTACAAACCATGTGGAGAAATGTGTAATGTCTGCAGCGGCTCGGTGCGAAAAGTCTTTTCAACGAGGGCTACCAAAACCGTTGGCGAGTCCGCAACGAAAAAGTCACAGCCTAGCAGCGAAAGGGGACACTGAAATACTTATGATCCGAACTCTACTTGTTTCACACAGAATTCCTGAAAGGAGAGATTGCGGTGAAACCGTTCCGCTACAACGGAATGTTGAAGCTCGAACTAAGTTCGCCAAACGGTCTAAATCGCATGACGCGTTCGGACTGTCCGACGCGGCAGGAAGCCGGCACCTGGGTTATGTTATATTGCAGACCACCGTATCTATTTTCGAGAATTTTGCATTTTTCTCAGTTTTCTTGTAAGGCATAGTGGCCGAGCTACGTCTTATTCATGGGCCGATGTGAATTGATCGAGGAACGTTTGTGACGAACAACATTCGGGCGGGTGATTGAAAGCCTGGTGTGTAGAAATAGAACGATTGCTGTAGGGAGGATGAACCCATGCTGGCTAAGCTCAACACACTATCGCTACTAGGGATCGAAGCCCTTCCGGTCGAAGTGGAGGTTGACGTGTCGGCGACATCGATGCCCAAGACGATGCTGGTGGGGCTTCCCGAACAAGCGGTCAAGGAGAGTGTGCATCGCGTCGAGCGCGCGATTGTCAACAGCGGTTTCCTACGTCCCAACGACCGCATCGTTATTAACTTGGCCCCGGCTGAATTGCCCAAACAGGCTGCATCATTTGACCTGCCCATTTCACTTGGGTTGTTGGCGGCAAGCGGACAATTTGAATCGGATTGTTTCCGCCAGTACGCGGTGGTTGGAGAATTGGCTCTCGAGGGACATACGCGCAGTATCAAAGGCGCCCTATCGATGGCATTGGCAGCTCGGGATGCAGGCTACAAAGGTCTGTTGGTCCCCAGCGAAAATGCGGGGGAAGCAGCCGTGGTGGACGAGATCGACGTGATCCCCATCGCCTCGCTCAGCCAAGCGGTTGGCTTTTTTGCCGGTACGCTCGACATCGATCCTCACCCCTGCCAGTTGAAAGAATTGTTCGCGGAGTATAGTAACTACGATTTGGACTTTGCCGACGTGCGCGGACAGGACGTGGCCAAACGCGCGTTGACCATCGCCGCAGCCGGGGCGCACAACCTGCTAATGCTCGGTCCGCCTGGTTCTGGAAAGACGATGTTGGCCAAGCGACTCCCCTCGATACTGCCCACGTTGACAGCGGAGGAGTCGATAGAAACAACGCGCATCTATAGCTCGCTAGGTCGACTGAAGCCGGGACAACCGCTGCTAGCCGTGCGTCCTTTTCGCTCTCCACATCATACGATCAGCAACGCGGGCCTTGTCGGCGGCGGAAGCCCTCCGTCCCCCGGTGAAATTAGCTTAGCGCATCACGGGGTGCTATTCTTAGATGAGCTGCCCGAATTCGATCGTCGAACGTTGGAGGTCATGCGGCAACCGCTCGAGGATCGCACGGTAACCATCTCGCGCGCTCTGCGCAGTACGACCTTCCCAGCCAATTTCATGTTGGTTGCAGCGCTGAACCCTTGTCCCTGCGGTTTTCGTACCGACCCACGACGCAGTTGTAAGTGCAACCCAACGCAGATCGAACGCTACATGGCGCGCATTTCAGGGCCGCTGCTCGACCGTATCGATATCCATATCGAAGTCCCCGCCGTTCCCTTTCAAGAGCTCGCATCGACGCAACCTGGTACTAGCAGCGCGGTGATGCGCGAAAGCGTCGAACGCGCTCGCGCCAATCAAGCCGCGCGATTCAACGGCCAGTCGAGTCTGTACAACGCACATTTGTCCAGCCGACAACTGCGCGAACATTGCCCACTCGATAAAGCTGGCTCGAATCTATTGCGCGATAGCTGCAATGAACTTGGGTTATCCGCCCGCGCCCATGATAAAATCCTGCGCGTGGCCCGTACCATCGCCGACTTGGAAGACGCCGCTGACATCAGTACCATCCATCTACAGGAAGCGGTCAACTACCGCATGTTAGACCGCAATCTGTTTTAAGACTGCTTTTGCACAACGATTAGGAATCCGCTATGCTTAAGCACTAGTGTCAATTATCGCTCATTTGTCTTGCATTGGAATTTCAAGCTCGGACCGTGACGATGGGCGATGCCAGTCAAGTGATTGAGTCCGGGTCCTTTCAATTCGGAACCCACGTCCTGCCCCTTTAATCACAGCGCTTTTAGTGCGATTTGTAAATGAAAATTGAACCCTACGACAGATTCTCCATGGTGCTACAGCTATTGGAAATTGCCGAGCGGGCGTTTGTGTACAAGCTCAGGAAGCGCAGACCTGCAATCACTGAGCAGGAAATTGAGGTCGCAATAAAAGACTGGTATGCCCTGCGTCCAGGAGCTAGCCTCGGAGATGGCCTGGGGGTTCCGGGGGATCGGCGCAGGTTTCAACGTTGAAGGAACTTGAGACGGTAGCGCGGGAAGTGATTGGATGGCTACACCAACAACATCATGCGTATGCCTTGATTGGTGGATTAGCTGTGTCGTTTCGGGCGATCGAACGGCTAACTAAAGACGTGGATTTGGCAGTGGTGGTGGAAAACGACCAACATGCTGAAAACGTCGTTCGCGAGTTGTGCTCATTGGGCTACGACATCCAAACTTTGCTAGAACAGACAAAGCATGGCCGAATCGCGACCGTCCGACTGATAAAGAGGGATCAAGGAATCGTGTTTGTCGACTTGTTATTCTCGTCGTCTGGAATCGAGCCTGAAATCGCGGAGGAGGCCGAGCCAATACAGATCTTTCCTGAGCTATCCGTAATGGCAGCCTCAAACTGGCAATGGTTTGGCGTTTGGAACGATTTCCACGTGCCAGCAATTATTCGATTTATGCGTCTCATCAATGAACTTGTTGATGTAGCCGTCTCGTTCGGCCTTAGTAAACGCTTCAGTGATCTTGGATTTGTTGAAACTGGCGCCAGCAGCTGCTTGTGTCGAGTTGACACCAATATCGATAATGTTCTTGAGTCGATAATTTTCTGCCGTGGTCACATGCAAAGAGACGCGCCGATTGTTTTGCAATAGTTCTTTCACCTTCGCCACCATCAAGCGTTTGACTTCGGCTTCAGGCTTCTGCTTGTTGTCCTCATAAACCTTCAGCACTGCGTCGCCATTGCTGCCGTACAAGCTGTACTGCCCAGCAAGATTCGTTTTCGCATTTCGGTACATAATGTCTACTTGTTCTTCGGGCGTCCGAATTGTGCTGGTAATGACTCCTTTCGAGCACCCAGCGTTCTTCATCACCATCTTGATCACATCGACGCAGTATGGGTCCACAATCTTTTCGTTAGCCGAAAGGGTATCCTTGTAAACCACCGTTGCACTACCAGCAGGTGCGCTTGGTGCCACAGGCGAATTGCTGCTATTTGACAATGCTCGAATCGTTGCCCCCCCCGGATCAATGCGACCATCCGGTATCGACATCCGCACAACTCGCTTCTGAAACTCCTCAATCGCAGCGATCGTTTTGGGTCCCACCAAGCCGTCTTCTTGAATTGCAGCACTTGTCGACATGCGATGTCTGTTCAACAACTGTTGAACAAGTAGAACGTCGTTGCGATTCAAGTTGCTGACACCACGTCCAACTGGTTGACTAATCGAGTTCATGTTTCATTACTCCGCAATGGAAACCTGGGCTACACACGCAATACAAGCCATTCACAAGTCTTATCGTAAGTTCCATCACGAAGTTGCTCAAAAAAAGGATAGATTGTGACCGAGACTGAAAAGACTGCCAATTTCAGCGGGGGAGACACTGCCAGGCGCGTAGGGAGGAATTCCTACTTCAGTTCTTACTTTTCTTGCTACTTGACCAAAAAATGAAATCTAATTTGT
>JADYZV010000170.1 GCA_020852965.1 Pirellulaceae bacterium | reverse complement strand
CCAAGCACCAAGCACCAAGCACCAAGCACCAAGCACCAAGCACCAAGCACCAAGCACCAAGCACCAAGCACCAAGCACCAAGCACCAAGCACCAAGCACCAAGCACCAAGCACCAAGCACCAAGAACCAAGAACCAAGAACCAAGAACCAAGAACCAAGAACCAAGAACTAAGAACTAAGCACCCAGAATTCTCCCCGCCACGTCGAAAATCTCTTCTGAATTCTCGAAGACCCTGAGCAGGGTACGATCGCTGATCGATCGCAGTTTTCTCAGTCGCTTGGGATTGAGTGGATGCGATTTGAGATTGCGGATCAGTACGGCAGAGATGCGATCGGGAAAACGCTTGGCTAGAAAGCGATAGATCTCGGGATCTTTCTCGCCACTGTCCCCTACCAGCACAAATTTGCGCTGTGGCAGGCGTTTGAGGATGCCGACAATAATGCCGACTTTGTTATTGCGTCGAACGGGGCGAAAGCGTTTGAACATTTCATCGCGCACGCGGAAGTAGCGCAAGTGCATACTGCCGGCTGGAAAGTCGCTGGCTTCGCACAATTCAGCCAGCGGTGCGTACAATTGCCAAGGGCTACTGGAGACGTAGTGGAAATCGCAGCCCAATCGCTGCCAGTGTTGGTAGAGTGGTGCCATGCCTTCGACGACTTCGAATGGGCGCAAGAAAGTGTTGGCCAGCATTTCTCGACGGCTGGTGGCTTCGGTCATCTTGATCGTGTCGTCGATATCGCTAATTACGCTCAAGCCCTGTGGCGAGACGACGAACAACTTCCCTGAGGTAGGGCCAATCGTTCCCAGTTCGTCGGTCGATTGCAGTAGGTTCATTTCCTTTGTCAGCGAGCGTCCGCCCAAGGCATGGGGCGAGGTGGGGAACTGATTTTCTGGAAGTGACAAAGCACCGTAGAAGGCACCGTTGCGACGCGTGCGACGCCCCAGCCGATAGTGTTTGTCGGCAATCTCGAGCACGATGCGCCGTCGGCGCCCCGGTGCAGACAGGAAGCCGTCAATGCGTTGTTGAAACGTCTCGCTGGCCACCTGTTCTGGCGTGGCCTTCATGGCCTTCTTCAAGCCACGCAACAGAATTCGCGTTCCCAGTGGTGTTTGTCCCTCAGTGAAGACACGACCGTGGACGAGCGAGCGCCAACAGCCACGCCGCTCATCGAAGTAGCCGAGCGATGGAAAGAGCGTAGCCCGTTGACCGGGCTTCAGATCAGACAAGCTCGTATTGCGGGGTCGATTCACTCTGTGGTTGCCTATTATCTGCCTATTATCTGACTAATGCCGTTTCTGCGCGAAGAGCCATTGGAAGGTCTCTTCGCTAGCGAACGTCTGGGTCCAGCTATCATGCCCCACTCCCGGGTATTCAGTGTAGCGTGGCTCACCCCCGGCTGTTTTCAAGGCAGCGATCATATCGCGAGACTTTTCTACATTAACCACATTGTCGCTCGCACCGTGGAAGCACCACAGCGGGATGTCTTTGAAGGCAGCCACAGTGTCTACGCTTCCACCACCGCAGATTGGAATGGCGGCGGCAAACAGGTCGGGGCGGCGAGCCAGTGCGTCCCAGGTGCCGTAGCCACCCATCGACAGCCCCGCGAGATAGAGTCGGTTCTTGTCCACGGCCGAGTCGGCCAACATGGCCTCGACCACTTGCAGGGTCAGATCCAGCGATCGGCTGATTTTTTCAGGGTATTCTGGCTTGTCGACCGACCAGTCGACATCGGCCCACTTTTGTCCTGCGGGGCACTGTGGTGCCAGCACGTAGCAGGGGTACTGCCGACGATGCTCGGCCGTGCAGAACTGGGCCATGCAGTGTACGAGCTGCGCTTCGTTGTCATCCCCGCGCTCCCCCGCTCCATGCAAGAACACCACCAAGGGATACTTTTTATCCGCGTCGAAATCGGCCGGCTTAAGCAGGCGATACTTGAGCTTTTCCCCTTCCTCGGTTGCATACTCGCGAGGCTCAAACAGCTTCAAGGGATCGGTCGACGGTTCTGCGGCCAAGGTGGACTCCTGCGTTTGGCAAAAAACGAACGATTGGGAACCGCTCAACAGGAGCAGTGAACAGAGTAGTGTTTTCAAGGTGCATACAATCTGAGATTGAAGTAACGAAATATAGATAACCTGGCTGTGTGCTTCTTTGATCGTTTAGTGCATTCCGGGGGGCATCCTGAAAATTATTTAGTGAACGATTCGTTCATTTGGCACTTTGTAAATATCGAGGGTCGCTACCATGATTTTACAGATTCCAACTTCCAATCGTATTGCTCATTGCCGCATTGCTGCACCACCAAGAACGCCAGCAGAGATTGCATTCGTGCGCTTCGCGAGTTTCGTGGCTAGTACAACTTCCAGTTTCCAAGTTCGTGAACGGTTGCAGTTGATTTAATCGAACCTTTTTACAGAGCCATTTCTCGGGCATGGTAGCTGGAGCGAACAAACGGACCGCTGGCAACTTTTTCAAAGCCCATCTGCTGGGCAATCTCACCCAATTCTTCGAACTCCTCCGGCGGCACATAGCGCTGAACTGGCAAGTAGCGCTGGCCTGGCTGTAGGTACTGTCCCAGCGTCAAGAAGTCGCAATCATAACTTCGCAAATCGCTCAAGCACTGCAACAGCTCGTCGCGCGTCTCGCCCAGCCCCAACATCAACCCACTCTTGGTCTTGATGTTGGCGTTGAGTCGCTTGACGCGAGATAATAGTTCGAGCGTCCAGCTATAGTCGCTTTTCGGACCGCGCACCTTGCGGTACAGTCGCGGTACGGTTTCCATATTGTGATTGAAGACCTCCGGTGCCGCTTCGACGACTCGGTCCAGTCCATGTTTGTGCTGAATGAAATCGGGAGTGAGGACTTCGATCGTAGCGGACGTTTTCGCGCGAACCGCCATCACCGAATCGTAGAAGTGCTCACCGCCACCGTCGGGCAAATCATCGCGAGTGACCGAGGTGATGACCACATGCTTGAGTCCCAGTCGCAGGGCAGCTTCGGCCACTCGCGCCGGTTCGTCCGCTTCGAGCGCATCGGGCTTGCCGCGCGATACGGCGCAGAAGCCACACGGTCGCGTGCAGACGTTCCCCAAAATCATGAAGGTAGCCGTTTTTTGCGAATAACATTCCATCCGATTCGGACACTTGGCATTGTCGCAAACGGTCTCCAATCGCAGCTCGTCCAACAAGCCTGCGGTGAAGTTGTTAAAATTCCCCGTCGGCAGATCACGCCGCAGCCAGGCTGGCAGCCTGCGAGACGGAGCAAAGCCAGCCTCGGACGAGCCACCACAACTGGTCGACGTGCCACTATGGGACGATTCGCTCGAATGCGAATCGGTATCCGTGCTGATCACCGGTAGAACTAAAGACATACAAATACCGTATTGCGGGTAGAGTTAAATAAAACAGCCTGAAATGGAGGCTGATAGTTGGCCCAATGGAAACCCGAGGCAAGTGTCATATTGTAGTCCTCTTTGCGTTCCATAGCCTAGGCTTATTGACGGGCGTATTCCTCGATTCACCTAAGTTACACCAACCAACTTCTCTGTGATCTCTGTGATCTCTGCACCTCTGTGTTTCTAAAAACACAACGGAATCGCCACCGAGGTGATTGAAACACAGAGTCACAGAGGACACAGGGGGGGATTCGGATGGTATTCAGGCGGAACTGCCGTAGAATAGCTCAATGCACTCGCCTTATGTCCCCGGAGAGTAGGGGGAGGGAATGCAATAGACGATCGCATTCGTTATTTTATTTTAGTGTGTCCCGAAGACCGAAACCTTGAGCAAACCCAAAGCCCAGCCCACCAAGCCCAAACCGACCAAACCCAAGGCAGCTTCGGCCAAATCAAGGGGAGGGAAGTCTGCTACTGCGCCCTCCAAAGGGGGCGCCAAAGCAGGCAAGGGGGGGGCGCCACCAATAAAAATGATCGCCGACAATCGCAAGTCGCGGCAACACTACGAAGTCATCGACTCGATCGAGTGCGGCATGATCCTGCTCGGCAGCGAGGTCAAGAGCCTGCGCAACGGCAAGTGCCAATTGGACGAAGCTTACGGACGGGTCAAAGGGGAGACACTGTGGTTGATCAACTGCAACATCGCAGAATACCCGCAGGCGACCGTCTGGAATCATGAAGCCAAGCGCCCACGGCAACTGTTGATCCATCGTCGCGAGATGGCCAAGTTCATTGGCAAAGCCAAAGAGAAAGGTCTGACCCTCATTCCGCTGCGTATGTACTTTAACGAGCGCGGTGTGGCCAAATGCGAGATGGCCTTGTGCAAAGGTCTCAAGATGCACGACAAACGCGACAAGTTAAAGAAAGCCGACGCCCAACGCGACATGCAACGCGCCCTTCGCCGCCGTGGATAGAATCCCCCGTAGCTACCGTCGCCAGACGGTCGACTTCCCCTATAGAATCCTGTCGTCTGGCGACGGCAGCTATGCCAGAGAGTAAAAAGCAATTGAACTATGTTACAAACAACCGATCTCATCAAGACGTTCTCTCTGCCTGATGGCAGTCGTCTACCTGTTCTCGACATCCCCAGTTTTTCAATCGCTGCGGGTGAGCAAGTCGTACTGATCGGAGAAAGCGGGGGTGGCAAGACGACGTTGCTACACTGCATTGCAGGGATTGTCCCGCCCGATTCGGGTTCGATCTTGATCGATGGCATCGAAGTCACTCGGCTGAGTGAAGCGGGGCGCGACCGCGTGCGCGCCGCCAAGCTCGGCTACGTTTTTCAAACCTTCAATCTGCTCGCCGGTTTCACTGCCCTGGAGAACGTGCGTCTCGGGATGACCTTCGCCAGCGGCAAGCACGATCTGAAGCACGCCATCGAACTGCTGCAGAAAGTCGGTTTGGGTGATCGCATGCACCACAAGCCCGCTGCACTTTCGGTCGGACAACAGCAGCGAGTCGCCGTGGCGCGTGCCTTGGCTAATCGCCCCAAGCTGCTGTTGGCAGACGAGCCGACGGCCAACATCGACCCGGCCAATCAGCAGAAGATCATCGACTTGCTGCGCCAATGTTGTGGCGATGAGAACATCGCCATGCTGTTGGTAACGCACTCGATGCAGATTGCCGAGCAGTTTGATCGCGTCGAAAAGCTCGACGCCCTCAACCGCGCCGTGGCATTGGCTAAGTAAAGTTGATAAGCATGGTGCGGAAAATAAGTGGGATAGGCTTCCAGCCTGTCGAGCCGAAAATCACAGGCTGGAAGCCTATGCTACGTTCGACATCCGACAAAAATTGCCCGCATGATGTTGAGTGCCCTCACTCAGGAAACTCATGATGAATAAGTACAATTTCCGTGCCAACCTTCGCGGCCAGAGTGAAGAGAGTGACGAAATGTCGGAAGCGATTTTTGCTGCTGGGTGTGACGATGCGACTGTCGGTTCTCGGAATGGTGTTGCCTTTGCTCTTTTTGCTCGACAAGCGGCGAGTCTTGAACAAGCGGTGAGATCAGCTTTGAGCCAGTTGCAGGCGGCCGGTTATCCCGCGAAAGAGATTATCATGGAAGCCGACTCACTCCCGCTTTAGAATTCTGCGCCGGTTGGGCAATAAGCCCGTTACTCTTTACCCAGGCGGCCCGTTCGTGGCTCGTAGGGAGCCGCTTCTGCTAAAATAAGCCCCGCAATTGCTCTGTGCGCGTTGAACTTCTCTCGCTTGGCAGTTACGCTAACGACGTTTCCAGAAATCCCCCGCTACTTCCTTGTCGACTGCGAGCCCCGCCTATGAGTCATTCGAACGATCCCACCAGCGCCCATTACGCCATCGCCCCCAACGCCAATCGCCTATTGTGGGCCGGTTTCATGGCCATCTTGGCGGCAGGTGTCGGTTTCTCTGTGCGCGGAGCCAGCGTACTTGAGGAATGGTCCAAGGCATTTGGATTCACGCAGACTGAGTTAGGAGGGATTACGGGTGGTGGTCTCGTTGGCTTTGGAGTGATCATTATCATTTCAAGTTTTCTGGCAGAGAAGATAGGATTTGCGAGACTTTTGATCTTCGCGTTTGTCGTACACTTCCTTTCTGCCGTGGTTACCTTGGCTGCACCCTTTGCATTTTCTACCGGTGGCAAGGATCTAACATTTTGGTGTTTATTTGTTGGCATGTTTATGTTTGCCATCGGCAACGGCGTGTGCGAAGCGGTGGTCAATCCACTGGTCGCCACGTTGTTCCCAAACAACAAAACGCACTACCTTAATATTCTACACGCGGGCTGGCCGGCGGGATTGATACTAGGCGGAGTGGCATCGATCTTCATGGCGGACCTTGTTTCATGGCAGATACAAATCAGTCTTTTTCTTATTCCAGTCATTGTTTACGGCCTGATGATTTTTGGTCAACAAATGCCTGCTACGGAAGCTAGTGCGAGCGGGATGTCGCTGGGCCAGATTCTTTTTCAATTTGTTTCTCCGCTGTTGTTGTTCCTACTATTGATCCACGCCATGGTAGGTTACGTCGAGCTGGGGACCGATTCGTGGATTGCACGGATCACCGGCTCGATCTTGGACGAAACCACAGGGCGCTGGTTGTTTGTGTACACCTCTGCTTTGATGTTCTTTCTCCGTTTTGTGGCGGGGCCTATCGTGCATCGTATTTCGCCACTGGGTTTGTTGTTTGTCAGCGCTATCCTCGCCATGACCGGTTTGTATACACTTGGTGGAGTTGGAACCACTGCCGCCGCCATCGTGGCTCTGACGATCTATGGACTTGGCAAGACCTTCTTCTGGCCCACCATGCTAGCCGTGGTTTCTGAGCGTTTTCCCAAGGGAGGCGCAGTTACGCTGGGCATGGTTGGTGGAGTCGGCATGCTTTCAGCCGGCCTTCTTGGCGGTCCTGGAATTGGTTTCAAGCAGGACAAGTTCGCCTCGGAGAAACTTCAAGAGATCTCTCCCGAAACCTACGCGCGTTACAAGGCTGATGAGGAGAATCACTTCCTTGGCTTTACCACGCAAGGCCTCAACGGTACCAAGGTATCGACGCTCGATGACGACGGTGCGAAGCTCGCTGGCGAGATAGAGATTCTCAATACCACCGGCGAAACCGACGCGAACTTGCAGGGGCTCAATCAATGGTGGGGTGATGCCAAGGCCACAGCGGCTGCCGACGCCAAGCCGGTTAAGGAGGCAACGCTATTCGGTAGTCGCATGGCCCTGAAGTTGACCGCTATTGTGCCCGGCGTCATGGCCGTGTGCTATCTGCTATTGATTGTCTACTTCAAATCCATCGGCGGCTACGCTGCTCTCCGCATCGACGGAGAAAAAGCCAGTGGCGGTGTCGAAGGACCAGTGCGATAAGATGAATGTTGCAGATCGCTGTGCAAAAGTTGTCTATTGGTCAGATGAGGTCAGTGTTTTATTGGATGCTGTCCTGGTTTGGTCCTGGGCGGCTGCCATGGCGACAATCCCAAGACAGTATTCGCCGAGCTATGCGAAATCGTAGACGAAGCGGTCGATTTGTATCGCAAGGATGGTCGTCCTCTACCGCCGCCCGATACAAACTACGATTGGGGCAATCCTAAGCAATCCATGACGGCGTAGCCTGTGGAGTGCGGGGATTCATCCCCGCTTTGGCCCGTCTCAAGATCGCGTCAAGCGGAAGATTCCGGTCCCCAGCGCCGATGGACGCGAAAACTGCCAGCTCCGCCGTCGGTCTTTCTGGCTTGGGCGTAGCAGCTTCGCTTAATGTGGCTCGACGCTCCGCCGTCGGTCTTTCTAGGGCTGCGACAGCGGCTTCGCCGCGTTGGGGGGCTTCACGGTGGTGGACCAGCGTGCTACGTTCGTGCGCAGCAATTTTCTATTGGAGGCTTCGAGCGTGATAGACCCGTCAGCACAAGACTGCAATACCCGTTTGGGGCTGCGGCTGTTTCTTTTTTATGCACTCTTCTATTTGGCTTTCGTGCTCGTCAACGCGTTCGCTCCCCAATTGGGAGAATGGCAGGTCGTAGGAGGGCTCAACTTAGCCGTGACGTGGGGGTTTGCGCTGATCGGGTTGGCATTCATCCTGGCTCTGATTTACGGCATGGCCTGTGTGCCTGAGACGGGAGACAAGCCATGATTTACAACGCGTCCATGATGGCCGTCGGGATCTTCTTGGTTTTCGTAGGTTTCACGCTGGCTCTGAGCTTCTACTTGGGTGGCAAGGCCAAGTCATCGGCGGGCTACTTTACTGCCCATGGTCAGATCCCGTGGTTCGTCAACGGCATCGCCTTTGCCGGTGACTATCTGTCGGCGGCATCGTTCCTGGGTATCTGTGGCATGATCGCCTTCTATGGCTACGATGGCTTTCTCTATTCGATCGGCTACTTGGCCGGATGGATCGTGGCCTTGTTCGTTATTGCTGAACCGATGAAGCGACTGGGCAAGTTTACCTTTGCCGATGCGCTCAATTCGAAGTTCCAATCGCGCGGCATTCAATTGGCCGCTGGCATCAGCACGTTGGCGGTGAGCGTATTCTACTTGATCCCGCAGATGGTCGGCGCAGGTGTGCTGGTGCGACCGCTGCTCGGCTTTCCGCACTGGGCGGGCGTGGTGATGGTGGGAGCGGTCGTCATCCTGATCGTAGTAACAGCCGGCATGGTCTCGACGACTTGGGTTCAGTTTCTCAAAGGTTCGCTGTTGGTCGCGTTCAGTGCGGTCTTGACGGTCATGATATTGCAGCGCGGTCTCGAGGTGCAACCAGGCGGACGAGATGGACATGTGTTTTCAGCCATCGAACTGACCCAGGGCCTAGCGACCGACCCGCAGTCACTCACGCCGCAGTCGCTCACGCCGCAGGCGATCGAGAAGCAGTTGGGCGAGTTAGGCTTTGACGTCTTGCCCCAGCCGTCGGCTTGGAGCGACAAGGGCTATTGGCGCGTTGCCAGCAGCGATGGAAGGCAATTGCTGTTACGGCAAACGCCATCGCCCGACGGTTCGCAGTGGTTGCGCGAGTGTCAAACCGTCGAGTTGTTGGCCGACGGAACTGAGTTGGACAACGGTCAGATCCAAGGGACAACTTTGGACGATGGTACCAAGGCGCAACTTTACCCGACAGGATTTCTTTCCAAGTTACCGCAGGGAGCTGAAAGAACAGGACCGCTGGGACCGCTATCATTCTTCCGAACGCTCAACGAATCGGAGGTGATCTTGTGGGGCAGTGAAAAGTTGACGTCAGAGGCCGGACAAGTAGTGACGATCTACTATCCCAAACCGACGCCGGGCTCGCACGTATTGCGTCCAGGCGAGCATCCGATTTTTTCGGGGATTCGCCAACCGGGTGTGTGGCCCAAGCTGAACTTTCTTTCCTTGATGTTGGCACTGTTCTGCGGCACTGCCTCGCTGCCTCATATTCTAATTCGCTACTACACCGTCAAGGATGCTAGTGCGGCTCGGAAGAGCACGATTGTAGGCATCGCGGCCATTGGCTTTTTCTATGTGTTGACGTTGTATATGGGGCTGGGGGCGATGACGAGTGGTTCGCTCGATGTGACCAATAGCAACATGGCCGCTCCACTGCTGGCGCGCAGCATGAACGAGTGGCTGTTTGCGATGATTTCGGCCATCGCTTTCACGACCGTACTGGGGACCGTCAGTGGGTTGATCCTGGCCTCAGCCGGCGCGGTTAGCCATGATATCTTGAAAAATGTTGTCGGACTGGAAATGTCGGATCACCAACAAGTGCGAGTTGCAAAGCTGGCTTCTGTGGCAGTCGGGATGCTGGCGATCGTGCTCGGTATTCTGTTCGAGAAGATGAATGTCAATTATTTAGTCGGCTGGGCCTTCAGCGTCGCTGCTTCGGCGAATCTACCGGCGCTGGTCATGCTGTTGTTTTGGCCGCAGACAACCAAACAGGGGATCATCGCCGCAGTGATCGTTGGCATGGCCAGCTCGCTAGGTTGGATTCTGTTGAGCCAAGACACTTTTTCCCAAGTCTACGCGGTGGCGCGGCCCGAATGGTTGGCTTCTGTGATCCCGTTCAGTCAGCCAGGTATTGTCACCATCCCTTTGTCTTTTTTAACGCTGGTGCTCGTTTCGCTGGCGACACAAGATCGCAAATAGTTTGGCATAGCGATTGCATCAGGGGAGTACGGAAAGTGTCTCTTGCCAGCTTGGCAGAGGGTATTCGTATCGATTACTGCGTAAGGACGCGGATGGGTAGACTCCGATGAAAAGCTCAGCGACCAACCGTTTGGAACAGCCTCCGACCTACAATCTGGCAGGACATCTGCTCGTCGCCTCTCCCGATTGGCAGCATGAGCACTATGGGCGATCGGTTTGTCTGGTGGTCCACCATTCGTCGCAGAGGGCTATCGGTGTCGTACTCAACCGCCATTTGCCCATGTCGGCTGGCGAGTTCTGGCACAAGCTTACCGGGGACAAATCGGTTCGAACCGCTGCCATCAACTTCGGCGGTCCGCAAGCGGGCCCGGTGGTAGCCGTGCATGACCGCCGCGAGTTGGCCGAGTTCACCTCAGCCGAGGGGGTTTATTTTGCCGCACAAATTCAGAACCTGAAGCAGTTGGCCGCATCGCCGACAGACGAGGGCCAAGTTAAGATAATCGTTGGCCAAGCCGATTGGGGATCGGGGGAGCTCGATCGCCAATTTGCCGAGGGGAAATGGTTGCCGCTCCCCGTTTCGTCGGGGCTGGTGTTCGCCGATGACTCCGAAATGTGGTCGCGCGCCATGCATCGCGTCGGTGATCTAGTCGTGGCCACAATGAGCGGAGCGCGCGTTCGCCCTGCCGATGTCTTGACCAACTAGTTCTTGGTTCTCGGTGTGTACCAACGTTTTAACTTTATTGAGAGTGAACAACACGGATGCGAGTGGGTGAAGTGGTCAAAGTCTTACCAGAAAAAAAAATTGGCTTCATTCGCTCAGAAGATCTCGACGAGGATGTCTTTTTTCACTTTTCGAAAGTCCAAAAAGTAGGGACGCTTGACCTTCAAGAAGGAGAAGAGGTCGAGTACGAAATTGACGAGCTGCATCGGATCGAGAAAGTTCGCCTGCAAGCCACGCTCGTCCGTCGCTCGGTGCGCCCGCTAACATTGCGACTGGCCCCCAGCGATGCTCCCGACTTGAAGGCTCATCATCATCCCAAAGCTCGGCGGCGCCGCCCGACATGGCGCGACAAGTCGAGTGAAGGCGAAGAGCAAAACACCGAAGAGCCTGGTGAGGCTACCTGAAAAAGAATAGGTAGCTGCCGGGGGCAGACGGCAGAAGTCTAGCGTCCACCGTGTGGCGTCGTAACCGGCTTCGAACCTTGCAGGATCGAGAGTTGCATTAACCCGGATTATTCATAACCCGCAGCCTCAGCAAGGACGTTTGAGTCAGAGTCGAAATTTAAAAGCATGAATTACCTTGGTTTTTCGCAACCCACTTGCAGTTGCGTCAAACGTCCTTGCTGACGCTGCGGGTTACGATTGCATAGCAGACTGTTTTTTGCTCGTATGACGTAAACCTATTCGCT
>JADYZV010000169.1 GCA_020852965.1 Pirellulaceae bacterium | reverse complement strand
CATCGAATTCGTCCAGCAATACGTCGAACAAGGCGATACTCCTAAATGTGCCAAAATGACCGAGTTGCATCGTCTACGGAGGGCACCGTAGATCCCAGGAGACACAGCAGTATTCGGCGGTCAATACAAATCACTAACAACTCTACCACCTACTGAAGCGTCTACATCGATTTCAAATCAAATTGTAAAAGGTTCTGATTAAGCAATTCTAACTGGTCCAGCAACTCATGACCGCGCAAACCTATCGTGGCGCATGCATCAGCAAAACTGATCGCAGCACCTAAGTTTGATAAAACTCCGGCAGGCGGGCTCAAGGCAAGGACCGATCCAATCCACGATTTCCAGCGTAATGACCCAGAGGCTTGATTGCTAATAACTTAGCAAACCGCCATGATGGTCCAGCGTGTTTCCATCCATGCGGTGGGTCGCAAGTTCATGCTGCACACAATGGCCGCCCAAACTCGTTACACTAATTTTAACTAGGCGGCCCCGTCGGTCCAGTGTGAAAGTCACAAATGTTTCTTCTAACTAACCCCAGAAAACTGAGTTATCCATGGATCGTCTGTTAAGTTGTGAGTGTGGGCAAACCCATCGCGCTTCGCGCAGTCAAGCCGGTCAGGAAATAAAATGCGATTGCGGTAAGATTCTGCCCGTTCCCACCCTGAGAGGTCTATCCGATCTCCCCTTAGCGGATGCAGCCCCGCAAGAGGCTGACGCCATCACCAGTCGGCAACCCAGCACGGCAGCCAATAGAGGGGCTCGGACGGCATCCCCCGGCGGTTGGCAAGGCTGGCGCGGCATTACCATGGCCCTGGCGATGGCCGGCTGCCTGATCGCCTCTGTCGCCTGCGGATGGTTCTCCCTCCAACGCTGGGCGGTTGATACCTCGTACACCGTTGAGATGGAACTCGAAAATGGCAACAAAGGGTTTGACACACTTGACCCCTATGCGCTCAGTTCCGTGTGGGATGCCTTCGGCCAAGTCGGATTGCGCGAAAAAATGTACCCGAACTTCTATTGGGCTCAACTGTATGCTGAGCAACGTGTCCAATTTGCCCAAATTGCCGGCGGTATCGCCATCGGCTTCGCCGCAATCGGTCTGGTTATTTGGCTAACCACCAAGAAGTCAAAACCACTAACGTAGTAGAACGTAGCTCGGTGGTCCCCCATCGAGAGTCACGTTGGAGACCAGCGTGCTACCGAACCAACATGCTACCGAGTTTATCCACGGCGTTTGAGAATCACGACCACGTCTTCGGTGGTCGACGAGACCTTGATCGGCTTGTCTGCATCGTAGCCAAAGTCGTACCATTGGCAGATTTCCCACAGGGGATCGACCGAATCGAGCAACTGCTGAAATTGCTTGGCGGTATAGGAACGCAGTTCCAAGGCGTCTTCGATCCTCAGCGACTGAGTCGGTTTGTAGACGTCAAAGCGGATACCAAATTTCTCTAATCGTTTTTTTGCGTTCTTTTCTATGGGCCACATGTAAGTATTGATGGACAGTTGGCCACGCCGCGCCGACCAACTCTCGTGATCGGTCGTTTCGCCTCGAGTGGGAGTCAAGTGGAGTCCCAGCGCGTAGATACCACCGGCGCGCACCGCACCGGCCATCGCTTCCAAGTGTCCGCGCGCGGAATCTTCACTCTGCAAGTGCCGGAAGCTGTTGATCGTGTTGAAGGCCGCATCGTAGGGACGCTTGACCGTAAAGTCGCTCATGTCTCCAACGAAAGCCCGCCCCTTGATACACAGTCGCTCTAATCGCCGGTTGCAGTACACGATCGCTTTTTCGTTCAGATCGAGTCCACCGACTTCCAATCCGCCGCCTTCCCTTGCAGCCCGCCCCATGCGATAAATCAACCGCCCCGTCCCGCAGGCAGGCTCGAACACTCTGCGGACTTTACCATCCACAAATCGCTGGAAACACTTTTCCAAGAACTGCATCTCGGCGGCGGTGTCGCTGCCAAAGACTAAGTCGTAGTATGTGGGGAAGTCGTAGATGCTGGCTTTGGTTTTTTGCATGGCAAGCATCGTCCAGTGAAAACCGTTTTCCGTCAAGGTTCCCCCATGGAAACTTTTTTTGAATCCATTTCTCCCGATCAACTCTCCGACAGCGATCTGCTGCGCGGACGCGATCAAGTGCTCCAGCAAATGCGCTGGGCGCGGCAGTACACTCGGCAACTCTTCGACTCGATTCCACTCGAGCTGTGGTATCAGCAGCCAAGCGGTGCGACCACGCACGTGGCTTGGCAAGTTGGCCATCTGGCGGTCTCGCAATACGGTTTGATGCTCTTTCGACAACGCGGCCGCGCCCCGGGAGATTTGGAACTCATGCCCGGCTGGTTGCGAAAGCAGTTTGGTCGCGGCTCCGTCCCCGCGAAATCTGCCGAGGGACAACCGGTGCCGGAAGAGTTACTCGCGCGGTTGGCGGCCATCGACGCGGTGGCGCAAGCGGAACTGCCGACCTTGACCGCTGAGAGCCTGCGCGAGCCGATCGACATGCCCTACGCGGCCTATCCGATCAAGTTCGGTGCCCTGCTCTTCTGTCCCATCCACGAAGCCCTGCACGCCGGGCAAATCGGCTTGCTCCGTCGCTTGTTAGGGCTCGAACCACTGCGCTAATGTCACCGCGAATTGTTTAACGCCAAACCGTAGTAGTCGGTGGATCATGGGTGATGTCACCAATGGATTGGTGCCAGCAGCTCTGGAGAGTTGACCCAGCGCAGGGAGGCAGACTACGTCTCGGCGTTACACCCGGATTATTCATCAGCCGCAGGGCGCTCTCGTTATCGTGTGGCCCCATGCCCGCTCTCGTTATCCTGTGGCCCCATGCCCGCTTGCCGGGCGTGTGCCAAAGTTTTTCGGGTAGAAATGGCGGAAAGGAAGACTGGCTTTGCAGAGGACTCGCTAACTACAAAACTGATTCACCAGCGAGACGAGCTCGCGGGGGTCTACGAAGCCCGGTGAACGATGCGCAAACTACAAAACTTTTTCGCGAGCACATACTAGCCGTTGCATATGAATAATCCGGGCTAAACGATTGCAGAGCCCGCGCACATTGTTTGACCCAGATACCAATTCCATAGTAGACTGTTTTCTGCTCCCAATTGACGTACCCCCCCCCTTTTTGCAGCGTGCCACTATGGAACGATTGAGCTCTACCAACGAATTAGGGACGCCTGTGTGGGAGATCGCCGAGTTCTTTCCTTTACAAGGTGAGTGGTCCGAGGAGCAATACTTGCGTTTGGCAACTCCGCGACTGGTAGAACTAAGCGACGGAAAGCTGGAGGTGTTGCCGATTCCTAGCGAATGGCACCAAATCATCGCACTCTTTCTCTACCGACGTCTGCAAAGCTATGCCGAACAACATCGGCTGGGACTGACACTTGCCGCACCGCTGCGAGTTCGTTTGTGGAGCGGGAAAATGCGAGAGCCAGATGTCGTATTTATGCTGGCAGAGAATCGCGATCGCCGAGGGAAGTCATTTTGGGAGCGAGCCGACCTGGTGATGGAAGTTGTCAGCGACGACGACCCACAACGAGATTTAGTTCTCAAGCGTGAAGAGTATGCTAAGGCTGGTATACCTGAATACTGGATCGTCGATCCTCGCGATACAACCATTCGAGTTTTGCGTCTGTCTGCCTCAGAGAACAGTTCTACTTACCAAGAGACGGGTTGCTACGCGCTCGGACAGGCCGCTCGCTCTGTTTTGCTCCCTGGATTCTCGCTCGATACCGCCGAAGTCTTCGATACCAATCGCGAATTCTAACGCTTGCGGTACGATCCACGGCAACCTCGCACTCCACTACATCAGCGATAGCGCGCGGTCGATGCGGGCAAGTGAACTCGACTGACCAAGGATGGCCAAAGTATCGAACATGCCAAAGCCTACCGCTTTGCCGGTAACCGATACTCGCAGCGCATGGATGATCTGGTTGAACTTGATCCCCTGCGACTCGACGAATTGCTTCAGGCAAGCTTCCGTGCTGGCGGCCGTGAATTCAGCGAGCTCCGACAACTGCTCGCGGAATTGTCGCAATAGATCGGCAGCCACTGGATCTTGCTTCAAACGTTTGTCGAAGGCGGCCGCGTCGTATGGCAAATCGCCATCGGCCACGAAGAAGTCATCGAACTCGAGGATATCTCCGGCGAGCTTGATGCGATCGTCGGCAGCCGTGATGATTTGTTGCACCCGAGTGTAGTGAGGTGACTTGCTTGTGTCTTGTGCGTCATCGACACAGCCGGCGGATGCCAGGTACGGCCAACACATCGCCACTTTCTGTTCGAGCGGCAAGCGATGCATCCAACGCGCTTGAAAGGCAACCAGCTTTTGTGGGTCGAAACTAGCCGGAGCTTTGGTCACGCGAGCGAGCGAGAACGATTCGATCATTTGCTGCCGTGTAAAGTCCTCCGTGCTTTCATCCAGCGACCAACCGAGCAGCAACAAATAGTTCAACAGGGCATCGGGCAAAAAGCCAAGCTCGCGATAGAAGCCTACGATGACGGGATTGAACGTCTCCTGGTCAACGGTAATACCTGTTCGCTGCGCTAAAGTTTGACCGACGGCAAACAAGCTGGCAAAGTCCTTCTGCTTGAGGTACTTGTCGAGCTTGCGCTTGCTTAACTTGGCTGGTCCGCCTGGCTCGGCAACGAAGGGCAAGTGGGCGTAGATCGGCAGCGGATAGCCCAGCGACTGCGCGATGAAAACTTGTCGAGGCGTATTGCTCAAGTGCTCGATGGCACGCACCACGTGCGTGATCTTCATCTCGTAGTCGTCGACGACACTCGCCAGGTGATACAGGCACGAGCCGTCGTCGCGTTGAATGACGTGGTCTTGTTCTTCCGCCCAACTGAACTCGACTTGTCCCCGTATTTCGTCTTGAAACGTACACGTTCCTTCACGCGGAATTTTCAGTCGCACGACGCCCGAGCGTCCTTCGGCTTGAAAGGCAGCGGCCTGAGCATCGTCCTCGGCCATCCAGCGACGATCGTAGACAAAGGTGCGGCCAGCCTCTTTGGCTGCATCGCGCTGAGCTTGAAGCTCATCGGGAGTGGCATAGTCGCGATAAGCATGACCGCTAGCCAGCAATCGGGCAGCCGCCTGTCGATACAGCTCTCCACGTTGCGATTGAAAGTATGGGCCGTACGGGCCGGTCGAGCCGCTACCATCGCTGGTTGGCCCCTCATCCCAGTCGAGCCCCAACCACTCGAAACCGGCGAGAATCGGTGCCAGCGCCTCGGCCACATTGCGTTGGGCGTCGGTGTCGTCGATCCGCAGAATGAATTGCCCACCGGCCTGTTTCGCCAGCAACCAATTGAACAGGGCGGTGCGGACGCCGCCGATATGAAGATAGCCGGTCGGGCTGGGAGCAAAACGAGTGCGAACAGTCATATTTGGTATTCAGCTTAAATTACTTCGGCCCATTGGCCATCAGGATCTGTGAACGATACCGCAATAACTGTAAGGCACTTTTCGCCGAACACCACCATAGCGATTAACGTCAATCGAAACAAACGGAAGGTTTTCCCGAAGAATCATCTCACGCTAGGGCGCAAAGTATTTCACGGCGGATTCTTTGCGAGCTCTGCTGTCTTTGCGTGCGGTACGTTTTTCTGAACCGTTTGACGAAGAGTGAGGTTTTGGCTCGGGCGCGCTAGTGCGTGCACTGTTGATTTCGGGCCAATGTGCCACAAAATCGAAATGTAGGCGAAACCCGCACCTTGAACGCGCAATGCGCCTTAATAAACCGTAATGAACGTACTATTCAGCGGGAAGCGTCGATTTTAACACGAATAGTAATTGCATTTTTTCGTGTGCGGTAGTTTAATAATAGTCTAGGTTGTGCAAATCGCTAGACGATTTTGCGATAGATCACAGCCGCTTGGTGCGGACTATGCCGCCAGCCATCGCTATCTCTAGCATAAACTAGAGAATCTAGGCACGGATTGATTTGCTTTTAAGTCAATTTGGCTTTTAATGATAGCTGGAGCCAAGCTTGCTTCGAAACGAATGGTTTACGTGTTAACCGCCGCTTCTGGCAAAGTTCCATATCTTTCTTGTTTGTTCACTTTTAATAGGGATCAGTTATGTTGCGTTACAAGGGTCGGGTCGGCTTTACGCTGGTTGAGCTGTTGGTGGTTATCGCCATCATCGGCATCTTAGTCGGATTGCTGCTGCCTGCGGTGCAAGCTGCCCGCGAAGCCGCTCGCAGAATGCAGTGTTCGAACAATCTCAAGCAATTAGGCTTGGCGATTCACAACCATGAATCGACCTACAAGTACATACCGGCGACCGAAAAGGAGTTCTTGCTAACCGACACGTACGCGTCGACGGGCAATCCATTCTTTACCCTGACCGGAGACGCGCGGAAACCGTATGGCGCATTCGGCCAGTTGCTTCCTTACTTAGAGGCAGGAAATGTTTCCAGCCTAGTGGACTTGAAGAAGGCCCTGCTCGACCCAAAAAACTCGGTTCCACCATTTCCTGGTGCAACCAATTCGCCCGCGTTGTTTACCACGCTTCCATTTTTCCTGTGTCCATCGGCACCCGTGTCAAAAAGTGACTATGGGCCCTACTTTGTACCACTCGGCTTCCCAGCAAACACGGCATACGAGACGCCTCGCTCAGACTACACGTGCATGGCTGCGTTGCGCGGATCGCTGGCAGTATGCGTTGGCTTGCCGAACACGACGACCTACAATACGATGCTGGGCACCCCCGACCCGAAAACCAAATTCACCGTCAAGTTTGGTGAAGTGTCCGATGGCTTGTCCAATACGATTTGCTTCATCGAGGGCGCAGGAAAGCAGAAATTGTATTTCGCTGGTAAGCCGACGCCGGGGACTTCCTACACTGACGGCGGGTACGGCCTTAATTCGTTCTACGGTGACTGGAATATCTCCAGGCAGATCCGTGGGTTGAGCGGCGCGCTGGTGACGAATCCCACAGGCGCAGGCTGTTCAGTGATAAATGTTTGGAACGAAGACAACCCCTACTCATTCCACACTGGAGGGGTCCAGATTTGTCGTGGCGATGGATCGGTTTCCTTTTTGTCACAAAACGTTGCTACGAGTACATTCTATGCCATGGCGACGCGCGACGGTGGCGAGACGTTCGCCAACCCTGAGTAGTATTGTTCGATCGCAAGACTAACTTTTGAATAAGAGCCCCCTAATGCTTCGCTGTTCCGTCAAGACTTGGCATCTAAGCCTCGTAGCACTATCACTTTGTTTTTGTTCGATCGGATGCACTAAAGGTTCATCCGGCCTGGTGCAAGTGACTGGAAAGCTGATGGTAGATGGTAAGCCGGCAGAGGGGGCTTCTGTGGTATTTTTTCCCGCGCCGCCTGGCGAGCCTAGCAATATCGCTGCGGGCGTGGTCGATGGTACGGGCCAATATACCTTGATCACCAATATGGAACCTGGCGTCAAGCCTGGGAAATACAAAGTAACGATGACTTGGCCGGATAATTCGGCCAACGATTCAAAAGCGTTCTCGCTGAGTCAGAAGGACCCGCCTGACTTGTTCAAGTCCAAATATGCCGATCCTACGAAAACCAAGCTTTCCGCTGAAATATTAGCATCGACAACTGAAATTCCGCCGTTTGAGCTTTCGATCAAATAGCGGTCGCCTAATGTGGCCCGACGCTCCGCCGTCGGATTTGCATTTCCAATGTGGCCCGACGCTCCGCCGTCGCTCTATCTGTAATTGTGGCCCGACGCTCCGCCGTCGGTATTTCTTTGTCAATGTGGCCCGACGCTCCGCCGTCGGCTCTCCTACCACATCTTCTCAAGACAAATTGACTACGTGGACGGTCGTCTTTCAATTGGCACGCCCCGAATGGCTGTCGCTAGCCTCGATCCGTTGGGATTTCCACTTGCTTTGAGTGGATTTCCACTTGCTTTGAGTGGTTGCGTACAATTATTACGCTCCCGATCTCCACGATCGCCCTACCACCATCGAACCCTACGTAGTTTGGTAGTCCCGAGCCGAGTGAGCCACGCAGGGGACCAGCGTGCAATCGTTGACGCCTGTTGGGAATTCTCCCGCTAACAGGGTGCTAACGCCAAATAGGATCGAATACGCTTGCATTTTCTGCAGGGGTCTAGTTTAATATGGTCTAGGCCGTGTGTAAAACTAGACTATTTCGCAAGGTCTACTGGCAATTGGTTGCGGGTTATGCCGCTTCCTCTCGCTAACCCTAGTGAAAAACGTAGCGGAATCCGCTTTTTAGTTGCCTTGTGAACATGTTAGGTATTTAATGAAGGGTGGAGCCGAGTTTTGCTGGGAATGATTTAGTTACGTCGCACCCGCCAATTCTGGCAAAGTAGTCTATTTTGTTTGTTCCTGTTTTAGGGGAATCAGTTATGTTGCGTTACAAAGGTCGGACCGGCTTTACACTGGTCGAGTTGTTGGTGGTCATCGCCATCATCGGTATCTTAGTCGGGTTGTTGCTGCCTGCCGTGCAAGCCGCCCGCGAAGCCGCTCGCAGAATGCAGTGCTCGAACAATCTCAAGCAGATGGGATTGGCGATTCATAATCACGAATCGACCTACAAGTACATGCCGGCTTGCGAAAAGGACTTGCCCGTACCTGATGCGGATAATCCCTATGGACAGACGGCCACTTACGGGACACTCATGCACCTGCTGCCTTTTATGGAGCAGAACAATATCTACAACTTGATACCTATCAAGCGTTCCTACATCGATCCTCAAACCATGCCACCTCCCTATGGCACCATGACGACGGCGGCAATGGCACCAATCACCACATTCATCTGCCCCTCGACGCCGGCAGACCCACCTTCGGACTACGGCCCCTATTTCCAAACAGTGGGACTCGGTTCGGGTGCACCCTTCATCGTCCCTCGTACCGATTACATACCCATTAAAGGTATCCATAATTCGTTGGCGGACTGCATTTCTTTGGTTCCCAATGATCAGTTGCGAAACAAGGGTGTCTTGGGCACTAGCGATTCGGTGAACGCCTGGAAAATCAAATTTGGGGAGGTCAGTGACGGCCTTTCCAATAGCATCCTGTTTGGTGAACTGGCCGGTCGTCAGAAAGTCTACTTCCGCGGCAAGCCCTTTGGTACTGGCTGGGCCGATGGGGGCTTCACCCTCAATTCCTATTACGGGGATCACAACACGGCTCGTCGGCTGGAAGGCTATAGTGGAGCGGACATCACCAATCCGAATCAGCGAGGATGCTCGAATATCAACGTGAGCAATGTGAATTGTTTGTACTCGTTCCACGTAGGCGGAGTGCAAGTCGCCATGGGGGACGGCTCGGTCCACTTTATTTCCCAGAGTATAGCGACTCCCGTTTTGATCGGACTGGTAACCCGCGATGGCGGCGAGACCGTTTCGGTGCCGCAATAAGCTTGAGGACTCGCCCTAAGTCGGGTGATAGCGGATCGGAACGACGGCTCGTCTCGATGTTCCATCGGCAATATCCATGGTTGGCCAAACGGTGGTTTGGTCAGCCATTTTTCGTATGCGGGCTCGTCTGCAAGCAAGTTAGTTTCTGATACCATTTCCCCTGCTGCCGACCACTCCCCTCTTTTCCTATTGCGCAGGGTGCGGGAGGGGGTGGATCTGCGGTAACTTATTTGTCGACCAACTCAAAATCGCTAAATCGTTTAATCGCGAGATGCCCGAGACTTCCCGGCGGCGGTCCATGGGTGTAAACTTGCGTTTTCAAGTTCTAATCGCGCGGTGAAACGGTATTGTATTTGAAATTCGATCACGCGCCGGGCGGTGATCACGGACGAAGAGAATGTTCTCTCGATAATCACACTCAGGCTTGCTCGCAAGTTTTTCAAGGCGGCCCATACGATGAATCTGACAGGTCAATTCCCAACCATTCGTTGTCTAGCTCTCTTGTCGGCGATCAGCTTGATGGCCGGCTGCAACTTCGGACCTAAGCTTGTACCGGTGACAGGCAGTGTTACCGTCAAGGGCAAGCCGGCGGAGGGCGCGGTGATTCTGTTGCACCCGGAGAATGAAGAGTTGACTACCGCCTCCGGTGTGGCGGATGCGCAAGGCGCTTTCAAATTGGTCTCGGGTCCTGATTCGCCGGGTGTACGAACCGGCAAATACAAAGTCACCATAACCTGGCCCGATCCAGCGATTAAGCCGACACCAGCTCAATTGATGCAGGGGCTTTTCGAACCAGGTCCTGACCTGCTGAAGGGCAAGTACGCGACCAAGGCTAAGACTTCCCTATCAGTCGAAATCACCCCTGACACGACGGCGTTGCCGCCTTACGAGCTTTAGAGTATTGAACGTTTGTGCGGCACCCTTGAAACTTATCTGCCTGGGAAGCTTGCCGAAGAGTACCACTGACTCGACTTCCTCTCTATTAATCAAGTTGCAGGCTATCAGTGACTTACAGCATTATCGCCCGCTTGTTGTGAATTCTGCCACTAGAGCATACTAACGCAATTCTAGGACGAATACGCTTGCATTTCGTGCAGCGGACAGGTCTAATAATATTTAGTCCCCCGTTTGGCAATACGATTTCACGGTGACAGTTGGCGATGGCTTTGGATTATGCCACTACCGGCTGCTGTCCCTGGTGAAAGACGAGGGAAAGCCATCTTTTTGAGTTGCCTATTGAACTCGGTAGCTTCTCAATGAATGGTAGAGTCACCTTAACCAAGTTTGGCTCGAACCTATTTGCTTACGTGTTAACCGCCAGTTCTGGCGGAGTTTTCTATCTTGTCTGTTCACGTTTCAATGGGAAGCAGTTATGTCGCGTTACAATCGTCGTATCGGTTTTACACTGGTCGAACTGCTGGTGGTCATCGCCATCATCGGTATCTTAGTTGGATTGCTTTTGCCTGCTGTTCAAGCGGCCCGCGAGGCGGCTCGCCGCATGCAGTGTTCGAACAACCTCAAACAGTTGGGCTTGGCGATTCACAATCACGAATCGACTTACAAGTACATACCTGCTTGGGCCAAGGAATTTCCGCTGACGGACACGTATGCTTCGTCCAACAACCCTTGGTTCGCTCTTACAGGCGACGCGCGGCGTCCATTTGGTGCGCTCGGGCAATTGCTTCCTTTCTTGGAGGCAGGAAACGTAACGTCATTGGTGGACCTCAAGAAGCCGCTAGTCGACCCTGTAAACGTTTCGCCCCCTTTTCCGTTGGCCCAGGGTAATCCCATGGCGCGTGTCACGCTCCCCTTCTTTATTTGCCCCTCCTCCCCTGAAGCTCCATCTAGTTATGGCGCATACTTTGTACCGCTCGGATTCCCAAGCGGCACGGATTATCCGATGCCACGCACCGACTACGTCCCCATGCGCGGCATTCACAGTTCGCTGGCTACATGCGTAGGGCTACCTAGTACCAATACGCACAATGCCATGCTTGGCACGGCAGATCCAATCACCAAATTTTCGGTCAAATTCGGCGAGGTCTCTGATGGTCTATCCAATACGATTTGCTTTATTGAAGAAGCCGGTAAGCAACAACGGTATTTTCGTGGTAAGCCCGTCCCAGAAACAGCGGTGGGGGGCGCTTATGTGCTAAACTCGTACTATGGTGACTGGAACGTAGCGAGACATATCCGTGGACTTAGCGGTGCCAACATTTTGGATCCGCGCTTGGCGGGCTGTAGCGTTATCAATGTACTCAATGACGACAACCCTTACTCGTTTCATACGGGTGGCGTTCAGATGGTTCGGGGAGACGGTTCTGTTTCTTTCCTCTCGCAGAGCGTGGACAATATAACCTTCGTAGGCCTCACGTCCCGCGATGGTGGCGAAACGTTTGCCAATCCCGAGTAAACTCGCGCACTTTGCCAGCGCGCTCGTCCGCAGACGATTCGTATCGAGTTTTCTAAAACTGCTTGCCTAATTGTTGGCAAGCAGTCTTTGTTTGGCGAGAGTACCAATTTTGTCTTAGATGCTTCGCTGGTTTAATAACTGGAGTGATCGCTTCCATGAATCGATTGATTGGCAGCTTGTACCGCTTGTGTTTTGTTGGCTTCGCGCTAATTTTGTTTGTTGGTTGCCCCGAAACATCCAAACTAGTGCAAGTCACGGGTAAGATTACTGTCGATGGCAAGCCCGCCAATGGGGCTTCCGTTCTATTTTTCCCTGAAGGATCAGGCGGCGAGGTAGCGGCTGGTTCCGCCGACGCTAACGGGCAGTTTACACTTGTCTCGAACATGGAACCGGGCATAGCGCCGGGCAAATACAAAGTTACCGTTACGTGGCCCGATCCCGCCAAGCGCCCTTCGACCGAAGACATCGCGATGGGACGCGCCAAAGACGCTCCAGACATTCTTAAAGGCAAGTTTGTCAATAAGGACCGCAGTACGCTCTCTGTCGAAATAACGGCGACAACCAAGGAATTGCCCCCGCTAGAACTGATATCCAAGTAGCACTTTTGCCCTAACGGTTCCGATGCGTTGCCCTAACTGCTACAGCGCGCAGCGGATGATGAAAATACCTAAATCTAAATAGAGAATTCCAGGAAGCTCACCATGACAGAATCTCGCGTGCATCTACCTCTGCTATTACTCGCAGGATTTCTGCTAACGCCCCACGTACTAGTCCGCAGCGCAGATAGTCTCTCGGCTGGCACCGGCTTGGCCGATATCACGCCATCGCCGCTGCTGCCGATCTCGGGAGGTATGGGGCCTAGCCACCCAGCCACTTCGTCCCAAGGCAAGTTGACTGCCCGCGCAGTCGTCTTTCAAAGCGGCTCGACCCGCGTGGCTGTCGTGAGTCTCGATCTGCTCGGATTCCCTCGCGTGCTGGGTGATCGCATCCGAAAACAGATCGAGCGCATTCCAGCCGAGAACATTATTATCGCATCCACGCACACTCATAGCGCTCCCGATTGCTACGCCTTTCCCGATGGACAAGGTGGTCATTCCGGTGACATGAAATACATCGACCATGTCTGCGAACAGACCGTAGTCGCCATTAACGCCGCCTTAGATAACCTGCAACCCGCCTCGCTGAAAATCGGTACCGATGAAGCCCAAGGCAGGATCGCTTACAACTACTACGCCCCCGATCTTTACGACCGGCGCATGAGTGTTGTCCAAGCTTTGGGTAGCGACGGAAAAGCGATCGCTACGTTGGTCAATTACGCCATACATCCCGAAGTGCTCGGCTCCGATGAGGGCATTCTCAGTCCCGATCTCATCGGCCCACTTTGCGACAGCATCGAAGCCAAAGTTGGCGGCATGGCACTCTTCGTCAATGGCGCCCAAGGTGGTATGATCACCGCCGACAATCGACGTCTCGATGAACCCAAAGCGGGTGGAAGCGGATACTGGAATGATAGCCGGTCGTGGGACGAGTGCCTGCGCATCGGCCAGACCATGGCCAGCGAAGCCTTGCGGATTGTGAGCCACGCTCCAGTGCAGCGACAACCGCAATTGAAATGTACGGCGATCGAGGTCGAGTTCCCGGTCGAGAGCGATGACTTGTGGGCCGTCGTCTCGCATTCTCCGCTGAACTACCCACACAACGAGAATCGTTCGATCACTGCGCAAATCAATTTCGTTGAACTGGGTAACGCACAAATCTTGACCATCCCCGGTGAAGCGCTACCGAACATCGGCTTTTATCTCAAACGAAAGATGCACGGCGAGCACAATCTGCTGTTCGGATTGGCCAACGATGCCTTCGGTTACATTCTGACCAAAGTCGATTACAAGAGTTTCCCTCGCTACGACTACGTCTCGCGCGTTTCGCTTGGCGAAATGACCGGCGAAATACTGATCGAGAAATCTCTCGAACTTGTCGGTGAATGAGGTTTTGGGCAGCACGCTATGCTGGCCGAAGCGATTGATTGTTTAACCACGCAGCGCGAACTACTGGTGGATTGCAACCGAGAATGCAGTCCCAGCGGCAACGTTGGTCGCCCTAACTGGTGCCGCAGTTTGACGCAGCGCTATCCAATCGCCCAGGCGGGCGCGCTACGCGGTTAAACAGACCAGCTTGGCTTCGTGCCGTAGAGGTAGCGTCGGGCTCCGGACGGAACTTAAAGTATGCGCATCGCGTTGACAGTTCATGCTCTACAGGGAGGAGGGGCCGAGCGCGTACTGGCGAGGTTGGCCGAGCGTTGGTCGACGGCGGGCCATGACGTACACCTGATCACTTGGTCGGCCGTTGACACCGATCAAATACCCGTGCCGCCAGCCGTGGTGCGGCATGGGTTCGGCTTATTGCGCAGTAGTGCCAATCTATGGCAGGGGCTATGGGCGAATGCGCATCGCATCCGCGCGCTGCGTCGAAAACTGCGCGAGTTGCAACCGGACCTGGTGCTCAGCTTCTGCGATCAGATGAATATTAGCACGCTTCAGGCTGCGCGCGGACTCAAACTTCCCGTGTGGATCGCTGAGCACAGCGACCCTTCGCGACAACGCCTCGGTCACGCTTGGGAATGGTGGCGGCGGCGGACTTACCCGCGTTGTACCGGCTGCGTCGCGCTGACGTCCGAAATCGCGGACCACTTGGCACAGTGGGTACCACGTACGCGATTGACCGTGATACCCAACGCGGTTGACGCAGCCCAGAACGAGAGCGTCGAGCCAACCTCAAAGCGCTCTAGCCTGCTCAGTGTTGGACGCCTGAGTCACGAGAAGGGAATTGACCAACTCCTACATGCTTGGCGGCTGGCGCACGCTCAATTGCCCGATTGGGATCTACGTATCGTCGGCGACGGCGCACAGCGATCAAGTCTCGAACGCCAAGCGACCGGCTTACCGAGGGTCCATTTTGCCGGTTGGATGAGCGATACGGCGCCGGCCTATCGATCTGCAACCATTTTTGTACTCCCCAGTCGCTACGAGGGGTTTCCGGTTGCGCTGCTCGAAGCGATGAGTCACGGGCTGACTTGTTTGGCAACTCGCTGCAGCCAAGCGGTCGAGGAGCTATCGTGCGGTGGCGAGGCGGTACGGGTCGTCCCGATCGAATCTCCGGAGAGTTTAGCTCGCGCGCTGATTGAAATGTCTGCCGATCCCCAGCGCTGCCAGCGAATGGGCAGCGCAGCCCGACGAGTGAGTAGCTACTACTCGTGGAACCGCATTGGCCCGCTATGGGACCGATTGTTGCAGTGACCCGCCCCCGTTTTTCGTCTTCCCAACCCCGTTTTGCATCTCCCCGCCCCCGTCGTGGGCTCGTCCCACCGGTGAAGAAGTTTTTTAGATAGATCGGCGGGCGATGGGGGCGTTGAAAGGATGCGGATGGTGGATAAAAAGGACGATGGGGGGCATGGCTTCCTAGCCGGAAAACTTTCGCTCCAGCCCGGCAAGCGGGCGATGGGGGCGTTGAAAGAATGCGGATGGCGGGTAATGGGGGCGGGAAGATATGCGGGCGTGGAGAATTGTGGCGGGGTGCGATTCGTGCTACATTCGACTGTGCAATCGATTGGTTTTCAGATTGGTCTTTCGTTGAAAGGCTTTTTGCGATGCCGACTCCTTTCTATACTGCTGAAAACTGCTCCACGGCCTATCATCTGCATTACACGTGGACAGGCTGGCCAACCGCAGGAACTTGTTTCGGTGACTGCCCAGACCTAACTCAGCTCGACGAGCAGTGGCAAGCGGATGGTTTACGGCGCATCGAAGTTAACTGGTCCAATCAGCAAGTGCAGTTTACGTTTTCCGTCACGCCTGCTGTCATCCCCACTTTCTTTACTGGACGAGTCAAAGGGCGATTGCAACATGCGTTGCGCGAAGCGGGCACACCAGTAAAGTTTAGCCGAAAGGTCTGCTTCCGCGCCATTGGTGACAATCACTCGGACGAAGTGCAAAAATACATCGCACAACAAGTTCCGAAGGAGCGATTTGTCGATCCTCGATTTGAACAGATGTTGCTCCAATTCACCAAAGTTAGCAATGTTGATCGTTTTCAGGAACCGCTGGCCTCGAATAGCGGACGCTATTGGTACAACTTGCATGTTGTTCTCGTCGTTGCTGGTCGTGGCCACATCGAATCACGAAAGCAATTGGAAATGTTAGATGAAGCGCTGGAAGCAACGGCGGCCAAGCATCAATACGACTTGGTCGCTCGCTCTTGGTTGCTCGATCACTTGCATATCGGAATGCGAGGCAACATTTCGGAGAGCCCACTCGAAATCGCGTTGAGCATTATGAACAACACAGCTTATCGCATCCGTCGCAGCGCGTTTTGGCAATCGGGTTTCTATGTTGGGAGCTTTAGCGAGTACGACTTGAATGCCGTGCGCACGTTGAGGTGAATCCAGGCTGCGCATCCACCTTTCGGATTTCCCCGACCCCGTTGTGGGCTCGTCCCACCGGTGAAGAAGTTTTTTAGATAGATCGGCGGGCGATGGGGGCGTTGAAAGGATGCGGATGGTGGATGAAGAGGACGATGGGGGGCATGGCTTCCTAGCCGGAAAACTTTCGCTCCAGCCCGGCAAGCGGGCGATGGGGGCGATGAAAGGATGCGGATGGCGGATAAAAAGGACGATGGGGGGCATGGCTTCCTAGCCGGAAAACTTTCGCTCCAGCCCGGCAAGCGGACGATGGGGGCGATGAAAATATGCGGATGGTGGATAAAAAGGACGATGGGGCCATGGCTCTCTAGCCGGAAAACTTTCGCTCCAGCCCGGCAAGCGGGCGATGGGGGCGTTGAAAATATGCGGATGGTGGATGAAGAGGACGATGGGGCCATGGCT